>CAUTJW010000001.1:0-468553 GCA_963539245.1 Rothia mucilaginosa
TCGGGCACCCTGATGTCACTACGGACGATACCGCCTTTCCGCGCTGGGACACTGTGCGGGTGCGGCCGCGTTTTCCGGATGCGCCCTCAGGGTGTCGCACGGACGCTCTCCGATGCGGAGCGAGGAGGGAGCGGAGCGTCCGGGTGACGGGTGCCCCTGCGTAGGCGCGGAGGAAATATGCGGCGCCCCGCCCTTTCCATGGTGAGAGGAACGAGGACGAGCGCCGTCCCCTCCGCACCCCCTCCGCGAACCACAACTCCAAAACCGCAAATAAGTACGGGAATCCCGGGCGCGTAACCATTGACGACACGCCCGGGATTCCCGTAAACTGTTAACTGCGTGTACCAACGTACGGGTTTTCTATGCTCTTTTTCTCCTCGAGAACAACGGGGAGAAAACGGGCGCAGACCACTCGCACACCCTACTTAAAGCATCTGCTTCCGGTAGGCGGTACACATTGTAAGTATCCGTCAGCTCGACGTTTCCTCACCCCGTTCAAAGGCGTTAGCGGTCCTATGCCGTGCACGCCGGGGTGAAAAAGTGAGCCGGCCGGCGCCTCCGCCCGGGGGTGTTGAACGGCGAACCGGCAGCGTCGACCTATTAGAAATCCAATTGGAGCCCTCACTACATGAGCACCAACATCCCTCAGGTCGCAATCAACGACATCGGCGACGAGCAGGCATTCCTCGAGGCTGTCGAGAAGACCATTAAGGTTTTCAACGATGGCGATCTCGTCTCCGGCCAGGTTGTTAAGATCGACCACGATGAGGTTCTGCTCGACATCGGTTACAAGACCGAAGGCGTCATCCCCTCCCGCGAGCTGTCCATCAAGCACGACATCGACCCCTCTGAGGTTGTCGAGCTCGGCTCCGAGGTTGAGGCACTCGTCCTCACCAAGGAGGACAAGGAAGGTCGCCTGATCCTCTCCAAGAAGCGCGCACAGTACGAGCGTGCATGGGGCGACATCGAGAAGGTCAAGGAAAACGACGGCGTCGTTACCGGTACCGTTATCGAGGTTGTCAAGGGTGGCCTTATCCTCGACATCGGTCTGCGTGGCTTCCTGCCCGCATCCCTCGTCGAGATGCGCCGTGTCCGCGACCTCGCTCCCTACATCGGCCAGCAGCTCGAAGCTAAGATTATCGAGCTGGACAAGAACCGCAACAACGTTGTTCTGTCCCGCCGTGCATACCTGGAAGAGACCCAGTCCGCAGTCCGCTCCTCCTTCCTCAACGAGCTGGAGAAGGGTCAGGTCCGCGAGGGCGTTGTCTCCTCCATCGTCAACTTCGGTGCATTCGTGGACCTGGGTGGCGTGGACGGTCTGGTTCACGTTTCCGAGCTGTCCTGGAAGCACATCGACCACCCGTCCGAGGTTGTCGAGGTTGGCCAGCCCGTTACCGTCGAGGTTCTCGAGGTGGACCTGGACCGCGAGCGCGTGTCCCTGTCCCTCAAGGCAACCCAGGAAGATCCGTGGCAGGCATTTGCTCGCACCCACGCTCTGGGTCAGATTGTTCCCGGCAAGGTCACCAAGCTCGTTCCCTTCGGTGCATTCGTGCGCGTTGAGGACGGCATCGAGGGCCTCGTCCACATCTCCGAGCTGGCAACCCGCCACGTTGATCTGGCTGAGCAGGTCGTCTCCGTTGGTGAAGAGGTCTTCGTTAAGATCATCGACATCGACATGGACCGCCGCCGCATCTCCCTGTCCCTCAAGCAGGCAAACGAGGGCGTTGACCCCAACGCTACCGAGTTTGACCCCGCTCTGTACGGCATGGCTGCAGAGTACGACGAGGCTGGCAACTACAAGTACCCCGAGGGCTTCGACCCCGAGGCTAACGAGTGGCTGGAAGGCTTCGACGCACAGCGCGAGGCTTGGGAAGCACAGTACGCAGAGGCACAGGCTCGCTTCGAGGCTCACAAGGTTCAGGTTGCTAAGGCTCTCGAGGCTGACGCAGAGGCTGCAGCAGCAGCTCCCGCAGCAGCTGAGCCCGCACCGACCTCTTACTCCTCCGAGGAGCCCGCTTCCGCAGGTACCCTCGCATCGGATGAGGCACTGGCTGAGCTCCGCAAGAAGCTGACCGGCAACTAATCTGCCGCTCAGATGAGCACTCATCAGGCGTAATAGCCGATAGGTAACCCCGCACGGGGGTGCCTAGAGCAGGGGAACCCCCTCATCTCCCGTTTGGGAGGTGAGGGGGTTCTTTGCGTTCTTGGAGGGTTTGGGTTTGGGTGAGGGGTGTTGCCGGGGAGGATTGTTAGGCGGCGATCATCTGCGCCCAGATGGTGCGCACCTGCTCGGCGGTCTCCTCCAGCGAGCCGCCGTTATCGATAATCCAGGTTGCGACCGCCTCGCGCTGCTCATCGGTTGCCTGCGCGGCGATGCGGGCGCGTGCATCCTCCTCATTCATACCGCGCGAAGATACGAGGCGCTGCAGGCGAGTCGCCAGGGGAGTGCGCACCACGACCACGCCCTCAAAGGCGGACGGGTCGCCGGTCTCCACGAGCAGGGGAATATCCTCCAGCACCACGCCGCTAAAACCGGGCTCGGACTGCGCCTGCTCCACCAGCTGCGCGGCACGCTCACGAATGGCCGGATGCACAATCGCGTTCAGACGCAGGCGCGCCTGCTCATCATTGAACACGATACGCGCCAGGGCGGGGCGGTTGAGGCGGCCGTCCTCATCGAGCAGATGCTCACCGAACTCCGCGACCGTGCGGGCGAGCACCGCCTCGCCGGGCTCCATGAGGGAGCGGGAGATAGCGTCCGCATCCACCAGGAATGCGCCCTGCTCAACGAAGAGGGAGGCGATGGTGCTCTTGCCGCTGCCGATACCGCCGGTGAGGGCGTAACGGTGCAGGGTGGTAGAAGCGGGGGAAGAAGACTGGGACATGGACGGTGCTCCTGACGGGCTGTGCCACAATAGATAGGTACTGATTAGAGGAGGACACATGCAGGAAGAAACTCGCGCCAACCGCTACCTTGTGCCGCGCGGCGATGAGCCCTATGAGAGCCTCCTCGAAATTAAGCGTAGCGAATTTATTGGTCACATCAAGCGCGTGAGCACCGTTGAGGAGGCGCGCGCCTACATTGAGTCAGTGCGCAAGACCTACCACGATGCCCGCCACGTGTGTTCAGCGTTCATTATTGGTGCTGACCGCGATATTCAGCGTTCCTCCGATGATGGTGAGCCCGCCGGTACCGCCGGTGTGCCGATGATGCAGGCGTTGCTGGCGCGTCAGACCCGCGAGGACGGCACCACTGACCTGTCGGATGTGGTTGCGGTGGTCGTGCGCTATTTCGGTGGCATTAAGCTCGGCGCGGGCGGTCTGGTGCGTGCCTACACTGATGCGGTGGTGCAGACCCTGGACGGTGCGCTATTTGATTCGCGCGAGCGTCTGCGTGTGGGTCAGGTGCCCAGTTCGCATGCGGATGCTGGCCGCCTGGAGAACGAGATCCGTGCCGCCGGTCTGAACGTGCTGGGTACCGAGTATGGCGCGGAGGGTGCCACGATTTCCCTGGGCGTATTTGACCGCCCGGAGGAGCTGGAACGTGCCGAGGAGCTGGTGGTGAGCTTGAGTTCCGGCGCGGCGAGCGTGACCTGGGGGGACACGCAGTGGGTGGATTTGCCGGTCTAGGTTACCGGCCCCCTAGATTCCAGATCCTGGATTCCCCGTCTTAGATTCCCGCTCCTAGATTTTCCGTTCCTAGATTTCCGTTCCTCCCGGATTTCCGGGCTAAAGCGCCCGTATAAAGCTCTCAAAACCTGAAACATAGCTCAACCTTAGTTAATAGTTACTCTAACCCTAGTAATTGCCCGCTAAAGCTGATAGCCTAAAAAGCGTTGCGGAACGCACACGCCCCTCCACAGCATGGGCAACGGGTTCATCACCAGCGGTAACCCAGCCCGGCGCCTCCACGGGGGTGCGCCCGCACCGACGGGCGGGGCTCAACGCTGACATCTCAGCGCGGAGAACTGGGTACTATCTCAGCGCTGAGGTCCTGATGCTGACGTCTTGAAGCTATAGCTTAGTTACTCAAGGAACGAGGCACAGCTGTATGCCGGTACTATACGATCCGGCAGACGGTGGTGTGTGTGCGAACCATCTGCCGGTAGGCGCCGAGCCCCGCCCGTCACTCTATAAAGAATCAGCTAACGAACGCTCTGAAGAGCTCAAGGTCGTGAAAACGTGACGCAGTCGGGAACCTACCGAGAACAAGCAGGCAAAAACTCATCAGAGCAGTCCGCGGGTAGCCGCGGCGGCACCGCAACCCTCAACCGCCAGGGAGCGCGCCTCCACAAGCGGGACAGCGCTGAGCAGCTTGAACCCGCCACCGTCGCCCAGCTACTCAATGCCTACCGCCAGCAGAACCTCGGCACCCTGCTGGGCGTGCTCACGCAGCGTCCGGCAGAATTTGCCCGCCAGCTTGGCAGGCTCTGCCGCGTCTTCCCCGAACATGTTCACGCTATCGCCCAGGCGTTCGGCACCGTGGGGCGCGCCCTGCCCATTGACGAGCTGGTGCGCCTGCACAACCGCTACTCTAACGCCGCCCGCGGAGTCGGCGAACACCTCAGCCTGGATAACTCCGGTGTGGCGCACCTGGTGCAGAGCCCTGCACTGAGCCGTGAAGGTGCGGGTCACCTGCTCATGGCGGTTGAACTCTGCCTCGCCGGCAGGATGCGCGGGCTCACCATCGCCATGCCCTCCACCGAGGCGTTCACCCCGGCTGAGCAGGCGCCGAGCCTCGGATCCTGCAATCCCGCCCTGGATGGTGCCCTCAACGTTTTTGAACCGGCAGGTTGGGAGCCGTTCCCCCTGGACGGCAGCGAAGTGCTGCTCGCGACCGGTGTGCGCGATGTACCCGACGGCTACGAGCTGTCCCTCTGGCTGCTCGATGACGACTATCGGTGCCGCGCCCGCATTGAGCGCGGCGCCCCGCAGGTGTGCGTGGCAAGCTTCTACGATGAAGAAGTCATCACCCGAACCGTGGAAGAAACCGGGTCGGGTGAAGCCGGTCTGGTTGAGAACTACCGCGTGGAGGAGTACGCGGAACTGGACTTCCTCAATGCCATGGACCGGCAGGTACGCTACGTGGCGGTCACCGCCGCCGTGGGGGAGCCGCTGCTGTCTGTGCTGAACGAGAAGAGCGCGGTGCCCAATAGCATTCCCGACCCTGCCGCTTTTGCGAACGGTGCGGGCGCCTCCCGTTTTGAGGGGAATGCCCTCCCGGATATCCGCAGCGCCGCCGTGGTCGGTAAGGGCCTGCGCACCGTCAACCACCGCGGCATGCTGCCGGTGTTGGATGTGCCGAACCGCACCGTGTGCGCGGTGATTGACCTGTATAAGCAGCGCATCTGCGTGCCGGGTGTGGGTATTCCTCGCGGGCTGAGCGTGGAGGATGAAGAGCGCACCATGCAGCTGATTTTGAGCGCCCTGAACGGGTACCTTCCGCTGACGAACCGGGCGCTGATGAGCCTCGCCGGAGCCACCGTGGAGGTGCGCTAAATTCTTACCCGCGAGGTGCCCCACTGGTGTGTAGTCACCGGTGGGGCAGTTAGCGGTGAGGCAGTGGGAGTCGTAGTGAGCGCATTGCGCGTCATCGTATTGCGCCAGCAGAAAAGGGTGACCAATCCGGGCGCGCATCGGGCGGCTTTCCCCTAGGATGGATACATGAGTTACGCACCCGAAATTAACCGCGTTGTTGCCCCCTTTGAAGTGATCAGCCCCTTCCAGCCTGCCGGTGATCAGCCGAAGGCTATCGCCGAGCTCACCGAGCGTGTGCAGAACGGTGAGAAGGACATTGTGCTGATGGGCGCTACCGGTACCGGTAAGTCCGCGACCGCCGCTTGGCTGATTGAGGCGGTGCAGCGTCCGACTCTGGTGCTCGTGCAGAATAAGACTCTGGCAGCGCAGCTGGCGAATGAGCTGCGCGAGCTGCTGCCGAATAATGCGGTGGAGTATTTCGTCTCCTACTACGACTACTACCAGCCTGAGGCGTACGTGCCGCAGACCGATACGTTCATTGAGAAGGACTCCTCCATCAACGAGGAGGTGGAGCGTCTGCGCCACTCGGCGACGAACTCCCTGCTGACTCGCCGTGACGTGGTGGTGGTTGCGACCGTGTCCTGCATTTACGGCCTGGGCACGCCCGAAGAGTACATTGAGCAGATGGTGACTTTGCGTCGCGGTGAGGAGATTGACCGCGACGAGTTGCTGCGCCAGTTCGTGGCGATGCAGTACGCGCGTAACGACATGGACTTTCACCGCGGCACGTTCCGTGTGCGCGGCGATACCGTCGAAATCATCCCCATGTACGAGGAGAACGCGATTCGCATTGAGTTCTTCGGTGATGAGATTGAGGCGATTTACACCCTGCACCCGCTGACCGGCGAGGTGATTCGCGAGGAAGAAGAAATGTATGTCTTCCCCGCAAGCCACTACATCGCCGGTGCCGAGCGTATGGCGAAGGCCATTACCTCCATTGAGGATGAGCTACGCGAGCGCCTGCAGACCCTCGAATCCCAGGGCAAGCTGCTGGAGGCGCAGCGTCTGCGTATGCGCACCACCTACGACCTGGAAATGATGGAGCAGATGGGCTTCTGCAATGGCATTGAGAACTACTCGCGCCATATTGACGGTCGTGCCCCCGGTAGCGCCCCGAACTGTTTGCTGGATTATTTCCCGGATGATTTCCTGCTGATTATTGACGAGTCGCACGTGACGGTCCCGCAGGTTGGTGCCATGTATGAGGGCGATATGTCCCGTAAGCGCACCCTGGTGGAGCACGGTTTCCGCCTGCCCTCGGCGATGGATAACCGCCCGCTGAAGTGGGAGGAGTTCCTGGAGCGTATCGGTCAGACAATTTACCTTTCGGCGACTCCGGGTAAGTATGAGCTGTCGCAGGCTGATGGTTATGTGGAGCAGATTATTCGCCCGACCGGCCTCATTGACCCGGAGATTGTGGTCAAGCCGACCAAGGGGCAGATTGATGATTTGCTCGAGGAGATTCGCGTGCGCGTTGAGCGTGATGAGCGTGTGCTGGTCACGACCCTCACCAAGCGCATGGCGGAGGATCTGACCGAGTACCTGCTGCAGCACGGCGTGAAGGTGCAGTACCTGCACTCAGACGTTGACACTCTGCGCCGTGTGGAGCTTCTGCGTGAGCTACGCCTGGGCACCTTTGATGTGCTGGTCGGTATTAACCTGCTGCGTGAGGGCCTGGACCTGCCGGAGGTGTCCCTGGTTGCGATTCTGGATGCCGATAAGGAAGGCTTCCTGCGTTCGACCACGTCGCTGATTCAGACCATTGGTCGTGCGGCGCGTAACGTGTCCGGTCAGGTGCACATGTACGCCGATAAGATTACGGACTCTATGCGCGTGGCGATTGATGAGACGAACCGCCGCCGCGAGATTCAGCAGGCGTACAACCGTGAGCACGGCATTGACCCGCAGCCTCTGCGTAAGAAGATTGCCGATATTACGGATGTTCTCGCCCGCGAGGAGGAGGACACCCGCGAGCTTCTGCAGCTGCGGAAGAGCGGTAAGAAGGGTGCCCGCACGGTGAGTGCGGGTGCGAAGACCGGTTCTGCGACCTCGTCGAAGATTGCTACGAGCACCCCGGAGTCGGAGGAGCTTCTCGCCCGTGCGGAGGCGCGCGTTCGTGCTGACGGCCTGGCAGCGGCACCCGCCGAGGATTTGCTGGATTTGATTGAGCAGATGAACGAGCAGATGCGCGTGGCGGCGGAGAACCTGCAGTTTGAGTTGGCGGCGCGTCTGCGTGATGAGCTTGCCGATTTGAAGAAGGAGTTGCGCCTGATGAAGGAGGCGGGTCACGCCTAAACCTGGTGCTCTAAACACCGTGTTCTAAGCCCGGTGTTTAGCGGTCTGACTTGGGTTTTTCGCCATGAGATAATTCATTGCTCGTGAAGTTCCACTGAGTGCAGATACATGCTGTACACTATCAAAGTGTTTTACATGTCAAATAACACCGTGATGCTTCCAAACGATAAAGAAAAATCTGTGACTATTTCGAATAACCCTTCAGACGCACACACTACGGGAGCTCGTTCCGTTACCCGCCGCAACCTCACCCGCAGTGCGCTCTGGGCTGTGCCCGCTATTGCCGCCTCCACGGCGGTGCCCGCATTCGCTGCCTCGGCCGATGATTGCAAGACGGTTAAGGGCCCGGACTTCACTCAGGTCGGCGGCTGGATGATTACCAACCCCGCCAGCGGCGCCCTGCAGTCGCGCACCAAGAATAAGCCCGTGACTGCGCCGGTGACCGGTCAGGCGTGGTGGTCCATGGAGAACGCAACCTCCCCGAACCCCGCAACGATCCGCCTCATGTCCGTGTACGAGGCGACTCACGGCCCCGAGGGCGACCTCAACCTGAACTGTGGTGAGTTCGTGATGACCTACAACGTCTCCGCGCTGGAGGCGACGACCGGCACTACGCACCTGCACCCGTCCATGGACATTTACTTCTTCTCGCCCGAGGGTGAAATCATTGACCGTCAGGTCTTCACGACTGACCCGACCGGCAAGGCAACCGTCATGACCCGCAACGGCAAGACTCAGACCGTTCAGGGTCAGGTCATTCCCTTTGCGTCGAGCGTGAATGATCAGGCGACCGGTATCTCTGCGCGTTTTGCGCTGCGTGGCGATAAGCTCATGGAAGGCATGTACCAGTTCGAGGTGGTTATTACCGTCCCGACGATTCGTGAGAACGACAAACTGGATACGAACAAGCAGGTGAACGCGATTGCTTTCACCCCGCCGACCTTCAATATGACGACCTCCTAATTGAATCTCCTCATTGAATGATCCTCACTGAATGAAAAAGTAGCCCTCCCCGTAATAGTTCACGGGGAGGGCTACTTTGATGTGGGCTTGCTGCGCGGTGTTGATCTGTGCGGTGCCGATCTACACCGTGCCGCTCTACATGTTGTCAAACTCATAGCGTCGCCAGCTAGACCCCCAACTAGACAGCGCGTATTCATCACCCAGAACGCCGCATCCGACGGGATAACCCCGCCGGATGCGGCGTTTCGGTGCACCTAGCTCCTGAAAGTCCTCCCGGAGGGGCTCCTGTGCGAAAACCCCAACCTGCTGTATAATCGTTCACCGAGCAAGGGAGTATCCCACCAATCGACTCATCGTCAGCACGTTAGCCGAAGGCGCCTAACCGGTGAATCGAGCCGACCTCCATTCAGGTCGGCGGGAGAGACTTGTGGTCCTGTACGCACACCACAAGAAAGGCTCCCCATGGAAGTTACCGGGTTGCAATGGTTGGTTACTATTCTCATCATCGCGGGTCTGTTGACCTTCGACTTCGTGTTCCACGTCCGTAAGGCGCACGAACCCACCGTCAAGGAAGCGGCCATCTGGTCGAGTATTTACATCAGCATCGCGCTGCTGTTCGGCCTGTACATTTTCGTGACGAACGGCCCCTCCGCCGCCACCGAATTCTATGCAGGCTATATCACCGAAGAAGCTCTCTCGGTCGATAACCTCTTCGTCTTCATGATCATTATGGGCACTTTCCGTGTCGCCCGTGAGAATCAGCAGAAGGTTCTGCTCTTCGGTATCGTCTTCGCGATTCTGGCGCGCGGCACCTTCATCTTCGCCGGCGCGGCGATTATCAACTCCTTCGCCTGGGTGTTCTACATCTTCGGCCTGGTCCTGCTCATGACCGCAGGTAACCTGCTCAAGGACGAAATCACCGAAGGCGACGGCGACGACGAAGCTGACAACATCATGGTCCGCCTCGCCAAGAAGTACCTGAAGACCAGCGACCACTTCGACGGCGACAAGCTCTTCACCATCGAAAACGGCAAGCGCGTCATGACCCCCATGATGCTCGTCATGGTCGCTATCGCCGGTTCCGACCTGCTCTTCGCGCTCGACTCGATCCCCGCGATCTTCGGCCTCACCCAGTCCGTCTACATTGTGTTCACCGCGACCGCGTTCTCCCTCATGGGTCTGCGCCAGCTGTACTTCCTCATTGACGGCCTGCTGGACCGCCTCGTCTACCTCTCCTACGGCCTGGCGACCATCCTTGCGTTCATTGGCGTGAAGCTGATCCTGCACGCAATGCACGAGAACAACCTGCCGTTCATTAACCACGGCGAGCCCGTGCACGTTGTGGAGATTACCACCGAAATGTCGCTGATGGTCATCGTGGGCGTCCTGATTATTACCGTGCTTGCCTCGCTGCTCAGCCCCAAGGGCCGCGCACTGCAGACCATTCAGCGTGTTCAGGCGCTCTCCGAGAAGTACCTGGCACTGCCCGAGGATGCACCCGCCGCCGAGCGCGCGGACATCACCACCCGCTGGCAGAAGGAAACCGAGAAGCTCAACGCCATTCCCGCCAAGCTGCGTGACGAGCTGATCGAGAAGGAAGACGAATACCACGCCCTCGTGATGCGTGCCCGCACCGCACAGGATGCGCACGCTTCCTCCTCGAAGTAGTAGCTTGAGCTACTGAGCGTGCAGCCTCACCAGGCTAAGCGCTTACACGAAAGCCCCTCACACCGGATCAACCGGGGTGAGGGGCTTTAGCTATATCAGAGATATTTCAGAAGAATTACTGGTTGTGAACCTCAGCCAGCATGTTCTTCAGGTGACCCAGAATGGTCAGCGGGTCAGAACCGAAACCGTCGTGGTGGTGGGTCTTCGAGGTCCACACCTGAGTGTTGCCGACCCAGCGAGCGGTCTCCATGGAGTGCTCAAAGTCCACGTACACGTCCGGGTTGTACGCCGCAGCCACCACGGGAACCTCGTTCTTGTGCAGCTGTGCGTGGTCGTACAGGCGACCCCAGTCCTTCTTCTCAGCCAGCAGGTTTGCAACCTCAGCCAGCGGACGCAGCGAGGGATCCTCCTCGTAGTACCAGGGGAAGATGTGCTCGCCGGTGAAGAGCAGGCGATCCGCATCCGGTGCGAACTCGGGGCGGGAGGCCGCCACGCGAGCAGCAGACCAGTTGGTCGGCGCGGGGGAGGGGGACAGCTCGTAGCCGGGGATGCCGGGCAGAACGCCGTCGGCGGGGCCGTCAGCGTAAATGGTCTCGTGCATCAGGGCGTACAGCGGGTTCGCCTGGAAGGTCACCTCGGCACCCATAGCGGTCAGGAACTGATCGGAGAGGTGGTCGTTACCCTCAGCGAAAGCGGTCTCCAGGAAGTAGTGCAGACCGCGCTCGCGCCAGCGGCCACCCAGGTAGTGACCAGCCATCTGGAAGCGGTGATCGGTCAGACGCTCACCGGTGGGCAGGTACTCCTTGTGGGTACGCAGGTGCTCAGCAATGCGGGTAGCGAGCTCAGCGTCCTCGGGGAACCAGCTGTAGTACTCCTCGTTACGTTCCTTCATGCGGTCGAAGGTGTGCTGGTAGACGTTGTCCACGGAGGTGCGAATCGGCGCCAGGCCCGCGGTGATGCGGCAGTCACGCAGCGACTGCGGTGCGAACGACAGGTAGGACAGGGTCAGGAAGCCACCGAAGGACTGACCAATGGTGGACCAGCGCTTGTCAGCACGGTCAGCCAGCAGCACCTCGCGGACAGCCTCGGCGTCAGCGATGATGGAGTCCGCACGGAACAGCTCAGTGTACTCAGCCTGAACCTGCGCGTCACCCACAGCGGTGATGTTGCGGGCAGACAGCGGGGAAGACATGCCGGTACCGCGCTGATCCAGAAGAACCACGCGGTGAGTCTTCGCCAGCTCAGCAATCCAGCCGCCAATGGAGCCGGTCTTCGGCGAACCGAAACCGGGGCCGCCCTGCAGGTACACAATGTAAGGACGCTTATCAGCCGAAACGGTCAGAGTTTCGTTGGTGCTCACAACCTCGCGGGCGAACACGGTGATGGTCTGGTCTGCGAAACGGGAGGAGAGAGCGGCATCCTTGCCCTTGGAGAAAATCAGACCGTGGGTCAGGGGAACCTGGAACCAGTGGTCGGTAATCTCGTAGCCGTCGTGCTTGACGACCGAACCCTTGCGGTACTCAACCTTGGGAAGCGAAGAAACGGTCAACGGTGAACCTTCTTTCATTCAAATAGATAGATACTCTGTATTCTAGCCCACTATGGGCAACATCGTGGCAGAGCCTCGGGCGGAGTCTCAATCAGAGCCTCTGGCGGAGCCTTAGAACTCGCCCACGCTCAGAATCTTCAGCACCGGGTAGCCAGCCTCATCGGAGGCCGCCAAATCAACCTCGGCACGAATACCGAAGTCAAAGTTGTCTTCGGGGTCGGCGAAGCTCTGCTGAACCTTCCACACGCCCGGATGCGCGGCGGTGTCCTCATCCATGCTGACCAGGCGAGGCGAGCGCGCATCGGCGTCCGTGTAGATGTCGTCGTAGGTGTCGAAGTAGTCGTCCATGGCGTCCGCCCAGCGGTCGGCATCCCAGCCGCACCACTCGTCCAGGGCGCCCAAGGCGCGGTCACGCTCCTCAGCGAAGAGCTCCACACGGCGGAAGAGGGCGTTGCGCACCATCACACGGAAGGCGCGCAGGTTCTTCGTCACGGCGGGAGGCTCTTCCTCCTCAATGGAGGCGTGCTCGGCGGCAATAGTCGCGGTGTCTTCGCCGGCAGCCAGCTTCTCCCACTCGTCCACCAGGGAGGAGTCGGTCTGGCGCACGAGCTCGCCGAGCCACTCGATGATGTCGTCGAGCTCGTCGGTCACGGCAGAATCGGGGATGGTGTGGCGCAGCGCCTTGTACGCGTCAGAGAGGTAACGCAGAAGCACACCCTCGGCGCGTTCCAGCGAGTAGTACTGCACGAAGTCGTTGAAGCCCATTGCGCGTTCGTACATGTCACGCACAATCGACTTGGGGCGCGGCTCAAAACGAGCCACCCACGGTGCGGACTGCTTGTAGGTCGTGTATGCCTGATCAATGAGCTCCGCCAGGGGCTGCGGGTAGGTGACCTTGTCCAGCTCGTTCATGCGTTCGGTGTAGTCCACACCGTCCGCCTTGAGCTGTGCCGACAGCTCGTTCTTTGCCTTGCGTTCCTGTGCGTACAGCACCTGGTTCGGCGATTCCAGGGTTGCCTCGATGAGGGAGAGCGCGTCCAGCGCGTAGCTGGGGGATTCGGGGTCGAGCAGTTCCAGCGCGGCGACCGCAAAAGCGGACAGCGGCTGGTTCAGGGCAAAGTTATCCTGCAGGTCCTCGGTCAGGCGCAGGTAGGAGCCGTGCTCGTCCGGGGTGTTGGTTCGCTCAATCACGCCGCCGGTCAGCAGCTCCTTGTAGATGCCGATTGCCTTGCGCAGCAGCTCGCGGCGGCGCGCGGGGCTCTCGTGGTTGTTCTGAATGATGCGGTACGCAGCAATGACCGGGTTCTCCGGGCGGTGCATCAGGTTCAGCAGCATCGAGTGAGTGATGTCGAAGGAGGAGGTCAGCGGCTCCGGGGCGGCTTCTACCAGCTGCTCGAAGGTCTTCTCAGACCAGCCAACGAACCCTTCCGGGGCCTTCTTACGCTTGGAGGATAGCGACTGGTTAATGCGCTTGGTGTCGTCACCGAACTTCGCCTGCGCCTTAGCCAGCAGGCGGGCGTTCTCAATATCGTGCTCGGGTGCCTGAACCACCACGGTGCCGGCGGTATCAAAACCGGCGCGGCCGGCGCGTCCAGCGATCTGGTGGAACTCGCGGGCACGCAGGCGGCGGCTGCGGGCACCATCAAACTTTGACAGCGCCGTAATCAGCACGGTACGAATCGGCACGTTAATACCCACACCCAGGGTGTCGGTACCGCAAATGACCTTGAGCAGACCCTCCTGAGCCAGCTGCTCCACGAGGCGGCGGTACTTGGGCAGCATGCCCGCGTGGTGAATACCGATACCGGCACGCACCAGCTTATTCAGCGCCTTGCCGAAGCCCGGACCGAAACGGAACTTCGCAATCAGCTCGGCAATGCGTTCCTTATCTTCCTTCGAAGCAATAGCCACCGACAGCAGCGCGTTCGCCTGCTCCAGCGCCGCCTTCTGCGAGAAATGCACAATGTAGACCGGAGTCTGCTTGGTCTGCACGAGCTCCTGCACCGTCTCCTGAACCGGGGTGGTGGAGTAGTAGAAATGCAGCGGAATAGGACGCTCAGAATGCGCCACCAGGTCACTCTCGCGACCGGTCAGCGCCGTCATCTCCTCCTGGAAGCGAGTCGTATCGCCCAGGGTTGCGCTCATCAGCAGGAACTGCGCCTGCGGAAGTTCCAGCAGGGGAAGCTGCCACGCCCAGCCGCGCTGCGGGTCAGAGTAGAAGTGGAACTCGTCCATAATGACCTGGCAGAGGTCCGCATCCTTACCCTCGCGCAGGGCAATATTGGCGAGAATCTCCGCGGTGCAGCAGATAATGGGCGCCTCCGTATTAATGGCGGAGTCGCCGGTAATCATGCCCACGTTCTCGGCACCAAAAATATCGATCAGGTCAAAGAACTTCTCAGACACCAGCGCCTTAATGGGGGCGGTGTAGTAGGAACGCTGCCCGGTTGCCAGGCCCGTAAAATGCGCGGCAACAGCCACAGTGGACTTACCCGAACCGGTCGGGGTTGCCAGCACCACGTTATGTCCGGCGGCAATGCTCAGAACAGCCTCGTCCTGGGCGGGGTACAGGGTCATGCCGCGGGTCGAAATCCACTCGGTGAACGCCTCATAGATTTCTTCGGCGGTGAGGGGGTTGCCCTTGAAATCGCGTCGATTGTAGTCGCCGGGGTTCTCGCCCAGCGAGGGAGAAAGAAAATTCAAAATACTCATGAGGATTCCAGTCTATCGGGAATAGGGCGGGCGCGGGGGCGTTATCGTTACGAGGGAACAACTCGGCGGAGGCGCGAAGGCGCGTGCTCTCATGCGGGAAAACCTAAAGTTCAGGTAGGGTAGAACAAAGCGCTTTAGGTGCAGGTTAGGTGCAGCGATGCACAACCCCGCACTCAGAAAGTCTGCGTTCAGAAGGTTGAACGCACAGGGCTCCACGCCGCAGGGCGCCAGGCTGTAGGGCTACACCCCGTTGGGTTCTATGCCGCAGGGTGCCAGACCGCATCAATGACCGCGTAGGTTCAAGTCCGCCGATTGATGCCGGCTTATATTGCGCGGTTGATACACGCCCCAGATACGTTGCACAAAATGACGACACGCCCCACTAATGCACTCATAGTGTTGCGTGCCACATTGATAAAGGAATAGGGTAAGAGAAAGGAGAGACGTTGAATGACTGAATACAACGCTGACAAGGCACAAGAAAACGCTGCGCGTGAAGAAGCTACGCATGAAGAATCCATGCATAACAAAACCACGCAGGAAAAAGCCGCTCAGAAGAAAACTGCGCAGAAAAAAGCTGCACCGGAAATAACCGGCAGCGAACTGCGCAAGGCTGAAGAAGAAGCCCTTAAAAAGCGCCTCGCCCTGCGAGTCACCGCGCCCGGACACAAATACCCCTGGCACCGCTGGGCAATCCCCATCGCGGGTGAAACCACCGCAGGCATCGGCGCAATCCTGATCCCCGTCATGGTGGGTCAATTCATCAACCAGCACATCGCCGGAAAAGCCCCCGACGCCTGGCCCATGTTCTGGGTGGTCGTCGCCGCTATCACCTTCATCGTGATTAACGAGTTCTTCGGTTGGGGTACCTCCATGACCCTCAGCGCGGAACTCGGCCGCGACTGGCGCGCCTACATTAACCGGCTCATGGGACGCACCC
The DNA here is from genome assembly GCA_963539245.1 of Rothia mucilaginosa. Classification (GTDB taxonomy): domain Bacteria; phylum Actinomycetota; class Actinomycetes; order Actinomycetales; family Micrococcaceae; genus Rothia; species Rothia mucilaginosa_H. The sequence continues at coordinate 15,666 of CAUTJW010000001.1, forward strand.
GCACAACCGTTGACGCGGGTGAAGCAGTCACCGTCATGAACAAAGACGTACGACGTGTTACCAACGTCTACTTCTCACTGCCGCTGTTCGTCAACGCCATGATTGTCGCGACCCTCGGTGCTGTGCAGCTCTGGCTCATCAACCCCGTCACCGCGGTCGTTACCCTCATCGGTACGCTCATCGTGGTGGGCGTGATTGCCTGGTACTCGTCCTTCCTTGAATCGAAGATTGGCGACTACCGTGAGAAGGACGGTGAAGCCTCCTCACGCGCCTCCGACATCGCCACCGGTCTGCGCACCATCGCCGGCCTGGGCGCTGAAGAGCAGATGCGTGAGCGCTACCACCGCGGCACCGACGAAGTCTTCGACAGCTATATGCGCTACGAAAAGACGCACCGCTGGATGTACCTCATCCGCGCGTTTCTTGGTGGCGTCGTGACCCTGCTCGGCATCGGCTTCGCTCTCACCGGCCACGTCGAAAACGGCCGCTGGGTCTCCGACACCCCCGCCGCGTCCCTGGTGACCGTCGCCTCCATTATTGCGATGATGGGTGGCCCCATCTGGATTACCCAGAACTTCCTGACGGAATGGCGCTACGCCAAGATTGCGCTCGCCAAAATCGCCCGCCTCGAAGGTCACGCTGGCGTACGTCAGGGCGTGCTGAAGAAGCCGCGTACCGACGAAGAAATGGCGCAGCTGGCACGCGCCGAACAGGCAGTCGAGGCGAGCACCCTTGAGGTGCCCGTACCCGTCGCCCCCGCCGGTGCCAGCAACCCGCGCATCGTGTACGTCAACCCGCGCGACTACAACCTCACCGCGCAGGACTACGCCGAGGCACTCGCACGCACCCTGCGCCGCGGGGGAGAGGACCTCAAGGACGCTACCGGCCGCCGCGTGCTGCTGAGTGAACCGAACCCCATGATTTTCGCGGGAACCCTGCAGGAGCACCTGCGCCTGGGCACCGTGCCGAACCCCGACAAGGAACTGGCACAGGCAAAGGACCAGGAGCTGCTGAAAATTACCGACTCCCGCGAAATCGCCTACCGACTGGGCGGACGCAACCCCGAAGACTACTTCGCCGCCCGCATCACCAGCGAAGGTGCGAACCTCTCCGGTGGTCAGCGTCAGCGACTGGCGCTCGCCCGCGCGCTCGCACAGGATGCGCAGGTGCTCATCCTGACCGAGCCGCTGAACTCCGTGGACGAACCCAGCCAGCGCTACATCTACGACGCGATGGAAACCCAGGTCGGTAGCGACCGCCTGCCCGTCGGCTACCCCGGCCTGCTGCAGGATTTGGAGCAGGTCTACGTTGTCTCCACGACCGCGGAGACGACCCGCCGCATGGAACGCGACGGTTACCCGGCCGCCGACTCGGGAACTCCCTCAACTACTCAGAATCAGGAGGTGAACTAGCATGGCAAAGCAGCTTCCCATCGAAACCCCCGCCTACGTGGCGCGCCGCATGTGGCGCTACCTCGCGGCGCATAAGGGGCGAGCCCTCTATACCTTCGTCATCTACATGGTCAGTACCCTCATGGGTGCGGTGGTGCCCCTGCAGATTGGTGCCACCGTGGACGACGTGGTGGCAGGCAAGTTCTCCAGCTACCCGTGGCAGCCGATTCTGATTATTCTGGCGGCGTTCATCGTGCAGGCTGTGACCCTCATGGTTTCCTCGTACAGCGCGGCCCGACTGGGAGCGCTCGTTACCCGCGACACCAACCAGGACACCCTTGACGGCACCCTCGACCTGGATGCACGCACCGTGGAAGAAGCAGGCAGCGGCGACCTGCTCACCCGCGTGACCGACGACCTGTCCTCGGCTGCAAGCTCTGTCAGTACAGACCTTCTCGGTGCAATCTACGTGGTGCTGTACTTCGTTATCTCCACGATTTCCCTGGCGTTTGTGAGCCCGGCTATGGGTCTGATTATGCTGCCCATGATTGCCGGTCTTGCCCTCATCATGTCGAAGATGCTGCCGCTCATGGCGGCACGCAACCAGACCGCCCAGGAGTGCGTGAGTGACCTCAACAGCGTGCTGACCGAGAACATTCGCGGCACCTCCACGATTCGCGAGCTGGGCGTTCACGCCGCCCGTGAAGAGGTTTTCTCCGCTGAGAACAAGGAACGTTTGTTTGGCGCGCAGCTGGGCATGGTGCGCATCCGCCAGCTGTACTTCACCGTGGACGCTATCAACTCCTGGATGCCCACGATTCTGTGTATGCTCTGGGGTGCCGCCTGCGTGGCTTTCGGCTGGGCAAGCTGGGGTGCTGTGGCGACCGCCTCGGTCATGGTGTTCAGCCTGCGAGTCCTCACCGACATGCTGAATCACCACGTCAGCAACCTGCGCATCATGCTCGTGAACATGGGCCGCGTGTTCGGCGTGGTGTCCCTGGCGAAGAAGCAGCGTGAGGCGCGTGCACAGCACCGTGCCGAAGCCTTCGCCGCCGTGTCTGATGAAGCCGTGAAGAACCCGGAGTACGCCATTGACTGCTCCCAGGTTTCGTACGGCTACTCGCCCGACGCCCTCGTTCTGGAAGACATCACCCTGAAGATTCGCCGCGGCGAGGCGCTCGCCCTGGTGGGCCGCTCCGGCTCGGGTAAGACCACCCTGGCTCGCCTGATTGGTGGTTCGCTGACCGCCCTGGACGGCACTATTAACGTGATGGGTCGCCCCGTCGGTCACGGCGACTTCCCGACCGATGCCGCCGCCGACGGCCGCCCGCGCCTGCTGGTCTGCACCCAGGAAGCGCACGTCTTCTTCGGTACTCTCGCCGATAACTTTACGGTGGTCGTGCCGGATGCAACCGTCGAGCAGATGGGCGAGGCACTGGACGCTGTCGGTGCCCGCTGGTGGCGCGACCTGCCGCAGGGCATGGACACCGTCGTCAGCGGCGCGGATTCGCCTCTGACCCGCGACCAGATTCAGCAGCTGGCACTGGCACGTATCGTGCTGGCTGACCCGCACGCCGTGATTCTGGACGAGTCCACCACCCAGCTGGAACTCGCGGACGCCACCGAGTCTCTGCGTGCCGTGCTGGCGAACCGCGCGGTGCTGATTATTTCGCACGATGCGCGTATCGCCTCCCTGGCTGACCGTGCGGTCCTGCTACACGAGGGCAGGATCATCGCGGAGGGTTCACCGGCAGAGATTTTCGCCCTGACCTAATCCCTCTAGCCTAAGCCCGGCTGATAGTGCCCGGTACCGTGTGAAGCGGTGCCGGGCACTACTCGTTTAACGGGTGGTTTCCGAACAAGGGTGCGCTGAAATCGGCGGTGGGAGCTCTCGCAAGAGTGCAAGACTCAAACGAAAATTTCGGAGAGATTCACTGGTCACCCGCAAAACTTTCAGTTACTAAGAATCATTGTGATAACCTGGCAGAGCGATATGGGGTGCCTTGAGACGCCTGCGACCTGCTAACCCGCCCAACTGACCGCCCAACGAAGGGCTACGGCACAGCGAAGGGCTACGGCGCAGCGGACGCACGAAACGGCGTAAGAACGCTCAAGGCTGAGAGAATCACCCATTGAACCTGCTCTAGTTCGAACTAGCGAAGGGATTATCGATGATGGCAGAGCAGCCTACTGCGCCCGCGTGCGCACCCACCACCAGCCCTGTACCCGGCGCGAGCGCCTCCGGAACCCTCCGGGCACCCCAGACAGCTCAGATACCTCAGACAGCTCGAGTGCCGAGGGTTCTCTCCATTGCTGGAACCGACCCCTCCGGCGGTGCAGGTATCCAGGCGGACCTCAAGTCCATTGCCGCATCCGGCGGTTACGGCATGTGTGTGACCACCTCACTGGTCGCCCAGAACACGTGCGGGGTTCGTGAAGTGTTCACCCCGCCCCTGGAATTTTTGACCGCGCAGCTTGCCGCCGTTTTTGATGACGTCACGGTTGACGCCGTGAAAATCGGCATGCTCGGCGACGCAGACACGATCCGCACTGTCCGCACCTGGCTGAGCGAGCACCCCGTGCCCGTGGTTGTGCTCGACCCGGTCATGATTGCTTCTAGCGGTGACCGCTTGCTGCAGGCGGAAGCGGAGCAGGCGCTGCGCGACCTCGTGCCGCTCGTGAATGTGATTACCCCGAACATTCCGGAGCTCGCCGTGCTCTGTGAGAAGGAGCCCGCCCAGACTTTCGATGAGGCACACGAGCAGGCGGCGAACCTTGCGGCGGCGACCGGAACCACCGTGATTGTGAAGGGCGGCCACCTGTGCGGTCAGGACGCCGGTAACACCGCGGTCTTCCCGGACGGCACCTGCGCTCACGTGCGCACCCCGCGCCTGGACAGCCGTAATACGCACGGCACCGGATGCTCCCTGTCCTCCTCGCTGGCAACCCGCCTGGGCGTGGAGCTGCTCCAGCACACCGAAGCCGCAGAACACACTGAAGCCGCAGAGTACACCGCAGAGCAGAGCGTTCTGACCAGCGAAGACACCCACCGCGCCCTGCAGTGGAGCACCCGCTGGCTCCACGAATCCATTGCCGCAGGTGCCGGTCTGCAGGTCGGCTCCGGTGAGGGCCACGGCCCGGTGGACCACGCCGCCCGTGCCCGCCGTCTGGAGGCTGCCGCCTCCGCGTACCCGTGGCATCACCTGCTCGCCACCACCGACTCTGAGGGCAATACTCTGGACGGCACTAGCCCGGAGCGTCTGCTGCCGGTCAGCCCCGTGCCCGCCGGTGAAGCCGTCGTAAAGCCCGCCGGTCCCTGGACCGCCGCCCTCTGGGCAGCCGGTGGCGAAACCTGGCACCAGATCCTGGACCTGCCCTTCGTGCGTGCCCTCGGTGACGGAACCCTCGACGAGGACCTGTTCGCCTTCTACCTGGACCAGGACGCCCTTTACCTGCGTGATTATTCGCGTGCGCTCGCGACTCTCTCGGCGCGTGCTGATTCCGCTGAGGCGCAGGTGCACTGGGCCGCCGGTGCGCACGAGGCGATTGCCGCCGAATCGCAGCTGCACGAGGGCTGGCTGGCGAACCGTGCGCGTCTGGGTGGACCCTCACCGATTACGATGGGGTACACAAATTTCCTGCGTGCCTCCGCCGCCGGTGATGACTACGTGGTCGGTGCCGCGGCGATCCTGCCCTGCTACTGGCTGTACGAAGAGGTGGGCGCTGTGCTCTCCTCGCAGAATCACGGGGACCACCCGTACGCGGAGTGGCTAAGCATGTACGGTGGCGAAGAGTTCGCCGCGGATGTGGCGCGTAGCCTCGCGGAGGTGGAGCGTGCGTTTGAGGCGGCTTCACCGGCTCAGCGTGTGCGTGCGGCGCGGGCGTACCTGTCGGCGTGCGTGTACGAGCGTGAGTTCTTTGACCAGGCGCACCGAGCATTGCGTTAGTTTGCTGGGCGCTGCGCTAGCTGACGGGCGCTACGTTAGGGGTTGCGCTGCAGCCAGCTCGCCGGTGCTTGAGGTACCGATGCTTTAGGCGCCGATTCTGGGCTGAATACCGCCCCGGCATGGCGTGAGATGGGTGATTGATGCTTCACTCAGACTGCCGCCGGTTCGGGGTGTGTGCCGGTTATGCTTAAGGCGTCGGTGAAAACCGTTTGCGGTAGGATTCCGGCCCCTCACCCAACTGGCTGATGTACCTGCCGCGCCCGCACCTCTACGGTGTGTAGCCGACCTAGGAAAGTTTGGCCCGCCGCAACCACCTCATCCAACCCCCGCGGCGGGCCAAACGCCTTCCTTTTGAAAGCGTTTCACGTATGAATCCCGCATAGAAATATCCCGTGCAGATACTCTCATCTGCGCGGGATATTTCTATGTTCGCAGTTGCGGGTCAGCCGCCGCGGCGGGTACTTCAGGCTAGTACATCAAGCGGGGGAGTAGCCTACTTGCTCTCGCCCTTGAGTGCGCCCACGAGCGGGCCAATCACGTCCATGGGCAGCGGGAAGACCACGGTCGAGTTCTGGTCGGCGCCCAGCTCCAGCAGGGTCTGCAGGTAACGCAGCTGCAGGGAGGCGGGGGACTGGCTCAGAATGTCGGATGCTTCCTTCAGCTCGCTCGAAGCCTCCAGCTCACCGCGTGCCGAAATGATCTTTGCGCGGCGCTCACGCTCAGCCTCAGCCTCGCGAGCCATGGCGCGCTGCATAGCCTCGGGAATCTCAACATCCTTGATTTCGACGAGCTCCACCTGAATACCCCACGGCTCGGTGCGCGAACCGATGATGGAACGCAGGTCTTCGTTCAGGTCCTCGCGGTGTGCGAGCAGGGTGTCCAGGTCAACGCGACCGAGCAGGGAACGCAGGGTCGTCTGCGCAATCTGGCTGGTGGCAATCGGGTAGTTTTCAACCTCAAGCACGGCGTTCTTGGCGTTGGTCACGCGGAAGAGGACCACGGCGTTCACGCGGGCGGGGACGTTGTCCTTGGTGATGACTTCCTGCGGGGGAATGGTCAGGGTGATGACACGCATATCAACGCGCTGCAGGGAGTCAACGAGGGGGAAGACGACGTTCAGGCCGGGCTTCAGCTCCGAACGCAGGTGGCCGAAGCGGAAGGAGATGCCACGCTCGTATTCGGGGATGACGCGGAACATACGAATCAGAATAAAAAGAACAATGACGGCAACTGGGATGAGGATAGTTGCCAGAGTGACGGGATCCATGGTTTTCCTTCACAAGTATTGGGGGAGGACGGTATGTGTGCCCACCTGCCCGCGCCTCATACGGTGCAGGTAGTAGGGGTGTGTAGTAGGGGGTGCCCGGTACCGGGCTGTGTGTGGGGGGAGTTTGGGAGGGGAATTTTCCGTTCCGGTGGCATGCGGTGGTCGGCGCCCCGGCGGCACCCCGCATGGAAAACTCAAAAGAGAAATCCACACGGGGTAGCCGCCGAAGCTAACAGACGGAACCAGCCAGCCGGTCAGCCGCCGGAACGGAAAAACCTATGCAGCGCTATTTCTTCGCCATTTCCTCCGCGGCCTCAACCTCAGCCAGGTTCTGCTCCTGCAAGACCTCGTTCGTGGTCTTGTGCAGTCGCTTAACCGAGGTGCCGGTACCGCTCCATGCGGGGCGGTCCGGGTCGAGGGCAGAGGTACGAACCGGCAGGGTTGCATCCGCAATCATCTGCTTGCGTGCCTGATCGGTACGGCGCTTACGCTCATTCGAAACGCCACCCCACTTCGCCGCGAAACGGTCCATCTTCACGTTCACCGATTCGTCAGCGGTGGACGCGTGAATATGCTTCGGATCGTTTTCGAAGTTCGCGGGGGAACGCATGAGCTTCACAGCCAGCGGGTAGGTCAGCGACAGGCAGACCACCGCGGTGGCACCCTCCACCAGAAGCTCCAGCGGGGAGTGCCAGACGATGGCGGCACCAATCAGGGTGACCACGCCCAGCAGCGATACGGCAACCGCCAGCCCGCGGTGGAAACGACCCGACTCGGAGTAGGGCCATTCGTCCACTTCACGGGTGAGCTCGCGGCCGTTCGCCGAGACGGTGCAGCTGTCCTTGATGGGGCAGGTGTTGCACACGCTGGGCTTGGCGCGGTAACGCATCACTCGGTTATCCGAGTCGAAGGCAGTAGCCCACAGCCACTGATCTTCGGGGCAGAGCCATGCGTCGCTCTCTTCGTGGTAGGTGAACCCGAAGGTTCGCGCCGCCACCATGCGCTGACTGGTGCGCTTGGCGAGAATATCGAAGCCCCAACCCACGGCGACCAGGCCGAGCGCATACACGCAGGCCAGCCACACGAGGAAAGAAACTCCAGCAATCTGCTCAGGCATGGTTAGCCTCGACGATCGCTACGGTAGGGGCTGGTCTGCTCGGGCAGCTCCTCGGCAGCCTTAGCGCCGGCGAACTCTGCGATGCGAGCGTCCTCAACCACCTCGTACAGCGGCGGTTCGGGCAGCTCCAGGACGGTTTCCTTAGCGTTCTTGGAGAAGATCTCCTTGATACCCAGCAGCGCCAGCTTAATCAGCGGGATGATGCCGACCAAGAAGATCACGTCACCGGGCATACGCATCCAACCCATCACGGCGGAAGCACCGTCGTGAATGAACGCGAAGGAACGAGCCTCGTAGTAGCCCTCACCCACGGACTTGTACAGCTGAGCAATACCCAGCGGCAGCAGCGAGATGAAGGACATCCACAGCAGACCAATGTTCAGAGTCCAGAAGGAGAACTTCAGACCCTTCTCAGGCCACTTGTTCTCCGGGAGCAGGTAGCGCAGACCAAACACCGCGAACGCGATCGCGAGCATACCGTACACACCCATCATGGAGGCGTGTGCGTGGTTTGCGGTCAGCGCGGTACCAATCTCGAAGTAGGACACGATCGGCAGGTTAATCAGGAAGCCGAACACGCCAGCGCCGAGGAAGTTCCAGAAGCCCACAGCAATCAGGAACATGACAGCCCAACGATGCGGGAAAGGCTTGGTGCGGTTGGAGTACTGGCGAGCACCCAGCTGCATGAAGCCCCACGCCTCAACGGTCAGGAAGGTCAGCGGAATAACCTCAGCAGCCGAGAAGAACGCACCGAATGCCATCTGCTCGGAGGGGGTACCGACGAAGTAGGTGTGGTGCAGAGTACCGATCACACCACCGACGGAGTAGAGCACGGCGTCCATCATGATGATGGAGATTGCGATGCGCTCGCGAACCACGCCGAGCAGCACGAAGATGTACGCCACCATGACGGTGGTGAACAGTTCGAGGAAGTCCTCCACCCAGAGGTGAACCACCCAGAATCGCCAGAACTCGGCGACGGTCACGTGAGTACGCTGACCTGCGAGCAGGCCGACCGCGTAGAACATGGGGATGGCGAGGCCGGAGAAGAGGAACAGCCACGGCAGGGAGGTCTTCTTCGAGCCCTTCAGACGAGCGGAGAGGGTACGCCAGACGATGACGATCCAGATGAACATACCCGCGGTGAGCAGGATCTGGAAGAATCGCGGCAGGTCCAGGAACTCCCACTGCTGCGAGAAGAAGCCGGTGAATTCCTTGGGGATGAGGCCCTTCTGAGAGAACCATTCGTTCAGCAGCGAGCCGAGGACCACGAAGACCACGGCGCCAATGAGAACGTAGGTGAGCAGACCCTGCTTCTTGGGTTCGCGGCGGGTAATCAGCGGGGCGATGAAGATACCGCCCGCCAGGAACGCGCCTGCGGTCCAGAAGAGGGAGAGCTGAAGGTGCCAGGTTCGGGATACCGTGTAGGGCAACAGCTGGCCCATGTCGATACCGAAGAATCCGGTGAGTTCTTCACGGTAGTGCTCGGTGAGCGCACCCACCAGAGCCTGCAGCAGGAACAGCACCAGGATCGTTGCGAAGAGCAAGCAGGCTGCCTTCTGCGAGGGGGTCAGGCGAACTTCGTCGGGCTGACGGAAGTCGAGGACGGGTGCCTCTTCCGCGTGCCAGCCGATAGCGCGGGACCAGCGGCCGTAGATGGCGAACATCAGACCGGTACCACCAATGAGGGCAATCAGGGAGAGTGCCGACCAGACCATCAGATCCGCGGTGGGCTTGTTGTCCACGTTGGGTTCGGAGGGCCAGTTGTTGGTGTAGGAGTAGGGCTGGTCGGGGCGGTCTGCCGCCGATGCCCATGCGGTCCAGCCGAAGAATGCGACGATGTCGTGCAGTTCTTCGTCGTTCTTAATGGCGTGGGGGAACAGGCCCTGCGAGGTGTCACCCTTCATCAGGGTTTCGCGGTAGTGCTTGAGCATGAGCTGGTAGCCCTTGGTCTGACCAGCGGACCAGGTGATGGTCTTGGTGTGCTCGTCGTACTTGTTCTCCTTGCGCCACTCGTTCTTGACGAGTTCGCGGGGGTCCTGCTTGCCCTGCTCACGGTACTCCTTGACGGCGGCATCGGTGGTCAGGCGCAGGTATTCTGCAGTGTAGTCGGGGCCGAGGTAGGCGCCGTGACCGAGCACGGATCCGTACTGCTGCAGGCCGCGTCCCTGGAACAGTTCCTGACCGTGCAGGATCTGTTCTTGGGTCGCGATGACTTTGCCGTCATTGCCGACAATTTTGTCGGGGAGCGGCATGGAGAGTGCGTAGGTGCGCATTGCAAGGACTGCCATGATGGTGAAGCCCAGGAGCATCACAAACGCAACAGCCTGTACCCAGCCTTTTCCGGCATAGGCACCGACCGTGTCTGAGCGGCGGGCAATCTTTGCTGCCTGCGCACGCGAGACGGGTTTTGTAGCCATAGTGTATGTCTCCAGTGTGCGTGGAATTTGTATGTGGAGTGGCTCCGACGCACATCCGCTGGAGGGGCGGCTCACTATGTTCGGGGTGAATCGTCCTTGAGGGAGGTGCGACAGCCCACCCTGCCTTTTATTCTTGCATATTAAATACGCATTTACGAAACTTTGCTGACGTAGCGTCACAATGTGACGCGGCTACTTTTCTGGAAAATCTGCAATCACACGGCGGAAAACCTGAAATATTACGTTGAGGTTGAACCCTTAGCTTTCGCACTGCCGCCCTGCGCTGCCTCACCGCCTGTAACGGAGGGGGAGGCGAAGGTTTCGGTGTTCCAGGGTATTCCAGGGTGTTCCGGCGCGGAAGGGATGCAGGCAGGCGCATCCCAGCATGTGGAAGGGGAGCGCGGCACCCCTCACGTGCCTACACTCGGGTGTGGAATAATAAAACCCGACGCTACTAAACACAGTACAAATTTTTTGCGGCACAGGTTACCGCAGTACAGATTTTGTGCTCTTTGGCGGCGTATATTCTGAAGGGGTCGCTCACCCCGCATCCACGGCGGTCCGCCGCCACAGCCCGCAATCTATCGGCACATCAGGAGAGTTCACGTGCTTCTCTACAAATCCACCCAGAAAGCAGTCACCGGAATCCTACGCACCGTCTTCCGCGCCCGCGTGACCGGACTCGAAAACTTCCCCGCCACCGGCCCGGTGATTGTCGCCTCCAACCACCTGTCCTTCCTGGACTCCATCATTATTTCCGCCATGATGCCGCGCCGCGTGGCGTTCCTCGCCAAGGCTGAGTACGTGAACACCCCCGGCCCGCGCGGCAAGATGATGAAGGCATTCTTCGAAGCCGTGGACATCATTCCCGTGAACCGCTCCGACCGTTCCGAATCGCTCAAGGCGCTCGATATTGCCCTGGAGAAGCTGCAGGAGGGTAAGGTCTTCGGCATTTATCCCGAGGGCACCCGCTCCCGCGACGGCTACCTGTACCGCGGCAAGATTGGTGTGGCGTGGCTGGCGCACATGACCGGCGCGCCCGTGGTTCCGGTCGGTCTGATTGGTACCGACCGCCTGCAGAAGCCCGGCTCGAACATGATTTACCCGCGCCGCTTCACGATTCGTGTGGGCAAGCCGCTCTACTTTGAGAAGACCGGCGAGAAGATGACCGGCAAGCAGCGCCGCATCACCACCGACGCAATCATGGATGAGATTGCTCAGCTGTCCGGTCAGGCACGAAAGCACGAATACAACGTTTCGCCCTCAGCCGCACGTGACGCAGGCTAGGGCACGCGCCGCCTATACCGCGTAGACTTAAACCGCGCATTCACGCACCGACCCCCGCGCTTTGGGGGAGATGGGTGTAGGATGCGCGGTTTGTCATATGCGCGAGCCTGGGATGACCCTGGCAACCCAGCAGAAAGCCCGCGCCGACCCCCGTAGAGAAGCACCGTAAAGCCCAGTAGAGCGAGGAGAAAGTACCCATGGCAGAGCCTTCCAGCTACCGCCCCGCCCCCGGCGAAATCCCCACCGACCCGGGCGTTTACCGTTTCCGCGATGCCGACGGCCGCGTCATCTACGTGGGTAAGGCGAAGAACCTGCGTAACCGCCTCAACAGCTATTTTGCGTCCCCGCAGACGCTGAGCCCGAAGACCTATGCGATGGTGCATACGGCGGCGAGTGTGGAGTGGACCGTGGTGGCGAGCGAGATGGAATCGCTGCAGCTCGAATACACCTGGATTAAGGAGTTTTCGCCGCGGTTCAACATTGCCTTCCGTGACGATAAGTCGTACCCGTACCTGGCGATTACCGTCAATGATGTGTACCCGCGCGCGATGGTGACTCGCGGTGAGCGCCGTAAGGGTGTGCGCTATTTTGGTCCCTATTCGCAGGCGTGGGCGATTCGTGAAACCCTGGATGCGCTGCTGCGCGTGTTCCCGGTGCGCACCTGCACGAACGGCGTGTTTAACCGCGCGAAGAATAGTGGCCGCCCGTGCCTGCTCGGTTATATCGATAAGTGTGCGGCGCCGTGCGTGGGCAAGATTAGCCCCGAGGAGCATCGCGAGTTGGCGCGCGGGCTGACCCGGTTCATGGCGGGTGGTGCTGAGAAGCATATCGCCCAGTTGACCGCGGAAATGAAGGCCGCCGCAGCTGATATGGATTTTGAGCGCGCCGCGATTCTTCGTGACGATATTGCCGCGTTGACTAAGGCGTTTGAGCGTAACGCCGTGGTGCTCGGCGCGACCGTGGACGCCGACCTGTTCGCCTACGCTGAGGACGACCTGGAGGCGTCCGTTCAGGTGTTCTTCGTGCGCGGCGGCAGGATCCGCGGCCAGCGTGGCTGGATCGTGGAGAAGGTCAACGACAGCACCGACGCGCAGCTCATCGAGCAGCTGATTGCGCAGGTGTACAGCGATATTGCGGCGAGCCTCGCCTCCCAGAAGGACGCCGAGAAGAGCCTGAACAGCTACGATATTCCGCGCTCCGTGCTGGTGCCGGTAGAGCCCGAGAATAAAGAGCAGCTGGCGTCCTGGCTGGCGGAGGTGCGCGGTGGCCCCGTGGAAATTAGCGTCCCGCAGCGCGGCGACAAGGCAGAACTCATGAAGACGGTTGCCGAGAATGCGCGCCAGTCGCTGACCCTGCATAAGAGCCGCCGTGCCGGTGATTTGACCACTCGCAGCGCCTCCCTCGTGGAGCTGCAGGAGGCGCTCGAACTGCCCGACCCGCTGCTGCGCATCGAGTGCTACGACATTTCGCATGTGCAGGGCACGAACGTGGTCGCATCCATGGTGGTCTTTGAGGACGGCATGCCCGCGAAGAACGCCTACCGCACCTACAGCATTACCGGCGACGCCGCGCGTGACGATACCGCCAGCATGTACGACGTCATTACCCGCCGCTTCAAGAGGCACCTGGCGCAGCAGGCGGAACGCGAAGCCGCGCCCGTGCACTCCGGCGAGATTGACGCCTCCACGCCCGAGCCGGCGAAGTTCGCCTACCCGCCGAACCTCGTGCTCGTGGACGGTGGCCCGCCTCAGGTGGCTGCCGCCTCCGCCGCGCTGAGCGACCTGGGCATTACGGATGTGTACGTTGCCGGCATCGCTAAGCGCCTGGAGGAACTGTGGCTACCGGACGACGACTACCCGGTCGTGCTGCCGCGCACCTCGCAGGCGCTGTACCTGGTGCAGCGCATCCGCGATGAGGCGCACCGTTTCGCCATTACTTTTCACCGTTCTAAGCGCGGTAAGGCGATGGTCGCCTCCGCCCTGGACGAGGTGCCCGGTCTGGGCGAGGTGAAACGTGCCGCGCTGATTAAGCACTTCGGGTCGGTGGCTCAGATTAAGCAGGCGAGCGCCGAGGAGCTGACGGCGGTGCCGGGTATTGGTCCGGCGTTGGCTCAGAAGATTCTGGCGGCGCTGACCTAAGCGGCGCTGACCTAAGCATCCGGTGGTGCCGGGTGAAAGTCCGCCCGGGGTGTGAACGCAGCGCCCCGCCTCGTAATAGCGCTTAACAAACGTGTCATAATTGAAGGAAACCGTCATCATTACGAGCGCGCTATGTTCGCGCGCCCTCAACCAGTAGAGTGGAAACCGTGAGTACTAACCATCTGCGCCTATTCACCAGCGAGTCGGTGACTGAAGGCCACCCCGATAAGATTTGTGACCAGATTTCTGACGCCATCCTTGACGGCATCATTGCCCAGGATCCCGCGGCAAACGTTGCTGTGGAGACCATGGTAACCACCGGTCAGGTGCATGTTGCTGGTGAGGTGACTACCTCCAGCTACGTCGAAATCCCCTCCATCGTGCGCGAGACCATTCTTGGTATCGGCTACGATTCCTCTACCCGCGGCTTCGACGGCGAGTTCTGCGGCGTGTCTGTCTCCATTGGCGAGCAGTCCCCGGACATTAACGCCGGCGTGTACGAGTCCCTCGAGGTTCGTCAGGGCATCGCTGCTGACGAGTACGACCGCCAGGGTGCGGGCGACCAGGGCATCATGTTCGGTTACGCATCCAACGAGACGAACGTGCTGATGCCCGCCCCGATTTGGCTGGCGCACCGCCTCTCCGAGCGTCTGACCAAGGTCCGTAAGGACGGCCTGCTGACTGAGCTGCGCCCCGACGGCAAGACTCAGGTGACCCTCGGCTACGATTCGAACAACGTCCCCGTCTCCGTGGACACCGTGGTTGTTTCGAGCCAGCACACCGCAAGCTACGACCTGGCTGACCTGCGTGCAGACATTGAGAAGCACGTGATTGCACCGGTTCTGGGTAGCGTCGATCTGGATTCTTCCAACGCTAAGTTCATTGTGAACCCCGCTGGCCGCTTCGTTCAGGGCGGTCCCGTGGGTGACGCGGGCCTGACCGGCCGCAAGATTATTGTGGACACCTACGGCGGTTCGGCTCGTCACGGTGGTGGCGCGTTCTCCGGTAAGGACCCGTCGAAGGTGGACCGTTCCGCAGCGTACGCAATGCGTTGGGTTGCGAAGAACATTGTGGGCGCCGGTCTTGCCGACCGCGCCGAGGTTCAGGTTGCGTACGCTATCGGCCAGGCAGCGCCGGTCGGTCTGTACGTTGAAACCTTCGGCACCGAGAAGGTCGACCCGATTAAGATTGAGAAGGCTGTGCGTGAGGTCTTCGACCTGCGCCCGCTGGCAATCATTAACGAACTGGATCTGCGCCGCCCGATCTACAAGAAGACCGCAGCTCACGGCCACTTCGGTCGTACCGAGCCGGAATTCACCTGGGAGCGCCTGAACCGCGTGGATGCACTGCGTTCGGCAGTGTCCTCTTCCTAATATCTGTCAGGGTAGAGGAGCACGCTGATTCGGGTGGCTCAGAGCAGTTCTGAATCGAACTCTTCGGCACCGTTGGGTGCCCAGCAGGAATCCCTGCAACAGCTTGACCTGTTGCAGGGATTTCCTGCTCTTCGTGATGCCCTGATTCCGGCTGCCCCGGAGCCGGTGAATGTTGCCGCTGAGCTGGAGGCGAGCGGCGTACCGAACCCTGTGGCGCGTGTGCGCGTGGATAGCACCCTGCCGCAGGTGGACCGCACGTTTGATTACCGCGTGCCCGCCGAGCTGAGCGAGGATGCGGTGCCCGGCGCCCGCGTGCGCGTGCTGTTCAACGGTCACGAGCTGACCGGTTACATTGAGGAGCGCGCCGCCACGACCGATTGGACGCGCACCTCGCTGCTGCCGATCAAGTCGGTGCTGTCGCGTGTACCGGCTGTTGCACCCGAAATTTTTGCGCTTGCCGAGGCGCTCGCCGACCGTTACGCCTCCACGGTGGCGAATGTGTTGCGTCTGGCGGTGCCGCCGCGCATTGCCGCCCTGGATAAGAAGTACGCGCCTCTGCTGCCGGGGTACGAGTCGGCGTATTTGGGTGAATCCGCCGCGGTAAGTACTTCCAATACCACTGAGAGCGCCCCGGCGAGTGCGGCTCCCGAGTCTTCTGCCGCCTCCGTTGCCTCCACTCATACCGACCCGTACGCTTGGCTCGCCACTCCCGGCGCGCCCGCACCCTTCGTGCTGGACCCGCCGGCGCTGAACCCGGACGCCCCGGATGCCGCATCCGTCTTCTCCGATTACGAGAACGGTGCGGAGTTTATTGAGGATGTTGCCGCCGGTGCCGCGACTCGCGCCGTGATGACGGTTCTTCCCGGCCACCTGGAGCACACGTGGGCGGATGTTCTGGCGACCGCACTCGCCGCTGCCGCAACGAGTGGCCGCGGCGCTATTGCGGTGGTTCCGACCGCCAAGAACCTGGATCTTCTGGAGGTGGCGCTCGCCGAGCGTCTGCCCGCCGACTCGTTTGTGCGTTTGAGTTCTGATTCGACTCCGCATACTCGCTATCACGGTTTTGTGAAGGCGCGTTTGGGGCGGGTTCCGGTGGTGATTGGTACCCGCGCGGCAGCTTACGCGCCGGTGGCGAATCTGGGTCTGGTGGTGTGCTGGGATGACGGCGATTCTTCGCTTTTGGAGCAGCGCGCCCCGTATTGTCATGCTCGTGATGTGTTGCTTCTGCGTGCTGCGGCTGAGAATACTGCGGCGCTGTTTGCCGGGTTCAGCATGAGTAGTGAGGCGGCGCGTCTGGTGCGTACCCGCTGGGCGTCTCATGTGCGTGCGCCGCGTGCGCTGGTGCGTGATTATTCGCCGCGTATTTTTTCGACGGGTTCGGAGTTTGAGTTGGCGCGTGACCCGTTGGCGGCGATGGCGCGTATTCCTCACCTGGCGTTTGAGCATGCTCGTCGGGCGTTGGCGCGTGGTCCTGTGTTGGTGCAGGTGGCGCGTAGTGGTTATATTCCGTCGTTTTCGTGTGAGCGTTGCCGCATGCCGGCGCGTTGTGGCGAGTGTAGCGGGCCTCTGTCGGTAGCTTCGGGTTCGTCGGTTCCGTCGTGTTCGTGGTGCGGTCATTTGGCCCAGCAGTGGCGTTGTTCTGAGTGTGGTTTTACGCATTGGCGTTATTCGGCGGCGGGTGCGACTCGTACTGCTGAGGAGCTGGGTCGTGCGTTCCCGAATGTGCCGGTGATTTCTTCGGCGGGTGACCATGTGCGGGCGTCGGTTGGTCCTGAACCTGCGTTGGTGGTGGCGACTCCGGGTGCTGAGCCGGTGGCTTTTGGCGGCTATGCGGCGGCGCTTTTGTTGGATGCCGATAAGATGCTTCGTTTTGATTTGTTGCGTGCTCCGGAGGCGGCGTTGCGTCGCTGGTTGAATGCGGCGGCGTTGGTTCGTCCGGCGGCTCTTGAGGGTACGGTGGTGACGACTGCTTCGCCGTCGCCGGTGGAGCAGGCGCTGGTGCGTTGGGATCCGGCGTGGTTTGCTCGTCAGGAGCTGGAGGAGCGTGCTCAGACGGGTCTGCCTCCGGCGGTTCGTACGGCTGCGGTGACCGGTGTGGAGGCGGATGTTCGCGCTTTCATGGAGGAGTTCTTGGGCTCTTCTGCGCTGGATGAGCGGGTGCGTGAGCAGTTGCGTATTGTGGGTCCGGTTCCTTTGGATCAGGGGTATTTTGCCTGGTCGGAGTCTCTTGTGGAGGATTCTGAGGAGGCTCCGGTTCAGGGCGATTGGCGTACCCTGATGTTCTTCTCGTACAGCATTGCGCAGCAGGTGACCCGTGAGTTGCGTGCTACGCGTGCAACGATTGCGGCGTTGAAGAAGAACGTGGGGGAGCGGCCGGTTCAGATTCGTTGTGACGGCCTGGACGTACTGTAATTTTCTAGTCGTGCTGTAGTGTTCTGGTGAGGGGGCGGTTTTGCCCTGAAAGAGATGCACCGGGCAGCGTCGATAATGCGTGCTGTGAGCGGGTTTGCGGGCGTGTTGTGCGCAGAGGCGAGGAGGTGAGAGGCATGTCTAAGGTGCCTCATCTGCTGAAGGGTAGCGCGCTGCCTGACGGTGAGCAGCGGCGGCTGGCTGAGTATGCTTCTGCGCATCCGAAGAGCGCCCTGCACCGTAAGGGTAAGCACCATGATGCGGCGGTGCTGCTGATTCACGGCATCGGCTACCAGAATCACGGCGAGACGCTCGCGTATTTTGGCAAGCCGGTGGCGCATAGTGTGCAGACTCTGCTGGCGCTGAACACGGGGGCGGATTCTGTAGCCCTTTCCTCTGGCGCCCCTCCGAAGAGAACCCCGATGCGGAGGCTTGTGCGCGGGTTCGTGTTGAGCTGATTCCTGACGGCGATACCCTCCCGCCTGCCGCCGAGGTGAACCCGCTGAGCCACCATAGCGAGCTGACGTATTCGTTGACGATTGAGCGCACGGAGTACCCCGCCGACCCGGTCGAGGAGCTGCCCGCGCCGGAAGGTATCGGTTTTAATCTCGCTAGTTTTGAGTTGCCCAAGGTTGAACTGCCCAAGGTGGAGCTGCCTAAGGTTGAGCTCCCTAAGATTGACTTGCCCAAAATTGAGCTTCCCAAGGTAGAGCTCCCGAACATCGAACTACCGAACATCGAACTACCGAACATTGAGCTGCCTAATCTTGAGCTTCCTCATCTTGAATTTCCGCGCCTGCCTCGGCCGAAGCCGCGCCCGGTTCGCACGGTCACTCGCCGTAGCCTCCTTTTTCAGGAGGGCTTCTGGCGACCCAGGCATTACCGCCCGTTGAAGGAGCATTTGCCCTGGCTGGCGTCGGTTTTGCCGCTGTTTTTGATGTTCTGCTTCTACTATGAGCGCCCCGGTGTGACCTGGCGTGAACGCGCCGGGCACCTATTGCGTTCTACGGCTCGATTCATGAACGTGGCGCTGTGGCTGGTGCTGGCGGCGATGACTGTGATGACCTTCCGTGATGCTTTTGTGGCCTCCCTGGGCACTCCGCAGGGTGCGTTTACGGGTCTTGCGGCGGTGCTCGGCCTGGGTATTGTGGGCTGGGTTTTGGCCCGTCGTGCCCGTGAGCTGTGGGTGCTGGTGAAGGCTATTCCAACGCAGCTGATTCAGACGGCGACCAGCCCGGAGTCGCGCGATTTGGAGCGTATTTATGCGCGTCTGGATCATCAGCTGGACGATTTGAGTTCCCGTAGCGATGCGGTGGGTATTATCGCCCATTCGCAGGGCGGATATTTGGGCTATGAGCTACTGCGTCGTCGTGCGGCGGCGGGTAAGAAGCCGATTCGTTTCTTCTACGGCCTGGGTAGCGGCGTGGTCCCGATTAGCATTATTGCTAGTGACCGCTACGACATTCCGGGGCACCTGGACGCAGCCGGTAGTTACCGTAACCGCGCCATGCTGCTGTGGGTGAGCGCGGTCGCGGCGTTCTCTTGGCTGGTGGAGGCGTCCCTGCTGTTTGGCCCGTACCGTTCGTTGCTGCACTATGCGATGCTGGTGCCCCTGGCGTTGAGCGTGGTACCGGTTGCGGCGAGTATGTGGAGCACGACGCGGGGGTGGGAGCGTATTGCCCGCAAAAGCGCCAGGGAAAGCCGGGAAAGCGCCTCCGCAAAAATCTCTGCTAATGCCTCCGCGATGAGCCCGGCTGATGTGCGTCTGGCGGATGCACACCTGATCAACCCGTACGGCACGCGCGCCTACGTGAAGTGGCTGATTCCGCTGCTCTTCGTGCACGGCGTTTTCATGCTGTACGCGGTGTTCATGCTACTGCTGGCGCAGGTGCGTGCTGAGGGCGCTGTCCCCGAGCTGACCGCCGCCTCCGTGGCGTTTTGGGGCGCGCTGATTCTGGTGCTCATGATGTCGGTGCGTAGTGCCTGCCACCTGTATGTGCGCGCCTATGCGCCGATGCTGCAGGAGCTTGATGTGGCTGACCGGTGCGAGATTTCCGCTCGTGGAGACAGCATCGGCAGGTCGAATATTACTCAGCCCGCCGGTGTGGATGTCAGCTTTGTGACCCTGCCGGGCCCGTCGGTGAATAGTCACATGCAGTATTTTGATGCGTGTTCGCCGGTGCCGTTGATGCTTTCGCACCGCCTGGTGCCGCACATGATGCCGGCGGGTGAGCAGGCGCAGAAGGCGGCGGCTTTCACCGATATTGGTGCGGAACTGAACCACGGTTTTGCGCGCGTGAAGAAGCTGATGCGCACCATGCATTACGGGCTGTATGCGGTGCTTCTGCTGATGCTGTCGGTGCTGCTGAATGTGGCGTCGCCGGTGAGCCTGTCCGCGTTGACGGGGCTGGATACCTCGCACCTGCATTCCATTCGGAGGGCTTCGACCGTCTGGCGGCGGATGCTCAGCAGCTGCGTGAGCAGGCGGGTTCTTCGGATCTGTTGCTGTGGATTCTGGTCGGCATTTTTGTGGTGGAGGCGCTACTGATGATGGTGCTTTCGCCGTGGACTCAGCGGCGTTTGCAGCGTGCCTTCATGATGCGCAAGGTGGACCGCACGGGTCAGCTGGGCGAGTTCAATCCTCTGCCGATGGTGACGGCCCTTCTGGGTCTTGATGGTGACGAGGACGATGAGGAGGCCGAAGCCGTGGCGAGCGCGGGGGAGAAGGGCGCGTCTCAAACTTATGCGTCCCAGGCCAGCGCGGTACAGGCGAACGGGGTGTAGATTAGTCTCGCTCGGTGTGGCGCACATCCGCCATTTTATGCACCATGTGCATTTAGTGGTTGATAATAGCTCCAGGCGCCCCTAATTAGCGTAGTCGCCGTATTCACGGTAAAATATTCACCACTGCGGATACTATTTCGGCACTTGTCGAGGTGGTGTTGGCAGTATCTATCACTCAACTTCGCGCATGCCTCACAACCGTGCGCACCAACGAAAGATGAATACTGGTGACTCAGACTATGATCACCCCCGCATACGAACCTGCATGCGGCGGGTCTGCTTCTGTACACAATTACGGCGTCATGCACCCGGACCCCGTGTTGCTTTCCGACATGACCAGCGCAGAACGAGGAGCTGTTTACCGCTACTTGGCGCGCTTCGCTGAGCTGGATGACGCAAAGATTTTCTACGCGTACGGTCACGCCTATGAGCTGGCTCGTAAGGATGCCGAGCGCGGCCTCTACGCAACTATGGCGTAGCCCGCATCGTTAGCTTTTAGAAATGCTGCTGCACTCTTGGTGAGTGCGGCAGCATTTCTGTTTTTCGGGCTGGTTTTCGGGTGGGGTTCGCTTGGTTGCGGCTTAGCGCTTTATACATGGAAGAGAATGGTAGGAAACTCCACTTATCGTTACTGCTGGTGCATTTGTTATGGCTGGAGGTGAAATCTGCGTAGCAACAGGAAAATCACTTGTGGGTGTATTTTTTAAGCCTGGGCTAGAGGTGAGCTGTTCTATAATGAGTGAGGCTGACAACTGGTTGTCGGTTGTAATTGTATGATTTCATACTTGTTTACACCTATTTTTCAAGGAGGAAAACTATGGCGGATACGCCAGAGAAATCTGGGCTTTCCCCGGACGAGCAAATCTCAAGCTCAACAAACAGTAGTTCATCAGTAGATTCTGAAGCCAACTCTGTAAAATCAAGTGCAAAAAAATATGACCTAGGTGTTCTCTGTGTGCACGGTATTGGCAGGCAAGCACCAGGTGATACATTTAAAGCTGTATATCCAGCAGTCATAAATGAATTGAAATCTGACAAAAGTATAATTGTCAAGGAAGATGATAGTAAAACAGAGAGGATAAACGATTTATATTTAAAAATATCTGATGGAGGAAATGATAAAAGCATTTTATTTCGTGAAGTCTACTGGCACGGTGAAGCGGATAATATTAGAAATAATAATCCAATCTATGCAACTAAGATTGAGAGCTCTTCGAATAGTGTAGACGGTGAATGGTGTGAAAAGTTTAAGAAATGTATAAAGATTTTTGCTAATTTCTTTTTGGGTATTTTTTGGGGAATTCATATATTATGTTTAAAATTTTCTCGATTAAAGTTAGGAACTCCTATATTTTTTGTGAGCCTAGTGTTCGGATTTCTGTTTTTTACCCAGAAATACGGGCATGATATTAACATGCTCACTCAAGCTGTTGCTACACGTCATATGTCGAGAGTGGCTGTAGTAGTTGCTGTCCCTGTATATCTTTCTGTTTTCATTTTGTCTGGATACATCCTAAGTGTGTTTGCTAGATTGGCAGAGGGCGGAAGGGGAATTAAAGCCGCATTTGAAACTGTAATAGATTTATTGTCGTCACGGTGGAAAAAATATACATACATTTTATTGTGTTGCGGGTATATTCTTTGGGCAATTATTTATGTAATATGGGGCCAATCATTGTCAGTAGCTGTGGTATGCGGGGTAGCATTTTTTCTAATGGTTTGGTTTGTGTCTAAAGTAGACTTGGGAATTAAGGAGTTATGGCTTCAAATCAATGAGTCTGCGGATTACATTAGATCTAAAGATGCTTCTAACTATATTGATTTCGTAAAGGAGGAAATTGAAGGGGTATTGAGAGAAAGTCGTGAAACTATGTTGATAGCTCATTCAATGGGTGAGTATCTATCCTATAGTGCGCTACTTAAAAGTAAAGAACCGGCATCTTCAAAAGTCCGCCTTGTTAGTGTCGGTGGTGGACTAGGAGCGGTTTTGCTTGTTGGTAAACTTAGGGTTAGCAATAAACAGGGTGGATACTCTCTAACTAAATCGTTTTTAAAGTCTTTTTATATTGCACTTAGGGATATGCTTATTTTCCTTCTATTTATGATTTCCTGGGTGGGGTTTTCTGCTGATTTATGGGGATTTATAAACACCTTAAAAATTGATAATCCTATTTATTTGATAGTTCATCTTCTGGGGATAGTATCTTCTTTTATATTTGTTAAATTAGTGGTTTATGCTGATGGAATCTCACTGCCGGAAGAGAGTTTTAAATTCTATAGATACTCCCATTTTTGGGACCCTGTAGGAAACTTTTCGAATTATGCATACAGCTCTAGCGTGAAGACTTCGATTACTCCAAGATTTCATTTTGGTCATGGTTTAAACACTTACTTTTGGAGTGGTAATCCTGGATTAGATGGGACTATCGGTAGGTATTTGCCAATAAGTATGAAATACATGCAACAGCAGATTGTATACCATTTTAAAAATTTGATTTATGGTAATGGTATTCCTAATGCAGAGGCGGCAAAATTTAATATTAAAGGTGCGAATATTTCCAAAACCAGCTTAAAATATTTATTCATCTTTTTTGTCGTCCTACTAGGTGAATTCGGTGGAATTTTTTTCGGGTTCTATGCTTCAGAAAGAAGCGGAGTGTTTGTATATGAATTTAGTGATATATGTAGATATATGGCTATATTTTCAATATTTGCATACTGGGCTTTCTGTGTATTCTATAAAGTTTTAAATATTCAATTAGGTATCGACTATCTAAATGGGAATGAATTAGAATTGAAATTTTGGATGTTCTTGTCTCTTGGCTTTTTTGTTGTGATGATAGTAGTGTATATAGCTTCTGTTTATGGCTGGTCTGCGATTGTTAATGTAATTGATATAATAGTGACTGCGACTAAACTATAAGGCAACTCTCTTGTAGGGGAATAAAAATTTGATTTAAATTGTATTATTAATATATTTCCTGAACTAAGTGTATTGGATATACCACCAGGGATGCTTCCTGCAGTGGACACATCCCTGGTGGTTCTTGAACATTCATTAGCTCTTGGGTAGTTTAGAGGTATCACGACCACTACTGCGAAGAGACTTCCTGTGATCTCCGTAGGTTCTTTTCGCGGTGTTACCTCCGGCAGTGCCTGCATTGTTGCGGCGCTCCACTCAGAAACGCCCCAAGGAAAGGTACTCACCGATGAGTTTCACCAATATTGCCTATGATTACGAGCCGGAATTTGGCGAATCGGCACCGAGCCGTGACAACGGCATTACTCACCCGGATCCTGTTCTGCTGTCCTCGATGACGAAGGCTCAGCGTGGCGCGGTGTGCCGTTACCTGGCTCGTTTTGCTGAGCTGGATGACGCGAAGATTTTCTACGCGTACGGTCACGCGGATGAGCTGGCTGCGAAGGAAGCGGCCCGCGGAGCTTACGTATAAGGATTTTTGCTTCGGTGTGATGCGGTGAGGCTGCACCTTCCGGATGCGCCCTCAGGGTGCCCGAGCTCTGCGAGGGCGGGTTCCCTGCGTCGGCGCGGAGGAAGTGTGTAGCGAACCACCCTTGTATACCTCCGCTACGCAGAACACGTGCCGCATACGCCGCCCGGCGCCCATGAATTGAATACGAGAATGCCGCCGCACCCTCCCGAATTTCGGGGGAGTGCGGCGGCATTTCTGTGCCTAGCGCCGTAATCTAGCGCCGCGTTGCCTACGCCGTGCACGCTTTAGAGCCCGAGCCCTAGAGCCCGCGCACGACCTCCAGCAGTTTGAGTGCCGAGTCGCGCCAGGAGTAGCGGCGCACATCCGACAGGCCGTCAATAATCACGCGCTCGCGAACGGCGGTGTCCTCCAGGGAACGGATAGCCTTCACCCAGTCGGCGGCGTGCGCCTCCGGAGCACCGTCAACCGGCGCGAATACGGCGTGCGGGGCAATCTCACGGAAAATCGGGATGTCACTAATCACCGCGGGGCAGCCGGCAGCCTGCGCCTCAACCACGGGCAGGCCGTAACCCTCCTCGCGGGAGGCAGTCACCAGGGCGTGCGCCTGGCGGAGCAGCTGCTGATACTCCTCGTCACTCACGCCGTTGTGTACCTCCACGTTCTCACCGATGAGGCGTTCGTCGGTGAGCTGCACCAGACGCTGCGGCGGCATCTTCGACAGCAGGTGCAGGCGGTAATCCGGCAGAGAACGCATCGCCAACAGTAGAGTTTCTACGTTCTTGTACGGCATGAACGAACCCATGTACACCAGGTGCTTGACGGGCTGTTCCTCGCGGGTCGTGGCGCGTTCCAACGCAGTCTGACGGGAGACCACGCTGCCGGGCTGCGGGGCGTTGGGCACCACGAACAGCGGCTTAGTGGTCAGTTCGTGCTCACGAATCAGCGAGGCGGTCGACTCAGAAACCGTCACCACAGCGTCGCCGTGATTGAGCAGAAAGCGCTGCGGGGCGTAGGTCTTGTGGAAGAGTCGCCAGCCCACGCGCACCGGTGCGGGCAGGAACCCGGGCGGGGTCGGGTGCGAGTAGTAGATCAGGTCGTGCAGGGTGAGAATCAGCTTGAACTTGCGTCCGGTGGAGCCGATGGTCTGCATGGGGGAGAACACCACGTCCGGCGCATACTTGTTCAGCTGCAGCGAGGCGGTCGGTTCGAGCGGGCCGGTGGGCGAGCAGATCTTCACGTGCGGCAGATCCGGCAGCATGTCCAGCTGACGTTCGTCGCTAATAATCATGGTGAGGTCGAGGTCGGCGGCGGCTTCGTCACCGGTGTCGATGAGGGTTTTGAGCGCGCCCAGCAGGGAGGCGGTGTAGCGGCTGATGCCGTCGTGGAAGCCGATACGGGTGTATCGGGCGTCAACCATGAGTTTCATGTTGGTTCCTTCTGTTCGTTCCCTTAGTGTTCGGCGGCGAAATCGGCGATGAGTTCCGCGGCGAGGCGAGGGGTTTCGTAGTGGATAAGGTGTTTGTTCCCTGAGTGGTCGGCGGCGAAATCGGCGATGAGTTCCGCGGCGAGGCGAGGGGTTTCGTAGTGGATGAGGTGCCCGACTTCGGGGATCATGTCCAGGCGCTCGCGGGCGCCGGACGAAGAGACGGGCAGGTCGCGGGAGGTCAGCGTCGCGTACATGGCGCGCGCCGTTTCGGGGGTGCCCAGGTCGTCGTCTTCGGCGACGAGCATCTGCACCGGCACCCGGATGGCGGCGGCGTATTCGGCGGCGGTGTGCGTAATGGACGCTTCGTAGGCGCTGAGCACTCCGCGGCGGGAGCCGAAGGAGCCGAAGTAGGCGGCGTGCTGGCCGTTGATGAAGCGGCGCATTGCCTTGTCTTTGGTGCGCATCATGACTTCGCTGGAGGCGCGGGTAATCAGCTGCGAACGTAGCAGCGGGTAGCCGATTTTTTCGGGTAGTGCCGCGCCGGCACGGTAGTAGAGGGAGGCGAGGCGGGAAGCGACGCGCTGACTGCCTTCGAGGGCGGGTTCGCTAATCGGGTTGATGAGCGAGAGTAGCGCGAGCGAGTTCGGGTGTGCGGCGGCGAAGGCGCTGGTGACGATGGAACCGAAAGAGTGGCCGACCAGGTGCAGCGGCAGGGGCTGCGCATCCTCGCGGGCGGGGCTGGTGTGCTCCACAAAGTCGTTCAGCCACGCCACGTACGCGTTGATGTTGTCTCCGCCCTGGCTGTTTTCGGGCAGGTCTGCGGAGCGGCCAAAGCCGGGCAGATCGGGGCTGATGATGCTGACGTTTGGGATGAGCTTCAGCAGGTAGTTCGCGATGATTTCCAGGCCGTGGTGGTCGCCGCGGAAGCCGTGCACGAGCAGTACGGGGTAGGAGCCTTCGGGGAAGGTGCCGTCGTTCATGCCTTTGCCGTACTGCCAGTAGCGGGTCATGACTGCCTGCGCGCCGTCACCGATGAGGGCGTCGTGGCGGGTGCCGGGAATGAGCGGGCCGGGTACGCCCTCAAGAACTGAGGTGTTGGGGGAGTGCGGGGTAACGGTGGAGGTCATGGGTACCTTTCGCGGGTTGGGTACTGGGACGGCAAAGTCCCGTTCTTAATTCTAGGGGAGAAGCCTGAGAGGGCTCTGAAACCCGCCTGCCGAATCGTCAGCTGCGCGGGTAATCGCGTGGGCGCTTGGGCGGGCGGTGCCGTCCATTTGGTAGTCGGTGCCGCCTCAACTCTGGCGCGGTGCGGGTTTCGCGTTACACTTGGAGGGTTAAGTTTTTATCAACCTGTCTTTATTTAAGGAATCGCTGTGTCTGCTCAGGTAGAGACCGAACGCAACGAAAATGCGTACGACTTCCGCGCTATGGAAGCCAAGTGGCGCCCCTACTGGGACGAAACGAAGGTTTTCCAGCCCACCGGTGACGCCCCCAAGGGCCGCAAGTATGTGCTGGATATGTTCCCGTACCCCTCCGGTGACCTTCACATGGGTCACGCGGAGGCATTCGCTATTGGTGACATGAACGCCCGCTACTTCAAGCAGTGCGGTTACGATGTTCTGCACCCGATTGGCTGGGACTCCTTCGGCCTGCCCGCTGAGAACGCAGCCATTAAGAACAACACTCACCCCAAGGAGTGGACGTACAAGAACATTGAGACTCAGGCTGAGTCCTTCAAGCGTTACGCTATTGCCGCTGACTGGAGCCGCCGCCTGCACACCTCGGACCCGGAGTACTACAAGTGGACTCAGTGGCTGTTCGAGCAGTTCTACAAGAAGGGCCTGGCGTACCGTAAGGACTCCATGGTCAACTGGTGCCCCAAGGACCAGACCGTGCTCGCAAACGAGCAGGTTGTGAACGGTGCGTGTGAGCGTTGCGGTACTACCGTGACGAAGAAGTCGCTGAACCAGTGGTACTTCAAGATCACTGATTACGCACAGCAGCTGCTGGACGACATGGAGCAGCTGGAGGGCAAGTGGCCCGACCGCGTTCTGCTCATGCAGCGCAACTGGATTGGCCGCTCTGAGGGTGCTGAGGTGCGCTTCGAGATTGAGGCGACCGAGGACCAGCCCGCTGAGTCCTTCACCGTGTTCACCACCCGCCCGGACACCCTGTACGGCGCAACCTTCATCGTGGTTGCTGCGGATGCGGCGTTCGCCGAGCAGATCGTGGCACCCGAGCACAAGGCTGCCCTGGAGCAGTACCGCGAAGACATTAAGGCACTGAGCGATATTGACCGCCAGTCCTCCGACCGCGAGAAGACCGGCGTGTTCACCGGCCGCTACGCGATTAACCCGCTGACCGGCGCGAAGCTGCCCGTCTGGGCTTCTGACTACGTGCTCGCTGACTATGGTACCGGCGCGATTATGGCTGTGCCCGCGCACGACCAGCGTGACCTTGAGTTCGCCCTGAAGTTCGACCTGCCCATCGTGAAGGTTCTGGACGTTGAGGGTGCTGAGGACCCGGCTACCAGCGGTATTGCTGCGGCTGGTGACGGCGTGCTCATCAACTCCGGTGAGCTGACCGGCCTGCCGAAGGCTGAGGCGCTCGCTAAGGCTATTGAGCTGGTTGAGGCTGCCGGCACCGGTGAGGGTAAGGTCATTTACCGTCTGCGTGACTGGCTGCTGTCCCGCCAGCGTTTCTGGGGTACCCCCATCCCCGTGATTCACTGTGAGGATTGTGGCGAGGTTCTGGTTCCTGAGGATCAGCTGCCGGTGCTGCTGCCCGATAACCTGCGCGGTGAGCAGCTGGCTCCTAAGGGCCAGTCGCCTCTTGCCGCTGCCGATGACTGGGCGATTGTGCCTTGCCCCGAGTGTGGCAAGCAGGCTCGCCGTGACTCGGACACCATGGACACCTTCGTGGATTCCTCCTGGTACTTCCTGCGTTACGTTTCCCCGAACTACGATGAGGGCCCCTTCGACCCGCAGGCTATGAGCGAGTGGGGTGCCGTCGACATGTACGTTGGCGGTGTGGAGCACGCTATTCTGCACCTGCTGTACGCCCGCTTCTTTACCAAGGTTGTTCGCGACCTGGGCCTGATCAAGCACGATGAGCCGTTCAAGGCGCTCATGAACCAGGGTCAGGTGCTCAACGGCGGTAAGGCTATGTCCAAGTCGCTGGGTAACGGCGTGAACCTGGGCGAGCAGCTCGACAAGTTCGGTGTGGACGCTATCCGCACCACCATGATTTTCGCGTCCCCGCCCGAGGATGACGTGGACTGGGCGGATGTTTCCCCGGCTGGTTCGCAGAAGTTCTTGGCGCGTGCTTGGCGTGTGGCTCAGGACGTCACCAGCGAACCCGGTGTTGACGCAACCACCGGCGACCTGGAGCTGCAGAAGCTAATTGCTCGCACCGTGCACGAGGTTCAGAGCCTGCTGGATAACGGCAAGTTCAATGTGGTTGTTGCGAAGACCATGGAGCTTGTGAACGCTACCCGTAAGGCTATTGACTCCGGCGCTGGTGCGGCTGACCCGGCTGTCCGTAAGGCTGCTGAGACTATCGCGATTCTGCTGTCTCTGTACGCACCCTACACCGCTGAGGACATGTGGCACGCTCTCGGCCACGACACCCCGGTTCTGACCGCGGGCTTCCCCGAGGTTGACCCGGCTCTGCTGGTGGATGACACCGTCACCGCTATCGTGCAGATTAAGGGCAAGGTCAAGGCTCGCCTGGAGGTTGCGAAGGATATTTCCGAGCAGGAGCTTCAGGAACTGGCTCTGGCGGATGCCGCTGTTCAGCGTTCGATTGGTGATGCCGAGATCCGCAAGGTGATTGTGCGTGCGCCTAAGCTCGTGAACATCGTGATCTAAGCTTCTTAGAATCTAAATTTCTTAGAATCTAAGCTTCTTAGATAAAGTACAAACCCCGCTGTGGCTTCGGTTCGTTCTGTGGAACGTACCGGAGGCGCGGCGGGGCTTTGCTGTACTGCACTAGTGATGAGTGCCATAATGTTCAGGGAACGCTAGGAGAGGGCTCGTCATCGAATCATGCACTGACGAACCGGAAGAAGGGTCGGGATATGGAGCGAGAAAACAACGCAGAGAACCGCATTGCCGTGGTGACCGATAGCGCCGCGGCCCTCGACCCGCAGTTGGTGCAGCGCCTGAGCGCTCGCGGTAATTTTGTGCTGGTTCCGATGCCGGTGACTATTCGCACGCCCGGTGAGCCGGATCGTCAGCTGCAGGATTTGACCGCCGCTGAGGTGGACGAGGCGATTATGCTCGCGCACGTGATGGGTCAGACGGTGAGCACTTCCGGGCCCGCGCCGGGCGTGTTTGCTGATGTGTATGACGATTTGGCGTCGCGAGGTTTTACGCATGTGGTGTCTGTGCACCTGTCCGGTGAGCTTTCGGGTACGGTGGAGGCGGCGCGCACCGGTGCCCGCCTGAGCCGCCTGGGCGCCGAGGGCGTGAGCGTGGTGGATAGCCGCACGGTCGCGGGCGCCTACGGTCATGCGGTGGTGCGTGCCCTGGAGGTGCTAAACGCTGCATCCGCCGGCTCGAGCGTTGAGTATCCGAGCCCCGCGCAGCTGGTGGACTACATTCAGTCCGTCTGCGAGCAGTCCACGCTCTACTTCTATATCCCGACCCTGGATGCTCTGCGCCGCGGCGGCCGTGTTTCCCCGGCGTTGGCGATGGTGGGGCAGATGTTCCAGATCAAGCCGATTGGTACGATCACCGAGGGCAAGCTGGCGTACGTGGAGCGCCCCCGCACTGCGGCGCGCGCCCTGGAGCGCCTGGTGGAGGTGACCGTGCAGACCTGCCGTGAGCATCAGCATGCGGCGGCGCTCACCTCTGTGGCTGCGCCTGACATGGATAGTTTTTCTCTCAAGGCAACCCCGCGCGGTGAGGTCGTTGCGGTGCATCATGTGGGCAATGCGGCGCAGGCGGTGCAGCTGTACGAGCAGGTTCAGCAGATGCTGGGGGAGAGCTCCCTCGTTCATGATGCTGTCGCTTCTTCAGCGCCGGAGTTTTTGGTGAGTGCGCTACCGCCGGTGCTATCGGCTCATTCGGGTTTGGGCGCTGTTGCGATGGTGGTGTACTAGCCGCCCCTGTTGCGACACGACACGCGACACGAAAACTGTATGCCGGGCGCACGTTTAACCCGTTTTAATGCTGTGGTGTGTCTTACTTTGGGGTCATCTGTTATCGGGTGAGAATTTGCACTGCGTGCGAGCGCAGGGGGCGTCATTGAAACCCATTCGCAAGTGAAAGGGTGTTTTTTACCCTCAGATTTTGCCTTGATATGGCGCGGTTTTTAGTAAATGTGTGTTTCATGTGTGTTTATGTTGCCGCGACCGTATCGCAACATTTTCTAAGGGTGAACGCAACGCAAAACAACAGAAAACAACGGGTTTTTGCCAGTTTTTATGGCGCAACTCACAAAAATTTATCGATAGAACACACCAAAACACACACAAACTAGGGTAGGATTATTACCAACAACGGCGGAACGAACCGGGCAACATAGAGCACGGACGAATCCGACTAAACCAGAGCCTGCAAGGCATCGGATTTGTACACCGCCACCAACGCACTGACAAGGAGATACTCCAGTGACTGTACGCGTAGCAATCAACGGCTTCGGCCGCATCGGCCGCACCTTCTTCCGCGCAGCTCAGACCGAGGGCGTCGGCTTCGAGATCGTCGCAATCAACGACCTCACCGATGTTGAGACCCTGGCACACCTGCTCAAGTACGACTCCATCATGGGTCGCTTCAACGCAGAGGTCGAGGTCAAGGAAGGCGCACTGGTTGTTGACGGCAAGGAAATCAAGATCCTCGCTGAGCGCGACCCCCAGAACCTCCCCTGGAAGGACCTGGGCGTTGACGTAGTCCTCGAGTCCACCGGTTTCTTCACCGACGGTACCAAGGCAAAGGCACACATCGAGGCTGGCGCTAAGAAGGTTATCCTCTCCGCTCCCGGTAAGAACATCGACGGCACCTTCGTCATGGGCGTGAACGACGACCAGTACGATGCAGCTAACCACCACATCGTCTCCAACGCATCCTGCACCACCAACTGCCTCGCTCCGATGGCTAAGGTTCTGAACGATGCATTCGGCATCAAGCAGGGTCTGATGACCACCATCCACGCATACACCGCTGACCAGCGTCTGCAGGATGCTCCCCACCGCGACCTGCGCCGTGCACGCGCAGCAGCTGTGAACATGGTCCCCACCTCCACCGGTGCAGCAGCAGCTGTTGGTCTGGTTCTGCCCGAGCTGAAGGGTAAGCTGGACGGCTTCGCAGTCCGCGTTCCCACCATCACCGGCTCCATCACCGACCTGACCTTCACCGCTGAGCGCGAGGTCACCGTTGAGGAAGTCAACGTAGCAGTCAAGGCAGCAGCTGAGGGCCCCATGAAGGGCATCATCAAGTACAACGAGGATCCCATCGTGTCCAAGGACATCGAGGGTGAGCCCATCTCCACCGTCTTCGACGCACCGCTGACCAAGGTCATCGGCGACCAGGTGAAGGTTATCGCTTGGTACGACAACGAGTACGGCTACGTTGCACGCCTCGTGATGTTCACCAACAAGGTTGTGGCATCCCTCTAAGCCCCAATAGGCTTGCGACGCTCACCGAGCGTAAGCGTCACCCCGCGTAACTAACGCATAGTGAACCCCGGCACCACCGCATCAAGCGGGGGAGTCGGGGTTTGCTGTACCAAGACCCTTTGTAAGGGTCCTAATAAAACCCCCAAAAACGTATCAATATACTGGTTTCCGTCGCCCTTTTCGGGTCAAAAATACCGTAAGAAAATAGCTGATAGAGAGTGCGAATATCCGCGATATTCTGCGGAGAAACACCATCTAAAAACTATTTACTAGGCTGTCAAACACCCTAGTATTCGGTATGATGGAAACGGTATATAAACCCACCTATCCAGGAGGAATTCCTATGGCTAAGGCACTGTCCGAACTGCTCGAAGAAGGCGTCGCAGGCCGCCACGTTCTCGTCCGTTCCGACCTGAACGTACCCCTGAAGGACGGCGTTGTCACCGACGATGGCCGCGTCCGCGCATCCCTGCCCGTCATTGAGAAGCTTGCCAAGGCTGGCGCACGCGTTATCGTGACCGCACACCTGGGCCGCCCCAAGGGCAAGGTCGACCCCCAGTACTCCATCGCACCGGCAGCTGCACGCCTGGCTGAGCTGGCATCCGTGCCCGTAAAGGTTGCAACCGACCTGGTAGGCGAGGACGCAAAGGCTAAGGCAGCAGCCCTGGCTGACGGCGAAGTTCTGGTCGTTGAGAACGTCCGCTACGACGCACGCGAGACCTCCAAGGATGACGCAGAGCGCGGCGAGTTCGCTGACGAGCTGGTCGCACTGACCGGCGAGAATGGCGCATACGTGAACGACGCATTCGGTGCAGTTCACCGCAAGCACGCTTCCGTCTACGACGTTGCTAAGCGTCTGCCCGCATACCTGGGTGACCTGGTGAAGAAGGAAGTTGACGTTCTGGCTAAGACCCTGAACGACCCCGAGCGTCCCTTCGTCGTGGTCATGGGTGGCGCTAAGGTTTCTGATAAGCTCGCTGTGATTGACAACCTGATCGGCAAGGCTGACACCATCCTCATTGGTGGCGGCATGGGCTACACCTTCGCATACGCACAGGGCTACGAGGTTGGCCAGTCGCTGCTGGAGAAGGATCAGGTCGAGAACGTTCTGCGTTACCTGAAGGAAGCTCACGAGAAGGGCACCGAGATCATCACCGCAGTGGACGTTGTTTGGTCTGACGCATTCTCCGCTGACGCTAACACCGAGATCCGCCCGATTGAGGACCTGACCGGCGGCAAGCTGGGCGCAGAGGCTGAGGGCCTGGACATTGGCCCCAAGACCGCTGAGATTTTCGCTGAGAAGATCAAGGGCGCAAAGACCATCTTCTGGAACGGCCCCGTTGGCGTGTTCGAGATTGCTCCCTTCGCTGAGGGTACCCGCGCGGTTGCACAGGCTATCGTCGACTCTGACGCATTCTCCATCATTGGTGGTGGCGACTCCGCTTCTGCAGTCCGTAACCTGGGCTTCAAGGATGAGCAGTTCGGCCACATCTCCACCGGTGGTGGCGCTTCCCTCGAGTACATTGAGGGTAAGACTCTGCCCGGCCTGGAGGCACTGGGCGCCTAATCTGGATGCACAGATTTAGTTACACGGTTTTAGTGTAGGGAACCCCCGTCGGGGCGGTATTTCGGTACCGTTCCGGCGGGGGTTTCTGCATGCCCGGCTTATCTTTGCGGGCGGGATTTTGAGGCTGCTTCCTGGCTATATGCTGTGGATTCCGCAGCGTACAGCTTGTATCGGGGACACAGAGGACTAGCTCTAATAGACTGGAAATGTAGAGGTTCCCGGCGCTCACCGGGCGGTACCCATACGGTTCCTGCGGGGGAGCGAAGCAGGGGGGCGCACGCACCTCTACAGGCAAGCGAATACAGACAAGCGAAGACGGACAAACAAAGGCGGACGGGTGAAGGAGCCTAGCCGCCCGCGAGTAGCCCAGAACCACCTCGGCAACTTGCGAACTTGGCGGCTCGTGAACTCGATAGCTTGTGAATACGGAATCCAGGGAGGGAAAGAATGACTGTAAACGCTCAAATGCTTTTTGACGAAAAAGACTACACCGGAACATACCCGTATGTTGCCGACCACGTGATCGGGCCCTACACACCCGCAAACCGGGACCACCCCGCCTACTCGGCACCCGCACCGGGGGTGAGGTACACCCCGAGCCGTTACGAGGTGTCAAACCTGCGTCCCTACCTGGGCTACTACTACGCCTGCCAAAACTACATGATTCTCGCCTCGGAACCTGCCGTTCTGCGGATGGACAATATCAGCGAAGAAATGTTCTTCCCCGCCATTCAGGACCTCTACGAAGAGGGCAGGGGCTGGGTCATTACTCCTAATCCCAAGATTCTGACCATGAACCTGCTGGAGGGGCAGCCGCGCCTCATCGACGAGACGCTAAAAATTGTGGAATGGAACGTGCGGTTCGATATTCTTCCCGAAGTTCAGGTGTACCGCAAAGACACAAACCAGGTGTACCCCATCACCGATTTTGATACGCGCGGCCTGATCCGTGACGGCGCAATACACGGGGCTCTACGCACACAATTCACGAATGAGTGGAGGCCCGTCCAATTCATCCCAGAAAATAGTTTGAGCTAGGGGAGGGAGAGCAACATGACGAATAACTTTGGTGGACCAGGATACGGCGGACCCGGATATAACGAGCAACGAGCGTACATGAGGCGTGTGATATCTCGCGCCAGGTTTATACGGGCTGGCGTGTTCGCTGGCGCCGCCCTCGTCGCGATAGCTTTTGGCTGGGGTACCAAACTGCTCAACGGGACGGGTTCGGAGTCCCAAACCGATAAGAAGCGTGACCAGGAGTTTGTGCGCCTGGAACCCACGGAGAAGTACGATGAGCTCCGTACCTTGGGCCCTTCCTCCGGGCCGCTCGTCTACACGGCGTTTGAGCGTAAGGGCCGCTTCATTCCTGCCACGGAGGCGCAGGCGGCGCAGAACGTGCCGTACCCTATTCAGCAGCCCGGAATGGATAACTACGACCGCGGCGGCTTGTACGCGTTCTTGGCGTACTTCTTTGCGTCGATGAACTACTTCTACCACACGGGCGATACGGAGCCTCTATCTAAGGTCACGGACCCCGAAAAGGTGCTACACCCCGATATTCTTCGACTGTACAGGGAGAAGCGCGGATGGGTTATTTCGGCTGATAAGAATGTGCTGAACGCCAATGTTGTTGATAATCTTGTTGCGGGCGAAAAGGCTAAAAATACGAGCCGAAATATTCTGGTAAGCACCCTGTACACGACTAAGGCTAAGGACCTTGCGTTTTATGTGACTGAGACGGGTGAGAAGCAGGATATCCGCAAATATTTGAGGTATCTGGGGCGTTTCTCGCTGGCTGTGGAGCATCTGCGTGGGCAGTGGGTGATTGTGGTTGACCGTGACGGTTACAGCAACCGTAACATCTACGAGCCGATCTACCCGCATGGATTTGGGCAGCTCTAGCTTTCTCCATGTGGCTTCTTGAGGAACCCCCGCCGGGCAGTACTTTCGGTACTGTGCTGGCGGGGGTTTCTTGCTGGGCTTTCCTGGTGGGCTCTTCGCGGTTGGCTGGGGGAGGTGGAAGCAACGGGAGGTGGAATCCGTCCTGCTGGGTTCGTGTGCAGAGGGTGCGTGTGTTACCTTGAAGGGTGGGCGAGGAAGCTCGTTCACCGTCACATCAACTTCAACTTCCGGAAGCTAAATATATGGTTACTTTTCAGGCTTATGCCGTCCCTGTGCCTTTTCAAGATGAGTGCGCTAAAGCTCTTACAACGCGGCTCTCACGATGCAGCTCAAGCATCTAACGCCGACAAGTCAGATGCTGACTCGCTAAAGGTATTTATTCGTTTAATGATCTCATTTGTTGTCTGAACAATGAATGTTCTTTGTAAGTTGATGCAGTAGATATTTCAACTCCAACAAATGTAGAAAATTTATGTAACCTCAAGGATTATTGCTGTGAGTATTATTTACCCTACTTCTCGTAGAGGGTTTATGAAGGGCGTGCTTGGCGTTGGTAGCGCCTTAGCTTTGAGCGCCTGCTCATCCACACCAAAAACCAAAGAGAATAACTCAAAAGAAACCCCTTCGGCAACAGCTAGCGCTTCTCCGAAGCATAATGCCTACGCAAAACCGTTCCATAATGATCGTGACTACCGACGAACATATGAAATCGGTGATGTCAACAATATCGGTATATATGAACCGGCAACGGAGGAACATCCCGCATATGCTGCACCGCCTCCATACTACGAGAACGCTTTTGAACGGGATATGACAGCAACCTCTTTGCGCTATGCCGTTACATATTACGCAAACTATCAGAACTATATGCTTCTAGCTGGGGATGCACGACGACTCTATCTTAAAAATATGCTAGGAGGATTGTTCTTCCCTGCCATCCAAGAACTCTACGACAAAGGTGCTGGCTGGGTTATTACCCCGGACCAACGAATTCTTGCTTTCACGATACTTGAGCGTCAGCCCCGTATTGTGGATGAAGCAAATCATGTGTGCGAAATTAACGTTCGATACGACCTGAAACCAGAGGCGAAAGTCTTTATCGCGGCAGAGAAAAAGCTCTACCCGATTACTGATTTTGACACCCGCAATCTTGTTACAGGCGGTTCCATCTACGGAACTATGACGTGCCGGTTCTTAGACCCAAAGTGGGAAGTCAACTTTACCCCCACATATGGTCCTGTACAGGGGAACTAGAGGAAAGGAAGATTAGTGAAGGAAAACAATAACGCCCCTGCTTTTCGGGAACCCTCAACCAGCAACAACCCATCAGAACAGAAGAAGAACCCTAAAATCTCCCGTCGTGTTCTGCTGGCGGGATCCGTCGGGGTGGGTGTTGCCGCGGCATCGGGTCTGTATGTAGCAGGCTCAAGCTTGAAATTTTCGTCAAACGAACGAACCTCGCAAGAAGATGCCGCGTGGAAGCGAAACCAGGCACTAGCCGCAGCCGAACCCACAACAAAAATTGCAGATGAAGACAATAAGAACGCTGCAGGAGGGCTATACGGTCGGCTGGTGTATACCGCATACCGAAAGGACGGTGTCTACGTTCCCGCAACCCGTGAGAGCCCCGCGCAGAATGTACCCTACCCGGTCATCCGCGAGAAGATGAATACATACGATATTTCAGGTATGTACTTGTTCTTCGCTTACTATAACGCCGCCAAGAACTACGGGTATTTGACCGGTGATCTTGAGCCTCTAGCAAAGATAGTTGACCCCGAAAAAGTCATCTTTCCTAATGTGTACGAATTTATAGCCAATAACCAGGGGTGGATTGTTTCGGATCAAGAGATTGAATCGTATATGGTGCAAACTCCCGGATACGGTAGCCGAGAGATTCAGGGACGAAAAATATACAAGCTGCAGACGGAATTGTCGATATATGGAGACGCCTATTTTGTGTATCGCGATACCGGCGAAGTGAAATATTTTCGGGATATGTTCCATACTGACCGCCACCCGACTATAGATTTCTACGGTGAGTTTTTGGATGGACGTTGGGTAAGCGTTGACGAAAACCTGCAGGGTAATCTCTTATTGCCCAAGGGTGCTTCTGTTGCTGGATATACGAAATAGATTCATGAATTCAAATTAGCGTTAGATAATGAGAGACATGTTTTAGGAAGGCGAGAATATGACTGTCGACCCGGAGTGGACTAAAAAATTCTTCAACCAAGAGGACTATAGGGGAGCATACCATCTTGTCGATACTGACATGATTGGAATTTACACCCCCGCAGACCAGCAGCACCCTGCATATTCTGCGCCGCCGCCAGACTACAGCTATACGTTTACTAAATTTCTAACGTCCGCTGATTTGAAATTCTATAATAGCTACTATTATCAATGCCAAAACTATATGCTTTTGGCATCCGATTCGCGCCGCCTCGAATATGCAATGACCGCCGAAGAACTATTCTTTCCCGCCATCCAAGATATCTTTGACGACGGAAAAGGGTGGGTCATCACCCCCAATCAACAAATCTTGACCATGCACATTCTCGAAGCACAACCGCGCATCCATAACGAAGAACAAAAAATCTTCGACTGGAACGTCAAATTCGACATCCTCCCGGAAGCAAAAGTCTTCCGAAAAGACACCGGGCAGCTACAGCCCATCACCGAATTCGACACGCGCGGACTCCTCCGCGACGGAGCAATCCACGGCACCCTACGCTCCCGTTTCCTCAATCCCGGATGGGACATCCACTTCATCCCCGAAAAGGAGGCATAACCATGGGACCCCAACGCAAGGAACAGGAGACGAACACCCAGCAGGGTTTCTCTCAGGAAACCCATCCGGTATCTTCTGGTCAGCTACTCGCTCATCAGCAGGTACCGCGGAAGCCCCGCTTTTCTCGTCGTGCCCTCGCTGTAGCAGGCGTGGGCACCCTCGGCGCTCTCATCGTCGGTCGACAGACCGGTATCCTCGCCACCAATGAGGAAAAGCAAGAAGTGCGTCTTCTTAAATGGGATAGGGCACTGATTGCTCTGGAACCTGATGAGAAGTTTGATGCTGGTTACGTAGACCGTGGAAGCGCAGCGGGGTTTATGGTGTACACCGCCTACGAACGCAGCGGAAGGTACGTGCCCGCCACCGAAGAGCATGCCGCCCAGAATGTACCCTACCCAGTTCTGCAACCGGGAATGAACGAATATAACCGCGGTGGTTTCTATATTTTTCAGGCGTACTTTTACGCAGCCCTGAACTATTTCTACTACACCGGGGATACCAAGCCGCTCTCCGAAGTAATCAACCCCGAAGAGATTATTTCTCCGGAGCTTCTTCGGCTGTATCGGGAAAATCGCGGCTGGCTTATTGCTAATCAGGATGTGTACCGCCTGCAGGTTACCACCGCCGGCATTAATGACCGCAGTAAGAATGGTCGGCAGATATTGAGATACCAGGCGCGGCGACGTATTCGCGACGAGGCGGTCTTCTACGTATCCGAAACGGGGGAGAAGCTACCCATCGATAAGTTCTTGAAGACCGGTGAGGAAGAGTACGCTTTCCTCTGCGCGGAGCACCTGCGCGGCCGCTGGGTGCTGGTGGAAGACGATAAGGACGCCACACCGTTATACCCTCCGGGATTCTCCCTCGAAGGGCTAGAGGTATAAGACCCCACCTTCCAGGTACCCGCACGACATCACCGATAAACACACCACACCAACCACCCTAGGAGACATATGGAACAGCAACCCCAGAATCCCGGCGCACCCGCGCAGGATAGCACCATGCAAGCTAGCGCCGTGCAGGGTAGCCACTTGCCGGAGAATACTGTGCAGAGCAATGCTGTACAGGAAAATACCCTGCAGAACAACGCTGCAGAAAACACCGCTGTAGAAGCCACCGCAGTACCTGCCGCAACCACGATCCAGAGCCCGGAACATGACCCTGCTCTGGCAGACACCGCATCCGTGGCTCCCGCCGAGGCGGTAGCCCCCGCCCCCGCAGAGCCCAAGCGTATGGGTCTGTATGCACTCGTATGTATCCCGGCTGCGGTTCCGCTTGGGGTGTCTATCGGCGGGATACCTCTAATGTGGCTGTACCTGACGTATACAACAGGTCCTAACGCGCCCCGGCTGATTATCATGACCATCATTATCTGGGCGTGCATTGCGTTCGCATACTGTGCACTCGTCGCCTGGATCACCGAAGCAATCGCCACTCGCAAGCTACCCTGGGCACAGTCTCTCGGCAAATGTGCACGAGCGATGGCACTCGATACGATCATTATCACCATCATCATTTTTTGTCTGACTGCATCTCTTACCGGTAGCCGCTACTAACACACCGCAGACAAACACCACCGGCAGAATACCGGCAGGGTAGAGCCCCCTAAGCTCCGCCCTGCCGGTACTTCGTATCCGGGCTCAATACGATCAGCGAACGTGGGGTGAGAATAGTCAACGTGGAGCATAAAACCGCGCCGAACCAGTGAAAATATGCCGCCAACCCTCTAAAATAGAAAAGGAAAATTCCGAACAACAACCCCGCACGGCATACCGCGCGGGAAAGCTAAGGAGCGAACTATGTCGCGTAAGCCCCTCATCGCAGGCAACTGGAAGATGAACCTCAACCACGCAGAGGCAGTCACCCTCGTCCAGAAGCTCGCATGGACCCTCGACGACGCAAACTTCAACTTCTCCGCAACCGAAGTAGCCGTCTTCCCGCCCTTCACCGACATCCGCTCCGTGCAGACCCTCGTCGAAGGCGACAAGCTAGACATCCTCTACGGCGGCCAGGACCTCTCCGTCCACGACTCCGGCGCATACACCGGCGAAATCTCCGGCGCATTCCTCTCCAAGCTCGGCGCAACCTTCGTGCTCGTCGGCCACTCCGAGCGCCGCACCTACCACCACGAAAGCGACGAGCTGTGCGCAGCAAAGGTCCAGGCAGCATACAAGCACGGCCTGACCCCCGTCCTCTGCGTCGGTGAGCCCCTCGAAATCCGCGAAGCAGGCACCCACGTCGAGTACACCCTCGAGCAGCTGCGCGGCTCCATCGCAGGTCTGACCGCAGAGCAGGCAGAAACCCTCGTCATCGCATACGAGCCCGTCTGGGCAATCGGCACCGGCAAGGTTGCAACCGCAGACGACGCACAGGAAATGTCCGCAGCAATCCGCGCAGAAATCGCTAAGCTCTACTCCGCAGACGTTGCAGAGAAGGTCCGCGTTCTCTACGGCGGCTCCGTCAAGTCCTCCTCCGCACCCTCCATCATGGGCAAGGAAGACGTGGACGGCGTGCTCGTCGGCGGCGCATCCCTGCAGGCTGACGAGTTCGCAGCAATCGCACGCTTCGACGCATAAAACCCCGACGCACCATAGCGTCTCATAGCGTTACAGCGCCCGGCGGGTACCCACCCGACCGGGCGCTGAACCATTTAACCGCCACCGAGTTAGCCGCAGGTGTAAGAGCCGGGTGCATGAGTCAGGCGTAAGAGGAGGGTGTATGAGGTGGGGGGAGAAGAGCCGGGCGCGTTCGCCCCTAACCGCAAAACCCGCCCAGAATACGCCGACCCCGCGGTTTGCCCCGTACACTTAACGGCATGTTCAGCTTTGGTTTTTCCCTGGTCATCGCAGCCCTCGTCGGCATGATCCTCTACACCTACCTGCGCAACCGCAAAGTGAGTGCCCCGCGCCTACCCGGTAATGACGGCGGCAACATCGGCTACGCAGGCGGCGCAGAATATCGGGAACCCTCGCCCG
This sequence comes from Rothia mucilaginosa, assembly GCA_963539245.1. Taxonomy (GTDB): domain Bacteria; phylum Actinomycetota; class Actinomycetes; order Actinomycetales; family Micrococcaceae; genus Rothia; species Rothia mucilaginosa_H. Next base: position 56,537 of record CAUTJW010000001.1, read on the forward strand.
AATATCAGTACTTCGAGAGCCGCCGCGACCAGTTCCTCGACCAGCTTTACAGCCGCACCTCCTCACCGGAAATCCCCGTCACCCTCACCCTGCGCGACTGGGTAGACCAGGGCTTCTACGCCGAAGGAGGCGCCTACTGGGCAGCCGCGCAGCAGTTCACCTACTACCTCATCGACGGCGGATACGTGCGCGCCTACGACACCGAAGGCGACGAACTCACCGCCCAGCGTGTGCTCACCGACCGCCCCGCAGCCCTGCAGCTGACCCCCAGCGAGTACCAGCGCCGCACCAACCGCGCCGCGTAAAAAGCCGCCTCAACGTGACCGAAAGGCGGCTGTAGCGTATAGTTAAACCCGTCTGTCTGCGCCCCGCAGCCCAGGCACCCCACCAGAAGACAACGAAGGAAGGTCCCCATGGACGTCATCATGAACGTACTCATGGTCATCATTGCCATCACCAGCGTGATCGCAGTGATGCTTGTGCTGCTCAACCGCGGTCAGGGCGGCGGCCTCTCCGACATGTTCGGTGGCGGTATGACCAACTCCCTGAACTCCTCCGGTATGGCGTCGAAGAACCTGATTCGCCTGACCGTGACCGTAATCGTCATCTGGGTTATCGCAGTGGTCCTGTACGGCCTGGCCCTGCGCTTCAACGGCCAGATTGTGGTCTAGTCAGAGCCTCTCATCAGAGCCCACGCCCACCCCACCGAGGGTGAGCCAATAGAGCTTCTCCCCGGCACTTCTCAACCGAGAATGCCGGGGATTTTTTATGCACCAAACGGCAATGACGAAAGCGGTAGCGGGGCGCGAATCTTTACGGCATGATAGGACATATACACCACATACGAAAGGCAAAGAAGCCATGAGCGCCTACACCCTCGACTACACGTACACCGCCCCGTCAGCCCTCATCGACGGCGCCGACTCCCGCGCGCTCAGCCTCGCCACCAGCGGCGGCAGCACCCCTGAAGGTGCCGCCTCCCACCCGTACTTCTTCTCCGGGTTCCTCGAACGAGCAGACGTCTACGCCACCGCATTACTGGTCGTCGCCAGGGTCGCCCGCACCCGCTTCTACGTGCCGCCCAGCTCCCTCGCCGGAGCCCTACGCGCCGCAGACCCCGTCGTCACCAGCACCGCCGAAGGCCTACGCTTCGAATCGTTCAGCGCCTGCTGCGGAGTGTATGCGCGCCTTGACGTTGACTCCAGCGCACTTGACGCCAGCCACAGTGCCGTAGGCGTCACCAACGTAGACGTCAACCCGCCCCTGCGCGCCGCGCTCGCCTCCCTCAGGGCAGGGGAGCCCATCCACCTGAACGTTGGCGACGATGGGCTGCTCACCACGACCCTTGACGGCTCCGTCATGGAAGAAAAAGTGCCGTTGCCCATCCGCTGGCTTAAGGGTTTTGCAGAAACGCAGATGCTTTCATCCCGCATGAGCCCCGTGCACAGCCTGGACGCTGCCGCCGCCCGAACCTTCATCCACTCCCTGCCGCGTAACTCCAGCACCAAGGCGGTGCTGTGGGCAACCCGCGCCGTGCGTTCCCTGCGTCTTGCAACCCGCGCCACCGCCGGATCAGTATGCGTGGCGGGCCCCGAGCGTCTGCGCGTGCTTGAGCCGCTCATCCGCCACATTCAGCGCCTGGACGCGTACAGTGAGCCCGTGACCGCCGGTAACGCGCCCGTGCCCAGCGTGTGGGTGGCGCACCTGCCCGGCGCACGCCTGAGCATTGGTCTGAGCCCCGAAAAGTCACGCGGGTTCTCCGGTGAAGGGTCCGTGCTGCAGGCGCTGTCTAACCCGAACACCGCCCAGAACGCCGACATGCTCAGCGTGCTGCTCTCCTTCGAGCCGCGTATTGACGTGCCCGTCATGTCTGCCCGCGCCGGCCTGGATGAGGCGGCAACCCGCGACGCCCTCGCCCTGCTGGCTTCCTCCGGTCAGGTTGGTTTTGACGCGCACGCTGGCGAGTATTTCCACCGCCCGCTGCCTGTGCATCCGGAGGCGCTGACCGCCATGCACCCGCGCCTGGTCGGCGCGAAAAAGCTTGCCGACTCCGGCGCCATTGAGCGGGTCGGGGCGGGGGAGCACGGCACCGGTGAGTACAGTGTGCGCAGCGGCGAGAATACGTACACCGTGGTGCTGCCCGCCGACCCGTACGCTGTGGAGGGGTACCTCTGCTCCTGCCCCTGGTGGTTGAAGTACCGCGGTACGCGCGGCCCCTGCAAGCACGCGCTGGCGGTCAGCATTCTCTACCGCGAACACGCCGCCGGCTAGGGTAAACGCCCCGGCGCACCATACCCCGGCACACCACCGAAAACCACGCACCGTACGGAACTCTTGCGGCGAAAATCTTAGCCGCACAATTTCTGCCGCGAGAGTTCCCCTCAGCTTCCTTCCGAAAGACCATCATGAGTAAACACCCCGAGACGCACACCTTTCCCGAAGGTGTTATCACCGAGCCGCTCCCCGGCGAAGTCATTTACCCGCTCCTCAGGCAACAGAAAACCTGGAGCGACATCATGCACTTCAACCACAACCTCGCCAACATCCTGGCGGTCGGCGGTACCCTCGAACAGATTTACCGCCGCTGGCAGTACTTCGACATCACCACCACCCCTTACGGCTCCCAGCTCGGTAAAAACACGCCCGGAACCGTCACCCAGGACCGCGTGAAAGCCTTCGCAGAGTTCGGCTGGTTCACCGGAGGCGTTGCGATGCGCCTAGCTGAGCTCTACGGCGGGGCGCGCCTCGAACACAACGAGGAATACTACACTGCCCTCATTAACTGCGACCGCGAGCTGATCCTCCCGCTGCTGCGTGAAGATCAGCAACTGCGTGAAGAGCTCATCTGGGGCATGCTCGCCGTCGAAGGCAACCGGGACGTATCCCTCACCCAGCGCGACTCCTACAAGCCCGCACAGAAGGTCAACAACCCCGGCTGGTCCTGCGCCCTCATCGAAGCCACCGAAACCGGGCTGATTAGCCGTGACCGCCTCATTGACGCGCTCTTAAGCTCCCTCATGAGCGACTTTCCGGCGTACCGGGTCGGCTGGTTCTCACGCCTGGTCACCGGGCTCAAACTCACCGCCGAAGAAATCGCGGCACGTCAGAGCGAATTTCTGACGCTTTTCTCCTCGCCCATCGGCCCGAGCGTAACCCTCGGTGTGCAGCATATTCACCGCCTCTGGAGCAAAAACCCGCAGGCGCTGGATGCCGCCGCTTTCGCCTACGCGGCACCCGCCGTATGCGCCGGAACCAAGGCAAACGCACTCAAAATCCTGACCATACTCCAGGCGCTTTACCGGGTGGGCACCCTCGACGCTGCCGCCTGCGAAGACGCTGTGGTCATGGCGCTCAGCCACACCCACGCGCAGGTGCAGGCAACCGCCCTCAAACACCTCGAAGAATGGGTGAAGGCGGGCGCCGCAGACGATGCGAGCGCCGACGTTATCGTGTTCGCTGAGCGTGCCCGTGAACTCTACCGCGACTACCGATCCCAGCTCGATCCGCTGGTTGTGGCGCAGATTCAGGAAGACGGCTCGCCGCTGCTTGAAGAGACGCGCGACCCGGAGAATGGACAGGGGAATAGCCTGGGGAATGGCCAGGGGAGCGGTGAGGAAAGCGCCCTCACCGAAGCCGCAGGCATTGATGCCGCCGCGGAGGCGCTCGCCGCCTCCCGAGCCGCAATCCACCGGTACTGGGACACCCCCGTGCGCCCCGTTACCGCATCCGACGTGCAAGAACGCGCCCGTGCGCTCCTGCACCACCAGGTCGCGCCCTGCGCCACCCCCGATACTCTCAACGAAGCAGACCAGCCCGAAACGCACGCCGGATGCGAGCTGGAGCTGGAACTGCTCACCGCCTACCTGCTCAGCGCCGACGGCACCGCGCAGAGCCCGAACCTGCTCGAACAGCTTGTTCCCCTCTGCCTGAAAAAGCTGAACCACTGGGGTCTGGATTGGTTCGACATGCGCGTGCATTTGACGGTTCTAGCCGCCGCCGGGAAGCTGCGTGAGCGCGAGCAGGCATCGGAGATGACCCCGAAGGAAGACCCCGGTACGGTGCCGAACCTGCACTACATGTACTCCCGCCACGCCGCGTTCTTCAGCACCGGATTCAAGGACGCCCTCGGTGCGCTGAAGAGCAGGCAGAGCTACACGCCGCTCGCCACCCCTGAACTGCTCGGCGGGTGGGTGCATCCGGATACCCTGGTGCGCCGGTACGCCAAAAACCTGGCTGATGGAGCCCCCATCCTGCGCCCGGATTTCACGGCGGCGCTACTGCGTGTGCGTGTGCCGGAAGTGCTGCCTCCATACGCTACCGACGAGCAGCGGCAGGAGGTGCAGCGCCGTCGCGCTGAGGCGCTGACCCTGCTCGAAAGCCTCGAAGAGCAATACGTGAAGAACGCTCAGGAGGACGCTCCGCGCTCTGCCCCTACCCAGGTTCGTGTGCTCCGCTCCGCCCTCGACGGCACCCTCGCCACCGGGCGCGTGAACCCCTACCTGGAATCCATCACGGTAACCCAGCGGGAAAAAAGCTGGGGCCTTCAGCTGAACGGGGTGATGCACGGTGCTTCCACCCCGGAGCTGAACGCTTTCCGTGGCCTCGCCACCGCCCACCACGACGAAGAAGGACAGTACGCCCTGCTCTACCCCTCACGGGCAGAACCGCTGGCGTACTACTGCGCTAGCAGCAACTGGTACACCTTGGATCACAGCGCCTTCGACCGGAGCCTGTATCTGGCGTTGGCAGCGCACCCCGGCGCGTGGGGTCCCGCCTGCGCGTTCGTGTTCGCCGCGGGCTTCTCGGAGCAGCGCGTCGAAATTCGTTCCCTCGCCGTGGAAATCATGCACCGCGCGCTGGACGATCAGCTCAGCCTTGAGGACGCCACGGCAGGCTTCGTGAACTTTGTGCCGCTGGCGATGCTGAACCGTTGGGCGCTCGCCCTGACCGACTTCGCCCAGCTGGATGCACGGGCGGCTGTACGTTTCTTCGCGCGCCTCATACCGCATCTGGATACCGGGGCGAACTCGCTCGGTAAGCTGCTGGGCGCTTTCAGCCAGGCGTTGGCGACTCTCGACTCCGCCACCCGTGCACAGCTTGTGGATGAGCCGTTGCGTGCCTGGTTGGGTTCGCTGACCGGTTCTTCGCAGAAGGCGCGGTACGCCCGGAATATCCTCAAACAGGTGCAGGGCTAACCGCTCAGCTGGCCCCCGTTCAACACTTCCGTTCAACGCCTCCGTTTGACTCTTTACGACCATTCACCATCAACTCTGAAAGCAGGTACCAATGACTGATACCGCCCAGCCGCATAACCCTAGCGAGCACAGCGCAGATGAGCGCACTCTCGAAGAGCGCCGCGCTGCCCTCAAAGCCCTCATGGCGGCAGAATCAACTGACGTGCAGGAATACCACGCCGTCATCACAGGCGCCACCGAGGAGGAACGCGCCTCCCTCGCCCGAACCCTCACCCCCAAGAGCGTGATCGGTAGCGACCACATTAACCGCACCCCGCTCGCCGCATACGTTGCCGGGGCGCTCGTGCGCACCCCCGACGGTGACCCGTGGGAATACCACCGTTCCGCCGGTCGCGCCATGCGCACCCTGCTCTGGGAAGGTAAACCCGACCAGCAGCTGATTGACGCGTTCCTGCTCGGCGCCACCGAACGCCCCGAGGAGTGGATTCTGCGTTTTATTGAGGGCCTCCCGAACTCCTGGGCGCGCTCGAAGAAGATCTGGGAAACCTGCTACACGCTGCTTCGCGCCCGCAACCTGAGCTGCGATGCCCCCGAATACCTGGTCCTTTTCCTGCACGAAGCCCTGCCCTGCGTGAAGAAGGGAAGCGCCAGCAATCACGCCCAGCTCAAAACCTTCTTCACCCGTGACATGACCCTGCTCGACCAGGAGTTCTGGGCGGTCTTCCGCACCGAGGGGGTGCTCTTCAAGGGCTACGGCAACTACATGGGTGAAAGCGCGGAACTGTGCCGCCTCATGGGTGAATACTTCGACATCCGCGACGAGATTCTGGACGCCCTGCTGCGCGGCCTGACCAGCGATTTCAGCGCCTTCAACTCGGCTGCGTTCCACTCCGTCTACACCGACCTGCAGGTTACCGATGAGGAGAACCGGGCACGCTTCGGGCAGCTCATGGCTGTCCTCACCGCAGAGCCCAGCGCATCGGTTGGTTTCGCCCAGACCATGCTGCAGAACGTGCTCAAAGCCTGCGCACCCGCCGCCCTGCAGAAGAACGAAAACGCAGAGCTGGCACCGCTCGAACAGGTTGAGCTGGAACAGCTCGTCGACGCACTCGGCGCGAACCTCTACCGCACCGAAAAGAAGATTCAGCGCGGTGCCTTGCGCCTGCTCAAGCTCATCGCCACCCAGTACGCTGGTTTGAGTAAAGCCAAGCGTAAGAAGGGGCAAACCGCCGAGCAGCTGGCGCTCGCCAACTACGTTGCTGACCGCGTCCTCGAAGCCTACGAGGTGCTGCCCCTGGAGTTGCGCGGTGCCGCTGAAGCCTGCCTGCCCGAAGACCGCCTGTCTCAGCCGGAAGAGGCGGAGGCGGCGGGCGCCTCCGTAGAGGTGCCACCGGTGCTATTGCCCGGCGTTGAGCACCGAGAACCCGTCGCATCCATCGCAAATTTGGAAGAGTTCTGCACCCTGCTGACGGAAGAGTCGAACACCACCTCCGGCCGAATTACCGGGGACGAATCTCCCAGCATTCGGGGAGAGAACCTGGCACGTCTCTACCACTTTGCCGCGACCGACAAGCTGGCACCGGCGGAACAGCAGCAGCTTCGTACTCTGCGCAAAATTGCTGACCATTACAGCTACAACAACGTCGCGTACATGCCTGCGCTCTGCGCCGTGTTGGAAGCTAACGCCGAGGCCGCGGGATACAAGTCTGAGGAAATTTCCGAAATGGCTTCGATCATGCAGCGTTTTGAACGTAGCCAGCTGATATGGCGGCGCTCCAGCGACCATAGCAAGCTTATTTCTACGGAAGAGATGGTGCGCCTGGTCGTCCAGAATAAGCACCACCTCTGGGACCCTGGCTACACGTCGCTAGAAGGCTACCGTGACCTCTACAAGATCTTCCGCGAGCAGATGCGTGCTGTCGCCGCCGGGGGAGAGTACCACACAGAAGGTCGCACGGTGCGTCTGCTGAGCGCACCACTACCTGCCCGTCAGCTTACCTACAGCGACTGGACTTATCGCACTGTTTCTGCCCTGGATATCCCCTGGAGCGTCTACTATTCCGGCCTTAATGACAGCAAGGTTGAGGAATACCGTAAAGCTAGCCAAGCGGGAGAACCCACCGGAAAATTTGTTGCCGCCGACTTTGTTCGTCATGAACCGATGTGGCAGGTCGAGAGCGATATCACGGATACCGTGGATGAGGCGCGCGAGGCGCTGAGCCACGCAACCGCTAGCATGAGCCCCGAGGAGACCATCGCCTACGAGGTACTGAACACCGCGTTCATTCCCTTCACCTTTTTGCCGAATGCTTCTGAATCGTACGGCTGGCAGGGCGACTTCATGACGGCACTTACCGAATGGGCGTCCTGGCTGCTTCAGAACAACCCGGACCTGCTCTCTGCATACTTCCTGTTTGCCGCTTCGGAGTGCGTTGAGGAGAAGACCGTCACCCCCGTCCCCGTGCTGATGCGCGCGTTGAGGGAGTCCACCGTGCAGGTGGGCGCCTCGACCTGCACTCTGCTCGGCTATGTGGCGAGCGCGAAGAATCCCGAGTACCGTCTGGCGGCGGCAGAGGCCATTGCGGCGCTCTTTGAGGCGGGCCTGCTGGATGCATCCACCTTCGCAGAGACCCTAAAGTGGGCTCTGGAGGACGGGATGGTTCTTCCGAACCGTCTGGTGGCGACCCTGCGTGAGGTGTCGGCTATTAGTCCGCTGGCGGGTTGGCGTGTGCTGCAGGTTCTGCGCCTGCTGCTGCCGATGGTTGATGGGCTGACGAAGGGCGGCGACTATGTGCGCCTGGCGGTTGAGCTTGCCGAACTATACGGCACGCCTGTTGAGATTCCTGCGGAGCTGGAACCGAAGATGAAGGGCTCCACGGTCATGGCGAAAGCACTACGCGCCCTGGCTGCTGTGCCTGCCCGCGAGACGGAGGAGGCGCTTGCCGCCCGCGAGGCTGCGCTCGCCCTGCTGGGGGAGTCCTAGCCCGAAAAACCTACCTGCCGGTGAGGCTACTTGCCCCTTAGCTAGAGCCTCACCGGCGGGTAGAAACCCCCCCCGAGCATGATTCGGTGACGAAACGGCTTGACCACCCTCGCGGGGCGGGAGTACTCTATAGGTAATGGCGGATCATGAAGAGTCCTACTTTCTGAAATATCTTTTTCTTATATTTGTCGGATTCTTCGCTTCCCGCCATTTTTCTTTTAACTTCCGTCCCGCATGGACCGGGTACCGCCCATGAACTGGGCACCACCGAAGAAGCCGAGAACCCGAGAACCCGAGATAAGTAGCTAAGCGCCCCCGCAGGTCACCGATGACCAAACCCAGCGACAACTCGCGCCCACACCGCTACGATAAGAAAATAGACCACCACCGACGGTGACAGTCGGGTGAGACCAACGGAAAGGACGACCCGTGACCACTCCCTACGACGCATCCCCCTACCTGCAAGAATCACCCTACCTCAACGAATCCGCGTACCTTCACGGCGAAGCGCCCGAGGGCCTCAGCCCCCTCGTGCGCCTCATCCTGATGCGCCGCTACGGCGTGTACGTCTTCACCGACCTGTACGGCCCCTACTACCGCTCGGACTTCTCGCGCATTAACGATCTGCACCACTCCGGCGCATTCGACACCGACCTGGGGCGAGTGTCCTTCCTGAGCGATTGCGGTCTGACCCTCAGCGACGAGTCCCTCGCCCAGGCGCTACGTGCCAGCGCCAACGAATTTGCCCTGTTCGCGACCATCTGGTCTTACGAATACGGGTACCGCCCCGGCCGCGTGTTCCGCCGCGACTTTGATCTGCGCGCCCTGACGCTCACCGACGAGCAGCGTTACACCGAGCAGATCATGCACTACCTCTCCAACCCGTACTACAACCCGGACGGCACCGAGCGCATCCTGGGTGGCCTGCCCGAGAACTATGTGCCCTACGAGTGGCAGCAGCCGATGAGCCGCTCCAACTTCGCGGCCATGGAACGCAACCGCCGACCCCTGCAGATGGTCAGCGGCGTGCAGAACGCCCTGATCATGGCGGGTGCCCTCTACCAGCAGCTGCTCGGTCAGCAGCAGGCGTACAACCAGACCGACCAGCGCGACCTTGTGGCGTTGCGTCGTTTCCTCGCCCAGCACGACGCTCTGCCGGGTGCCCGCCCGGAGAACACCAGCCGCGAGAACCGCGTGTTCATCGCCGCCTGCCTGCACCCCGAAGACGCTGAGCGTCTGCGCACCATGAAAGAGGCGCTCGCCCTCGCCGCCGCCTACTCGCGTCTGCGTTTCAACGGCACGGTGGGGGACCTGAGCCTGAGCATCGCGCCGCGCCTGAAGCTACGCCGTAGCGAACGCACCCGCATCGCGCACCTGCTCAACCGCATTATTGATGCCGACCCGGTGGGTGCCCGCTACGACAGCGCACCCAACGCCGAAATGTACAAGCGCCTCGTCAAGGCGGTTCATCCCGGCGACTACCCGTCGCTGACCGCGCTGAGCCGCTGGGCTGACGACCTGTACCGCGGTGAGGTATACAGCTTCGAGTCGCTGGTAGACCGCGCCTACGCAACTAAGGATGCGCAGAACGTGGCACGTCTGCTCTCCACACGCCCCGGCGTGTTTGCACGCCAGCTGGTGCGCGCCCTGACCGCTTTCGAGGCGCCGCGCTACGGCATCGACACCGCACCGAGCCCCGGCCAGCAGGTCATCTTTGACGCGTTTGCCGCCGTGGCGCCGCGCGTTTCCGCGCCCATCCTGGTGCAGATCCGCAACCTGGTGACCCTGCAACGTAACGCGCTCGCGAACCCGCCGAAGGAACGCCCCGCCAACCCGGTGGCGGCGCAGGAGGACCGGGAGCTCGCTGACTACGCGCGCCGCAACCCGGAGGGCGCCGCGAGGGTTCAGAACCTCATGCAGAATGCGGGTATCCCGAACCCGCTGGGCTCATTCTTCGGCGCGAATTCCGGCCCGGAGAACCCGTTGCCGTCCATTCCGGTCGGCTCCGAAGCTACCGCGCGCCAGCGCGCAGAGCGCCGTGAGGCTTCTGCTCAGAAGGCTCAGCCTGCCGCCCCGCAGCGCATGAACCTGTCCAAGACCGGTATCGCCACCATGATTCCGGCGCGCGAGTACAGCCCGGCGGTGCTGGACCTGCTGGAGCGCCTGGTCGAAATTGGCCTGTCCGGCCGTCTTGCCGAGACCTCCATCTACCTGCCCGACGAGGTGGGCGAGATGGTCATGCCGCTGAACACCCGCAGTGCCCGCCCCTCCCTGGACGGCATGGGCCGCTACAACACCTCGACGGTGCACCTGTCGCCCACCGGCGTGATCCGCCTCTTCTGCTTCTGGGATGAGGGGGTGGACATTGACCTGTCGCTGATGATGTTCGACGCCGAAGGCAACTACATGGACAAGATCAGCTACTGGTCGCAGACCGTGAAGAACAGCCAGGGCGCCATTTACGCGCACCACTCCGGTGACATTACCGATGGTACTGGCGGCGCCTGGGAGTACATCGACATTGAGGCGCGCAAGGCGCTCAAGGCGGAGGTGTGCTACCTCGTGCCGGTGGTGCAGCTGTACTCCGGCTTCGGGCAGGCAAGTACCCTGGACGCGGTGAACGACCTGCAGGCGGGCTTCATGGTGGTACCCGCCGTGGGTGTGGGTGAGGTGCACGAGGTGAGCCAGGTGCACACCAAGTTCACCTTGCGCGCTGAGAGCCGCGGCGTGCTGCCGTTCATTGTGGATCTGCAGAACCGCGACCCGTACGACATCCCCGAGGAGACCGACGCCATCGTGAAGGTGACGGATATCGGTCTTGCCCGCGGCATTAACGTGCTGCAGTCCGGTGCGAACATTACCGCCGTGCGTGAGCACTTCGACTGGGCGCAGCCCATGACGGTGCGCGAGTACCTGCAGCTCACCGGCGCGAAGCTTGCCCCGAGCCCTGAGGAGGCGCAGGAGGTACTGGAGGCGACGGTTCCGTCGCTGGCGGCACTGTACGTGGGCTTCGAGGACGAAGCGGAGGAGCCCCAGGAACAGCAGTCGCAGAATCCTGCCGCTACTGAAAAGTAGGCGGGCAGCAGGCGAGCGTAGCAAAGAGTGGAGCCCCGGATAGGTGTCTATCCGGGGCTCCACTCTTTTATGTCTTGGTGCAGTTCAGAACCGAACCTTACGGGCGGTTCTCAGGAGCCAGCGACTCCTCGGTTGCAAAAATCAGGGTCTGCTTCTTACCGCGCGCACCCACCGCCGGGGTTTCCAGCAGCAGCTGAGCGTTCAGGTCCTCAGCGTCCAGCTTCGCGCCAGCCAGAAGGCGGCTGGTCGCATCCTGCTTATCCTCACCGGTGATGAGGAAGAACACGTGACGCGAATTATTGATAATCGGTAGGGTCACCGACACGCGCTCAGCCGGCGGCTTCGGCGAATCAGAAACCATCACGGTCACAGCCTTACCGCCCTCAACCGGGTCCTCCGGCAGTCCGGTACCCAGCAGAACCTGCTTACGGCCCGGGAACAGGGAAGCGATGTGACCGTCCGGGCCCATGCCCAGCAGGGTGATGTCAAAGACCGGTGCGGGCCACTGGCCACCGCCACCACCGCAGCCTCCGCCGCCGCATCCGCAACCACCTGCAGGCTCAGCAGCCTCAGCATCAAATTCGTCGAGGGTAGTCTCTTCGATGGACTGCTCGGGTGCGGAAGAACCGCAACCGCCGCCACCGCAACCACAGCCGCCGGATCCGCCGTGCTCGTGACCTGCGCCGCCACCGTGACCGCCAGCCAGCGGCAGTTCGGTTGCGCCCTCAGGCATCTGCACGCTCACAGCCGGTGCGGAACCGGCGTAGTCGCGCATCTCGAAAGCGTAGTGCTCGGCAGCAGCCTCAAGACCGGTGAAAATATCGGACGGGCCCATACGGTGCACATTGCCCACGACCAGACCGTGCGACAGCAGGGGAGCGAGCAGCGCCTCAATAGCCTGACCGTCATTACGTTCGGGGCTACGCTCGGGTACGTAACGCTCATCGGAGAACCAGAAGTGCACGCGGGACCAGTCAATATCCTTCACACGCTCGTTCTCAGCCCACGCCTTCAAGGTGGCGATGCCCATCGTGCCGCCGGTCAGCGAAATGTGGGCAATCGTGCGCTCAGAGAGCACGTGCTCAATGATGTCGAGGATGCGGGTCACCGCGTCCGCTGCGAGGGCCTCGCGGGTCGGGTGCGCCACCAGGGTGGGGGTGGATGCGCCCATGTTCTGAATCTTAGGCATCGAAAACCTCCGGGTATTCTTCGAGATCCAGCATGTCTTCAGGCTGGCAGGTATCGTCCACAAGGGTTACGGTGCACAGCGCCTGCTTCAGCACGTCACCGTAGGTGTCGTCCGGGTCGAGGCGGCGCAGCTCCTCAGAGATGCACTCGGCGAGGGTGCGCACCGGCAGCGCAATCTGCTGATCGGGTGCGTACGGGGTGGAGATGGTTGCCACGGAAATACCGGGGCGGAACATCGTCACGGAACCGTCTTCACGCTCAATGCTGACGCGGTACAGGCCGCGGTTTGCCGCGCCGATGGTGGCGAGGTGTACGGGTGCTTCAAGCTTCCAGCCGAGCCAGGTACCGAGCAGTACCACGGACGGGGACTTACTCGAACCCCACACAACCACGCGGCGCACAGGGGAGGGAGGCACCTGCTCCAGGAGCGCAGCCAGCTGGGTGCGCCACAGGGTGAGGCGGGTCCACGCCAGGTCGGTGTCGCCGGCGCGGTACACCTCGGCGAGGTGCTTGAGAGCTTCCTTCGGGTCTTCTGCGCGCGCAGAGTCGGTGATGCGACGCTGAGCGATACGACCGATGGACTGCTGTGCGGGGTTCTCCGGCACCGAGTGCGGCCACCAGACCACAATCGGGGAGTCCGGTAGCAGCAGACCGGAAATTAGCGCCTCAGTCGGGCGGGATGCGCTACCCCAACCGCGCAGAACAATCATCTCGGACGCGCCGGTGTCACCGCCGAGGTGGATTTCTGCATCCAGCTGGTCGGGGTCGAGCGGGTCGTGGGAGATGTGCACAATAATGCGGCTCGGGTGCTCGTGGGATGCACGAATTGCCGCGCGCATTGCTTCACGGGAGTGGCCCTTTTCAGCGAGGACCACGAGGGTGAGTACTCGTCCGCTGCTGAGGCTACCGTTGGCTGCCGCCAGGTGGCTCAGTTCCTTGTTGATGGCGGAAACGGTGGTGTTATGCAGGTGCGAGATCACGGGCGCCTCCAAGCGCGGTTGTCGCGTTCGAGCATCTCGTGTGCCGAACGCGGACCCCACGAACCGGACTCGTAGGGTTCAGGCTTAATGCGGTTTTCTTCCCAGTATTCTTCGAAGGGGTCGAGGATCTTCCAGGAGAGCTCAACTTCTTCGTGGCGGGGGAACAGCGGCGGCTCACCGAGCAGAACGTCCAGGATGAGGCGTTCGTACGCTTCGGGGGACTCTTCGGTGAAGGAGTGGCCGTAGCCGAAGTCCATGTTGACGTCGCGGATTTCCATCTGGGTGCCGGGCACCTTCGCGGAGAAACGGATGGTCATGCCTTCGTCGGGCTGCACACGGATAACGATGGCGTTCTGGCCGACCTGCGGGTTTTCACGTTCGCCGAAGAGACGGTCGGAGGACTTCTTGAAGATGACGGCGATTTCGGTGACTCGGCGGCCCAGTCGCTTGCCGGCGCGCAGGTAGAAGGGGGTGCCTTCCCAGCGGCGGTTTGCGATGGAGACCTTCAGCGCCGCAAAAGTTTCGGTGCGGGAGTCTGCGGGGATGTCTGCTTCGTCGAAGAAGCCGTTGACGTGTTCGCCGCCCTGGTAGCCTGCGGCGTACTGGCCGAGCGCGAAGGAGTTCGGCAGATCGTCAATGCGGAGCGCTTCGAGGACCTTAGCCTTTTCGGCGCGCAGGTGCTTGGCGTCGAGGCTGAGGGGCTCTTCCATGGCGGTGAGGGCGAGCAGCTGCAGCAGGTGGTTCTGGATGACGTCGCGGGCTGCACCCACGCCATCGTAGTAGCCTGCGCGGGAGCCGATGCCGATGTCTTCTGCCATGGTGATCTGGACGTGGTCAACGTAGTTGGAGTTCCAGAGCGGTTCGAACATCTGGTTGGAGAAACGCATTGCCAGGATGTTCTGCACGGTTTCCTTGCCGAGGTAGTGGTCGATGCGGAACACTGCGTCGGGCGGGAAGACTGCCTCCACGATGGAGTTCAGTTCGCGTGCGCTTTCAAGGTTGTGACCGAAGGGCTTTTCGATGACCACGCGGCGCCAACCGTCGACGGGGTTGACGGTGTCGTTATCGCGGGATGCGAGGTCGTGTTCGGCGAGCTTGGTGAGGACCTGCTCGAATGCCTTCGGGGGGATGGACAGGTAGAAGGCGTGGTTGCCGTGGGCACCGCGCTCGTCGAGTTCGGTGAGGGTGTTCTTAAGCTGTTCATAGGCTGCGTCGTCGTCAAAGGCGCCTACGACGAATCGCATGCCCTGCTGGAACTGGTTCCATACGTCTTCGCGGAAGGGGGTACGGGCGTGTGCTTCAACGGATTCGCGTACGTAGGAGCGGAAATCGTCATCGCTCCAGGGGCGGCGGCCGAAGCCGACAAGGCCGAAGCTCGGGGGGAGCAAACCGCGGTTCATGAGGTCATACACTGCCGGAAGCAGCTTCTTGCGGGCCAGGTCACCGGTTACGCCAAAGAAGACGAGCGCGGACGGCCCCGCAATGCGGGTAATGCGGCGGTCGCGAGTGTCCCTGAGGGGGTTCGCTTCATGACCGATAGTCACAATATATTCCTTTGATTGCCTTGGTTGGTTCGTGCGGCGCGCGGTTCGTACCTTTATTCGCGCGGAGGCGAAGCCGCATTCTGGAAGGTGTGTACCCTGTATTGTACCGGTTTTGACGGGATTGTTTCAGTAGCACCCTAATTCGCCGAGGTTCCCCGAGCGGTGAAGCTCTGGCGGGAACCCCGGCGGATTAGGTTGAGATGCCGCGCTATATTTTGGCGGCTAATGGGTGCGGCTACTTAGCCTGCTCGAGTGCCTCACGCACGGTCTGCAGCAGTTCTTCCCAGGAGACGTCGAACTTGGACAGGCCCTCAACCTCAAGCTTCTCCACGACCTCCGGGTAGGAGACGTAAGCGGAGATAGCGTCCAGAACCTTGTTCGCTTCGGAGTAGTTCGGAACGATGGTGTTGCCGGTGATTTCGCCGTGGTCGGCAACAGCGTTCAGGGTTGCCTCGGGCATGGTGTTCACGGTGTTGGGCGCAACCAGGCCGGTGACATACAGGGTGTCCGGCAGTGCGGGGTCCTTCACACCGGTGGATGCCCACAGCGGGCGCTGTACGTTTGCGCCGTGTGCTTCCAGACGTGCCCAACGCTGGGAGGAGAACATTTCCTCAAACACCTCGTAGGCGAGGCGTGCGTTCGCCAGGCCTGCCTTGCCCTTGAGCTGCACAGCGTCGCCGCCGGCAGCTTCGAGGCGTGCATCGATTTCGGTGTCTACGCGGGAGACGAAGAAGGATGCGACCGAGTGGATGGTGGACAGGTCCTTACCGTTCTCCAGCGCCTGCTCCAGGCCGAGCATGTAGGCGTTGATGACCTCGCGGTAGCGGGTCAGGGAGAAGATCAGGGTTACGTTCACGCTGATGCCAGCAGCCAGGGTCTCTGCGATGGGGCGCAGACCTTCCTGGGTTGCGGGGATCTTGATCATGACGTTTTCGCGGCCCACGCGCTCGTAGAGTTCACGCGCCATCTTGGCGGTGCCCTCAGCGTCGCGTGCCAGGCGGGGATCAACCTCGATGGAGACGCGGCCGTCAAAACCGTTGGATGCCTTGTAGACGGGTGCGAACACGTCGCAGGCTGCGCGTACGTCGTCGCAGGTTGCGGCGAAGACTGCCTCTTCAACGCTTGCGCCGGCGGCGGCAAGTTCACGCATCTGCTCAGCGTATGCGGCGCCCTTGGAGAGCGCGCCAGCGAAGATGGTGGGGTTGGTGGTCACACCGACGACGTTGTGGGTCTTGATGAGTTCGGCGAGGTTGCCGCTGGTCAGACGCTCACGGGAGAGGTCGTCAAGCCAGATGGAGACACCGGCGTCGGAAAGCTTCTGAGTGGACTCAGACATGTGAAAACCTTCGATTCTTTGTCGAAATTGAAAATGTCGAAATGAAATTGGGATATCAGTGAAATCTACTGGGCGGCGGGAGGCTCCGGCTGAGTGGTCAGCCGGAGCCTCCCCGTTGCGCCTGCACCCCCGTACAGGGGGGAGCGCAGTGTGCGCGGCAGTTACCGCAGCGCTGTTTGCCGCGGCGTTGTTATCGCTTACTTAGCGGCGTCGATGGATTCCTTAGCGGCAGCCACGACAGCCTCCGCGGTGATACCGAATTCGCGGTACAGGGTCTTCGCATCGGCGGATGCACCGAAGTGCTCGATGGACACGGCGCGGCCTGCGGTGCCGAGCAGGTCGTACCAGCTCATCGCCAGGCCAGCCTCGACGGAGACGCGGGCTGCAACCGAGGAGGGCAGAACCGACTCGCGGTACTCTGCGTCCTGCTCAGCGAACCACTCACGCGAAGGCATGGAAACCACGCGAGCCGCGATGCCCTGCTCTGCGAGGGTTGCGCGAGCCTGAATAGCGAGCTCAACCTCGGAACCGGTAG
The DNA here is from genome assembly GCA_963539245.1 of Rothia mucilaginosa. Taxonomy (GTDB): domain Bacteria; phylum Actinomycetota; class Actinomycetes; order Actinomycetales; family Micrococcaceae; genus Rothia; species Rothia mucilaginosa_H. The sequence goes on from CAUTJW010000001.1 coordinate 73,373, forward strand.
CAATCAGGATGACGTCCGGGGTGCCCTCGGTGTCAGCCATGATGTAGCCGCCGCGTGCGGTGCCCTCAGCGGAAGCGAACTTCTCGCCCTCAGCGTCTGCGTGCACGTCCTCACGAGCCCAAACGGGCAGGTTCTGACGGGAGAGCACGATGCCTGCGGGGCGGTCGGACTTCTCCAGAATGGTGCGCCATGCGACGGCGGTTTCGTTAGCGTCCGCGGGGCGAACCACGTCGAAGCCGGGGATAGCGCGCAGGGCGGAGAGGTGCTCAATCGGCTGGTGGGTGGGGCCGTCCTCGCCCACGCCGATGGAGTCGTGAGTCCACACGTACACTGCGGGAACGCCCATCAGCGCGGAGAGGCGAACAGCCGGGCGCTGGTAGTCGGAGAACACGAAGAAGGTGCCCGAGAACGCGCGGGTCGGGGAGGAAAGCACAATACCGTTGACGATTGCTGCGGCAGCATGCTCACGAATACCGAAGTGCAGCACGCGGCCGTAGGGGTTGCCGGTCCAGTCTTCGGTGGTTCGCGATGCCGGGTTGAAGGACTCTGCACCCTTGATGGTGGTCAGGTTCGAGCCGGCGAGGTCAGCGGAGCCGCCCCACAGTTCGGGGAAGGTGTCAGCGATAGCGTTGATGACGGTGCCGGATGCCGCGCGGGTTGCCACGGAGGTGCCAGCCTCGAACACGGGGAAAGCAGCCTTGTAGTCTGCGGGCAGTTCGCCTGCAACGAGGCGCTTGTACAGTTCGGCGCGCTCGGGGTTGGCCTTAGCCCATGCCTCGAACTTCTCGTCCCATGCCTTGTGTGCCGCTGCGCCGCGCTCAACGAGCTGGCGGGTGTGTGCCAGGACGTTCTCCTCGATGAAGAAGCTCTTGGCGGGGTCGAAGCCGAGCAGTTCCTTGGTTGCGGCAACCTCATCGGCGCCGAGCTTGGAGCCGTGCACTGCGCCGGTGTTCTGCTTGGTGGGGGCGGGGTAGCCGATGATGGTGCGTAGCTCAATGAAGGAGGGCTTGTCGGTGACAGCCTTCGCACGCTCAATGGCGGCGTACAGTTCTGCGACGTCCTCAACGTAGTCGCCGGTGCGGGTCCAGTCCACGCGCTGAACATCCCAACCGTAGGACTCGTAGCGCTTTGCTACGTCCTCGGTGAAGGCAACGTCGGTGTCTTCCTCAATGGAGATGTGGTTGCGGTCCCAGACGACGATCAGGTTGCCGAGCTCCTGGTGACCTGCGAGCGCGCACGCCTCGGCGGTGACGCCTTCCTGCACGTCACCCTCGGAGGCGATGACGTAGACGTGGTGGTCGAAGGGGGAGGTACCCGGTGCAGCTTCGGGGTCGAACATGCCGCGCATACGGCGCTGTGCGTAGGCGAAGCCAACAGCGGATGCCAGGCCCTGGCCGAGCGGGCCGGTGGTGATTTCTACACCCTTGGTGTGCTTGTATTCGGGGTGGCCGGGGGTGAGGGCGCCCCAGGTGCGCAGGGCTTCCAGGTCCTTCATTTCGAGGCCGTAGCCGCCGAGGAACAGCTGAGTGTACAGGGTGAGGGAGGTGTGGCCGGGGGAGAGGATGAAGCGGTCGCGGCCTTCCCAGCGGTCGTCGGAGGGATCCTGGTTCATGACCTTCTGGAAGAGCAGGTAGGCGACCGGCGCCAGGCTCATTGCGGTGCCGGGGTGACCGGATCCGACCTTTTCTACGGCGTCTGCGGCGAGGATACGTGCGGTATCTACGGCGCGCTGGTCGGTTTCAGTCCACTGGAAGTTCTCTGCCACGTGGGGTGTCCTTTCACAACGTGAGTGGATGCGCCAGCAGGCTTGTGCTAGCGCGCTGTCCGTCGGGTGTAACGTGCCTTCGGGGGTGCATATTCCCGCGCCGGTGGATACCTCGTAGGTACCTGCGTAGGTACTCGGGTAAGCGCCCCGGTAAGTACCCGGCAGATGCCCTGGTAGGTGCGGGGAGCCGGGAGGTTTGTTTCGACCCTTTCGTTTTAACAGGATAGTTCACTAAACGGCAGTATCCGGTGTGGGGCTGCAGACATTCACAGGGTGATACGCACAGGTGATACGGGCTGTTATGCCTCTGTTGACTGGTCTTTCCGGGTGTGGGGTGCGTACTTTTGGGTGGTATTGCTGAGCTCGTGGCTGAATATTGTTCAGTAATGTAACAATTTTTGTGTAAGTGGTGAAGCTCATGTTAAGGTTGAGCAGGAAGGTTGCAGACCGAAACAGTGGTTGGGTCGGTCTGCATCTCGGTGATTGAAGCCCCTCCTCCGCGCGGAAACTGATGACTATCTTGCTGTGGTGGCGAGATATAAGGTTCTGGAGGGGGTGCTATCTTTTAGTCTCAGACCGTACATTTTGTGTGCGGTTGAGACTAAAAGTTTGTGTTAAATAAATGGGCGCCGGATATGTCGGAACATATCCGGCGCCCGCCTTTTAACCTGCAACCTGCGGCTTAACCTGTGCCTTTTTGCCGGTGCCTTTTTTACCTGCGGCTGTGACCATCAGGGGCAATCAGGTCGCCTCTAGTCAGGTCGCTACTAGTCGGACCACTTGAACTTGCGCGAGGCAATAAACCCAATGACCACGGTCCATACGATCAATACCCAGTGCGGGTCGGCAAGCCATTGATGCTGAATGAAGTTGCCGCGCAGCGCATCGCCCAGAGCTGCCGAGGGTGACCATGCTACAACCGCGGCGTACCAGTCGGGGAAGGATTTCAGCGGGAACACGACGCCGCCGGCACCGGCAAGAATTACCCAGGCGATATTCACGATGGCGAGGGTCGCCTCCGCGCGCACCGTACCGGCAATGAGCAGTCCCAGCGCCGTAAATGCGCCGGCGCCCATAATCATCGTGATGATGGAGCGCGAGACGGCGATAGCGTCCGGGTGCCACCCCAGACCGTATCCGAGCACCGCCACCAGCGTGAACTGAATCGCCACGACCACCAGCACCGCAATGCACTTGCCCATGATCAGGCCGTTACGGCCCAGGGGAGTGGTCGCCAGGAACCGCAGCACGCCGTAGCGGCGATCAAAACCGGTGGCAATGCCCTGACCGGACAGTGCCGTAGAAATCACGCAGAGCGCCAGAACGCCGGGGACCGCCGCATCCATGCGGGATACCCCCACCGAGTTGGCGTACTCATCAATCAGGCCGGTGAACCGCAGGGCAATAAGCGCCATGACGGGAAAAATAATGTTGAGCATCAGCTGCTCGCCGTTGCGTAGCATCGCCATGGTTTCGTAGCGGCCCTGCTCAATGACGCGCACGAGCGGGTAGTTCGCGCGCGGGGGAATGTACTCCTCGTCTTCGTCAATAGAGGAGACCCTGGGGCGGGTGTTCGCGGCGCGTTCTTCCAGGCGGGTCCCTTCCGCACGGTTCTCTTCTGCTCGGTTCTCTTTTACAAGGTTTTCGGCAGCGTTTTCGGCAGTGTTTTCTGCAGCCCGGTTGTTGGTGCGTGCGGTGTTGCTCATCGGATATCACGTCCTGAAATGTCGAGGAAGACATCCTCAAGGGTCTTCGGTTCCATAGTCAGAGAAATCGGCATGAGGTAATGCTCGGCGAGTGCCGCGGTGAATGCCGCCAGGTGCTCGGGGCGTAGCGCGCCGACCAGCTCATACTCGCCGGGCACGGAGGGGGCGCCGTCACGAGCCGGGGTGTAGGGCACCTTCTCGATGAGCTCCACGCCGGCACGCAGATGCGCGGGCAGCAGCTGCTCACGGGTGGGGGTGGGTGCGTTCAGGCTGTACTGCAGGCGGTTCGTGCCGTCGCTGGCGATGAGCTCGGAGACGGTACCTTCCTGAACCGTAGTGCCGTTTTCAATGATGTAGACATAGTCGGCGAGCTTCTGTGCGTCGTCAATCAGGTGCGTGGTGAGCACAATCGCGGTGCCGAGTTCACGCTGTTCACGAATGATGTCGAAGACGACGTTGCGGGATTGCGGGTCCAGGCCCGCGGAGGGCTCGTCGAGGAAGAGCACGTCCGGGCGACCGATGAGGGCGGCGGCGAGGGAGACACGCTGCTTCTGACCACCCGAGAGGCGGCGAATCGTGGTGCCGTTGAAGGCATCAATGCCGAGGCGCTCTGCGAGCTCTTCGACCGGGTATGGGTCGGTGTACATGGTGGAGATGTGTTCCAGCAGCGGGATGGGGTGCATGGCGTTGGGTAGGCCGCCGTCCTGGAGCATAATGCCGACCTTGGCACGTAGCTCCGGGTCTGCCTGTAGCGGGTTTTCTCCGAGGAGGCGCACGGTACCGCGGGTGGGTTTGAGCAGACCCTGCGCGCAGGCGAGGGTCGTGGTTTTGCCGGCGCCGTTGGCTCCGAGGAGGACGACCACCTCACCGGGGAAGACGCGCAGGTTGACCTTGTTGACGGCGCGGTAGAGCCCGCTGGCGGTGAGCCGTTCGGGGTATTTGGTGCGGAAGGCGCGTGAGGGTTTGAACTCTTTGATGAGGTCTTTAATGCTGAGCGCCGGTTCTTCGGTGATGATGCGTCGTCGTGCGGTGGGGGAGGCGCCGGGCTCCGTGTGGTGCTCAGCGTGTGCCGTTTGCGCGGCGGATGCACGCCCCGGGTGGTCCTGCTGGCCCGCGGTGGTGGTCTCCATAGACAGTCACTTTCGATTTTTTCGATGAATGAGCGTGTGTGCCCCCTTCATCTTATGCCCTAACTCACGTTTAAGGCACACTTGTTACGACTTAAAAGTTCACCCTAAGGTAGAAAAGTTAGCAAGTAGGGGTACCTAACTAGCCAAAGAAAAACTAATTAGGACATACTTTATTTGTGTATTCCGTGAATAAGACCCCTCAGCGCGTCTCAACGAACGAGGCGCAGACCCGAAACGGCACCCGAACCGCCGCCTCGGGCTCTACTGGTGCTTCCAGTACAAAGTCCTCCGCGGCACGCACATCCAAGCGCAAAGCCGAGGCAGAAGAACGCACCAGGGACCGCGTCCTGCGTGAAGTCCTCAACAACGGCCCCGTATCCGCAGCAACCCTCGGTGAACTCCTCAGCCTCACCCCCGCAGCGGTACGCCGCCACCTCGACGCCCTCGAATCCAACAACATGATCGAGGTAGCGCCCATTAAAAAGCACGGCGCCGGAGCCGGACGACCCGCCCGCCGCTACGTGATTGCCCCCCAGGGCCACGAACGCCTCGGCAACGACTACCTCATCATCGCCCGCGAAGCCCTGCAAATGCTCCGCGACACGGTCGGCCAGGAAGCCCTCGAAGCTTTCGCCTCCGCCCGCGCCGCAGAAATGGAAGCCCGCTACCGACCCGTCGTAGAAGCCGCCGGTGACGATGTGGCAGCCCGAGCGCAGGCGCTCGCAGAGGCAATGAGCAAGGATGGTTTTGTGGCGACCGCGCAGGTCACCGCACCTCCCGCAGGGCGAACTGTTCCCGAGCATTTCCTGGCAAGTATTCAGCTCTGTCAGGGTCACTGCCCGGTACGTGATCTCGCTGGAGACTTCCAAGTGTTCTGCGAGCAGGAAACCGGGATTATTTCTGACCTGCTCGGCGTTGATGTCCGTAGGCTTTCAACCATGGCTTCGGGTGCTCACGTGTGTACCACGCACGTGCCCCTGAACCGCGTCACCGCCGAGAGTGAGAAGAACGCAGAAGAATCCGCAGGGAAACCTTCGGAGGAACCTTCCGCGTAACGATCACCGCAGTACCCAGCGGCACACCCCGATGAACCCGTCAAGGGTGCGAGCCGCACGCTGAAATCCGCCCGCAACCACGCGGTGTACACTGCAAGCACACTGCGTACACCGCATCATGCACCGTGGTTGAGCGCGGCATCAGCCCCCTCAACTACCGCGCCTGCAACCGGCAGGTGGCGGCGAGAAATGTAATAACCATCGAAGAAAGGCCGTAATGACTGAGAAAGTTGGGCAGAACGCCAACGACACCGTCATTTCAGAGATCCTGGAGATGAACCCCGAACTCGAGGGCATTGGCAACTACGAGTACGGTTGGGCAGACTCCGACGAAGCAGGCCAGGTAGCAAAGCGCGGCCTGGATGAGGACGTCGTGCGCGACATCTCTGCAAAGAAGAACGAACCCCAGTGGATGCTGGACATGCGTCTGAAGGCGCTGAAGTTCTTCGAGCGTAAGCCCATGCCCACCTGGGGTGCGGATCTTTCCGAAATCGACTTCGACAACATCAAGTACTTCGTGCGTTCGACCGAGGGTCAGGCGGCATCTTGGGAGGAACTGCCCGAGGACATCCGCACCACCTACGAGCGCCTGGGTATTCCCGAGGCGGAGCGTAACTCCCTCGTCGCGGGTGTGGCTGCACAGTACGAGTCTGAGGTCGTGTACCACCAGATCCGTGAGGACCTGGAGAAGCAGGGCGTGATCTTCGTCGACACCGACACCGGTCTGCGCGAATACCCCGAACTGTTCAAGGAATACTTCGGCTCCATCATCCCGATTGGTGACAACAAGTTCTCCGCACTGAACACCGCCGTATGGTCCGGTGGCTCCTTCGTGTACGTTCCCCCGGGAGTTCACGTGGAGATCCCGCTGCAGGCGTACTTCCGCATTAACACCGAGAACATGGGCCAGTTCGAACGCACCCTGATTATTGCGGATGAAGGCTCCTACGTTCACTACATTGAGGGCTGCACCGCCCCCATCTACAAGTCCGACTCCCTGCACTCGGCAGTGGTTGAGATTGTGCTGAAGAAGAACGCACGCGTTCGCTACACCACCATCCAGAACTGGTCGAACAACGTCTACAACCTGGTGACCAAGCGTGCGGTTGCGCACGAGGGCGCCACCATGGAATGGGTGGACGGCAACATCGGCTCCAAGGTCACCCAGAAGTACCCGGCTGTTTACATGGTCGGCGAGCACGCTAAGGGTGAGACCCTGTCCATCGCATTCGCGGGTGAGGGTCAGCACCAGGACACCGGCTCGAAGATGGTTCACATTGCACCGAACACTTCCTCGACCATTGTGTCCAAGTCCGTGGCACGTAACGGCGGCCGCAGCGCATACCGTGGCCTGGTTCAGGTTCGTGAGGGCGCTAAGCACTCCAAGTCCTCCGTGGTCTGTGACGCACTGCTGGTGGACACCATCTCCCGCTCCGACACCTACCCCTACGTGGATGTCCGCGAGGACGATGTGACCATGGGTCACGAGGCGACCGTTTCCCGCGTCTCCGAGGACCAGCTGTTCTACCTGATGCAGCGCGGCCTGAGCGAAGAAGAAGCAATGGCAATGATTGTCCGCGGCTTCGTTGAGCCCATCGCACGTGAGCTGCCGATGGAGTACGCACTCGAACTGAACCGCCTGATCGAACTTCAGATGGAAGGATCTGTGGGCTAATGCCGACCAACGAAGAAACCCTGGGTTACCACTCCCCGATCATCCCCGGCATGGACCAGGAGGGCGAGAAGCTCGCCACCGAGTTCGCCCACGATGACACCCTGTACCGGGCCACCGAGGCACACCACCAGGGCTCCAACCCGAACAACGTCCAGAAGGTACTCGAAGCATCCCGTGCAGAGCGTAAGACCTCCTACAACGTGGAGGACTTCGAACCCCTGACCGGTCGTGAAGAGGACTGGCGCTTCACCCCGCTGAAGCGTCTGGGCGGCCTGCACCTGGAGAAGCTGACCGGCACCGCACCGGCACCGAAGATCACTGCCCCCGAGCAGGTTCAGGTTGAGACCGTCTCCCGCGAGGATGCACGCATCGGCTCCGCAGGTATCCCCGAGGACCGTGTGGCAGCGAACGCGTGGTCCAGCTTCACCGAAGCAACCGTGGTGACCATCCCCGCCGAAGCTGAACTGGCTGAGCACGTGGAAATCGACATCACCGGCACCGGCAACGAGCCTGCCGCACAGCACATCGTGATTGAGGCTAAGCCCTTCTCGAAGGCTGTCGTGGTTCTGCGCCACACCGGCTCCACCGTCCTGGCACAGAACGTTGAGTTCGTGGTGAACGACGAGGCTGAGCTGAACGTTGTTTCCGTGCAGCAGTGGGCTGACGACGCAATCCACACCTCCGCACACTACGCTAAGCTGGGCCGCAACGCACGCTTCAAGCACGTTGTGGTGTCCCTCGGCGGCGACCTGGTGCGCGTGACCCCCTCCACCAAGTTCACCGCTCCCGGCGCTGAGACTGAAATGTACGGCTTGTACTTCGTAGACGCTGGTCAGCACATTGAGTCCCGCCTGTTCGTGGACCACTCCGTACCCAACTGCAAGTCCCGCGTGACCTACAAGGGCGCGCTGCAGGGTAAGGGTGCGCACTCCGTATGGGTTGGTGACGTTCTGATTGGTAAGGATGCAGAAGGCACCGACACCTACGAGCTGAACCGTAACCTGCTGCTGGAAGTTGGCCCCCGCGCCGACTCCGTGCCGAACCTGGAGATTGAGACCGGCCTGATTGAGGGCGCCGGCCACGCATCCACCACCGGCCAGCTCGATGAGCAGCACCTGTGGTACCTGCAGGCTCGCGGTATTCCGGAGGCTGAGGCACGCCGTCTGGTCGTGCGCGGCTTCCTGAACGAGATCATTCAGCAGATTCGTGTTCCCGAACTTGAAGAGCAGCTCACCGAGGCCCTTGAGGCAGAGCTCGCCCTCAGCAACAACTAAGCTTTACCAGGAGAAATCAATGTCTACTCTTGAAATCAAGGACCTTCACGTCTCGGTTATCCTCGACGACGAAACCACCAAGCCCATCCTGAAGGGCGTTAACCTGACCATCAACTCGGGCGAGATTCACGCAATCATGGGCCCGAACGGTTCCGGTAAGTCCACTCTGGCTTCCACCATTGCTGGCCACCCCAAGTACCAGGTTGATTCCGGTCAGATCCTGCTCGACGGTGAGGACATCACCGAGATGAGCGTGGACGAGCGTGCACGCGCAGGCCTGTTCCTGGCTATGCAGTACCCGGTTGAGATTCCCGGCGTGACCATGTCCAACTTCCTGCGTTCCGCTAAGACCGCTGTGGACGGTCAGGCTCCCTCCCTGCGTACCTGGACCAAGGACGTTAAGGAAGCCATGAAGAACCTGGAGATTGACCCCGCGTTCATCGCACGTAACGTGAACGAGGGCTTCTCCGGTGGTGAGAAGAAGCGCCACGAGATCCTTCAGCTGGAGCTGCTCAAGCCCAAGTTCGGCATCCTGGACGAGACCGACTCCGGTCTGGACGTTGACGCACTGAAGATTGTGTCTGAGGGCGTGAACCGTGCGCACGACGAGAACAACATGGGCGTCATGCTGATTACCCACTACACCCGCATCCTGCGCTACATCAAGCCGCAGTTCGTGCACGTGTTCGTGGACGGCAAGATGGTTGACCAGGGCGGCCCCGAACTGGCTGACCGCCTGGAAGAAGAGGGCTACGTTTCTTACGTGGGTAAGAAGTAAGCTTCTTCTCCTTATCGGATTCTGACAGAAAGATAGAACTATGACTGAGACTGTGCAGGGTCGTGTTCCTCAGGAAGAAATTGAGGAAGCCCTCAAGGAGGTCATTGACCCGGAGCTCGGCGTCAATATTGTTGACCTCGGTCTGCTCTACGGTCTGCGCTGGGAAGAGGATGGAACCCTCATTCTGGACCTGACTCTGACCACCGCGGCGTGCCCGCTGCAGGAGGTTATTGAGGAGCAGGTTCAGGCTAACCTGGATAACCTGGTTGATTCTTGGCGTGTGAACTGGGTTTGGATGCCGCCGTGGGGCCCGGAGCGTATTACTGAGGACGGCCGCGATATGATGCGCGCGCTGGGCTTCAACATCTAAGCTCCTGACTCGCAGATAAGTACCCGCCCGGTGCGGAAGGTGTAAGCCTTCGGCACCGGGCGGGTATTTTTGCGTCTTCTGGGTTCGTGTTCTCCGGGAGGGTCGAACCTGCCGGGGGAATGGAGCAGAAACTAGGGCGAAAAGAACCCCCGCCTTCCGTATACCGTGTACGCGGCGGAGGCGGGGGTTCCTTACATCGCTAAGACGAGGCTATTCGTCGTCTACCTAGTCGTTCAGGTGCAGCAGCTTCAGCGAGTGCTCATACTTAATCATGAGGCAGGTACGAGTCGGTTCCTCCAGAAGAGCCAAACGCTGCGGGTCAGTATTATCCGCAATATCGGCAAGCTTCACCAGACGAGCCAAATCATTCACACGCACCCGGCTCAGATACGACTCACGCGACTCACCCGGGCGGCGGGTCAAAGCCTCAATCGCATCCACAATACGCGCCGAGAAATGACGCGCCAAGAAAGCGAGAGAAACGCCGGTATCCTCCACCGTGTCATGCAGCAGCGCCACAATCTGCGCTTCAGCCTTCAGCTCCTCCAAAGAGATATCGGGGTGAGTTGCGGCAGCCAACTCACACGCAAGCTTACGCACCCCAAGAGCCACACGGCGAGGGTGGGAGATATAGGGCCAGCCGTTACGGTCAGTCTGCCCCTCATGCGCCTTATCAGCGATGCTGTCTGCCAGGCGAACCATCTCTTTGTAGTAGTTATTCGACATGAGAACCTCCGTTGGTTTGAACTCCTGCGAGTTGATGGTCCCAGCGGCGTTTTCCGTACCAACGCGGCACGGGTGGTAGCTGGTACCAACACTTTACTCCAGCAGCTACGCGGCAGTGACGGAACTCGCCCGAAAAACCCCTAATACGTCAAATATGACGCGCCGAAGAAGAAAAGAGGGTGTTTTTCCTTCTGAAATTGTGGGTTTGGTGCCCTTTCTGCCGTGTATCTGCGGTTGGTAACAGACATTCAGGAGGCGCCCGCCCCTCCGCGAAAGTGTCCGCCGAACCCTTTGGTACCGCCCGGTGTAACTCGCCCAAAATCTCATATGGTGGCGAAAAATTTCTAACTTTTTCTACCGAAAATCGGCGCACAAACCGCCCAACACTAAGGCAGTTTAAGCGTGTTTAGCACACACCGATACACACTCATCAAACGAAAAAATCGCGCGCCCTCCGTGCCCTGCTAAAACCTTCAAAAACCCGTATTTTTGCGCGAAAATACGCGATAAACTGGGGGCAACCAAACATCGGAGAACACCATGGCAGAGCTCTATGAGCGCTTCGTCGCCTTGTATCCCTACCCACACGAGCGAATCCGCCACGGCGCCCCACGAGCCGAACTTAACCGGCGATACCTCGAACACCTTTACGAGGGCAAGAACCGGGGAACAACCCCCATCGTGGTTGCCCTCGACCCGACCATGCTCGGAACCATTGAGAATAACGTCTCCCTGCGCACCTCAACGCCCGTGCAGAACATCACCGCCGACACCGTCAAGCGGTACGCACACGACCTCATCACCGACCATCACCGTTACCTGGATCAAGTCGGTGTAGAAGTTGCCGCGCACGAGGCGTTCCGGCACCTGAACGAGAGCACCTACCTGCAGACCTACCGCCTCCTCATGGAAAACGGCGAACTCGGTGAAGACGATATCGCTATGCCGCTGAAAGCGGAGTACCCCTTCGAACTGACCGCAGGCATTATCAATGAGAAGGTCAAAGCCACCGACATTGACAGCGCCGCGGAACTGCTCATCATGGACCTGCCGCTGTGGGATGCTTCCGGGGTGTTCGCCTACCTGCCTTTCGGCGGGTGGGACTCCAGCCCCAGCCCCGAGGCGATGCTGTCCATTGCCCGCTACTGGTTTGAACGCGATGACGCCTACCCGGCTGTTATCGCCTCGGACTTTATCGAGTTCTACACGCCTGTACCGGTCACAACCCGCCGCGACGCCGAAATCCTCGCGGTTGAGCACACGATGGTTTCCTCGGCGATGCCGGTGCGTGTCTACCGCGGCTTCGACAAGCTTGTGGAGGCGCTCTACGGCCAGCACGACTGGTACCTGTGGTGGGAGCAGCTCCCGGCAGCGCTCCTCATTGAAACGCCCTAAACCAGCCTAAGCTAGGCGAGGCACAGCGAAGGGGCGGGGTGAACTTCACTGTTCACCCCGCCCTCAAGCGCGCTATTTCAGCTCATCCACGTGCCGCGCACGCAATGCCTTCGCGGTCGCGGTTGCGTAATCAACCGCCTGCACCACCCACGGAATCAGCAACCGCCAATACATGCGCTTGGGCAGGTTACGCGCCACCGCCGCCCTGCGCAACGCACCCCAACGGTCCATGAGCGCCGGAATCGACCGGACCATCAACGCAATCAGCAGACCCAGACGCTCGGGAGAAAGACCCACAAAACGCAGCGGCGAACAGAGCTTCACAAAGCCGTCAATCAGAACCGGCAGGGGAGTGCTCACCAGCAGGGTACGGGAAGCGTAGAAAGCCGTCAGCATGGTCGCGATAGCATCCGCGCCGGAGGCGTACTGCCCCGTAAACACGTAATAGGCGACCATGATCAGTAGCAGCAGAGACAGAGTGCGAACCACCAGCCACAGCTGGGAAGCAGGCACACCAGCCCACAACGCGCAGAGCGTGGACGCAACCAAAGCCACCAGCGCCACCTGCCAGCCGGTCACCGCCAACAGCAGGAACAGCCCAAAGAAGAGCGTGCCCTTGAGCCACAGTGGCGCCCGATGCACCGGCGTGTTCAACGGCTGGTAGAAACCCACCAGCAGAGTACCCGGGTTGAAATCCGAGCCCTGGGAGGCGGGGCGAGGATTCACGCGCGGCGTGTTAGCGCCCATGCGCGCCTCCTGACGAGTCCAGACCTTCGGTAGCGCCCTCGTTGGGGAACCCCTCGGCACACCACGTGCGGTACTGCTGCACCAGCTGCGCCGCATCCCCCTGAGCGAGCAAACGGCCGTCATGAATAATCACGGCTTCATCGCAGGACGCCGCCAAATCCAGGTCGTGCGTGCTGAGAACCAGCATCTGATCCAGCGATTCCAAATGCTTCAGCAGCCGCGCGCGATTGCGCAAATCCAGCAGTGTGGTCGGCTCATCGAGCAGAAGAATCTGCGGGCGCGCCGCCAGCACACTGGTGAGAGCAACCAGCTGCTTTTCGCCTCCTGAGAGGGTGAAAACGCTCTGGTCCTCTAGACGTTCGAGGCCGCGCTCACGGAGCAGTTCACGAATCCGTTCGCGGCGCTGATCACCGCTGAGGGAACTACCTTCAACGGCTGCGGCACGGCGCAGGCTCAGGTCAATATCTTCGGCAACGGTGGGCATAATCAGCTGCGCCTCCGGCTGGGCGAAAAGCATGCCCACACCCTCAAAAGCGCCCTGCAAATTACCGCGAGCACCCGCACCCTTCGAGCCGCGGCTCAGCACCTCCAGGGTGTCGACACCGTTCACGCGCACAATACCTTCATCCGGGTGGGTGAGCCCATTGAAAAGCCCCAGCAGGGTGGACTTGCCGCTACCGTTCAGACCGAGCACCGCGGTGCGCTTCGCCGTGAACCGCAGGCTCACATCCTTGAGGATACGGCGATGCCCGCCTTCGGGTAGCTCGGTGAAAACACTCACCGATTCAAGCTCAAGGGCGGGCATGCTGGTAGAGGCGCTCACCGCCTGTTCGCCCTGTACCTGCTGCGGTGCAGGCTGGCGCGTGGAGCGGCGAAAAAACATAGCTATCCTCTCGTGCGGCACATTGTGTGCCTTTAACGCTGGGCAGGAGCCAGGGACGGGAAGGCGCGGCGTACCGACAAACCAACCAGAACCGCGATCGTGGACTTCACCAGATCCCAGGGAACGAATACCATTGCCGCACTGAATGCGGCGTCAAAAGTCATGTGGGCGTTCACCATCATACCGGCGATACCGCAGGCGGTCAGAACCACAAAACCGCAGAAGTTCGCAAGCAGAGCCATGAGGAAGGTCGCACCCACCGAACGGGTGTTGCGGGTGAACAGGTAGGCGAGGGTACCGGCAATAGCGGCGAAGGGCAGGAAGCCGAGCAGGTAGCCAGCACTCGGGGAGGCGAGTGTACCCAAACCAGCGCCGCCCTTAGCGAAGATGGGCAGGCCAGCAAAACCAACCAGCAGGTACAGCGCCACGGAGGCGGTGGCGCGCTTGCCGCCGAGCACCTGAGCGGTGATGTAAATGCCGAGGGTCTGGAAGGTGAAGGGAACCGCGATGCCGCCCAAGCTCATGGCGGGCATGATGGCGAGCGCGGCGATGAAGCCAGCGAACACTGCGATGAGGGAGAGGTCGGTGGCAAGGGAGGTCTTTGCCGCTACATTACGGCGCGGCGCCTGGGATGCCTGGGCTGATTCGCGCGCGGAATCGGTCATTGAGGTGGTACTCCTTTGATACGTATTTCTCCGCAGATTTTTCTGCGGAGTTGAGGGTAGCGGTGGTTGCCTGCTTGTCACAACCCAATTTTTGAACAATGTTCTATGAATGATGTTCGGTATGTATAGTACACCTCACGCCACAAAAACAAAAGGTGCCCCACATGCGCACTCGGCACACCTGCACTAAAATTGATGAGGTGCTCCGCGCGCTCGCTACTTCTAGCCCGGCGAGTCCCGCCTACCGAGCACTATCAACCCACACACCAGACGCCATCCGGAAAGGCACCCATGATTGCTGTACAGAACCTCGAATTGCGTGCAGGCGCGCGCCTGCTCATGGAAGAGGTCACCTTCCGCATCGATAAGGGCGACAAGATCGGTCTGGTGGGCCGCAACGGTGCCGGTAAGACCACTATGACTAAGGTGCTTGCCGGTCTGACCCTGCCCGCTGACGGTACGGTGACCCGCAGCGGCACTATCGGCTACCTTCCGCAGGACCCGAAGGTGGACGACATGAGCCAGCTGGCTCGTGACCGCATCCTCTCGGCGCGTGGCCTGGACGGCGTGGCGCGCAAGATGCGTCAGGCGCAGGACGATATGGCGAGTGAGGACCCGGCGGTGCGCGCTAAGGGTATGCGCCGCTACGACCGTCTTGAGGCTGAGTTTATTGCCGGTGGCGGCTACGCGGCTGAGTCGGAGGCGGCGGTCATCACCTCCAACCTGGACCTGCCGGAGCGTGTGCTCGCCCAGCCGCTGTCTACTCTGTCGGGCGGTCAGCGCCGTCGCGTGGAGCTGGCGCGTATTCTCTTCTCCAATGCGGACACCATGCTGCTGGATGAGCCGACCAACCACCTGGATGCCGACTCGGTTCTGTGGCTGCGCGATTTCTTGAAGAACTTCTCGGGCGGCCTGATGGTCATTAGCCACGATGTTGAGCTGATGGAACTGGTCGTCAACCGCGTCTTCTACCTGGACGCGAACCGCTGCGTGATTGACCAGTACAACATGGGCTGGAAGAACTACTTGCTTCAGCGTGAGCAGGATGAGCATCGCCGCAAGCGTGAGCGTGCGAATGCGCAGAAGAAGGCGAATGCTCTGATGGAGCAGGCGAATAAGATGCGCGCGAAGGCGACGAAGGCTGTTGCCGCTCAGCAGATGATTAAGCGTGCTGAGAAGCTTCTGCGCGGCCTGGAGGAGGAGCGTCAGAGCGATAAGGTTGCGGCGATTCGCTTCCCGGATCCGGCGCCGTGCGGTAAGACTCCGCTCTCTGCGCAGGGTCTGTCGAAGTCCTATGGCTCTTTGGAGATTTTCACGGACGTTGATTTGGCGATTGACCGCGGTTCTCGCGTGGTGGTGCTGGGCCTGAACGGTGCCGGTAAGACCACTCTGCTGCGCATGCTGGCTGGTTCCACTCAGCCTGATACGGGTGAGGTCGTGTACGGTCACGGCGCGAAGCTGGGCTATTTTGCGCAGGAACACGAAATTCTTGATGGTGACCGCACTGTCTTTGAGAACATGAAGTCCGCCGCGCCGGATCTGGACGATACCCGCGTGCGTACGATTCTGGGTTCGTTCCTGTTCTCTGGCGATGACGTAGATAAGCCTGCCGGTGTGCTTTCCGGTGGCGAGAAGACCCGTCTGTCCTTGGCGACCCTGGTGGCGTCGAGCGCGAACGTGCTGCTGCTCGATGAGCCGACCAACAACCTGGACCCCGCCTCGCGTGAGGAGATTCTGAACGCGTTGAAGGCGTACCAGGGCGCCATTGTGATGGTTTCTCACGATGAGGGTGCCGTGGAGGCGCTGGATCCTGAGCGTGTGCTGCTTCTGCCGGATGCGGTAGAGGACCTATGGTCGAAGGATTACCAGGATCTGATTTCGCTGGCGTAAAGCACTATTAGCCGGCATATAAGCATGGGGGAGGCTCCGGTGCCGTGTGGCGCCGGGGCCTCTTTGCGTGTATTGCTCGTTGTTTTATTGTCCGGGGCGTATTTCTATGTTCTGAAGATGCGTTGCGGAAGATATTGTCGGTATTTCTCTCGTAGGTAGTGCCGAAAAATGTGACCTGACCCGTGGGGTTGTATTGTTTTCTGATCATATGTGCTGTTATTGCGTTCCCGTACATGGGAACTGTGGGTTCTGACATACGAAACTTGTGGTGTATTTGACGGGAAATAATGTTGCCTTGTGGGTTTTTCCGAGGGAAAGAAAAGCTCTTAGGCGATATTTCAGGGGGTCTGTGTGGGCTTTTTAAATTTTTCATGTGTCTCTACATACATTGTGGGAAAAATGGTAGAAACCCAACATGCATGGGGCGTAGACTTGTAACTGTTCCCGCCATTGCGAGGACGCAAATGCGAAACATTAGGGCTCACTACAGATGGTGAGCTAACGCGGGGGAGAAGAGATTCCCGCCCGCTCACGAAGGAGAACTGCCAATGCACAACACTGAGTTCGAGAAGTACCCCACCTCCGGTGAAGAGAACGTTGAGGTTGACGTCTTCTGGCCCATCCAGGACGCTTAATCTCTCACCCCGATAGGTCGGGATAAGGATTAGAAAAGCGCCCCGGCGCTTCCGTAGGGAAGTGACGGGGCGCTTTGCTGTCCTCTTTGATGCTGTTCTCATGGGGGATTTATATAACGTTATGCGGCGTGAATACCCAGCCCGAACATTTGCAGGGGGTATTCGGTGAAGCCCATCATGGCTGCCGCGTACCAGGCGACGTACCCGGTCAGTGCTAGAACGAGTGCCTTCTCGCGTACACTGCCAGCATCACCCAGGATCGGCAGTGCCATGTAGCCGCTCTTTTTCCATAGGGGGGAAGCCACCAGGGGTTTGATAACAATAGGGTAGAGAGGCAGTAGTCCGCGGGTTGTCAGCAGGTCGCCAATCAGGTGAACGGTGGCGCCGACCGAAATAGCCCAGGGGAGCAGTGCCAGCGAATCAGTCGTGTAGGCGGCGTACCCGAGGGCGACGGCACCGATCCATCCACCCGGTGCGCCGAGCACGCGCAATGCTAGGCCGCCCGAGAATGCGGCAAGAAGTAGTGAAGCCCAGGGGATTCCGTTGTAGCTCAGGTTGGCGCTGAAATAGGCAATCGCCCAGAAGGCTACCAGACCCAAAATAGAGTGCGTTCCCTTGCGGTGTCCACCGCTGACTGCCCCGACGATGCGGGCTACCCAGCGTGAAATGGGTGGAATGGAGTTGGCGATACTGCCGTTGTGGTGGTCAATATCCGGTAGCATGCCCGCACCGGCGCACGCCAGGGTGGTCACGATGAGGGTGGGGGTATCGGGAACCTGCACCACTCCCGTCTCGACGAGCACTAGCCAGCCAGCTGCGGCGCTGACAGTGTGCGAATAGCCCATCATGGGGAGGTGCCTCCTTGGGTGTGATAGCTCAGTGAGCGTGGTTGTCCGGCGTGCCGGGATATCCACCCGAACTGATTAGAACAAATATAGCATATATCGAAATTACTTTCGATATTCGGGGTTACACCTCAAACGGAGCTACCTCCCATATGGCACTACCCTTCAAACGGAAGAGTCTGCTTCCAGAACTCACGCTCACGCAGGTAATTTTCCAGCCAGCCTACGTGCTCGGAGCACGCCAACCAGATTTTGCGGCGCTCGGGGGTGTGCACCTTCGGGTTGTTCCAGAGCAGCTGAAATTCTGCCGCCTGCTGGCAGCCCTTGCGGGAGCACTTGGCGTACTCGGGTTGTGCGTCCTGTGAAAGTGAACCGAGCAGATCCATGTCTTCTTATCCTTACTATTGCGCCTCTACGTGCGGTGTTATTCCGTACCCGCGCGAGCCCGCAGAAAGGGGGCGCGGGCTGTTCCGCTTCAGCTAGTGTACGCGCCCGATGAGGCATGTAAAAGAAGGGGAGCAGGTGTTCAGTGTTCAAGAGCGGAGTGTAGCCTGCGGCACCTTTGCGCTAAAACGCGGTAGAATAGGGTTTGTCTGTCCATTCGTCCACACCCCAACCGCGTAGCCGCTGCATCGGCTCTGATCGTGAGGGGTCGACTCATCAAGGAAGCTCATGAGCGAGAACACTCCCAAGACCGTGCTGGTCACCGGCGGCAACCGAGGCATCGGCTACGAAATTGCCAAGGAATTCCAGGCAGCAGGACATAACGTCTGCATCACCTACCGTAGCGGTGAAGCCCCCGAAGAATTTTTCGCCGTTAAGGCAGATGTACGCGATGCCGACAGCATTAACGAAGCATTCAAGGAAATTGAGGCAGAATTCGGCCCCGTGGAGGTGCTGGTCGCCAACGCAGGTATCACCCGCGACATGCTGCTGATGCGCATGAAGGAATCCGACTTCACCGACGTGGTCGACACCAACCTCACCGGTTCTTTCCGTGTGGTTCAGCGCGCCATCAAGGGCATGCTGAAGCTCAAGCGCGGCCGCATCATCCTGGTTTCCTCCGTGGTGGGTCTGTACGGTTCCCCCGGTCAGGTCAACTACTCCGCATCTAAGGCTGCACTGGTCGGTATGGCACGCTCCATCACCCGTGAGCTGGGTGGCCGTAACATCACCGCTAACGTGGTGGCACCGGGCTTCATTAACACCGCAATGACCGAGGTTCTGCCCGAAGAGACCAAGAAGAACTACCTCGCGTCCATCCCGGCTGGTCGCTTCGCTGAGGCGGAAGAGGTCGCTCGCGTGATTCGCTGGCTCGCATCCGATGAGGCTAGCTACATTTCTGGCGCTGTCATCCCCGTTGATGGCGGCCTGGGCATGGGTCACTAACCCCACTCGTACGGACTGCATGAAGCGCCCGAGCGTGGGCGCACCCTTTCTAGACTTAAGGACATAAAACTATGGCACAGCTGACCGGCAAGACCATCATCATTACCGGCTCCTCCCGCGGCGTTGGCGCAGACACCGCACAGATTCTCGCCGCTGAGGGCGCGAACATTGTGGTGAACTACCGCTCTAAGGCACCGCGCGCGAACAAGATCGTCAAGGCCATTGAAGAGGCTGGCGGCAAGGCAATTGCAGTGCAGGCTGACGTGACCAACAGCGAAGACCTGCAGAACCTCGTCAACACCGCCGTGGAGACCTTCGGGTCCCTGGACTACCTGATCCTGAACGCGTCGGGCGGCATGGAAACCGGCATGGGCGAAGACTACGCAATGCGCCTGAACCGTGACGCACAGCTGAACCTGGCACGCCTGGCTGCAGAGAAGATGCCCGAAGGCGCACGCATCGTGTTCGTGACCAGCCACCAGGCGCACTTCATCCGCGAGGTTGAGACCATGGACGAGTACAAGCCCGTTGCAGAGTCCAAGCGTGCCGGTGAGGACGCACTGATCGCCGAGATCCCCGCACTCTCCGAGAAGGGTATCTCCCTGGTCGTCGTGTCCGCTGACATGATTGAAGGCACCGTCACCGCAACCCTGCTGAACCGCCTGCACCCTGGCGCTATTGAGCAGCGCCGCGAGACCGCCGGTAAGCTCTACACCGTCAACGAGTTCGCACAGGAAATCGCGAAGATGGTCACCGCAGACGTTGAGACCGGCCACGTTGAGCTGGTCGGCGGCGCACGCGGCTTCATCGACTAATAACTTCAGCTGCTATAGGTGCCGTCGCGGATGCGCCCGCTCCTCTGACAAGGTACATTTGATGAGGCGTGCCGCCTTCGACGTGGCGGCACCTATAGCCCCTAAGACCCCTATAGACCTGAGCCCCCTATAGCTCCTAGATTTTGCGCGAGGAACCCAATGTGGGGTGCCCGCGTACTATGTGCGCCAACCGCTCCAATAACCCGGCACGGGTTGCGGGGTGAGGGGCGCATCCCATCCATCTAACTCACTGGAAGAAGAACCATGAGCACCGTACTCAACCTTCAGAATGTCTCCGTGATTCGCGGCGGCCGCCCCATCCTTAGCAACGTTTCGTGGACTGTGAACGAAGGTGAACGCTGGGTCGTTCTGGGCCCCAACGGCGCCGGTAAGTCCACTCTGCTTTCGATTGCGGCAGCCCGCCTGCACCCGACCAGCGGCGAGGTTGAAATCCTTGACGAGACCCTCGGCGCTGTTGACGTGTTCGACCTGCGCCCGCGCATTGGTCTGTCCTCCGGTGCTTCGGCTACCCAGATTCCCGCCAGCGAGAAGGTTTCTGACGTTGTCGTGACCGCAGCGTACGCCGTGTCCGGCCGCTGGAAGGAAGAATACGACGTCATGGACGACGAGCGTGCCACCGAGCTGCTGGCTGAGTGGGGTGTCGATACCCTCGCTGACCGCACCTTCGGTTCCCTCTCCGATGGCGAGCGCAAGCGTGCACTGATCGCCCGCGCCCTCATGACCGACCCCGAGTTGCTGCTGCTGGACGAGCCCGGCGCAGGTATGGACATCTCCGGCCGTGAGGACCTGGTCGAGCGTCTGACCGCACTCGCCGCTGACCCCTACGCACCGGCTACCGTGCTCATCACCCACCACCTTGAGGAAATCCCGGCGGGCTTCACCCACGCCTTGCTGATCCGTGACGGCGGCGTGGTCGCAGCCGGCCCGATTCTGTCCACCATTACCGAGGCGAACCTCGCAGCAACCTACGACATGGACCTGGCTCTGACCGTCACCTCCGCGGGTCGTTACTCCGCGTTCAAGCGCGCATGAGCCGTGCCCCGAAGCAGCTAAGCGCCGAACAAATCGCTGAGCGTGCCGAGCGTGTCTACGCCATCGAGTCGGTCACGGCCCTGGCGCAGGCACCCGAGCAGGATTTGCGCTACTACACGCAGCTGACCGACGTGAAGCTCCGTAGCGCCATGGAACCGCAGTGGGGTATTTACATTGCGGAGTCCTCGAAGGTGATTCGTCGTGCGCTCGCTGCAGGTCATCAGCCCGTTTCTTTCCTGATGAGTGAGAAGTGGGCTGATGATTTGGCGGATGTTTTGCGCGCCCATCCTGACACTCCTGCGTATGTGGGTAGTGAAGAGCAGCTGGAGCGGGTGACCGGTTTTCATCTGCATCGTGGTGCGTTGGCGGCGATGGCTCGTCCGGCGCCGCAGCCTCTGGAGCAGTTGCTGCAGGGTGCCTCTCGCGTGGCGATTTTGGAAGATATTGTGGACCACACGAATGTGGGAGCTATTTTCCGTTCGGCTGCCGCGCTGAACGTGGATGCTGTGCTGGTGACTCCGCGGTGTGCTGATCCGCTGTATCGCCGTTCGATTCGCGTGTCGATGGGCACTGTTTTTCAGGTGCCGTGGGCTCGCCTAGAGTCGTGGCCTGCCGACCTGCAGACCCTGCACGAGCTGGGCTTTAAGAGCGCGGCGTTGGCGCTGGAAGAGGACTCGCTGACCCTGGAGGAGCTGTCTGCTCGTCGGGATGAGAAGCTGGCGCTGATTCTGGGTACGGAAGGGCACGGTCTGTCGCCGCGCACCCTGGCTGCGTGTGACGATACGGTGATGATTCCGATGTCGCACGGCGTGGATTCTTTGAACGTTGCGGCGGCAAGCGCCGTGGCGTTCTGGGAGACTCGCCCGCGTTCATAACCTGAGTTCCTAGCTTGATTCTTAACCCCCGTGAGCGCCTTCTTCGGGTGCTCTTGCGGCAGCTAGGTTGGTGCCTGTGAGGGAACGTACTGGGATTTAATCCGTGAAGGTGGTACCCTTAATGGGTTGTGCGCGCCCTATGCGTGCACAATGGTGATGCGCTCTGAGATTTTCTCGATAGCTGCACATCGAAAAACCTACTCCATCTATATAAGGGCTACTGGCAAAATCCAGTAGCAGAAGAAGGTAATCAATGAAGGCAGAAATCCACCCGGACTACAACCTGGTTCTGTTCCGCGACCTCGCATCCGGCAAGGTCTTCCTGACCCGTTCCACCATGACCTCGGACAAGACCGAGAAGTGGGAAGACGGCAACGAGTACCCGATCGTCGAGGTTGAAATCTCGTCCGAGTCGCACCCGTTCTACACCGGTAAGCAGCGCATCATGGACTCCGCAGGTCGCGTCGAGCGCTTCAACGCACGCTTCGGCAACTTCGGTAAGAAGTAAATCTTCTTTCCCAGTTTTGCTTTTTAGCGAAATCAATGCCCCGTTCTCCTTGGTTTTCAGGGAGGCGGGGCATTGTGCGTTCTGCGAACCATCGCAGAATAGCTCGCGCGAACGTGAGGAAAGTTGTAATGTAAAACCTTTCGTTCACTGGTGCGTAGACCCGCTGACGGCGTTACAATGGGAAAGTATTTTGCGAGCTGTGCATTTTCTGTGCCCTCCAGCACCGCCCCACATCGGCGGGTTATTTTCCGGCTCTCTGCACTCTAGAGACTTCGCTGGATGCGCCGCGCACCTCGCGTATCACCACCTCAAACAAAGGACAACTTAATGAGCGACGCTCACTCTGAACCGTCGCAGAAGAAGAAATGGGTCAAGCGTATTCTGCTGATCCTGCTGATTCTTCTGCTGGTTATTACCCTCGGTATTGGTTTCTTTATCTGGCGTGCTGGCCACACCTGGGATAGCAAGACCGAGAAGTTCGACTCCATCACTAAGGTGGATGAAGACCTCAGCAAAATTAAGGAGCAGCTTGGCGAGGCTAAGAAGCTCAACGTGACGGAGCTGAAGGCTCCGACCGTGACTAACTCGGATACTGGCAAGAACGGCACTAACGCTAACGGCTCCGATGCTGCCGCGGCTCTTGCAGCGAACGCTAGCGAGCACGATAAGGACGGCGACGGCATCCTGGATGACGGTTACAGCTACGATGTTGTGAAGGGTCCGGGCAAGAACATCCTGCTGCTCGGTAGCGATACCCGTTCCGGTTCTGAAGCTGCTCTGGTGAGCGGTTCCCGTGCGGACACCATTATGCTGATGCACATCCCGGCTGATGGTAAGGGCGTGTACATCATCTCGATTATGCGTGATACCTGGGTGAACATCCCCGGTTACGGTGCAGCAAAGATTAACGCGGCACTGAACTACGGCGGTATCTCTCTACAGGTGGCAACCGTTGAAAACCTGGTTGGCGTCAAGATCGACCACGTTGCCGAGATTGAGTTCGAGGGCTTCAAGTCCTTGGTCAATGCTATTGGTGGCGTAGATGTTCAGGTTCCCTTCGCATTCACCAGTAACGTCTGGACCTTTACCCCCGGTGTGATGCACATGAATGGTAGCGCTGCGCTGACCTTCGTGCGTGAGCGTTACTCTTTTGCTGACGGTGACTACCAGCGTGTTCGTAACCAGCGTGCGTTCCTGCGCGGTCTGTACAACACGATGAAGGCTAAGGGTGCGCTGAGTAGCGTGGGTTCGTTCCAGTCTGCTGTTGAGTCTCTGGCTGGCTACATGCGTGTGGACTCCGGTCTAAACGCGGCACAGATTGCCCAGATTGCGGCTCCGGTGTTGACCAGCGGTGACACTACGATGCGCATGACCACTCTGCCGAACGCAGGCCCGGGTTGGTCTTACGACGGCCAGTCGATTATTCTGGTCAACCAGGCTGCGAACGCTCAGTTGTCTTATGCTTTGCAGCATGACACGATGGATCAGTTCATGGCGACTTACGGTCAGGACTAAGGTCTGACTCCTTGCGGGGGTGAAAGCTGATGAGGCTTTCGCCCCCGCTGTGTTTAACCGTTCCGGGAGAAACCGGGTACGTGAAAGGGCGGCTACCTCACCGTGATGGTGGGGTAGCCGCCCTTTCGTATCTTTACGCTCTGTAGTGGAGGATCTTATGCCTTCAGATTGGTTTCTTCTGCTTCTTCAGCAGTTTCCTCTTCTTCGTATTCTTCCTCGTACTCGTCGTATTCCTCGTAGTAGGGCTGACGACCAAAGTAGAAGGCTACTGCCGCGACGGCGCCACCCAGGATAGCGATGAGGATGCCGAGCATCGGGGTCCACAGCATCGAGAGCAGGCCGGCGACCAGAACGGCGAGGCCTGCGCCCTTGACCAGGTTCACCAGGCGGTCACGTTCGTTCGGCTCGTAGTACTCCTCTTCTTCCAGGCTGTACTCGATCATCGGCTTCTCGGCGGTGGGCTCATGGTGGGTCGACTCAGAAGCAATGGAACCGCCGGTCAGGGAGCTCATGAAACCGCGACGCCTCTTCGGAGCCTGCTGTGCAGAGGACTCCAGGTAGTGGCGCTCGCCTTCGGTGGGTACGAATGCGGCGGGCACCTCGTACTCTTCGCCAGCGGGTAGCAGTGCTGGAACGTTGTTGGGCAGAGTCTCGTACCATTCCTGCGGAATATCGGCGGGGCGTGCAGCCTGAACGGTCAGCGACAGTTCCAGGGTGTTACCGCGAATAGTGCCCCAGGCGCTGGTGAGGCGGTCGTTCTCAAAAGCGTAACGGATGACGGGCGTCAGCTGCTCAGACATCTGGGTGCTCAGGCGGCCCACGAGCTTGCGGTCGTGGCGCACCTCCACGCTGTCAACGAAGCGGCCGTCGGAGGTCTTGAGCTGGTTCGCCTCAAGGGTCAGAATGACGCGACCCTCACCGCTGGGCGGCAGGATGCTGTGCAGGTATTCGGAGTGTTCCTTCTCGTCCAGCACCTTCATAGAGGGGCCCTGGGGCAGCAGGGTCGCGCGGGTCGGTGCGTCGTTGAGGGGGAAGAGGGACCCGGGTGCGGACAGGGAGAGCACGCCGGTGCTCTTCACGTGCATGCCGCCGCCTTCAGCGCGTACGGCAACAGCGGAGAGCTGCAGGTGCGCGATGGGTTCGTAGCCGGAGGCGACCACGCGGGTAATGGAATCCCAGTACGCGGCGGAGTCTGCCGCGCTCATGCGGCCCACCTTGAATTCGTCAATGTAGACGGCAATGCTATTGGGCTCGTAGGGGTTATCCGGTTCGGGCACGAGACGCGCTTCACCGTACCAGATACGTTCACGGTCGATGTGCAGTTCCTCGAAAATTTGGAGGGTTTCTGCTTCGTAGTAATCATCGGTGACAATGTCAACGCTACCGCGGTCACCGAGTGCGTAATCGACCACTGAAAACTCCTTCTGATATGTCTAAGCGAGCGGATACCTAGTCTATTCTCTCATGCTTTCAGAGCGGACAGCTCACAAAAAAGGGGTGACATTTATCTGTCTTTTAGCACCGGGTGCATATAGTTTTGTGTCCCAGTGAAACTGCCCCGGTAATGAGTGCCCACGTCAGTACGTGAACCACCGCATGAGGGAAATATTTAGACGGCACACCGCCGCTGTGAATTCTATAGATGAGTCAGAAAAAGACCACCGCCCGGCACCTCCCGGTGCGTTACCGGGAGCGTGCCGAACGGCAGTCTCTCACAGCGGATTGAGAACCTGGCGGGGGAGAACGGAACCTAGTCTAGGCACCGGTCCACACCCCGCCTCAGCTACTCAAACCATGCAGCTTAGTCCTGCAGGGAAGCGTTGAACTTCTGAGCCACAATCGAACGACGACCGTGGTCCTGAGCCTCCAGAACCAGACGACGCAGAGCCGACGGAGCCTCGGGGTTCGCCTCCAGCCAACGCTGAGCCAGCGCCACGGAGGGGTTGCCCTCAACGCCCAGACCCTCGGTGGAGCCGGTGTTGTACGGAGCCTTCGGGTACAGGCCACGCACAATGCGGGTCGCCATACCAATCGAGCGGGAAGCCCAAACGGGCAGCAGAGCCTCAAAGTAGGAGTCGTAGTAGGACTCACGCAGCTCAACCGGACCGCGAGCAAAACCGTTAATGGTCGAAGCCAGAGCGTCGTTCGACAGCGACTCGTCTTCCATGATGGTCTTGTATGCGGCAGCCTTACGCTCAGCAGAGGGCAGGGCAGCAATCGCGTACGCGTAACCATTCGAAGAAATCGAGGAGGGGCTGTACTTAGCCGCACGGTCCAGATCCTCAACGGTCACCAGGTCGCGGCTTGCGAGCGCACCCAGTGCACTCCAACCCAGGTTCTGGTCGTAAGGAATGCCGGTTGCGTCAGCAATATCGCCGGTGGTGTCTTCGAAAGCACCACGGGCAATATCGCGGCAGAGCTCTTCACCCTTGGTCGCGTTGGTGGAGACCGAAATCAGGGCGCGCAGCAGAATCAGCTGCTCGTCGGAGCCGGGCTTAGCCTGTGCCAGTGCGGCTGCGAATGCGTCGTAGAGAGCGTCGTAGAGGCGCTCGCGGCCGGTGGGTGCGGAGAAGGTTGCGATAGCGACCTGTGCGTTGTTGACCATGGTGCCCAGCAGGGATGCGCTCGGTTCCTTGGAGACATTGCGTACGACTGCGTCGACGTAGGTGGTGACGGGCAGGCGTGCATCGCGCACGTTCTCCCAGAGGGAACCCCAGATGAGGCCGCGGGAGAGTGCGGATTCGAGGGTGGAGACACCTTCGATAGCTGCCTGCAGGCCGTCTTCGTCGGTCAGGGCAACCTTGGCGTAGGTGTGGTCTTCTGCGTTGAGCATGAGCAGGTCAGCTTCGCCAACGAGCTTCTTCTGCTCATCGGTGAGCTCCACGCGGTGCTCAGAGACGGGCTCTGCCGGGTACTCGAGGGAGAACAGGCCGGTGGAGGTGAGCTTGCCGTCGGTCAGCGCGAAGGTTTCCAGCTTTGCCACGTGGGGGCGGCCCAGACCTGCGGGCTGCTGTGCGGGCAGTTCCTGGGTGAGGATCAGGTCGGTGAGCTGGCCGTCTTCGCCGTAGACGCGCTTGGTGCCCAGTGCGGACACGCCGGAGGTCTGCAGCCATGCGTTAGCCCATGCCTGCATGTCGCGGCCAGAAACCTCGTTGAGTACCTGCAGGAAGTCGTTCAGGGAGGTGTTGCCCCACTCGAAACGCTTGAAGTACACGCGTGCTGCTTCGATGAAGGTGTCGAAGCCGACGTAGGCGACCAGCTGCTTGAGCACGGATGCGCCCTTTGCGTAGGTGATGCCGTCGAAGTTCTGCGATGCTGCTTCCAGGTGGGGGATGTCAGCGACGATGGGGTGGGTGGTGGGCAGCTGGTCCTGCATGTATGCCCATGCCTTGCGGTTGTTCGCGAAGGTGACCCACGCATCCTCAAAGTGGTTAGCTTCCTTAGCGCCGAGGGTGCCCATGAAGTCTGCGAAGGATTCCTTGAGCCACAGGTCGTCCCACCACTTCATGGTGACGAGGTCGCCGAACCACATGTGCGCCATTTCGTGGCAGATGGTGTTGGTGCGGCCTTCGAGGTCGTCCTCGGTTGCGCCGGAGACGAAGATGTAGTCTTCGGTGAAGGTGACCAGGCCGGGGTTCTCCATTGCGCCGATGTTGTATTCGGGCACGAATGCCTGCTCGTACTTGGGGTACGGGTAGGGGTAGTCGAAGAGGTCCTGGAAGAAGTCCAGGCCGTTTTTGGTGACCTTGAAGATGTGGTCGTAGTCGAAGTGCGGCTTGAGGGACTGGCGGCAGTATGCGACCAGGGGGATATCACCGCTGTTGACCTTGCTCTTGGGCTTGTAGGTGGTGGTTGCGGTGAAGTATTCGCCGGCAACGATTGCGGTGATGTAGGTGGAGATCTTTGCGGTGGGGGAGAAGACTCGCTTGGTGATGGAGTCGTCGGTGGGGTCTACGACCTGGCTTTCGAGTACGCCGTTGGAGCTGACGACCCAGTCCTTGGGCGCGGTGATGCGGAAGTTGAAGACTGCCTTCAGGTCGGGCTGCTCGAAGTTCGGGAAGACTCGGCGGCAGTCGGAGGGCTCGTACTGGGTGTACAGGTACACGCGACCGTCGGAGGGGTCGAAGTAGCGGTGCATACCTTCGCCGGAGCGGGAGTAGTAGGAGCGACCGTGGATGGTGAGCACGTTTTCTGCCTGCAGGTTGGGCAGGGTGATGCGTGCGCCGTTGACGACGTCAGCCAGGGTCAGTTCGGTGCCGTTGAGCTTAACGGAGTCGACGCTGTGGTGGATGTAGTCGATGAAGGTTTCTGCGCCGGGGGTGTTGCAGGAGAATCGGACGGTGGTGACGGTGGGGTAGGACTCGAATTCGGGGTCCTTGGCGTTAGTCAGGTCGACATGCACGTCGTAGGTGTCGACACTGATGAGAGCCGAACGTTCTGCGGCTTCTTCGCGGGAGAGGTTCTCATTATTCATGCTTTTTATTCTAGTCGTTATGACCGAAAATATGGCAGTTGAGTGGGCGTGCCGGTCATATTACTCACGGTGCGAGAAGATCACCGGGGGTGCGGTGACCCAACCAACCCTGAATATGTGACGCAGAACATGCCCATTCGATTTGCGGAGTATTCAGAAAGTCCGTATAGTATTACGTGTTGCTTCGAACAGCACCGAAAGGAAAACGTTCGAAAGTCACCTGCGCGGGTGGCGGAATAGGCAGACGCGCTAGCTTGAGGTGCTAGTCCTCGTATTAGAGGGTGGGGGTTCAAGTCCCCCCTCGCGCACAGATAATCCCCGGTTCTTCGGAACCGGGGATTTTTGTATGCCCGGATGGTTTCATCAGCAATTTGCTGGCTTGCGCCTTTCAGGACGGCCGCGGCTGAAAACTTTCGGACTGAAAACTTCCTGGCCGCAAACTTTCGGGCTGCAAAAATAGGCACAGAAACTTCCGGCACAGAAACTTCCAATGCGAAAAAGCACTCAAAATATATCAGCGCACAAAAAAGTAGTGGGGTGAGGTTCCTTGAAGGGAGCCTCACCCCACACTAGCTACGCTAAGGAAGCTAGAAGAACAGCTGCATCAGCTGACACTGAATTACTCAGCCAGACGCTCCGGGTCGGTGGTGACCAGAATCTTCACAGCGGTCTCGTTGTGGTGGATCAGGGTGTCGAAGCCCTTGTCAATCAGGTCTTCCACAGCGATCTTGCCGGTGATGAAGGGCTTGAGGTCAATCTTGCCCGACTCAACGAGCTTGATGGTCTCCGGGTGGGAGTTCACGTATGCGATGGTGCCGCGGATATCGAGCTCCTTGAGCACAACCTTCTGAACATCCAGGGAAGCGGGCTTACCCCAAATGGAAACGATGACGACCTTACCGGTGGGCTTGAGAGCATCCAGAATCAGGTCCAGTGCGGGCTGAACGGAGGTGCACTCGAACGCGATGTCAGCGCCACGGCCGTCGGTCAGCTTGTGAATCTCGGCCAGAACGTCAACTTCTGCGGGGGAGAAAGCGTAGTCAGCAACGCCGGAGTCCAGAGCCTTCTGGCGGCGCAGCGGGGACAGCTCGGAGATGATGACCTTAGCGCCCTTAGCCTTCAGAACTGCGGAGGTCAGCAGGCCGATGGGGCCAGCACCGGTCACCAGTGCGAATGCGCCCTCTTCGAACTCGCCTGCACGCTCAACAGCGTGGTAGCCAACGCTCAGCGGCTCAATCAGTGCAGCCTCGTCCAGGGGAATGGTGTTGGGGATCTTGTGAACCCAGCGGCGCTTGACAGCGACCTTCTCGGACAGGCCACCACCGCGACCGGCCAGACCAATGAAGTTCATGTCCTTGGACAGGTGGTAGTCCTTGGAGTCGGGGCCGGTGTAGACGTCATCGCGAATGATGTAGGGCTCGACAACAACGTGGTCGCCAACCTGCAGGTCGTCTACGCCTTCGCCCAGTGCCTCAACAACACCGGAGAATTCGTGGCCGAGGGTGACGGGGGAGTCCTCACCAGAAATGGGGTGAGGGTGACCGTGCTGGGGGCAGAAGATGGGGCCGTCCAGGTATTCGTGCAGGTCGGTACCGCAAATACCGCACCATGCGACCTTGACCAGAACCTCGCCCGCAGCGGCTTCGGGTGCGGGGATGTCTTCAATGCGGATGTCGTTACGGTCGTAGAAGCGTGCTGCCTTCATGGGATGGAGCTCCTTAGCGTGGTTGTGGCGCTTACTGCGGTGTGTGCTTGCCGGTACGGTTCGCATCCATGGGTCTGTCACGGTGATGGCAGAGGCCCAAACGACATGGTCTGGACCGGTTGTGAACTGTCCTGCCGGCATTCGCATCGCTAGCGCCAGATGGTGACGGGTGCGGCTGGATTGCCGCTCCCATGTGCTTAACGCTACTCCTATGAATCAAAGATTCCTAGGATATATACAAAATTTCTTTTATGTGACACAAATTTCTTTTTGGGTGTTTTCGACTCCATCACGCCCGAACATCTAGCGCCCGGCGAGCGCAGACGGTAGCGTAGAAGCATGACTGACGCGAACGCACAGGGCACTGCCGCCCACACCCAGCCCACTTCTGACAGCTCCGGTCGAACGGCACCGAACCGACCCGCCGCAACAACCCGCCACTACGACGCACCCGATGCTGATTGCGTGCGCGGTAGCGAGTACTCCGAGATCCTTGCCCTCGAAACCGAGCAGCGTAAGCGTGCCGCTGAGCACCGCCGCAAGCACAAACACGCACATCCCGAGCAGGAACGTAGCCACGGCGAGCGCCGCGGTCACGAAAAGGGACACG
This sequence comes from Rothia mucilaginosa, assembly GCA_963539245.1. GTDB lineage: Bacteria > Actinomycetota > Actinomycetes > Actinomycetales > Micrococcaceae > Rothia > Rothia mucilaginosa_H. The sequence goes on from CAUTJW010000001.1 coordinate 103,856, forward strand.
GAAAGGGTCACAGCCCGCACCGCGGTCATGGAAAGGGTCACCACCTCGATGAAGACAGCGGGCTGGCGCATATTCGCCGCGACCTCGCCGAATCCGTCGCCACTCGCGCGGACTCCCTGACCGCAATTCTCAAGGCGATTCACGCGCATCCTGAGACGGCCTACGAGGAGTATTTTGCCTCCCGCACGCTCGTCGATGCTGTCCGCGAAGCCCACCCCAACCTCAGTATCGAGTACCCCGCCTTCGGTCTGGATACCGCGTTCAAGGTGGAGCTCACCAGCGCCGACTACGACCCCGCCAAGCACCGCACCATCGCGATTCTCTCCGAATACGACGCGTTGCCGGGCATCGGTCACGGCTGCGGCCACAACGTCATTGCGGTATCCGGGCTGGGCGCTTTCCTTGCTTTGGCAGATGCGCTCGCCACCGGCACCGAGGCGTTCAGCGGCAGGGTCCTCTATTACGGCACGCCCGCTGAAGAATCTGAAGCCGGTAAGGAGCTGATGGCGCGCGCCGGTGCGTTCGAGCGGGTGGATGCCGCCATTATGGTGCACCCCTACTTTATGGATGTGGCTGATCAGGCGTGGTTGGGCCGCCGCGAATGCCGCGTGACCTATAGGGGCGTGAGCGCGCACGCGTCCTCGCACCCGTTTATGGGTCGTAACGCCCTGGACGCGGCGAACCTGGCGTATCAGGGTTTGGGTTTGTTGCGTCAGCAGATTCCCGGTTCTGACCGTATTCACGCGATTATTGACCACGGCGGGGACGCCCCGAACCTGATTCCTGCCACCGCGAGCCTGCACATTAATATCCGTTCTAAGCACGCACCGACTCTGCGTGCTCTGTCGCGACGGGTTGAGGAGGTGTTGCGCGGTGCGGCGCTCATGGCTGGCGTGAGTGCGGAGGTGACGTGGGATTCTTCGCCGATGACCATGCCGGTGCGCACGAACCGTCCGCTGTTGAAGCGTTGGGTTTCGGCTCAGCGTTCGGTGGGTCGCCACCCGTACCCGCCCGGCACGGTCAGTGACACCCTGGCGGCTTCTACCGATTTCGGTAATGTGAGCCTGCGCGTACCCGGTATTCACCCGCTGATTCAGATTGCGCCCGAGGGTACCGGTATGCACACGGTGGAGTTCGCGCACTGTGCGGACACCCCGGCGGCGGTGGATGCTGCCCTGGATGCGGCGTTCGGCTTGGCTTCTGTGGCTTTGGATTTCCTGATTGACGACAAGTTGGCGCAGGCGGTTCGTGCCGATTTTGAGGCTTCCGGCGGTGCCGTGGATGTTGAGGGCTACTTTAGTGATATGTGAGAGCGACATGTGAGCTTGCTCAAAAGGTCAGAACGTCATTATTTGGTTTTATGAGTGAAAAACACCCCTTATAGCCCATAAAGTCACCAGCACCCATCGAAAAAAGCAAAATAATCCAACACAAAACGCAAAATCTGCGGCATAATAGAAAGTAACGGAGCGAGCCCACCGGGAAGAACGCCCACCTCAGGAAATTCACCCCCGAGGCACACACCCGCTTCCACATAAACCCCGCGAGAATCCTCTCGCACCACACGGATAACTCTCACGAAAGAGGGCATACAGCAATGAACGGTGTCAACAACCCCACCAAGCTCGGCGTCATCGGTGCAGGCGGCGTCGGTAGCGCAACCGCATACGCAGCTATGGTCCGCGGCTCCGCAGACGAAATCGTCCTGTACGACATCGACGGCAAGCGCGCACACGCTGAAGCACTGGACATCGCACACGGCGCAATGTTCGCACACGAAGCAACCGTAACCGGTGGCGACGACATCGAACTGCTGCGCGACTGCGACATGGTCATCATCACCGCTGGTGCTCGGCAGAAGCCCGGCCAGCCCCGCCTCGAACTGGCAGGCGCAAACGTCGCAATCCTCGAGAAGCTGCTGCCGAACATCCTGTCCGTAGCACCCAACGCAATCATCATGCTCGTCACCAACCCCTGTGACGTTCTCACCATCGTTGCCCAGAAGATTACCGGCCTGCCCGCAAACCGCGTGCTGTCCTCCGGTACCGTTCTGGACTCCTCCCGCCTGCGTTGGCTGATCGCTAACAAGGCTGGCGTCTCCATCAAGAGCGTTCACGCAAACGTTGTTGGCGAGCACGGCGACTCCGAGTTCCCCGTCTGGTCCGCAGCAAACATCGGCATGGTTCCCCTGACCGAGTGGGAGCAGGACGGCAAGCCCCTCTTCACCGAAGAGGTCCGTGAAGAACTGGCAACCGAAGCTATGCGCGCAGCATACAAGGTCATCGAGGGTAAGGGTTCCACCAACTACGCAATCGGTATCTCCGGTGCACGTATCGCTGAGGCATTCCTCGGCGGCCAGAACGCAGTGCTGCCCGTCTCCACCACCATTGCAGGCGAGCTGTACGGCTTCAAGGACGTTGCACTGTCCCTGCCCACCATCGTGAACCGCGAGGGCATCCAGCGCGTGCTCGAGGTCCCCATGAACGAGGCTGAGCTGGCACAGCTGAAGGCATCCGCTGAGGCAATCCGCGCAGCCGCAGCATCCCTCGGTTTCTAATTCGCTCGGGTTCATAACCCGTAAGAAGCAAACATTCAGTAGGCGTAGCGTTAAGCTGAGCTAACCGACAGAAGAACCCGCCGCACCCGGCACCTGCTCCCTTGAGGAGTGGGGGACTGGGGACGGCGGGTTCGCTGTGTCTGTGAGATGTTTTCTATGCGGTGCTTGATGTACGGTGCTTGATGCGCCGCGTGCATGCTTGGCTTGACCGACCTCGCTGTACCGACCTGGTATTACCGCTCTGACTTTGTGGCTCTCTTCACCGCCCCGAATATAACTGCCGATTGACCTGTCACGCCCGTTCATAGTTCCGCATTTAAACCGCTGTATGACCGCCCGGCGCACACCATAGGCGCGTAGGTAGTAGAATAATGGCATGAGCATTGATCCTCGCACCGAACTCACCCGCCTCCTTGACGCGCTGGAGGCGCACCTGACCGCCGTCGTAAACCGAACCGGCGAGCACGACCCCGCCGTCGATGAGGCGTACGTAGAAATTGCCAACGCCTTCGAAGCCTACGAAGATGCCCTCTTCGAAGCCTACAATGAGGTCACCCCCCTGAGCGTCTACGGTGACGAAGACGAGGATGACCTCGACGAACTGCTCGATGACGAAGAAGATGAAGACGACGACGATATCGAGTACGAGGACTAAATAGCGCCTCGCCCATACGTTACGGACCGACCCCTGACCGGTACCCCCTAAGCGGGGTAACGAGGCAGGGGTCGAGCCATACCTGCCCACCCGATACCCACCGAGCATGTACCGAGAACGGAGACACCCGTGAGCGAACCCCGCACCTGGCGCGACGCCGCCCTCATCCTCCGCACCCAAAAACTCGGCGAAACCGACCGCATCATCATCATGCTCACCCGCGATAACGGAATCACCCACGCCGTCGCCAAAGCCGTACGCAAACCCACCTCCAAATTCGGTGGGCGACTCGAACCGTTCATGCACACCGACCTGTCCTTCAGCCGCGGCCGCACCAACCTGCACACCATCACCCAGGCGGCGACCCTGCACGCCTACACCGCACCGATTATGGCGAACTACGATGCGTACACGTGCGCCTCCACCATTGCTGAACTGGCGGAAGCACTCACCAAAGACACCGACAGCACCTCCGATATTTACACCCTGACCCACGGGGCGCTTGCCGCGCTCGCGCACGGGCAGCATGTGCCGCAGAGGATTCTGACCCGCTACCTGGCGCGCAGCATGAACGCCGCCGGCTGGCCGCTCATCGGTGAGAACTGCACCCGATGCGGCAACCCGCTCGTGAACGCAGATTACCCGGGCGATAACGGAGCAGACACTAGCACTTCCGGCACTACAATCCCCGGCGCTACAGGCGGAAGCGGCAGGTACATCGCCTTCCACACCGCCCACACCTACGGGCACCACACGATTCTCTGCCCCCAATGCGCACCCGCCACCGACACACCCCTAACCGGTCTGCGTGCCGAAGAGCTCGGCTATGCGCTCGCTACCGCATCGGCGGATCCGCGCGCCTGGGCGACTATTGACGCAGCACCCGTGCCGGTTGCCTCCAAGGTTCTGGGACTCTACCTGAAAACCACCCAGAACCTGCTCGAACACCCCCTGAAAACGGCGAGCGCCCTCGAAGCAGAAATTCCTGCATCGTAAAAGATGCACGCCGACGCGTCAAACATGGGTCAACCAGGACGCAAAATAACCTCCGAAGCACCCGCCCATGCGCGCTATGTCACGGTAAAATAGCTACAGCACGCCAGGTTTATATCTGGTGCATATCTAGGCAAACGACCCCGGGGGAGAACCCGCCAGGGAAGAAAGGCACACATGGCACGCACCCAGCCCGTACCCCCGCCCGCACACCCCACCGGGGCAACCCCGCCGCCGATTCCGAAGAAGTTCATCCCCCAGCACGTCGCCGTCGTCATGGACGGTAACGGACGCTGGGCGAACGAACGCGGCCTACCCCGCACCGAGGGCCACCGCGCCGGCGAGGCGGCACTGCTGGACGTTGTTGCGGGCGCTATCGAAATGGGCATCCCGTACGTGACCGCCTACGCGTTCTCCACCGAAAACTGGAAGCGCTCACCCAGCGAAGTCGCGTTCATCATGCGTTTCTCCACCGAGGTGCTGCAGCGTCAGCTGGCAACCCTCAAGACCTGGGGTGTGCGCATTCGCTGGGCTGGCCGCCGACCCAAGCTGTGGAAGAACGTCATCGAAGAGCTTGAACACTGCGAGCGCGAAACCATCGACAACACCGTCTGCACCCTCACCATGTGCGTGAACTACGGCGGCCGCGCAGAAATCGCCGACGCGGCGGCAGCTATCGCGGCGGACGCTGTGGCGGGCAAGATCAAGCCCGGCAACATTACCGAAAAGACCATCCAGAAGTACCTGGACGAGCCCGACCTGCCCGACGTTGACCTGTTCCTGCGTTCCTCCGGCGAGCAGCGCATCTCGAACTTCTTGCTCTGGCAGAGTGCCTACGCCGAGTTCGTCTTCATGAACGTGCTCTGGCCCGACGTTGACCGCCGCACCCTCTGGGAAGCTGTCGAAGAGTACGCACGCCGCGACCGCCGCTACGGTGGCGCTGTCGACGCTGTCGCCAACGACAAGTAGCCCCATAAACCACCCACACCCTCCAACACTAGGGAGAACAAATGCGCATCTACCCGACCTTCTTCAACATCTTCTTCAAGGGCATGGACCCCGAGAAGGCACACCACGTCGGCTTCTGGGGCGTTCAGACCCTGCGCAACGTCGGCATCACCCGCGCGCTGCGCAAGTACTTCCAGCCCGCACCGGAACTGGCAACCACCGTCATGGGCATTACTTTCCCCTCGCCGTTCGGCCTGGCTGCTGGCTTCGACAAGGGCGGTAAGGGCATTGCCGCGCTGGCTGGTATCGGCTTCGGCCATGTCGAGATTGGTACCATCACCGGTCAGGCGCAGCCGGGTAACCCGCAGCCGCGCCTCTTCCGTCTCGTGGAAGATAAGGCGGTCATCAACCGCATGGGCTTCAACAATGATGGTGCCGCAGCGGCAGGCCCGCGTGTTGCCGCCGCCCGCGCAGACCTCGAAACCGAATACCGCGGCGCTGTACGCCCCGTCATTGGCGTGAACATCGGTAAGACCAAGGTCGTCGAGCTTGAGAACGCTATCGAGGACTACCTGATTTCTACCCGTACCCTGGCACCGCAGGCAGACTACCTGGTCGTCAACGTTTCCTCCCCGAACACTCCGGGTCTGCGCACCCTGCAGGCTATCGAGTCGCTGCGCCCGCTGCTTGCCGCCGTGCGTGAAGAGGCAGACCGCGTATGCCCCAACCGCCACGTACCGCTGACCGTGAAGATCGCGCCGGACCTGGTCGATGAGGATGTTATCGAGGTGGCAGCCCTGGCGAAGGAGCTGAAGCTGGACGGCATCATCGCCACCAACACCACCATCGCCCGCGACGGCCTGGGCCTGACCAGCGACATGACTAAGGTCAAGGAAATCGGTGCCGGTGGCCTCTCTGGTGCGCCGCTGAAGCCCCGCTCCCTGGAGGTGCTGCGCCTGCTCAAGCGTGAAATCGGCGACGACCTCGCCATCATCTCCGTTGGCGGCGTGACCACCGCTGAGGATGTGCAGGAACGCCTGGACGCTGGCGCTGACCTGGTGCAGGGCTACACCGCGTTCCTGTATGAGGGTCCGCTCTGGGCGGCGCACATTAACCGTGGCCTGGTGAAGCTGCGCCGCGCTCGCCGCTAAAAGGTGTGCAGGCAGGGGGCTTTATGCTCTCCGGTGTGTTGACTCTGTGTGCTGACTTGGCGTGTTGACTCTGCATGCTGAAAGAGGGGCACCGTTCTCTACCCGTTGGGGTGGAGGCGGTGCCCCTGTTTATATGTAGGTATATCTAATACCACGTTCACATTTACGATGTTATATAATAATGAATATTAGTTCATTAATGGCTATTTATAAATATTTAGCCTAGGTAATTTTTAATTTCGTCTAGCGAAAGATAGGAAAATGGTTCCCAAAGAAGAAAACGATTCATTCAAGGAAAAAGACATGCAATTTGAGAGTTCGACAAAGAGGATTCAAGAATATATTGATAGGGGCAAAAAGTTTAAAATTCCCGCTTTCCAGAGGGGCTACTCATGGACTGGGAAAGATGTAATTAAATTAATTAATGACGCGGTCATCCGGGGCGATAAGGGTCATTTTATTGGTGCATTTATCGTAGCCAGCGACGAAACTGGGTCATCGGTTATTGTTGACGGTCAGCAAAGACTAACGAGTATACTTCTGGCAATGTGTGCAATCCGAGACTGGAACTATAAAAATCACAAAATATGCAATGCGTGTAAAAATCGATTAAAATGCAAAAAGTGTCGAGAAGATGAAGAATGTAATAAACATGAAAATGCCCATAAAGTACATATGAAATGTGAGAAATGTAAAAATCTTAAAGAAATCCAAATAAGTGAAAATTATAAGGAGATGAAGAGGTTTATCTATAATAGGATAATAAATGGTAACCTTGACCACGAGTATACCAAGAACTGGGAAACATTATTTGCGGGAGAAGAAAGGCTAGGTGATTGGTGGGAATTATTCAATGATATCAACATCAGGAAAAATGCGCAAAAAAATAATATGTTGCTCGCCTATAAAGCTGCCTATAGGTATATAGAAAAAAACTCCAAAGAGGACGAAAAATTCCCCGACAATGCGTATTCAAGAATTAAGGAACTTATGTTCACTGAAATATATTCGCGGAGACCATCGGATGCTTATTATGTATTTAGATCTTTGAATTCTTCAGGGAAGCCTCTGGCATTTAATGATCATGTTAAAGCACATATTTTTAGCTATCTTGACATCGAAGAAAATAAAAATCAGATAGATAGCGCCGGGCGGTCATACGTTAGTGAATGGAATGAAATTAAAAATAATGTTAAGTCAGAATTGGATACCAAAAGCGTTGATACATTTACCAAGAATTTCGCCGTGGTGAATCTTTCCAAGCAAGGTAATTTTAGTGACGAATATGATATGTACTTTAATGCAATTGCAGATAAAGAAAAGGCTCAAGAATACTTTAAAGAAATGCGTGAGGATTCGAAGATATACCATAAAATTATTAACCCTGACGTAAAGGGAATAGATAGAAATACGCAGAAGGATATTTGGTTAATCCAGTCCAATCTTAAATTTTTGAAGGATATTGGTATTAAACAGCATGTTCAACTAGTATATTCGGCATATAAGTGTGCAAACCCAGCTGAACTGCGGGATTTAACTGGGTTCCTAGCAAAATTTCATTTTGTATACAACGAACTATCGACAAATCCGGGTAACAGGCTTACTCCAAAATACACTAAATATTCAAAAAAATTCATTAATTTAATTAAAGTATTAAAGCAGTCTGAGACAGGTGATTCCACTGATATTAAAAGCGCGAAAGAAGTAGCCGAAATCATTGAGGAATTAAAAGGTGACTTTAATGAAATACTTAAAAACCATCCTTATATTTTTAAAGAAGCAAAGAGGGCTTATCTTGAATTGGATTATTGCAGTGATACATCCTTAATTGGATACGTTCTGAATCAGTGCTTTCTAGGGGTTAAAAAAGAGACGTTTGAGCACGTTGTTGCTCAAGACACTAAGGTTAAAGATGTCCACAAAGCAGGTAATTTGATATTTTTAAGCACACCTCATAACAAGGAAGTCGAGAATTTCCCTGTCTCTAAGAAGGCCAATAAATATGATGGATATAGTTATATACCAAATGATATTAAAAAAATTATCCATAAATATGCTAATAGTCTAACGATAGATAACAAGTTTGGGGACGATGAATTCGAGAATAATTTTACTAATTTCCGAGAAGAGATGGGGGGTAAGATTTTTGAAATTTTTGCCTCTGATTTAGGATACGAAAGGAAAGAATCTGAAGAAGCAACCAAAAAAAGCTCTGCTCGGTATATAATCAAACCGCTTGAGAAGCCCACTCGATATTTAGAATCTTCAGAAGGTCTTGCCCATATGATAGGCGATTTGTATTTTGCTTATAACTATGGCGTCCAGACCGGTGATTTTTCCTATGCAAAAAAGTATCTTTCTCAGCATATTGGAAAATTTGATTCCTATAAAGAAATTGATGCGCTGTATAAGCGAGATGGATGGGTTATTAACGGGTTGCATTCATATAAATTGGAAGATAATTTGCCCTCCGTTGGAAAGAATGGTGGGTGTGAAATAAATGTTAATGTTACTAGGGGGTACATGCTATATTGTGATCCCAATAGAACCTCGTGCATTACAAAAAATAAGCATGATGCTGTTTTAATTTTTAAATGTGAATACGACGAAGGATACTGGAAGGTTCTGGATGTGAAAAATAAATAGTCGTATCTATTAACGGAGTCGAGGTTTTCTACTACGCACCCTCTCTACTCCGTGGAGAAGCTACATGTGTTTCGAAAAGCTACCAAGGAAGTGGCTTTTCGAAACACATGTGGCTTCTGAGCGTATAAGTGCGCGCTCGCGCATAATGGAGATAAGCGGGAGACCATGCACTACAACGATGTGGAGGACCAACCATGAACCCCAACATGCTGAACCGCCGTTCAATGCTGACCGGAGGCACCCTCATCAGCCTCAGCACCCTACTCGCCGCCTGCGTGCCGCACGACATCACAACTGCAGGAGACGGCTCCACAGCCTCCGGCACGCCTGCCGCCAACAGCAGCTCAAGCAGTAGCGCCGGTAACAACGCCAGTAACGGCGAATACCGCAAAGCAGACGCCAAAGGCCCCGCCCAGAACGTCCCCAAACCCAACGCCCCCGAAAACGGCTACCGCGCAAAGACCCCGGAGGGCATCCTCAAAACCATGGACGCCTGGAACCAATGGGTCAACTACGGCGTCCAAACCGGCGACTACAGCAAAGCACGCGAATTCCTCTCCACCTCAAACGACGGAGAACTCAAAATCTACCGCGAAATAGAAGCGCTCTACCAGCGCGGCGGATGGGTCATCGACGGCATCGAACACTTCGAACCCGAAGGCATACCCTGGAGCGACGACGGCCGAATCTACTACCTGAAAACCAGCCACGAATGGGACAAACACACCGAAGTGGAACCTGACGGCCGCCAAGAAACCTGGAGCAGCGACAAGGAAGAAGAAATCTACAAATTCGCCCTCGAACACCGCGACGGCACATGGCAGATTCTCTACTCCCAAATCGACGCCTAACTGCACCGGCGTCTAGCCGCAATACATATATCCAGAAGCCACATGTGTTTCGAAAAGCCACCAAAGAAGTAGCTTCTCGAAACACATGTGGCTTCTCGCGTAACAGCTCAAAACCAGCGGGCACAAAAATAGGGGAGAGACCTGAACCTTCAAGACCTCTCCCCAAGCACCTACAAGGCACTAACGATTAGCGCGGGTACTCGCCGTACTTCACCATCGGAACCGGGCGGCGCATACGACGAATCATCATCACACGGTTAAACGCATACATGCCAGAACCGCGCTGAACCTCGCCAAACTTAGCAATCAGCTTCTTCTTCAGGCTGCGCCACAAAATGAAGTAGTCAACAACCCACAGAATCATCAGCGCATACATTGCGTACACGGAACCGTAATAAATCGGCGCCGCCGCAGAAGACGTGCCCGCCACACCCTGAGCAATCCAGCCACCAATGAGCAGAACCAGCAGCACAGCCAGCATGAAATCGCCAAGGTTACGGCGCGCATCAATGTAGTCACGAATATAACGACGCTGCGCACCACGGTCCACGGCGGGCAGGTAACGCTGATCGCCACCCATCAACGCATCATTCTGACGTTCACGAGCCTTCGCCATCGCCTCACGTTCACGAGCCTTCGCCTCCTTACGGTCATTAACAACCAGAGGCTGACGACGAGCCGCCTGCTGCTCCTTACGCGAAGGAGTAGGACGGCCCTTCTTCGGGGTGAACTTCGGATTAACCGGAGCCTGAGGCTCCTCTACAACCTGCGGCTGAACAGCTTCCGCTTCAGCCTTCTCTTTCTTACGACCAAACACCCTCCCATCATACCCGAACGGCACACACCAAACCCGCCCCCACAAGCCCACACCAGCAACTGAAACAACCCCAACCACCCGGCAGTTGGGGCCAAAGTGGGGCCAAGGCAGAGCCAAGGTGGGGGTAAGGTAGAAACATGACTACTGAATTCACCCACCACAGCGCCCTCAGCGCCGCCGTCACCAAAAACTTCGAAGCAACCCTGCAGACCCTCACCGAGCTCGTCGCCATTCCCTCCATCGCCTGGGAATCGCACGACCTCACCCAGGTAGACCGCAGCGCCGAGGCAGTCGCCGCGCTCGCAACCAAGGCAGGCTTCGACAACGTACGCATCGAACGCGCCACCTACACCACCGCAGACGGCACCGAAAAGCAAGGCATGCCCGCCGTCATCGCCTCCCGCCCCGCCGCAGAAGGCTACCCGACCATCCTGCTCTACGCCCACCACGACGTGCAGCCCGCCGGCGACCTCGACCTGTGGGACACCGACCCCTTCGTCGCAACCCGCAAGGGCGACCGCCTCTACGGACGCGGCGCAGCAGACGACAAGGCAGGCATCCTCGTGCACCTCGCCGCGCTCGCAGCCCTCAACGAGACTCTCGGCGAAGACTTCAAGCTCGGCGTGAAGCTCTTCATCGAGGGTGAAGAGGAGGCAGGCTCGCCCTCCTTCGTCTCCTTCCTCAAAACCTACCGTGAGGAACTGTCCGCCGACTACATTGTCGTCGCAGACTCCGCCAACTGGCGCGCCGGCGTACCCGCACTAACCACCAGCCTGCGCGGCGTCGCATCCGGCGACATCGAAGTACGCGTCGGCAGCCACGCCATCCACTCCGGCATGTTCGGAGGCCCCATGCTCGACGCCCACACCCTCATGGCACAGCTCATCGCCACCCTGCACGACGCCACCGGCGCCGTCGCCGTCGAAGGCCTGCACCGCGCCCCCGAACCCGAACTCGAATACGCCGAAGCAGACTTCCGCAACGACTCCGGCATCCTCGACACCGTACCCCTGGCAGGCACCGGATCCGTTGCCTCCCGCCTGTGGACCCAGCCGGCAATCTCCGTCATCGGCATGGACATCCCCTCCATCGCAACCTCCTCCAACACCCTCGCTGTTGTATCCCGCGCACGCATCAGCACCCGCCTCGCACCCGGCGACAACCCCGAAAACGCACACCGCGCACTCGCCGAACACATCAAGGCACACGCACCCCACGGCGCACAGGCGAACTACACCGCCGTTGACTCCGGCATGCCCTTCGCCACCGAAGTCGACGCAGACGGCGCACAGACCGCCCTCGACGCAATGCGCGCCGCCTGGGACGTCGAACCCGTACAGACCGGCATGGGCGGCTCCATCCCGTTCATCTCCGACCTGAAGGACGTCTTCCCCCAGGCACAGATCCTCGTCACCGGCGTAGAAGACCCCGACACCCGCGCACACAGCGCCAACGAGTCCCTCTACATCCCGGACTTCAAGAACGCAATCCTCGCGGAGGCGCTACTGCTCAGCGCACTCGGCGCTCGCTAACCGCGTTTACCAGAAATAGCGGCGCAGAACGCGCTCGCCAAACCAGCCCGCAAAACACCGGGTGAGAAAAGTGGAGGCAGAAAAGTGGGGGAGAAGGGTCACAAACCCCAACCCCCACTTTTTCGGTATCCTAGAAGCAGAATTAATTGTTAAGCCCCACACCAAAACTCACGCCCCCGGCGAACTATGCACACCCTAGGTTGTGCATCAAACACTCGGGCGCGTATCGTGAAGGATAAAACGCCCGCACGCACCACACGCGGCGCACACGGGCAACCAACCAAACAAAAGGACAACACCAATGAGTGAAACCACCATCGAACTGCCGACCCACGGCGTCAACCTCACCGAAGTAGCACAGACCAAGGTCCGCACCCTCCTCGAACAGGAAGGCCGCACCGACCTGCGCCTGCGCATCGCCGTCCAGCCCGGCGGCTGCTCCGGCCTCATCTACCAGCTCTACTTCGACGAGCGTGTCCTCGACGGCGACGCAGTCCGCAACTTCGACGGCGTAGAAGTTATCGTCGACAAGATGAGCGCACCCTACCTCGACGGCTCCACCATCGACTTCGAAGACACCATCGAAAAGCAGGGCTTCTCCATCGACAACCCCAACGCAGCAGGCTCCTGCGCATGCGGTGACTCCTTCCACTAAACCGAAGGCACCCACCACTAAAGCGCAACACGCCTAACAAACCCCCGTCTCGCATACTGCACCCAACCATGCAGATACGCGGCGGGGGTTTTACACTTAACACATGACTACGCACGAAATCACCTGGAAATACATCCTCAACCAGCTCGTCAAACACCAAAACCTCACCGACACCGAAGTCGCCTGGGCAATGGACCAAATCATGACCGGTCAAACCGAACAGCCGATCCTCGCATCCTTCCTCACCGCCCTCCACTCCAAAGGCGAAACCCCCGAAGAACTCGGCGCACTCGCAGCCGGCATGATCGCCAAAGCCGAAACCGTCGACATCGACCCCCACGCCGTAGACATCGTCGGCACCGGCGGCGACCAGCAAAACACCGTCAACATCTCCACCATGGCAGCCCTCGTCATCGCAGGCACCGGCGCCACCGTCGTCAAACACGGCAACCGCGCCTCCACCTCCAAATCCGGCTCCGCAGACGTCCTCGAAGCCCTCGGAATCCGCCTCGACATGCCCATTCCCGCAGTCGCCGAATGCGCTCGCGAGACCGGCATCACGTTCCTGTTTGCGATGACCTTCCACCCGGCAATGCGCCACGTGGGCCCGACCCGCCGCCTGCTGGGCATTCCGACCGCGTTCAACTACCTGGGCCCCATGACGAACCCGGCTCGCGTGAAGTCCTCGGCTATCGGCGTTGCGAACCCGGTCATGGCTGAGAAGATGGCTCACGTCTTCGCGGAGCGCGGCGATCACGCCCTGATTTTCCGCGGTGATGACGGCTTGGATGAGCTGACCATCGCCACCACGAGCCGCCTGTGGGAGGCTGTAGACGGCGAACTGACCGAGTACCGTTTTGACCCGACCGAGTACGGTCTGCAGAACGCACCGCTCGAGCAGTTGCGTGGCGGCGACGCCGAGTACAACGCGGGTGTTTTCCGTGCAATTTTGGCGGGGGAGGGCGAGTCCCCGAAGAGCCCGCTTCGCGCCATTCACGACGCTGTGCTCATCAATGCTGCGGCTGGCCTGGTCGCGTACCGTCCGACCAACGGCGAGAGCTTTGAGACCCGTTTCACTCAGGCTTTGGCTGATGCACGCGAATCTATTGCATCCGGCGCAGCAGAGCGTGTGCTCAACGCCTGGGTAGAGTTCAGCTCCAAGCACGCAGAATAAAGAAGCCTAGTAGCTGATGATAGGCACCCGAGATGGGACGCACCAAATGGTGTGAGTTCGTCTCGGGTGTTTGTCGTTTAACGGGAGGCGTTGAGGGGCCCGAAGGTTTGGGACACGTGAGCGCCTGGCTGAGCGCAGAGCCACGGATGGAACAGTGCAGTCGCAGTAGTCGCACCACGAGGAGCGCAGGTTCAACCCGTGCCAGCTGGAGCGTAGAAAGCACCGGTGAGCAGCCGGTGGGGTAGTGAAAAATAGGTCTACTTTACATAATGTATATTATCGGCTTTTTAGGGAGGTCTAGAATGAACCCAAGATTCCCCACATCTAAATAAAGTCTTAACAGTTCATGTATTAACCTCACTCGGCCACCAGAACTGTCGCCAGTACTCAATCCACCTGAAATAATGGATATACCCCGCATCACGAAGGTGTCGTCGCCTCGTGTGCAGATCCAACGTCAACCACGCCGGTTGGCGTACACCAAAGGAGAAAACTCGTGGATTGGCTCTTTGAGACACCCTGGACACTCTGGGTTGCACTCGCTCTCGTTTTCGCCGTCATAGAAATGCTCAGCCTCGACCTGTTCTTTCTCATGCTGGCGATCAGCGCAGGCATCACCGCAGCAATATCGCCCTTCGTGGATAACATGCTGATTCGAACCGTTATTTTCGTGGTGATCTGCCTGATTCTGGTTCTTGGCCTGCGCCCGCCGCTGCTGAAGAAACTCAATAAAACAGCCACCGGAGCTGTCACTAATGCTGAAGCACTCATTGGTGCTGAGGTGCGCGTCACTCAAGATGTGACTAGTGAAACCGGTTTGGTGGTACTAGCTGGCGACACCTGGACGGCGCGCACCGCCTCCGGAACGCTCGTTGCAGGATCACACGCGAGGGTACGAGCCATTGAGGGTGCTACCGCAATCGTAGAGCCTCTCCCCCACAACTAAGACCAGCAACTAAGACCCATCTGAATACCGGCCCTAGAAGCAGGTTCAGATACCCAAAAACACACCATATAACTCACCGATAAGGAGAAACAATGCCTATCAGCCTTATTCTGACGGTCCTACTCATCCTCTTCGTGCTGACGATGCTCGCAAAGACTGTGCGCGTCATCCCGCAGGGACGAGCCGGCATCGTCGAACGACTGGGTAAGTTCCACGCCGTTCTCAACCCCGGCCTGCACATCGTCATCCCCGTAGTTGACCGCGTGCTGCCCCTCATCGACCTGCGTGAACAGGTCGTTTCCTTCCCCTCGCAGTCCGTGATTACTGAAGATAACCTCGTGGTCGGCATCGACACCGTCGTGTACTTCCAGGTCACCGACCCTAAGGCTGCAACCTACGAAATCACCAACTACATTCGTGCCGTGGACGAACTGACCAGCGCAACCCTGCGTAACGTCGTCGGTGGCCTGAACCTGGAGCAGACCCTCACCTCCCGTGACCAGATCAACGCCGAGCTGCGAGGCGTACTCGACTCCACCACCGGCCGCTGGGGCCTGCGCGTCTCCCGCGTGGACATCAAGGAAATCCAGCCCCCGGCATCCATCCAGGACTCCATGGAGAAGCAGATGCGTGCAGAGCGTGACCGCCGCGCCGCAATCCTCACCGCAGAAGGCCAGAAGCAGTCCGACATTCTGACCGCAGAAGGCGAATCCCGCGCAGCCATCCTGCGTGCAGAGGGTGAAAAGCAGGCACAGATCCTTCGTGCAGAAGGTGACGCACAGTCCGCAATCCTGCGCGCAAACGGTGAAGCAGAAGCCGTGCAAAAGGTCTTCGCAGCAATCCACGAATCCAACCCCAGCCAGCAGCTGCTCACCTACCAGTACCTGCAGACCCTGCCCAAGCTCGCCGAAGGCGACGCCAACAAGCTCTGGTTCATCCCGACCGAACTCGGCGATGCACTGCGCGGCCTGGGCAACGCATTCGGCACCCTGCCCGCATCCGACCTGGCAGACGCACCGAAGAAGCCCGCAGCACAGGCACCCAAGAGCGCACCGCAGGCACCCGGAAGCTACGGCATCAACAGCTAAACGCGAAATCTAACGCATAAAAAGGCGTGAATCACCAAAAATCACGCCGAATAAACACCACCACGCTGGGCGGGTGGAGACTATTACCGATATAATGGATGTTTTGTAAACGTTCGAGGGAATAGCTCTCCCCCGCCCAACGTTATGCCTAAAGCGCCAAAAGGCGCACCCGACGACACTGGAGGAAAAATGAGCGATCGTAGCCTGCGCGGTATGCGCCTGGGTTCCCAGTCGATGGAAACCGAATCGAACGTACAGCCCGCGCCCCGCCAGCGCGTCGAATACCGTACCGCAGACGGTGACCGCGTTTTCGTGACCTTCGCGGCAGAAGCAGAAATCCCCTCGGTATGGACCGCAAAGTCCGGTAAGGAAGCATACCTCGTCAACGGCGACTCCACCGCAGATGCCGAAGAAGAGAAGCCCGCACGTACCCACTGGGATATGCTCATGGAACGCCGCAGCATCGAAGAGCTGGAAAAGACTCTGGAAGACCGCCTGGAATACTACCGCAAGCACTACGCGCTCTAAAGCACCGTAGACATGCCGTAGAAACGCTGTAGAAGGCCCGCTAAGAGTACGAATGGCTCATAGCGGGCTTCGTTGTTTTGGTGCTGGCTTTCTCGGTACGTGAGCCAGGACAGGGCGCTACAGAAAGCATCGAAAGACCGGGGCGGATACGTTATGTATCCGCCCCGGTCTTTCGTTTAAATCTCAAAGTGAGGAACGATTACTTGCCCAGAGCCTTCTTCAGCTTCTGAACGCGGTTAGCCATACCCCAGCGAGTCACCTTAGACATGGAGTCAAAGATAATGTTGCCGTCCATCTTCGAAGCGCCAATCTCACGCTCAACGAAGGTAATCGGAACCTCAACAATCTTCAGTCCAGCCTGCTCAGAACGCCACGCCAGATCAACCTGGAACACGTAACCCTTCGAGTCAATACCATCAAGGTTCAGGCGCTGCAGAGCGTCACGACGGTACGCGCGGAAACCAGCGGTAATGTCCTTAATGGAAGTGCCCAGAATCAGGCGAGTGTACAAGTTAGCGCCGCGAGAGAGAATCTGGCGGTGAGCAGGCCAGTTCTTGGTCTTGCCGCCGGGAACGTAACGCGAACCAATAGCCAGGTCAGCGCCCGCCTCCACAGCACGAACCAGAGAAGGAAGCTGCTCAGGCTGGTGCGAGCAGTCAGCGTCCATCTCAATCAGAACGTCGTAGCCTGCCTCAAGGCCCCAATCGAAGCCAGCGAGGTATGCGCCACCCAGACCGTCCTTAACGGTGCGGTGCAGAACGTGAATCTGGGGATCCTTAGCCGACAGCTCATCAGCAATCTGGCCGGTGCCGTCGGGGCTGTTATCATCCACTACGAGAATGTCCACCTCGGGAGCTGCCTTGCGAAGACGCTCTACCACGATGGGCAGGTTCTCCTTCTCGTTATACGTCGGGATGACAGTTAGAACGCGCATATTACTCCCTCACAGGTGTATATAAAACAGGCAGTGTAGGTATCCAGTATACCGGGTAAACATTTGAGCAACTGAACCCTCTGGGGCTTCCACCGCCCCTAAACCGCCTAAAAGGGCCTTGACGAGCTAAAAAATTAGTTACTTTCAGTGTAAATAGATTCCAGGATGGGCAGAGGCGAATCCTCATCCAACACCGGAAGCAACGGAATGCGAGCGCGGGGGTCAGTGCTCCAGGATGCTACGCGGGAGTCGGGTGCCTGGACCATGAGGGCTTCGACGCGCCACTGTGCCACGTATGCGGGGGTGTCGGGGGTTAGCTGGCCGGTGAAGGGGTTTTCTTCGTGTGCTAGGCGGTAGACGCCGCGGGTGAGGGCGGCGAAGGCGCTGCGTGCGGAGATGCCGTGTTCGTCGTTGACGAGTTCGCGGATGAGGGACCAGGCGCCGGGTGCGTAGAGTTGGGTGTCGGAGCCGAGGGCGATGGAGGTGCCGGTTGCGTTTGCGCGGCGTGCTACGGAGGCTACTGACTCGCGTGCTTCTCCCCCGGCGTGTGCGAGGAGTGCCTGGACGGTGTCGTTGGCGGTTTCGTCTTCTTCGGGTTCGCAGACGCTCAGGCCGAGGTTGATGCGTGCTTCTGCCAGCTTGGTGAGGTATTCGTCGGTGATGGGGTCCTGCGGGGTGCTGATTGCTGCGTCGAGGCGGATAGACAGCCAGGGGTGGTTTTCGCGTACGGCGAGCGCGGCGTCGGCTGCGGGGGTGAAGCCGGCGGATGCGTCGATGGAGAGCAGGAGTGCGGCGTCTTCGGCTACCTGCGCTGCTGCGGGGGATTCGGTGGGGGTGACAAAGATGCCGACCAGCTGCAGGCCTTTGACGGCGCGTTCGCCTTCGGTGAGGGGGCGTAGTGCCTTGATAGCGCTAATCAGCTCGTCGGTCTCTACGCCGGTGGCGTTGAGGATGAGGCGGATGTCGGGTGTGCCGTGTTCGGCGGTGTAGTAGCTGAGTGCGGAGACGAGGTCGGGTACGTCTTCCATGCCGGCGAGGAGGGTGTGCGTGTGGTAGCCGGCTGCACGGTATGCCTGCAGGTAGTCGAGGATTTCGGGTGCTTCTTTGCCTGCTACCGGTGCCAGTGCGCGCGCAAAGGCGGGGGTTAGCAGGGCGCCTTCGAGTTCGGTGATGGTGGCTGATTCGTCGGCAATTGAACGCGCGCCTGAGTCGGAACCAACCCAGCGGACCGTACCGTCCTCGACCAGCATTGCGGTTGCGTACGGGTCGACGGGGCTGTACACGCTACCATCTACGAAAATACGGGTAGACATTAGATTCCTTTCACCTTTGAGGCGCGCCGAGGCGCACACGAGGGCGGGCACTTCAATTGTGCTCGCGTAGCTTAGCTGAGCGTCTCATTTGAGTATAGAAGCACCCCCGCTGCCTGCGATAGTTCGTTCGTCCTTAGATGAGGCGGAACTTAGATGATGTAGAACAATGCACAGTAGCGGGGGTGGTGGCCCGAACTGGTCGGGCGCGGTGTAGCACTATGTACGGTGTAGCTAAGGCGCGGGCTAGACGTCCAGGGCGACTACGCCGCGGCGTACCGCCTCAATCGCTTCTTCACAGCGGGCTCGAATGACCGGGTCCAGTGAGCGGATGTGCGCGATTTGGTCCAGGGCGTCCAGTACCTGCTTTGCCCAACGTACGAAGTCGCCGGCGGCAAGGCCGGTGTCCTCGATTGCCTTTGCGAGGTGCGCGCCGTTCGCCCAGGCGTACATGGGTTCAACCAGGCCGAAGTCGCATGCGGGGGTCGGGTTGACCTTGAACTGTTCCTCGGCTGCGTTCAGGTCGGCGAGGCGCTGCGTAATCGTCGCGATGGGTGCGCGCAGGGACGGGTGCGGGTAGTGAGCCAGGTATTCCACCGCGTCGCGTTTACCCTGGTAGGTCAGTGCGGCGACGGTTGCCGCGATGGCGGCGGGCTCCAGTCCGTCGAGGAAGTGCGCATCCAGGCACAGGGCGGTCAGAAGGTCGCGCTCGCCGTAGATGCGGCGCAGAGCCTGGCCGCCGGTGGTGAGCGACAATTCGCCGTCCTCGGTGCGCTCAACGTAGCCGTAGCTCTCCAGCAGGCGCGCAATGCGGTTGAAGACCTGCGCGATCGTGTTGGTGCGGCGGGCAATCTGACGGCGCAACCCTTCCGTCTCAGAATTGAGCTTCTGCCAGCGCTCAGCCCAACGCATGTGGTTTGCGCGGTCTGAGCAGCCGTGGCACGGGTGGTTACGTAGCTGAGCCTGCAGAGCCTCCAGCTGCGCGTCAATGCTGTTCTGACGAGCCGGGATGTTCTGCTGTGCGAGCGCACGCGGGGCGCGGCCGTCGTAGAGTGCCTGGCGCATGCGGCTTGCGGTGTCGCGGCGTTCCTTGGCGGTTTTGAGGCTCAGGCGCTTGGGGATTTTGATGCGTGAGACCGGTTCGACGGCGCCTTCGAAGTCGCGGGTTGAGGCGGTGCGCTGGTGCGCGTCCTCGGTGATGATGCCGATGCGTGGGTCGGCGTGCGAGTCGGAGCGGGTGATGACGACTGCGTAGCCGCGGGAGCGGCCGTGCGGAATGTAGATGATGTCGCCGGGTAGGAGCTGTTGGATGCTGTGGTGTGCCTGTGCGCGCGCGTGGCGTTCGTTGCTCTTGGATGCCTTCTTTTCCAGTTCGGCGATCTGGCGGCTGAGCTGGACGTATTCGGTGAAGTCGCCCAGGTGGCATGCCATTGCTTCGCGGTAGCCTTCGAGGGCGCTTTCGTTTTTGCGTACGCGGGAGGCGACGCCCACGACCGACTTGTCTGCCTGGAACTGTGCGAAGGAGGATTCCAGGATTTTGCGGGTGCGTTCGGCGCCGTAGGAGGCGATGAGGTTTGCCGCCATGTTGTAGGTGGGGCGGAATGAGGAGTTCAGCGGGTAGGTGCGGGTTGAGGCGAGGGTTGCCACGTGTTCGGGGGACATGCCGGGGCGCCACATGACGACTGCGTGGCCTTCGATGTCGATGCCGCGGCGGCCGGCGCGTCCGGTCAGCTGGGTGTATTCGCCGGGGGTGATGTCTACGTGGGATTCGCCGTTGTATTTGGTGAGTTTCTCCAGGATGACGGTGCGTGCGGGCATGTTGATGCCCAGTGCGAGGGTTTCGGTGGCGAAGACCAGCTTGATCAGGCCCTGGGCGAAGAGGGTTTCTACGACCTCCTTGAATAGGGGCAGCAGGCCAGCGTGGTGCGCGGCGATACCGCGGATGAGGCCGTCACGCCACTCGTAGTAGCCGAGGGTGTTCAGGTCGCGGGTGTCCAGGTGCGCTGTCGCTTCGGCAATGTAGGCGCGGATGGTCTGCTGCTGTTCGGGGGTGGTCAGCGTAATATCGGCGGATACGCACTGGCTGACCGCGCCGTCGCAACCGGCACGGGAGAAGATAAAGCAAATGGCGGGCAGTAGGCCCTGCTTGTCGAGGGCGCGCACCATTTCCGGGCGGGTAATACGCTGCGGGCGCAGAGGCTTCTGCTCACCGCGCGCATCAAAGTCCCGGTCGTTGCTGAAATGATTATTGCTGAAGCGATCGCGACGGTTCGAGCCGCCGCTGAACGTCTCATTCAGCCAGCCCTCACGGCGGTGACGGAAACGTTCACGCTTGCCGCCGTAGCGTCCACGGCCCGGTGCGGAACGGAAGCCGGGGCGTAGCGCCTTCAGCTGCGGGTTCAGACGCAGGCCGGCAAGCAGAGGGTTGGCGCCCGCATCCACGGTTGCGCCGCGCTGCTTAGCTTTCTGTGCTTTCTTCGCCTGCTTGCGGGAGAGCTTCTCCTCCGGCTCCTGGTTCTTACCTTTCTCGGAGTTGTCCTCGGGTACGAACAGGTCCACCACGCGGTGACCGACCATCATATGCTGCCACAGGGGCACCGGGCGGTGCTCAGAAACAATAATGTCCGTGCCGCCGCGCACCGTATCCAGCCACGCGCCGAACTCCTCAACGTTCGACACCGTCGCCGACAGAGAAATAACGTTCACATGCTCGGGAAGGTGAATAATCGCCTCTTCCCACACCGCGCCACGGAAACGGTCCGCCAGGTAGTGCACCTCATCCATCACCACGTAGCCCAGGCCGGTCAGCGTGGTCGAGTTAGCGTAGAGCATGTTGCGCAGCACCTCGGTGGTCATCACGACCACGGGTGCTTCCGTGTTAATGCTCGTATCGCCGGTCAGCAGACCCACGTAATCCTCACCGTACGCGCGCACGAAGTCGTGGTACTTCTGGTTGCTCAGCGCCTTAATGGGGGTCGTGTAGAACGCCTTCATGCCGCGGCGCAGCGCCAGGTAAATACCGAACTCGCCCACAATGGTCTTACCCGCACCCGTAGGCGCGGCAACCAGGACGGAACGGTCCGCCTCCACGGCGGCACACGCCTGACGCTGAAAATCATCCAGCGGAAAATCCAGGGACGCTTCAAAAGCCCCCAGGGCGGTCTTCGCGTAGGCGGCGCGTTCTCGGGATGCGGCGTAGGCGGCAGCGTAGTCGGTGCGCTCCGCCGGGGTCTGTGCGTTAGAAGCGTTAGAAGTGTGTGCGTCGGACTGTGCGTGGTGCTTGCTCATAGTATGTCCAGTGTAACGGTTCGCCCGCCGCGAGCCTCCAGAAAGCATCCTGCACGGGCACTAATCCGGTATGGGCGAACAGCGAGCGCATCCGGCGCGGTATAACGCTCCCTGTGAATCTCGCTATGGAGGTGCCGTGCGAGCCGACGTTAGAAGCTTTCCCGGCATGCGAATCTGGGCACTCTAATCTGGGTATGTCTGGGCATGCGAAAGGGGCGGGATACAGGTTCTCTGTACCCCGCCCCTTGCGGCTACGTCGCTCAATGCGAACTATTCAATTTAGGAAGTCTTCTCTTCCTCGAAGTAACCCATCTTCGCCAGGTCTTCACTGCTGGTTGCGGTGTTCAGGCTTGCTTCATCCGAACCCTGCGCCAGCTTGGCGAGCTTGCGGTCGCGGCGCTTGTCGTTGATCATGCAGATGCCGATGGCCGCGAAGAAGAAGATGAGTAGCGGCGCCATGAGGACGAACATCATCATGATGTCGCTACCGGGTGCGGTCAGTGCCGCGATGACCGCGACGAGCACAACAACCCAGCGCCAGGACTTCAGGATGGTCTTACCGCGAATTAGGCCCAGCATGTTAATGCCGACGAGAATGACGGGGATGATGAAGGCGCAGGAGAACGTCACAACGAACTTCAGGATGAAGGAGATGTACACGCCGGCGTCAATGTAGTTACTTTCGTTGACGGGGGTGAACTTCAGCAGTGCGTAGACGACGCCGGGGAGGGTGAAGTACGAGATGGCGACACCGCAGGCAAACGCGAAAATAGATGCGGTGAGGAAGCCGAAGAGATACTTCTTCTCCTTGGTGTGCAGTGCCGGCAGCAGGAATCGCAGCGCCTGGTAGAGCCAGACGGGAGATGCGATGACCAGACCGATGTACATACCGACTTTAAGCAACTGGTCGAAAGGAGATGCGACGCTACCGTAGTTCAGGTTTGCTCTGCGACCGGTTTCTATGTTGATCTGCTGCAGGGGCGCAGAAATCATTTCAATGAAAGGCTGGTAGAGGAAGACCGTACCGATGATGGCTGCGATGATGGTCGCGATAGCCGCTTTGATGAGGCGGTCGCGGAATTCGCGCAGGTGTTCCTTGAGTTCCATGCGTGCTTCAGGATTGATTTTGCGGTTGCGCACGTCCTGGTCGGGTGTTGCCACGTGGTGTCCTCTGGGTGTCGGTGCCGTGTGTGATTCGGCTGAGGGGGTCTGGTGGGGTGTTTATGGGGTGGTGCCGCAAAACCCGTGCCGGCCGGTGGGCTGGCACGGGTTTGGTGCATCGGTGGCGGGACCGTTACTTGGTTTCGGTCTTGCCGTCCTTGCCGTTGTCTACGACCTCAGCGGTGACGACCTCTTCGCCGTCCTTCTCGCGGGGGTCCTTCTTGGAGTCGTTCTTCAGACCCTCAACTTCGGTCTTGAAGATGCGCATGGACTGACCGAGGCTGCGTGCCATGCCGGGCAGCTTGGGCGCGCCGAAGAGCAGGACGATGAGGAGGATAACGACGATGATGGTCGCGGGGTGGCTGAAAATCTGGCCCATGGTGGTGTGCCTTTCTGTTAGAGCAGGTCTCCGATGTTTTGAGGTTGGCCGAGTCGATCTCGTCGGGAGACCCGTCGCTTGATCCGCTCAGACCTGCGTGTCTGCTTACCTTGTTCGTAGTTATTGTATGCCTCGGTGATGGGTGTGAATACCCCGAGGGTGGTGTCTCGCGGGAGTTTTCGGCTTGCGTTCGCTTGCGCTGCGTCGAATTGTCCCTCGATTGACTCGACCCAGGTTACGGTTTCGTCAAGGAGTGTGAAACCGCGAGTGAGTGCTTTGTAGGTGAACCATGCCAAATAGAGGAGCGAGCAGATGATGAGCGCGCCCCATAGCAAAATCCAGAACCACCAAGACATGAGCACCATTATACAAGTTTTAGGTTAATGTTTTGGCGCCTTGGAAGGGTTTTTAGGGTGTTTTTGCTAGTGGGTGGAGTTCTATTTTTCTGCGGGCACACCTGCGGGCGTACCACTGCGGCTGCTCGCATTAAGGATTTGCAACTGGTCAAGCAACGCCGCGCGCAGGTGCGCGGGACCGATGAGTTCGAGGGCACCTCGGTGCGCGATGACGGTGTCGAGGATGTTCTTATCGCCAGCGCCGTGGGCGTTGTTGTAGTAGTGAATACGCACGTACTGGGTGCGTGAAACCTTCTTCACGTGGTGGGTGCTTCGACGCATGTACGTTGCGGTGAGAGTATCGAGCGGCTCGCCGCTGGGAATATGCTCGGTCGGGTGAATACGCAACTCAGCAAAGGGGTTGGTCTGAGTACTGTGCTGCTGCGCGTGCCAATGCGGGACGGTGTCACCGGTGACCGGGTGGGCACGACCCGCACCCGCCTCGTGAATGTGGTTGATGCGGGTGAGGCGGAAGTTACGCCAGAACGTGGGGGTCTTCTCCCCCGCCTCGCTGTCTGCAACCTCGCCGTTCTCTGCTTCGCCGGTGGTGGGGTGAGCAAAAGCCTCAGACGCCTGCGCGGGTACATACTCGGGGACTTGCTCATCGCGCGCGGCATAGTAGCATTCCTCAGCGGTACGGCACCACGCATGCAGATACATGTGGTCGCGGTGCAACACCAACGCATACGGGTCCACCAGGCGGTCCGCGGCACGCTCACCGTAACCAATGGTCACGGCGTTGCCGCTACTCAGGGCGGCAGTCGCCTCCTGCAGCAAAGGCTCCTCCGGGGCAAAGCACAGGTGCTGCGCATAAACGGGCGCGTTCGGGTACGCGGCGGCGAGCGCCTGGCGGATACTGCCCAGGCGCGCATCCGCCGGGTGCAGAATATCTGCGGCGGACAGGGTGAAAACGAGGATAGCGAGCTCAGTGTCGGTGAGGCGGGCGTAGTTCAGCAGCGTGTGCGGGGTCGCGCCGCCAAAGTCCGGCAGCAGATTAATGTAGCTGGGCTTGAGGGCGTCCGGGTCCTTGGGGTCGGCGTCGAAAGGTACGGTGTCTACCTGCGCGAAAATCTCGGGAATGATGGTCTTGCCGAGGTCGCGGTTTTTGTCGGTGTCCACGCTGTAGAGGGCGTTGAGCTGGTTCAACGGCATGGGCTCTTCACCGTGGGCGCTCGCCCAGCGGTCGGCACGGTGCAGACCCAAAATCAGGTCGACGAGGGCATCGAGGACATTATTGCGGTTACGCTGGTCAATCTTGCTCCACGTGCCGGGGTCCTCGACCGCTCCGCTGTGCAGGTCGGTGAGGGTGCGCAAGAGCTGCTGCTGGGCGGCGTAGCTATCACGCTGGCGGGTGGGCGCGTCCTCCGATTCAGCGGGCGGTTCGATAACGCAGCTGTAGCTGGTTGCCGCCACGGCGCTATCAATCGTGCCGTACGAGGGCACGGTGAAGGGCTCCGAGACTGTGGAATCGGCGTTGACCTCGGCAACGATTAGGCTCTCTTCGTAGCCCTTAATGTCTTCAAGCCAGTTCTTGGCGTTGAACGTCGCGTTGATGGGGGTCGAATCGATACGTGAGAGCATCGTGAGCTTCTGAATACGGCTGGCACGGAACGTGTACTCCTTACGCTCCGAGCTCTCAGTGTAGTAGCCGACAAAATACCAGGTGCCGTAACGGTACCCAATACCGGCAACACTGACCTTCTCCTGCGTGCGGGTCGCACCGGCAGCCGTCTGATAGGTGAACGTGACCGTCTTACGCTCCGCATAGGCGGTGAACAGCTCATTCAGGTGCGGGTTATCGCTAAAGTAAATACGCTGAAGAGGCTCGCGGTAGGTGTACAGGTTCTTCGCGCGCTGACGCTTGCCGGTCTTCGGCTCCAGAATCTTCGCGGCGGCGAGCGCCTCATCGGTGAGGTTCTCGCTGGTCAGCGCAATCTTACGCAGAATGCGGTAGGCGTCATCCTGCAGTTCGGTGCCTTCCCAGCCGCGCAGGATGGTGTTGATGAGGCGGAACTCCTCAGCGGTGGGGTTCCATGCGGGTAGCTTAGCTGCGTCGCTGGGTTCGAGTCGGTAGCGCTCCCCCAGATCCGTGGTCACGTGGGTAATGCGCGCGCCGGCATCACGCAGGGTCTGCTTGGCTCGTTCAAAGGCGCGTTCCTGGGCCTCGCTGAGGGAGCCGTTAGCGCGCGTGCTAATACCGAGCAGGGTCAGTAGCTCGTTGCGGCTGATGCCCTGGGTTCGGGTTGCGGCATCGGGTGCCTCGGCGGCGGTGGCGAGGCGGTGAAGAGTCATGAAAAGCTGAGCTGCGGTGGACATGATTCCATCATACCGTGTGTGTTCCGCGGCACTTACTCAGCGTGTGGGTACGCAAAAGCCCGGCACCCCCTCCCACAATCGGGAGAAAGCACCGGGCTATGTGTCTCTGCGCGTCTTACGTGAGAAGCGCGAGAACCTGGCTAGTCCTTAGCGGACGTCCAGCAGGTCCACCACGAAAATCAGGGACTCGCCGGGCTTAATGACCGAGCCAGCACCGCGGTCACCGTACGCCATGTCGGCGGGAATCTCCAGGCGACGACGGCCGCCAACCTTCATGCCGAGCAGGCCCTCATCCCAGCCGCGGATAACCTGGCCAACGCCCACCTGGAACGGCAGCGGCTCGCCACGGTTCCAGGATGCGTCGAACTCTTCACCGGTGGAGAATGCAACACCAACGTAGTGGGTGAGCACGCGGGAGCCGGGAACAACCTCAGCGCCTGCACCTTCGATCAGGTCGGTGATGACCAGCTCGGTGGGGGCGTCGCCCTCGGGGAAATCGATTTCGGGCTTTTCGCGGTCGAGGTTACGCTGACCGAAAGACATGGGTGTCTCCTTTGATTGGTTCGAAATGAATCGAAATAGTGGGTGCGCTCGCCGCCCATACAGGATAAGCGGCGAGCGCGGTATAAAACCGTGAAGTAAAAACTACGGTAAAAATGTGGGTGCCGGGCTACTGTGCGGTAGCCGAAGCGGTCGCTGCCGGGGTTGCGGTCGCAGAAGCGGATGCCGAAGCGCTCGCCTCCGCAGCAGCCGCGCTAGAAGCAGCCTGAGCACGCTGCAGAGTCTGCGGGTTCTCCTCCGCGCCCAGAATATCGACCACGAACACGAGGGGACCCGAAGGCTTGGAGCCGCCGGTGTCGTTACCGTACGCCAGGTCCGCCGGGATGACCAGCTCAACGCGGGAGCCGACCTTCTTGCCCTTCAGACCCTGAGTCCAGCCCTTGATAACGCCCTGCAGGGAGATACCCATCGGGGTGGCGGCGTTGTAGTTGCCGTCAACGACCTTACCGTCGGAGTACTGCACGCCAATGTAGCGCACGTACACGGTGTCGGTTTCCTTGACCTCGGCGCCCTCGCCCTCGATGAGGGTCTTAGCGGTCAGCTCGGTGACCTCCGGCTTGTTATCGGGCAGCTTAATTTCAGCCTTGCCGGTGGACTCATCCAGGGTGAAGGACGGCAGCGACGGGTCAGCCTCAACAGCCTTACCGGTTGCGTACTTGGGCAGCTTCGTCTTCACGGTGTACACCTCAACGTTGGTTGCGGCGCCGGGCGAAGCGGTCGTAGTGGTCACGCCCGCGGTGCTACGCTGCTGCAGAACGTTGGTGGTGTACGAGAAAGAACCGCCAACCTTAATCTTCTTCAAGGTTTCGTACACCTGCGGTGCAGCCTGCTTCAGCTGGTCGTTAATGGGCAGCAGAATCGGCTCGCTGGAGTAAGTGGAACCGTTAAGCTTGCCGTCGGTGCCGTTGAACACGGCAGCCTCAACGAGCACGTAGTCACCATCGTTGATGGACTCGCCGTTACCTTCCTCAATCACGTACGCGGAGGGGCTAGAAGCGGCAAAGGGAGTCGCGAAAGACGCCTCCGGCTCAGCGGTCGCGTGCTTCAAGGTGTACTGCACCTTGGACAGGTCGCCGTTGTTGGACTGTGCGCCACATGCAGACAGTGCGAGCGCAAGAGCTGCCGCGCTGGCGCCAAAAATAGTGAGCTTAGAGCGTTTGGTCATAGTGTTATCCTCTGGGGTTTTCTGTGAGAGTGGGGCGTGTGGGTGCCCGTGTGCCACAGAACAGTTTACAGGTATAGGTTTAGCTGTTTTATGCTACGGCACGTAGCTGTGTTCAGGCTGTGTAGCGGCCGGGGTGTTCCCGAAGGCCCGAGAACCCCGACCGCTGGCGGGTTTCCCCTCATCAGAGCGTTTCTAGCGGTGCTGTTTAGGGGTGCCGTCTAGCGGCGCTGTTTAGCAGGGCGGCGGGAATGCCGCCTCCTGATGCTGACGCGCCTTAGACTCCAGCAGGCCCAGCACCTCTTCCAGCTCCTCGCTGCCGGTAGCGAACGGGTCCTTACACACGAGCGTGTGCTGCGGGTAGGCGTTGAGCTTCAAATGCACCCAATCAACGGTGAACTGCTCCCCCGCCGCAACCGCCGCATTAATGAAACGCGAACGCTGCAGAGCGCGAGTGTTCGGCGGCTGAGTCTTCGCCGCCTCCGCGGCACCCTCGGGCAGGATGCGCTTGACCGCACCGCGACGAACCAGCGCATGGAAGACGCTACGCTCCGGGTCGATGTCGTGGTACGCCAAATCCAGCTGACGGATGCGGGCACTCGCATAATCGGCAGGCTGACCAGCCGCGCGGGCGCGGGCAATGTACGCGTCCAGGAGCTTCTTCTTAATCGCCCAGTCAATCTCAGTATCGATGCTGCTGTAGTCGCCGGACTCGATAGCGTCCAGGGTGCGTTGCCACAGGTCCAGGGCGTATTCCACGTGACGGTGGTGCGCGCCGTACTGCTGCACGTACTGGCGTGCCGCATCCAGGTAGTGACGCTGAACGCTCAACGCCGTGTAGTGCTTACCGTCCGTGGTTTCGAAGGTTGCGGTGCCGGTCAGGTCGTGGCTGATGGCGCGCAGAGCCGCCGGGACGGACACAATATCCAGGCTCGTGACCGGGAAGCGATCCTCCAGCATGCGCAGCACCAGGTCGGTGCTGGCAATCTTCAGCAGGGTCGTCGGCTCCGCCATGTTCGAGTCGCCATTAATAACGTGCATGCGGCGGAACTTCGAAGCGTCCGCGTGCGGCTCATCGCGAGTGTTAATGAGCGGGCGAGCGCGGGAGGTCGAGGTGGACGCCGCCTCCCAAATGTGGTCAGCACGCTGCGAGAACGAGTACGAGGGCACACCCGTGCTGGACGCCGGGTCGGTCGAACCGGGCACCGGGCCGCCCTGCGGGTGAGTCTTGCCGGCGCCCACCAGAATCTGGCGGGTCACCAGGAACGGCACGAGCTGGGCAATCAGGTCGTTGAACTGCAGCTTGCGGCTAATCAGGTAGTTCTCGTGGCTACCGTAGGAGTTGCCCGCCGAGTCCACGTTGTTCTTGAACAGGTACAGCTCACCGTCGAGGGGGCGACCCTCCGAACCGGCGAGCAGGCGCTTGCGGGCGGTACGCGCCAGGTCAGCGAACAGCAACTCACCGGCGCGCTCCTGCGCGAGCAGCTCATCAATGCTGCCGCACTCGGCGGAGGCGTACTCGGGGTGCGAACCCACGTCAAGGTAGAGCCTGCCGCCGTTGGGCAGGAAGACGTTCGTTGAACGCCACTGATCCAGGACGGGCTTGAAAAGGGCGGCGGCGGACTCTTCGATGCTCAGCCGACCGAGCCCGTGCGGGACGTAGCTGAGCCCGAATTCGCTTTCAATGCCGAAAATGCGGTGTTCCATGATGCTGACCCGGCAGGGTGTGCCGGTTACTCGCCGCCCTTCTGGACGAAGCCGGTGACGAAGTCTTCAGCGTTCTCAGCGAGCAGGCCGTCAATTTCGTCGAGCAGGTCGTCGACCTCGCTCACGTCAGAGACGACGTGGGAGGCGGCGAGGGTCAGTTCCTGCTCCTGCTCGGCTGCGGTGGTTTCGGTCTGCTGTGCGCTGATGCGTTCGCGGCTCATGGTTCTCTCCTTCAAGGGTTTTGTTCAGACCGGTTAGGGGGGCGGTCTGAACGTCAAGTGATGGGGTCAGGCGGGGTGCTTAGATGTACTGCTGGAGGCGGTGCCGGGATGGTGCGCGCCGCCTACCGCAACATTAGGTACTGCACCCTACCTGTGGGTTATGTGGTTTTCGCTCTTCCGAATGGGGGTATCTGCCCCGGGGAAGAATATGAGTTTATGTGGGTTTGCGGCTGTGAGGCGCTGCTAGCGCAGGCGGTTCAGTAGCGCATCCGAATGGTTCACCTCATCCAGCAGCGGCTCCACCTCAGCGGCACCGTAGCGGGTCGGCTCCATCATCGTAAAACGAGTCAGATCCTTCGAATACCTGCCGCGGCACGAGACCGTATCCCAGTTAATACCCAGAATCTCCTCCGGCCAACGCGCCATCAAAGTGCCACGCAAAAACGCGCGCGTCTCACGCGGCGGCTCAGTCGTCGCACGCTCCACCTGTTCAGCAGAGAACAGCGTGCGCATACGGCCGCGCGCCACCAGACGGTGGTACAGGCTCTTCGACGGGTCAATATCAGCGTACTGCAAATCCAAAGCCTTCAACTTCGGATTCGCATAATCTACGCCCTGAGCGACATAACCGCGCACCAGCGCATACTTCGCCACCCAATCCAAACGATCCGCCAGCGAGAGCGGGTTGGTTTCCAGGGCATCCAGAACCTCACCCCACAGGTTGAGGATCTGCGCGGTCTCAGCATCCACACCCACCGGGTTCGACTCCTCGTGCGCACGGGAGGCCTCATAGTAGGCGCGCTGAATCTGCAGGGCACTCGCCGAACCATTCGTGGACACCGGGTTCGGCAGGGTCGCCGAAGACGGCGCTAGCGGCAGCTGAACCGACAGCGACAAATCGTGGCTGACCGCGTGCATCGCCGCCACCGGATCGGACAGGCGCACACCCGGCAGCGCGGGGTGCTGCTCGCTGTGCGACTCAATCAGGTTCATCACCAGCGCCGCCGTACCAAACTTCAACAGGTTCGAATAGTGCGACATGTTCGCGTCCGCCGGAATCACGTGCAGGCGGCGGTACTTCGACTCATCCGCATGCGGCTCATCGCGCGTATTCACAATCGGGCGGCGAATCGTGGTCTCCAGACCAATCGTGCGCTCAAAGAAATCAGCACGCGAACTAATCTGAAAACCCGGAACCTCACCGTGCGTACCAATACCCACACGGCCCGCACCCGTAAAAATAGCGCGGGTCGCAAAGAACGGCAGGAGCGCGTCCGCAACCTGTTCAAACGGAACATCACGGCTGATCAGGTAGTTTTCGTGGGCGCCGTACGACTGGCCCTTCGAATCGGTGTTGTTCTTGTACAGCTTCACCTGCGGCAAATCCTGCGCGTGGTTGCCCAGCTCCACCAGCGACTCGTACGCCAGCGCGTCACCGGCAGCGTCATAGAGCACCGCGTCGGCGGGGGTCAGAACCTCCGGCGACGAATACTCCGGATGCGCGTGATCCACATACAGGCGCGCACCATTGGGCAGAATCGCGTTCATGGTCACGCGGTCCCAGTCCAGACGCTCCGGGAAACCACCGCGGCCGTGCACACCGGCGAGCGCATCCAGGGCGCTACGCGGCTCGGCGGGTTCACCCGGTGCCTGAACGCCTGCCTCACGCATAATCTCCAGGGCGATATCTTCGCTGGTCAGCTCGGTGCGGGTGTGCGTCATCTGGCTTGAGTGGGCGGTGGAGGCGTCCTGAACCTGACCGAACGCATCACGTAGCGGCGACTCGGACTCACCCAACCACTGACCCTCGGGGGTGGCGGTCGAGTAGTTCTCTGCCTGGCGTGCCTGCTCGGCGGTCAGCTCATCCGCCAGGGCGCGGCGCTGCAGCTCCTCGCGGAAGGCGGCGCCGCGGCGGAACGCAAGCTTGGCGTAGGTGTTGACCACCAGTGCCGACAGCACGGTCGGGTTGGTGCCCGGCGCGGAGGGAGCGATGACGCCGTACTCAGTTTCGGCACCCATAATGCGGTGCACGCCGTAGCTGGGGGTGGAGTTCATGGGGTTCTCCTGAAAAAATATATACCATCTAAAGGCTTTGGACCTGCGGTAATGCTGGTTGTATTGCTGGGTAAGCGCGCGGTTTAGCGCGGCGGCTCCACCGACACCAGGCGGCCACGCACACCGGCAACGGTGAGCGCATCCTCAATATCGGGCAGCGGCGGCAAGTCCACCTGATCCTCAAACTCGGCGCGTACCGCCTCCAGCAGGTGGCGGGTACCAATACCAACGCTCGAGGCGTCCGCACCGGCGGTCAGCGCCTGCAGTTGCTCCTTAATCGCGGCCTTCTTTGCGCGGTCCACAATATTGCGAATCACCGCGCCCGACGCGAAATCGCCGCGGTACAGCGTGTGAGTGGACAGGTTCGCGCTCGCACCAGAACCAACGACCATGGAAGAATCCACGGTCGCCACAGCGTACGCCGTGGAGGGGGTGCGCGCGTACAGCTGACCTGCCGCCGCCGCAATCATCGCGGTCAGGGCGGCGCGGGTCGAACCGGCGGCTGCAACCTCCGCAGCGTCCAGGGGCAGGTCCTCGGTCAGGTACAGACCGAAAATTTCTGCTGCACCGGCGGCGTCCGGGCGGTTAATGCGGATCTTCAGGTCGAGTCGACCCGGGCGCATCACCGCGGCATCAATGAGGTCTTCACGGTTGGTCGCACCAATAACGATGACGTTCTGCAGGGACTCCACGCCGTCAATTTCGGCAAGCAGCTGCGGCACGATGGTCGTCTCAATATCGGAGGAACGACCCGAACCGCGCATACGGAACAGCGACTCCATCTCGTCGAAGAACACGACGACCGGGTGACCCGCCTCCGCCTTCTCACGGGCGGCAACGAAAATATCGCGGATCTGGCGCTCGGTCTCACCGACGAACTTATCGAGCAGCTCGGGGCCCTTAATGTTCAAGAAGTAGCCGCGAGTAGCCGAACCCGGGTTCAGCGCAGCCGCACGAGCCGCAAGGGAGTTCGCCACAGCCTTAGCAATCATGGTCTTACCGTTACCGGGAGGGCCGTACAGCAGAATGCCCTTGGGCGGTGCCAGGTGGTAGCGCTCAAAAATCTCGGGGTGCAGGTACGGCAGCTCCACCGCGTCGCGAATCTGCTCAATCTGCGCGCCCAGGCCACCAATCTGCTCGTAGGTGACGTCCGGAATCTCTTCAAGCACCAGCTCCTGCGAGCGGGAGGCGGGAACCTGCGAGGTCAGCATGCGGGTGCGCGTGTCGAGGGTGACCGCATCGCCGGTGCGCAGCTGCTCAATGTCGAGGGAACCAGCCACGCGCGCCACCTGCTGGGCACCCGAGGACGTATCAACCAGCACGCGCTGCTCATCCAGCACCTCGCGCACGGTCACCACGTCGCCGAAAGGTTCGGTGTCCAGGGCGAGCACCGCCTCCGTCTTGTCGTTGAGTAGCACGGTCATGCCGGGGGTCAGCGTGGACAGGTCAATGAGCGGGGATACGGGAATACGCATCATACGGCCGCTCACCTGAACGTCCAGGTAGGTGTCAATCTCGGCGGGGGTCTTATCGTCTGCGACCTGCTCGTAGGTCATGGTCTGGCCCTCATGCACCGCCAGCACAATTGCCGAATTCAGCGGCGGCATGACGTTCTGCGACAGGGAGGCGCGCAGACGCTCCACCTGGTAGCGCATGCTGGTGATTGCCTCAACGAGCTTGCGGTTCTTCTCCCCCGCACCACGAATCTGTCGGCTCATATTGTCGCGGGTTGCCTCCGCCGCGGAGAGTCGACGCAGCACGGCGTCATACTCCTGCGCGCTGACGGGCTGACTGCCGGGCAGGGAGGTCGACCCGAAAGCAGCCGAGTAGTGCGGTGCCGCGCTGGCTGCACTGTGGGCGGTGCCGTACTGGGGGGTTCCTGCCTGATCTGCAGATTCGTGGGTGGACACGGTAGCTCCTTTAGCTGTTCGTCCTAATCGGCGGCTACTCGGTGCGGGTGGTTGGGCACAGTGAGTAGCCTGGTGAGTGCACTGCGGGGGCTCCAGGCAACGCCCGTGCCCCCGCAGGTCAAAGGTGGTTCAAATTATTCGGCGGATTCAGTCGCCTCAGCTGCTGCGCTGTCGTTTTGCGCGGTACCGTTCTGTTCGAGCGCAATCTCGTTCGCGCGTGCGGCGTGAGCGGCAAGGTTCTTCGCATCGCGGGCTGCGCGGCGAATCTTCTTATCGGTCACCTCACGCTCACCCACGTTCATGGGAATCCACTCGTTCATATCCTCTTCAGAGAAATCAGTCTTGGACGCGCGACGCTTCGGTGCCAGACGCACCGCACCGTCAGCCAGGCGACGAGCCACGACCAGGAACGCGGTGTGTGCAACCATGCGGTGGTCGGGGCGGACCGCCAGGCCCTCCACGTGCCAGCCGCGCACAATGGTTTCGTCGCATTCGGGTTCGGTGAAGCGGCCGTCCAGGCGCATGCCCTCAACCAGGCGGGACATCTGGGTCACGGTCGCAACGTAGCAGATGAGCACGCCGCCGGGTGCGAGCGCCTCCGCTACAGCGTCCAGGCATTCCCAGGGTGCGAGCATGTCGAGTACGACGCGGTCGACGCTGCCGGGCTCTTCAACCTGCGGAAGGGTGTCCTGCAGGTCGCCGATGCTCAGCTTCCACGCCGGGTGGGGTCCACCGAACATGGTTTCGATGTTGCCGCGGGCGACGTCTGCGAACTCTTCACGACGTTCGAAGGAGTGCACGCAACCGTAGTCGCCGACTGCACGCAGCAGCGCGATGGACAGTGCACCGGAGCCGACGCCGGCCTCGACGACGCGTGCGCCGGGGAAGATGTCTGCCTTGACGATGATCTGGGCGGCGTCCTTGGGGTAGACGACGGCTGCGCCGCGCGGCATGGAGAGCACGAAGTCCTTGTAGAGGGGGCGCAGCGCCTGGTAGAGGATGCCGTGAGTGTTGGCGATGACGGTGCCTTCGGGTGCGCCGATGAGGTCGTCGTGCTTGAGGAAGCCCTTGTGGGAGTGGTATTCGCCGCCTTCGGCGAGGGTGATGGTGGTGATGCGGCCGCGTTCGTCAGTGATTTGGACGCGCTCGCCGGGGCGGAAGGGGCCGCGGCGGTTGATTGCGCCGGTAGGGGTGTGGGTGCCGCTGCTCACGGGGTGGTTCTCCTCGGGTTTGGGTCAGTCTGTGCTGTTCGCCGTCGCGGCGAACTGTGGACGGAAAAAATCCTTTTCTATTTTAGCGGAGTCTGCAAATCGGCTGTGGCGCATTACCCCGCGGGCGTGATAACCAGTCATCGGGTTCTACAACCGGTTAAACGCAAAAGGGGTGGGTGACCCTGGAGTTATTCCAGAGTCACCCACCCCTTTTTTGCTCTCAGAAGCCCTACGCTTCCTCCTGCGCCTCGTATGCGCGAGCCTCAGCTAACATCTCTGCTGCGAGCGCATCGACCCTCTCACGGTCGTACGGGCGAAGAGCGTACAGCTCCTCCATAACCGACGAAGCCATCCTAGAGGACCACGCCCAGGCGTGCCGCCAGGATGTCACGCACCAGCGCGCCACCACCGACGGTGGTGTCCGCCAGAGCCTTCACAGCCCACGCATCCACAGCCGCCAACGCCGCCGGAGCGTTCAGGTCCTCACCGAGCGCCTCACGCACAGCGGCCAGTAGCTCAACCGCCGCCTCATCGGTGACACCTTCGGAACCCTCACGGCCCTCAGCCACCGACACCGCATGACGGTACGTATCCAGGCGAGCCTTCGCGTGCTCCAGCAGCTCATCAGTCCAGAACCAATCCGAACGGTAATGCTGACCCATAATCGCCAGACGCACCGCGTTCGCATCCTCACCTGCCGCACGCAGACGCGAAACCAGCACCAGGTTGCCGCGGGACTTGCTCATCTTGTGGCCGTCCAAACCGACCATGCCGGTGTGCGCGTAATGCTTAGCGTGCGGGCGTGCAGACACAGCCCACGAATGGCCCGCACCCAAATCGTGGTGCGGGAACGTCAAGTCGTTACCGCCAGCCTGAACGGTCAGCGAACCATCCACAAAACGGCGGGCAATCATCGTGCACTCGATGTGCCAGCCGGGGCGGCCCGCGCCCAGCTCGCCGGCATCCCAGCTCGGCTCGCCCTCACGCTCAACACGCCACAGCAGCGGATCCAGTGCGTCACGCTTACCGGCACGGTTCGGGTCGCCGCCGCGCTCAGCGAAAATCTCCAGCATCTCATCACGGCTCAAGTGGCAGACCTCGCCCGGTGCCCACGAGTAGCCCTCGGCATTCGCGGGCAGCTCACGCACAGCCTTCAGATCCAGGTACACGTCACCGTCAGGATGCACCACACCCTGCTCGTCCGTGAAACCGGGCACGCGGTACGCCAGACCGCGGCGCAGCAAATCCTCAATCAGCGGGAACAGCCACTCAATGGACTCCACCACACCCACATAGTGCGCCGGCGGAATCACGTTCAGCGCCTTCATATCGGTGCGGAACAGCTCCGTCTGATCCTCAGCCAGCTCACGCCAATCAACGTTCGTCGCGGTCGCACGCTCCAGCAGCGGGTCATCCACATCGGTCACGTTCTGAACGTACGTTACCGGCACGCCCGCATCCAGCCAGGCGCGGTGCAGCAAGTCAAAAGCAACATAGGTGGAGGCGTGACCCATATGCGTCGCGTCGTACGGGGTGATACCGCAAACGTACAGGCTCGCCGCCTTATCCTCCTGAACCTGAACAATCTCACCGGCAGAAGTATCAAAAATACGCGGCAACGCAGCCTGACCGGGCAGAGTCACAGAGGCGGGGGCATCCCAAGCTCGCATGGGTTTCCTTTCCGTAAAAACGCCCACAACCGGTGGACGCGCCACACCCGCCGCCCAACCTCAAGGCATGCGGGTGCCAAAAAATCTACTCCAATAAGAATACCCGCCCGTGAGAAACTCACGGACGGGTATGTCATATCACGCTGAGGGCTAAAGCCTTAGAACGCCGAAGAAGTAGCGTTCAGAACGCCAGTGCCCAGACCAACGAAAATCAGGATACCGAGCGCAATGCGGTACCAGATGAAAATGCCGTACGACTTCGACGACACGTACTTCAGGAACCAGCCAATCATCAGGTAACCCACCACAAACGCAACCAGAGTAGCCACGATAGTCGAGGGGATACCGTAGTAGCCGGTGGCCTCCTCGCCGGTGACCACCTTGAAGGTCTTGTACAGACCGGACATGAACACGGCGGGCATCGCCAAAAGGAACGAGTAACGCGCCGCAGCCTCACGGGTGTAACCCATGAACAGACCCGCAGTAATCGTACCGCCCGAACGGGAAACACCCGGGATCAGTGCCAGCGCCTGTGCGCAACCGTACAGCAGGCCGTGACGGAAAGTCAGGTCCTTCAGCTCACGCTGCTCGCGGCCGAAACGGTCTGCAAGGCCCAGGAACACAGCAAACACAATCAGCATAGTCGCCACAATCCACAGGCTACGGAACTGCGTGTCGATGTAGTCTTCCAACAGCAGACCCAGAACACCGATAGGCAGAGAGCCAATAATAATCAGCCAACCCATGCGGGCATCCGGGTCATTGCGCGGTACACGACCGGTAAGAGCGCCAAACCATGCCTTCACAATGCGCACAATATCGCGCCAGAAAAAAATCAAGACCGCGGTCTCAGTACCCAGCTGGGTGATTGCGGTAAACGCGGCGCCCGGGTCAGCCTTCTCCGGCAGAATCTGGCCAACAATGTTCAGATGCGCCGATGACGAAATCGGCAGAAATTCGGTCAGGCCCTGAACAAAGCCCAAAATAATTGCTTGAATCCATTCCACGCATTCAAGGATACAGGAGGCGTGCCCGCCCGAGACGGTTCGCGGAAGGTGATGTGGAACTTCCGCAAACCGCCCCGTCCACACTGTGAAACGTTCAGGGTGCCGGTTCCGGCGGTACACCGCGGTGCATCCATGGCTCATCCGCGACTTGAGGAAACTGTGTAAACGGCTTAAATGCGTGTCAAATGTGGGTCACAGGCGCGCTTTTCGGCGCAAGCGGACTATCCGCAGGACCAGTCAAAAACACCGGTCTCAAAATCAAAAACAGCGCTACCGCACCCAAAATTCAGCACATCAAACTCATCGAACTCAATATAACGAGCCGTCAGACCCTCCGGCAGGCTCTGCGCATAAAAATGGGTGCCACCCAGGTGAGTACCCACCGCAATCAGCGGCTTAGCCCACTCAAACCACGCCGAATCCTCCGAGTCCCAATCGAAAGGACTCAGATAACCGGTATCCGGGTCAACATTCTCAAACACATCGCTGGGGACCTTACCGGCGTTCGGGTCATCCGTCGGAACCCACCCCACAAGAGCAGGCTTACGATCCAGCGGCTGCTGATCCGCCAAAGCCCAGGCGCTGAAGCTCTCCTCCTCACCACGATGCTCACCGGGGCGGCGCACATCCTGCGGCGGCTCCGTACGGGATGAGAACTCCTGCTCATTCAGGTACAGCACCGCAAACTCGGCATCCAAAATATCGCGCAACAGAAGCTGATACGGATGCACCCGCGCCTGCGCATACTGCACCTCAAACGGATCATCACTGGCAGCATTAGCAACGCCCTCAGTCGCCTCATCCTCAGCGAACTGGCCATCACCAGCGAAGAACGAGAACGCCACCACGCCCGGATACTTCTGCGCATCCGGCAGGTACTCCCCCGGCAACCTCACCGTGAAAATATGCTGCATCGGCAAACCAGTAAACGTACTACGCGGCCACTGATCCTGCTCAATACCGGGACCAGTCGAACCCACCCAGCCAGCCTCCCACACCTCGGGGGAACCGGCAGGCAGAGCAGTATCATCACCACCGCGCAGCTCATAATTCCAGGCACGAGCAGAAGAATCGGTGCCCGCCGCATCAACGGGGCTAAACACCATCGCGTAGCTTTTCATGAGAGTTCCTCCCTGCAGACTATTCGCCCCACAGCACGCCGATGCGCACAACACCTACGCACATTAAACGACTAAGGGCGGGATACATACTCCCAGTATGCATCCCGCCCCCACATCATGCACGATCAACGGTCATCAGCCAGCGGTCACCCGCAAACCTTGCACAAAGCATGTACGGCTATCGCCTACGCCTGACGCTCATCACGCAGCGCACGGTTCACAGCCGAAATCATCGCCTTCAACGCCGCACGAGTAGTCGAGCTGTCCACGCCAATACCCCACAACACGCGAGAACCAACAGCAGCCTCAACGTAGCAAGCCGCGTTAGCAGTCGACGAAGACGACATCGTGTGCTCCGAATAATCCATCACACGAATATCCACGCCCTCACCCGAAAGGATGTTCTGCAGAGCATCCACCGGGCCAGTACCCGAAGCAGAACGAGTGTACGTGTGACCATCAATGTTCAGACCAACACGCAGAGTCGTCGCACCAGTATCAGCCGAATCAATATTAATCGACTCAATACGGTACTTACCCCAACGCTTCTCAGGATCAGCAGCAGGCAGGTACTCATCCGCGAAAATGTTCCACAGCTTCTCACTGGTCATCTCGCCACCCTCAGCGTCAGTACGAGCCTGAACAATCTTCGAGAACTCAACCTGCGCACGACGCGGCAGATCCAGACCGTGATCCTGCTTCAGCAGGTACGCCATACCGCCCTTACCGGACTGCGAGTTCACACGAATAATCGCCTCATAGGTACGACCCAAATCGCGAGGATCAATCGGCAGGTACGGAACCTCCCAGTACACCTCATCCACGGTCTTACCCGCCTCAGCAGCAGTACGCTCCAGAGCCTCAAAGCCCTTCTTAATAGCGTCCTGATGCGAACCAGAGAACGCAGTGAACACCAGGTCGCCACCGTACGGCGAACGCTCGTGCACCTTCAACTGGTTGCAGTACTCAACAGTCTTACGGATACCGTCAATATCAGAGAAATCAATCTGCGGATCAATGCCCTGGGTGTACATGTTCAGGCCCAAAGTCACCAGGTCAACGTTACCGGTGCGCTCGCCATTACCGAAGAGGCAACCCTCAATACGGTCAGCGCCCGCCAGGTAACCCAGCTCAGCAGCAGCCACGCCGGTACCGCGGTCATTATGCGGGTGCAGCGACAGCACAATGTGCTCGCGGTGGTTCAGGTTGCGGTGCATCCACTCAACCGAGTCGGCGTACACGTTCGGGGTAGCCATCTCAACGGTAGCGGGCAGGTTCACAATCAGCTCGCGGCCGTTCTGACCAATCTCCAGCTCCTCAGCCACAGCGTTCACCACGCGAGCCGCATACTCCAGCTCAGTACCGGTGAAGGACTCGGGCGAGTACTCGTAGATGACCTTAGTATCAGAGACCATCTGCTCTTCGTACTTGCGGCACAGACGTGCACCCTGCAGGGCGATATCCAGCACGCCCTCCTGATCCTGGTTGAACACCACGCGACGCTGCAACACGGAGGTCGAGTTGTAGAAGTGCACAATCGCCTGCGGTGCGCCCTCAATCGCCTCAAAAGTGCGGGCAATCAGGTGCTCACGCGCCTGCACCAAAACCTGAATGGTCACGTCCGAAGGAATGTGGCCGTCCTCAACGAGAGTACGCACAAAATCAAAGTCAGTCTGCGACGCCGAAGGGAAACCAACCTCAATTTCCTTGTAACCCATCTTCACCAGCAGCTTGAACATGGCAAGCTTACGGTCGGTGTCCATGGGGTCAATCAGCGCCTGGTTGCCGTCACGCAGATCCACGGCGCACCAGCGCGGAGCCTTCTCAATGACCTTATCCGGCCAGGTGCGGTCCGGCAGGTCAACAACAATCTGCTCGTGGAAAGGGCGGTACTTGTGTACCGGCATGGGGCTGGGCTTCTGGTGGTTTTTCATGATGAATTCCTGTTGGTTGGTCCGTCTCGCTCTACCCCAATGGTGGGGCTCGTACCGTGCCGGGTATCGGTCCCCGGCAGCCGTGGTCAAGGCGGTGCATCAGAAAGGATGCAAAGGTGAGATGCCGCGTCAAAAAGCCGGAACGGTTGCGGCAGATTCTAGCGTGCCCCGTTCCGGCGAATAAGCAGCAGGTTCACTGCCTGGCGGGTAACCCCGCGCATGCTCTCACCGTCAATAGTCATGCCTCCACGCTATCACAGGCGCCGGAGGCGGTGGCAGGGCACACGGGACGCCGTCCATCATCTGGAAAGAATTAACGGCAAAGGGGCGCAGCCACCATTTCTGGCGCTACGCCTCTTCACTCAATAGTCACGCATCTGCGCTGTGTCCTACTAGGTTCTACTAGCTACAACCTAGTAGGCGAAAGCAGTCTGGCACTTGTTCTGATCAGCAGTCTGACCGGTCGCGTTACCCGCAATCGCAGCCTCCTGCTTCTCCATCGCCTCACCGGACGGGAAGTCAGTGCCAATCGTCACCGACACACCCAGAACCTCTTCGGTCGCCACCACGCGGGTCACGTTCAGCTTCGCGGCGATTTCCTTCGCCTCCGCCTCGTAACCGGTCGAGTAGAACACCGTGGTGAAGTTCGTCGGGTTAGCGGAGGTACCCGGAGTAACATTCGAGTAGCCCAGGCCCTCAATCACCGGAGCAATCGTAGCCGAGCGACCATCCAGGCCGGTCGCGTTGTACACATTCACCGGAACCGTACGATCGAGCTGAACCGGAGCAGCTGCAGTAGCCGGCGCCTCCGGAGCCTTCTCCTTCAGCGACTTATCGTCACGCAGACGCTGGAACACATTCGCAGCATCCGCAGAAACCTGCAGGCGGTTCTGATCCTGGCTCCACGGCTCGGTCGGCACCGTCGCAAACACAACATTCGACAGGTCCACGCCACCAAGAGCCGCACCAACACCCACCAGAGTGCTGATATTACCCAGTTCCTTATCCACCGTCACGTTCTGAGTAATCGCCTCAGCAATGTTAATCAGACGGCCCGGGTTCGACAGAGTACCCTCGCTCTTCACCTTACGCAGCAGCGAAGACAAGAAGCCCTGCTGAGCCTGAATACGACCAATATCGGAACCATCCGAGAAGCCGTGGCGGCTACGCAAGAACGCAAGAGCCTGCTCACCCTCAACAGTGGAAGTACCCGCAGGAAGCTTCAGGCCACTGTACTCGTCATCAATCGGAGCGTCCACACACACCTGAACGCCGCCAACAACCTTCGACAGCTCCTTCACAGCGTTAAAGTCCACCAACATGAAGTGGTCAATATTCACACCGGTCAGCTTACTAATGGTCGCCACAGTACAACCGGCACCACCGCGAGACAGAGACTCGTTAATCTGAACGTTCTCCTCAGCCGGGTACACGGTGCCGGTCTCAGGATCAGTACACTGCGGAACATCAACCATCAAGTCACGCGGGAACGACAGCACGCTCACGTTCTTACGGTCCTTGCTGATCTGCAGCAGCATCATCACGTCCGCGCGAGCCTCAGAATTGCGGTCATCCTCATCACCGTACGCACCGTTATTACCCTTACGGGTATCGGAACCAATCACGAGAATGTCCAAGGCGCCGTTCTCCAGGCCGTCCTTGTAATTGCTGATGTTCAACTCCTGAGTATGCAGATTATTGCGCATACGCAGAGCCACCACACCACCATAGCCAACAACAACGACGAGCATGCAAGCAATGAGCAGAGCAATCCACTTATTGCGGTTTGAAGTCATGACCGTCGTGCGCATATGACGACCGGTGCTTCGTAAACGAGGTGCCTGGGGCATACCTTTTCTCTTTCTGCCGGTGAGCAAGTGCTTTCTCAGAGTAACACTCTTCCCTATGAGCGCCGAATGAGAGTGAAAAGTTTCACCCGGAGGCATGCACATATTTCTGCAAGCCACCGGGTGAAAACAAGGAGGCGCGACCGCCCCAAGGACAACCGCTCGGGGCAACCTCCCGGGGCGATGCGCTCAGGAAAGCTACTAGAATCCCAGGCGGTTCAACGCACGCGCGTCAGACTGCCATTCCTTCGCAACCTTCACATGAATATTCAAATAAACGCGGGTACCGAGTAGCGCCTCAATCTGCTCACGAGCCTTCGTACCAATCTTGCGCAGGTTCGAGCCGCCCTTACCGATAATGATGTACTTCTGCGACTCACGCTCCACATACAGGTTCACGTGCACATCCAGCAGCGGGTTATCCGCCGGGCGGCCCTCACGGAATTCCATCTCCTCAACCGTCACAGCAATCGAGTGGGGCAGCTCCTCGCGCGCACCCTCCAGGGCCGCCTCACGCACCAGCTCCGCGATGAGGGTTGCCTCCGGCTCATCGGTCAGCTCACCATCCGGGTACAGCGGCGGCGACAGCGGAGTGTACTGCGCCAGCAGGTCAGCAACCGCATCCACCTGGAAATGCTTCACAGCAGACACCGGGATAATCGCAGCCCAGCCGCCCTTACCGTCAACCGGCATCGGCTCAGCGACCTCACCGGCACGGCGCTTAGCCGCAGGGCCCGAACCCTTCGCGAAAGGCACAGCATCATTCTTGCCGCCCTTACCCTTGGGGCCCTTACCCTTCTGCTTCGCACGATGCGCGGCACGCTTAGCACGAGCCGCACGCTCAGCGCTCATGACCTCCTCGCCGAGCGCCTCAACAGCCAGCAGCTGCTCACGCAGCTCCTCAGAGCTCACAGTGTCAGCCTTCGTCACAATAGCAACCACCGGCTTATTGCTCGACGCCACCAGCTGCGACGCAATGTAACGGTCACCCGGACCAATCTTCTCATTCGCCGGAATGCAGAAGCCCAGCACATCCACCTGCGAAAGGGTGCTCGCCACCAGGTCGTTCAGACGCTCACCCAGCAGAGTGCGGGGGCGGTGAATACCCGGGGTGTCCACCAGAATCAGCTGGTACTCGTCCTTGTGCACAATACCGCGGATCGTGTGGCGGGTCGTCTGCGGACGGTTCGAGGTGATAGCCACCTTCTGACCGACCATAGCGTTCGTCAAAGTAGACTTACCCGCATTCGGGCGGCCCACCAGCGACGCGAAGCCCGAACGGAAATTCTCCGGGTAGGTCGGTAGCGGGGTGCTCAAGTCCAGCATGCTCAAATCGAGCGGGGTGTACTCCTGGTCCATTGTGTTTCTCCTTATCAAATCCTGGGGGTCAAACCCCGGGCGGGGTATGGGGTGCCTGCCTCATCTGCCTGCGCCTTCCGGGGCGGGGCGGCCGACTCAAAGTGTGTTAGGGAAAATGCGGCGTCTATGTTCGATATCTAGCGGTTGCCGTGCTGATCGGTTGCCGGTTCAGCCTCTGCAATATCTCCCGGAAGATCAGGA
Source organism: Rothia mucilaginosa (assembly GCA_963539245.1). Lineage (GTDB taxonomy): Bacteria > Actinomycetota > Actinomycetes > Actinomycetales > Micrococcaceae > Rothia > Rothia mucilaginosa_H. The sequence continues at coordinate 148,146 of CAUTJW010000001.1, forward strand.
TGCGCATGCGGCTCAGCCACAACGGGAGGCTCGGTATCCACGGTGAGGATGTCAGCAACCTCCGCGGAATTAGGCTCCGAGGAAGACGCCGCGGAACCTTCAGCGTTCTGCTGCTCATCACGAGGCGGCTCATACCACGCCTGCAACATATCCACCTGGTGGCGGCGGCCCGACGAACCAATCGCACGAATATGAATACCGTCAATCTCAATCTCAGAACCAACAATCGGCACCATACCCAGATGCTTAGCGAGCAAACCGCCCACCGTATCAACATCTTCATCGTCGAGTTCACGGCCAAAAATCTCGCCCAGCTCATCAATACCCAGACGAGCAGAGAGACGGAACGTGCCGTCATCGTTCAGCGTGTACTCGGGACGCTCATGGTCGTACTCATCAGAAATGTCACCGACCAGCTCCTCGATCAGGTCCTCAAGCGTGATCAGACCGGCGGTGCCGCCGTACTCATCAACAATGATCGCCACGTGCGTGGACTCACGCTGCATCTCACGCAGCAGGTCCATGGCGCGCTTCGACTCGGGCTCAAAACGAGCCGGGCGCATCAGCTCAACCACGGTCGGCAGGGCGGTACCCTCCGGCGACTCCGAATGCAGGATGAAGGCGCGCATCGCGTCCTTCAGGTAGAGCACGCCCAGAATCTCATCGCTCGAATCACCAATCACCGGCATGCGCGAATAACCCGAACGCAGGAACAGGCTCAGCGCCTCACGCAGAGGGGTGTCACGGCTGGCGGTGAGCATGTCGGTACGCGGAACCATGAGCGAACGGATGCGGGTATCGTCCATCTCAAAGATGGACTGCACCATCTGCGCCTCGTCGTCCTCAATGGTTTCAGCGTCGGAGGCGCGGTCCAGGAACTCGCGCAGCTCCTCCTCGTCGAACACACCCACCGGGGCTTCCGCCGAACGTTCCGGCGCCAGGCGCACACTGAGCTTATCGAGCAGACCGGTCGCCGGGCTCAGCAGAACCGACAGGTAGTGCACCGGTCGAGCCAGCACACGAATCGACGCGACCGGGCGGTTACGGCCCAGAGCACGCGCCAGCACGTGCAGAATCGGGTAGCCCACCAGCGCAACAATCACGAGGGTCAGCACGACGGCGAGCGCGTGCACCTCGACCAGGTTCAGCAGGCAGGTCATGGTGGCGAGCACCGCGGCGGCGGCGGCAATGAGGCGGGTCAGGCGCAGCGGGTGCGTGTACGCCTCGGAGTCACCGTCGAGGGTGCGCTGCAGGACGCGGGCGCCGAGGGTGTTCGGGTGTGCCTCCACCGCTTCCTCAGCCTCGTTGTGCGGCAGGTAGGTGAACGCGGTTTCGGCGATCGCCGCGACCACGGTCAGACAGAGCGCAAGAACGGCGAGGAGGGCTGTGAGTAGAATGTCCACGCCGCTCCCCTAGTGTCGGGTTTCGACCGGTGCCGGGCGGCCCAGGAACTCTTCGAGGATGGAGCGCTGAATGCCGAACATTTCAGCTTCCTCTTCGGCGGTGCCGTGGTCGTAGCCGAGGCAGTGCAGAATGCCGTGGGTGGTGAGCAGGCACAGCTCGTCGAGGGTGCTGTGACCCGCGTCTGCGCCCTGACGTGCGGCGACGGGCGGGCAGAGGATGATGTCGCCGAGCATGCCGCTGGAGGGGTTTTCGGGGGTTCCCGGTTCCAGCTCGTCCATGGGGAAGCTCATCACGTCGGTTGCGCCGGGCAGGTCCATCCACTCGATGTGCACGCGTTCCATTTCGTCTTCGTTCACGATGGCGATGGAAAGGTAGGTGTCATCGGCAAGGTGCATGCGCTTGAAGGCGTGTTCGACGAGGCGGGTGAGCACCTCGGTGTCTACCGCTTCGAAAGATTCGCGGATGAAGGCGTCGGTTGCCGGGTCGGCACCGGTTGCGGGTTCTTCACAGTCGAATTCGATCTCTGCCACCGTTTAGCGTCCTTCCGGGGTGGTCTGTGCGTTGTCGGGGTTGTGCTCGGCGTTCTTTTCGGAGCCGCCGTTAATGCCGGCGCGATCCAGCAGCTTTTCGGCTGCGGCCTCAATGGTGGCGCGCTTGACCTTGCGGTTGCGCTTGCGTTCCATTGCCTTCTGGTCTTCGCCCCACTGATCGTAGGCGGACACAATGTTCGACACCAGGGTATGGCGCACCACGTCAGAGGATTCTAGGATGCTGAAGTGAATATCCTCCACGCCCTGCAGAATGTTGCGCACCTGCTTCAGGCCGGAGGCGGCGCCACCGGGCAGGTCAATCTGGGTGATGTCACCGGTAATGACCATCTTCGAGCCGAAGCCCAGGCGGGTCAGGAACATCTTCATCTGCTCGGCGGTGGTGTTCTGCGCCTCGTCGAGGATGATGAATGCGTCGTTGAGGGTGCGGCCGCGCATGTACGCCAGCGGTGCGACCTCGATGGTGCCCGCCTCCATGAGCTTGGGGATGGTTTCGGGCTCGAGCATGTCGTGCAGTGCGTCGTAGAGCGGGCGCAGGTACGGGTCGATCTTCTCGTTGAGGGTGCCGGGCAGGAAGCCCAGACGCTCACCGGCTTCCACGGCGGGGCGGGTGAGGATAATGCGGTTCACTTCGTGGGTCTGCAGCGCCTGCACAGCCTTCGCCATGGCGAGGTAGGTCTTACCGGTACCCGCCGGGCCGATGCCGAAGATGACGGTGTTCGCGTCGATAGCGTCCACGTACTTCTTCTGGTTAATGGTCTTGGGGCGAATCGTGGTTCCGCGGGTGGAGAGGATGCTGGTGGACAGCGAGTGCGCCGGGTTGCTCAGCTCGTCGCCAAGCATGCCCATGAGGCGGTGAATGACCTGCACGGTAATCTGCGTGTCGTGGCTGGAGAGCACGCGCAGTTCGTTCAGCAGCTTAGCGGCGGTGTTCACGGCCTCGGAGGGGCCGGTGATGAGCACGTCCAGGTCCTTGGGGCGCAGGCTAATCTGCTCGAAGTAGTCCTCGATAATCGCCAGGTGCGCGTCCTGCGGGCCGAGCACGGCAATCATTTCTGCGGCGCTCTTGAAGGATACGGTGCGCGCGGTTGATAGAGGTCGGGAGGTAGTCATATGGGCTCCTTGGCTAGTGATGTATTTACAAGTATAGATGTGCGTGATGTGCCACGCTCGGGGTGGGCTCTATCAGCTGGGTTCTAGCAGGCGGTTTTACCGGCTGGACTGTGCCGGGGCTGGACTTGAGCGGCGGCGCTCTACCGGAGGTGCTCTACCAGCGGCCGAGCACCACGTTCAGGGTGCACATGGCGGCAGAACCGGCGGTGGAGGAACGCAGCACCTCGTCACCGAGCAGTGCCAGCTGCGCGCCGGCGTCGGTGAAGAGCTGCACTTCGCGGTCGCTGATGCCGCCCTCGGGACCGACGAGCAGGTAGATTTCTTCGGGCAGGTTCTCTGCCTCAACAAGCTTGCGTGCCAGGGCGCTGAGGCGTTCGGTCGCCTGCTCATGCAGGATGAACACGGCGGCGGACTGCTTAGAGCCGGCTACTTCTTCAATGAGTTCCACCAGGTCGGCGGTGCTGTACAGGTCGTACACTTCGGGAATGAGTGCGCGGCGCGATTGCTTCGCCGCGGCGGTGACGGTGTTCTGCCATTTGGTGTGTGCCTTGGAGGCGCGCTCCCCCTTCCAGCGCACGATGGAGCGGTCCGCGCTCCACGGAAGCACACCGTACACGCCCAGCTCGGTGGCGGTCTCGATGGCGAGCAGGTCGCGGCCGTCCTTCGCGAGCGCCTGCACCAGGTAGATGGAGGGCACGCTACGTTCCTCGCGCAGCTCCTGCACCTGCACGCTCACGCCGTCCGCGTTGATGGAGGCGACCGTACCGAGTGCGCGGCGGCCGGTGCCGTCACCCAGGTCGATGCGTTCGCCGAGCTCAAGGCGCTTGACGAGGGCGTGCTTGCCTTCGGAGCCGCCGAGCGCGCAGGTGGCGCCGGGGGTGAGTGCGTCGTATTCTTCCGTGCTGATGTAGAAGATGGGGGCGCTCATGGTTCTCCTTGAGGGTGCGGTTTGAAAGCGTGGGTAGTGTGCGGGTGGCGTGTGAAATAGGTGCGCAGCTTAGCGCGGGCGCGTACAGCGCAGTGCTGACAGGAATACGGCGGGTGCGGTACTCAACCCGCACCCGCCGCATCCTCAGCTTGGTGTAGGGATCCTACTTGAACTGGTCCTTCAGGCGGGAGAAGAGACCACCGCGGTGCTTGACCTGCGAACCTTCGGTGAGGGATTCACCGCGCAGGGCGGCGAACTGGCGCAGCAGTTCACGCTGTTCTTCGGTCATGTCGGTGGGGGTGACCACCTGAATACGCACCAGCAGGTCGCCACGACGCTCGGTGCCGAGCACGGTTGCGCCCAGGCCGTTGAGGGTGATCACGTCACCGCTCTGAGTGCCTGCGGGGATTGCAACTTCCTGGTCGCCGTCGAAGGTCTTCAGCGGGATGGTGGTGCCCAGCGCCGCCGCGACCATGGGGATGTTCACGGTGGTGACCAGGTTGTCGCCCTCGCGGCTGAAGTACTTGTCGCGCTTGACGTTCAGGTCAATGTACAGGTCGCCGTTGGGGCCACCGTACAGACCTGCTTCGCCCTTGCCGCGCAGGCGGATACGCGCCTGGTCGTGCACGCCGGCGGGAACGTTGAAGGTCAGCGGTACGTCTTCACGTACGCGGCCCTGACCGTGGCATTCAGGGCAGGGGGTCTTGATGACGGTGCCGTAGCCGTGGCAGTCGGGGCATTCGACCTGCTGCATGACGGTACCGAGGATGGACTGCACACGGCGCTGCATGAAACCGTGACCGGAGCAGGTGGTGCAGGTTTCGGGCTGGGTACCCTCTGCGGTGCCTTCGCCGTTACAGGACTTACAGGTTACGGCGGAGCGACGCTCAATGGTCTTCTCAACACCGAACACGGCATCCTGCAGGCTGATGGAGACGGTAATCAGGTCGTCCTGGCCCTGACGCATGCGGGATGCGGGGCCGCGGGCGCCTGCCGCGCCGCCGGTGAACATGTTCAGCAGGTCCTCGAAACCGCCGAAGCCGCTGAATCCGCCGCCCGGGTAGCCGCCGCCTCCGGGGTAGCCTGCGCGGCCCTGTTCGTCGCCGGTAGTGTCGTAGTTGCGGCGCTTTTCGGGGTCGGAGAGCACCTCGTAGGCGAGGGTGACGCGCTTGAACTCTTCGGCTGCGTCCTCGGAGGGGTTCACGTCGGGGTGCAGCTGGCGTGCCTTCTTTCGGTACGCCTTCTTGATCTCTTCGGGGCTGGCGTCGTTCGATACGCCGAGAGTATCGTAGTGGCTCATGCGTTTCCTTCCTCTCGAGACGATGGCGGTGCTCGATGAGTGCACCGCCAACAATGGTCGTATCAATTCTAGGGGATACTACCCCCGACCCGATACAATGGCTAGGCTGAAAGGGGGTCGCTCCCGCTATCCGCTTAATCTGCGGTGCGCCCCGAACCCCGTTTTAGTTCCCCGCCGGTTCTGTCTCACGGTTCCGTCTGATTGTTCTGTCTTATGGTTCCGGCGCTGTCACCTCCCCTACTGGATCTGCTGCCCCTACCGCCCCAAAGGAGAATACGTTGAGTACCCATCACTCCCCCTACGGCTGGGGTGCCCAGGATCTAAACGCCGCCCGCATGAGCCGCCAGGCGCCGGCCCCGCGTAAGGTGCCGCTGCGCCGCGGCCTGCTGATTGAGGATATTAATGGCTGGGTGGGTGAGGTCGTGAAGGCTGAACGCATCGGCGGTGCCCTGTTCTTCGGACTCGAGGACGCGAAGGGTCGCGTGAAGAATTTCCCGTTGGGTCCGGGCTACCTGATTGAGGGTGAGCCCGTTGAGATTGTCGCCCCGGTGGCGGCGAAGGAGCCGAAGCGCACGATTTCTCGCTCCGGTTCTATTGCGGTGAAGAACGCCCCGGCTAGGGTGGCGCGCGCCTCCCGCATCTGGGTTGAGGGCCTGCACGATGCCGAGCTGGTGGAGAAGGTCTGGGGCCACGATCTGCGCGTTGAGGGCATTGTCGTAGAGCCGCTGCACGGCGTGGATGATCTTGCCGGCGCTATTCATGAGTTCGCGCCGGGCCCGGGCCGCCGCCTGGGTATTCTGGTCGACCACCTGATTGAGGGCACGAAGGAGCAGCGCATTGTTGCGGAGGCGCTGGCTGTACCGGGTGCCTCCGGGCACGTGAAGATCGTGGGCCACCCGTTCATCGATATTTGGCAGGCAGTCAAGCCCTCAGTGCTGGGTTTGAAGGCGTGGCCGCAGGTGCCGCGCGATGAGGACTTCAAGAAGGGTACGCTACGTCGTCTGGGTCAGCCGCACGAAACGCAGGCGGATGTGGCGCAGGCGTGGAAGCACATCCTCTCCCGCGTTGACTCCTACGCCGACCTGGATCCGACGCTGCTCGGCCCGGTGGAATCGCTCATCGATTTTCTGACCGAGCCGGGCGCCTAACCCCACCCTAACCGCACCCGCAACCCGTTATTCTGCCCCCGTCTGCGGGCGCAAGTGTGAGTTTGCTCAGAACCTCTCCCGCGAGGGCATTATCCTGTGGGTTTTGCCCGCTAAAGCGGTACAATGGTTGAGCGTGTGGCATTGCCCCTGTGGGTTTTGCCGCAACATCACTACACTCTTAGGTCACCGCCGCTTAAACGATTTGCCTCTTCGGAGGGTATTTCCACCGGCTGAGGTGATCGCCACAAGAAACTTCTATCGAACCAGGATTTTCGTGACTAACGATGTTCGCCCGGCAACCGGGCCTCAGAAAACCCGTAAGATTAGCGTGATTCAGGACCGCAACCGTGCGACTCTCGCTCACTTCGGCGGTATTCTCGGCATCATCCCTTCCGCTGCGGTTTTCTACGTCAGCCGCAATAACGCGCCCTTCGCTGAGCAGGAAGCTCGCGAGGCGATGAACTTCACCCTCCTGCCCTCCATTGCTCTGGTGGTGCTGTGGGTGCTGTCCTTCCTGCCCGGCATGGGCAACATTGCTATGGTTCTGGGCGCGCTCGTGTGGCTGTTCATGGCTATTGCGTCGCTGCGTGCCGGTATTGAGGTGAACCGCGGTGAGCCGTACAGCTACCGCTTTAACCCGCGCCTGCTGGACCGCTTCTACTCCACCGAGAACGCAGAATCTACTGAGTCCTAAAACCGCGCTAATAGCTTTTACGATGAACGCCCCGCACGTTGTGTGCGGGGCGTTTTCGTGTTTAAGTACTGCTGTTCTAGAGGCTATTGGCGGAGGCGCTACTAAGGTGGACCCGGTGGGCCCGTGCCTGTTGATTCTGCCGTTGTTGATTCTGCGGGTGTCGGATGTTCTGTGTCCGCTGGTTCTGCGCGTGTAGGGCTTGCGGGCGCTTTTCTGTCAGGGCTTTTCTTCTGAGGCTTCTTTGCCCAGTGTGCATGAATTGTCGCAAACTCTACCGAATGGTGCTGTAGATAATCGTTGTTAAACGATCGTGGGCCCCTGTTACCAGGAGCCCACAACCGTATTCACTCAACTTCAGCAAAGACGAGAACACGCTGTTAGACATATACCGTCCTGCCATGACCTATTATGGCACAGCGTAACCTTCAACCACAACTTGAAATTAGGGGTTTTGGGAAAATTTTTCGCAGGAAAGTATTCGAAAAATACGCACCCTAAAAGTGGTATGAAAGAGTGGAAAATTCTTTCGGCTAGTCCAGCACAAATGCGAACAATTAGCACGCCTGTGTAAGGTTTAGTGCTCCCCTAACACTCCCTCAAACAGCCCCGAAAAAATTTTTAAAAATTTTTCTGAACCCACAGAAACACCCCGAAATCACCGAAATATTACGGCAATTCCGGGGTGTACGCCGTGCGCAGGCGGCGGCAGGGGCAGCGCTCAAGCAGAGCTACGACAGATCTGAGTCAAGGCGCAGCTCCAGCTGAAAAACCCCTTATCACGCAGGTATTTCTTAGTGTTCCTCGTGCTCTTCCGAGACTTCCGGGAGCAGCTCACGGGTGACCGCATCCCCCAGCAGGCGACCCTTGAGGGTCAGGCGCACGTGAGCTTCAGGGTCAGGTTCAGCCTGAGAAGTTAAAGCATCAGGCTCAATCAGAGCTTGAGAAACCAGCCAGCGCAGGGAGGCGCCCAGCTGCGCCTCATCGTGCACGGCGAGTAGCTCGCGCATCGCCAGGCCCTCACGCACACGGATCATGAGCATAATCGTCTCAAAAGCACGAGTGGCGGTGTCCAGCACCTCACGTGCCGCCGCCGGGGACTCCCCTGCACGCACCTTTTGCGCGTACGGCACCGGGTGCTTCACGTTCCACCAGCGGGTACCGTTCACGTGCGAGTGCGCGCCGGGGCCGATGCCCCACCAGTCCTGGTTGCGCCAGTAGGCGAGGTTGTGGTCACTGCGGGTGTCCTCGCTGCGCGAGTAGTTGGAGACCTCGTACCAGTTGTAGCCGGCTTCGGTGAGTAGCTCCTCGGCAAGCAGGTACATGTCCGCCATGAGGTCCTCATCGGGCATGGTGTATTCGCCGCGGCGAATCTGCGCGGCAAGCTTGGTGCCGTCCTCCACGATTAGCGAGTAGGCGGAAATATGGTCCGGTTCGTAAGAGATCGCGGCGCGAACGCTGCGCTCCCACTGCTGCAGGGTCTCCCCCGGCGAACCGTAAATCAGGTCCACGGACACCTGCAGGCCGACCTCCTTAGCCCAGGCGACGACCTTCGGCACGTTGGAGGGAGTGTGGGTGCGGTCGAGTACCTGTAGCACTTCTGGTACGACGGACTGCATGCCGAAGGATACGCGGGTGAAGCCGCCGTCCTTGAGGGTTTGCAGGTCTTCGCGGGTGACGGAGTCGGGGTTCGCTTCGGTGGTGACTTCTGCGCCTTCGACGAGGCCGAATACGTCGATGGCTGCCTGCAGGATGCGTACGAGGTCGCGGGCGGGTAGTTTGGTGGGGGTGCCGCCTCCGAAGAAGACGGTGTGCATGGGGCGTTTTGCGACGCCGGAGGTTTCGAGGGTGCGGGCGGCGAAGAGGATTTCTGCGATGGCGTCGTCGGCGTAGGTGCCGAGGCCGATGCCGTTGCCGAAGTCTTCGGTGGCGTAGGTGTTGAAGTCGCAGTAGCCGCAGCGTACGGAGCAGAAGGGGATGTGTACGTAGAGGCTGAAGTCGCGGGTTTCGCATCCTGCCGCGCTGCTGGCGGGGATGCGCCCGTCGCGGGGTGCGGGGGCGCCGGTGGGCTGGGCGGGCATTCTGCCTCCTGAAACTAGGTGTACGGGTAGAGAATCAACAATGTTGGCGCGCGCGCATGCGGCTACGCGGGTAGCATCAACGGCGGCATATCAACAGGTGGCGTGCAGAGAACCCGGCGGTACACGAGGCACCAGCCGGGTTCTCATATGTCTAACTTTCGTAGGGCCCCATAAATCGTGAGCCATTGAAATGAATCATATGAGTCGGGTCGCTCTCCAGCCAGACTTCTGTCTCCCAAGCAATATCCATTAGGTGAGAGCGGAGCACTTGTCGGTTCGGGAAACAGGAAACATACACGATTCCAGCTTTCGAACCTATAAAAAGTGATTCCAAATCTTTCTTACGGAGAGCATTTACTGGGCCGTGACTTGTTACTGCTTCCATCAAGAAGAGCCAATTTTTATCCTCCTGATATACAACCAAGTCGGGCATCTTTCCATGCATATCAAGATTAATTCCAAGAGATGAAAATATATCTTTATCATAATGAACTGTTTTATTATCTGCATCACCAATATACAGAACTCGACCCCCAGGTATAAAACGAGGGCAAAACTCCTCAACCATGGCCTTAATTAGTTTATTTTGGCCACCAGGATTAATATATTCGATTTCATTCGAAGGCATACGAACAGGAATCTTAGCCATTCTACGCTCTTCGCGCTGCAACTCCACTAGACTCTGAAAATCAGCTAAATATTCTTCAAGGGCAATAGTAAATTCACTAGAATTAGCATCGTTTCCCGAGTACATACGAATCACATTTAGTGCATTGGGGCTAACCCTATATACATTTTTTGACGAATTAGTCGGACGATTCGGATCATCATCATTGTGTTCACAAAAAGCTGCCGCTACAAATTGATGAAGAACCTCTCTGCGTACAGTCTCCCTGGAGTTTTCTGCAATTTGGTAATCAAGATTATTTCTCATCCAATCCATCAGACCACGCACTCCGATTCGATTATTTGTTGCTTGGTCCCAGGTATCTCCTTCACGAAGGTTCAAGAGCGACAGAAGAGTCCTTGCGGCCATATCGTTGGTTCGCTTTTCGTCAAATTCAAAGAGTTTTAAAAGGTTCTTAGCTTCTTCAATCATGGTCATACAGCTTTCTCCTCCTTGTCTCGTAGACTTTCAATCTCATCTGAAAGAATCTCGGAAATATCCTGAATTGGTTGTTTTGAATGGGCAAGATTTCGCAAAGAACTTATTGACGGAAACGGAAGTTGACGCAAATCTCCAGCATTTACCTGGGTATGTCCACTGAAAATGCGAAAATAATCGTCTACTTGGGATGAGTTTAGCCATCGCTCAATTCCTATAGCAACGTCCTTTTCAAGACCCAAGCCATTATTATGAATATAATTTACCTTATTATCTATTGCGAACAAATTATTTGAATGGTACAAGGCTGCGCTTATACGACGCTTCTCTTCTTTTGCAGAGAAACGCTTTACAAGGACATACCAGCCTGATGGAATAACATTTTTTGCCGTATTTGGATGGAACCCATCAACCCACTGTTCTTTTTTGCAAGATTCAAGAGGATGGATTACTTGTCCATTAAATATATGGGAAGCATGAATGAGAGGTAGAGAACCAACAAGTTGATTCTCAAGAAGAATCTCACGAGAGCGGAAACCCACCACTTTACCCGTCGAAACATTCAGATTCAAAGAGGATAACGTTTCCTTGGCATGGGACATTCGCTCAATAATCTCCCCGTCATAATCTGTATTGGGGACAAAGATAAAATCACCAGTTACAACTTGAGTGTACGGAACCGAACGCGTAGAGACTGTTCCCTTATGGTCATGCGATACACTTAGCTGCACATGAGATTTTGCTACTCCCTTATACATACCAGTGATAACTGTTTCTTGGAGTACTCCAGACTCTCCAAAAACAGAAGAACGGGACTCAAAACTATGGATAGAGTCAATACTAGATTTTTTGAGTAAATCTTGGCGAAAAGCAGTGTAGTAGGTTCCATTCATCCATGAACGCGGAGTAATGGACACCTGATAGCCACCATCCTTCAAAAGGCGCTCACCTAGGGACATGAAGGCAGCATACATATTGGGTACATTGCACCCATGCGAGCGTAGAATTTGGGCTACTTCTGACTTACTTGCAAGCTTAAAATACGGTGGATTCTGAATAACATAATCAAACAGGCTCTGACCTTGCAAAGCCCATTCAATAAAATCTTGATTAACGTATTCAAGATGTACCCCGGGACGAGAACAATCTTTCAAAGTATTCTTCAACGCAGGAATGAGCTCAGAATCTTTTTCTACAGCAACAATCTCAAGATTGGTTTCAGGAGATTCGCGTGTAAATCGGTCCACAACTGCTGCTGTCAATATGCCAGATCCTGCGCCAGGGTCTAGGATACGAACTTTATTAGAAGTTGGAAGAGGCAACATCTGCGCCATCATCTGTGCGACTGCGAGCGGGGTAAAAAACTGACCTTGGTCGCTTTGGCTCTTCTCATCGAGAGCGCTCATAGCCTGCTGTCGTCGTATCTCAGCGCGTTCCACAAATTCCATACTTCAAGGGTAACTGTACCCCTGATGTGTGCCAAGTTAGTTCGTCATCTCAGGAATGTCCGACGCAAATTGATGTGTTTTCTAAATTAGACAACAGAGAACCCGGCGGTACACGAGGCACCAGCCGGGTTCTCCACTCAAACAGGTCAGCACACAGCCGGAAAAGCTACAGCAGCGAAGGCTACTTCTTCTTTTCCTTCTCCTCGCTCGAAGACAGTGCCGCAATGAAGGCTTCCTGAGGAACCTCCACACGACCGACCATCTTCATGCGCTTCTTGCCTTCCTTCTGCTTCTCCAGCAGCTTACGCTTACGCGAAATATCGCCACCGTAACACTTCGACAGAACGTCCTTACGCATCGCACGGATATTCTCGCGGGCAATAATACGCGAACCGATAGCCGCCTGAATCGGCACCTCAAACTGCTGACGAGGAATCAGCTCACGCAGCTTAGAAGTCATCATCAGGCCGTACGAGTACGCCTTATCGCGGTGAGTAATGGCGCTGAACGCATCCACCTTCTCACCCTGCAGCAGGATGTCGACCTTCACCAGGTCTGCCTCTTCCTCACCGTCGAACTTCCAGTCCAGCGACGCGTAACCGCGGGTACGGGACTTCAACTGATCGAAGAAGTCGAACACGATCTCTGCCAGGGGCAGGCGGTAACGCATCTCCACACGATCCTCGGACAGGTAATCCATGCCGCCAATCTGGCCGCGGCGAGCCTGGCACAGCTCCATGATTGCGCCAATGTACTCGCTCGGGGCAATAATCGTACACGCCACCATGGGCTCGCGAATGGTCGCGACCTTACCCTCGGGGAATTCGCTCGGGTTGGTCACGCGCTTAGCGTTGCCAGCCTCATCCACCACGTCGTAAATAACGTTCGGTGCGGTCGAAATCAGGTCCAGGTTGAACTCGCGTTCCAGGCGCTCACGCACAATCTCCAGGTGCAACAGACCCAGGAAGCCACAGCGGAAACCGAAGCCCAGAGCGGCAGAAGTTTCCGGCTCGTAAATCAGTGCGGCGTCGTTGAGCTTCAGCTTATCCAGCGCGTCACGCAGCGCCGGGTAGTCCGAACCATCAATCGGGAACAGGCCCGAGAACACCATCGGCTTGGGGTCCTCATAGCCGCCCAGGGACTCCTCGGCAGGCTTCGCAGCGGAAGTGACGGTATCACCCACACGGGACTGACGGACGTCCTTCACACCGGTAATGAGGTAACCCACCTCGCCCACGCCCAGGCCCTTCGAAGGCACGGGCTCCGGCGAAATCACGCCGATTTCGAGCAGGTCATGCTCAGCGCCGGTGGACATCATCTTAATCTTCTGACGCGGCTGCAGGCTACCGTCCACAACACGCACATAGGTGACCACACCGCGGTACGAGTCGTACACCGAGTCAAAAATCATGGCACGCGCCGGGGCGGATGCGTCACCCTGCGGGGCAGGAATCGCCTCCACAATACGATCCAGCAGAGCCTCAACACCCTCACCGGTCTTACCCGATACGCGCAGAACCTCGTCCGGCTCGCAACCAATCAGGTTAGCCAGCTCCTCAGCGTACTTATCGGGCTGAGCCGCGGGAAGGTCAATCTTGTTCAGCACCGGGATGATGGTCAGGTCGTTCTCCATCGCCAGGTACAGGTTCGCCAGGGTCTGAGCCTCAATACCCTGGGCGGCGTCCACGAGCAGAAGCGCACCCTCACACGCAGCCAGGGAGCGGGACACCTCATAGGTGAAGTCCACGTGGCCGGGGGTGTCAATCATGTTCAGCGCGTAGGAGGTGCCGTCAACGTCCCAGGGCATGCGCACAGCCTGAGACTTAATGGTGATACCGCGTTCACGCTCAATGTCCATGCGGTCCAGGTACTGCGCCTTCATATCGCGCGGGGCAACCACGCCAGTGGCCTGCAGCATACGGTCTGCGAGGGTGGACTTACCGTGGTCAATATGGGCGATAATGCAGAAGTTGCGAATAATCGCGGGGTCGGTCGCCGCCGGAACGGGCGGGTTCTTCGACATCGGTGCCAATCACATCATCCTTTCGAGATGCTGGCTGCGGGTATGGGCATAGTTACCTATCATTTTCCCATACCCGCGCCATATGTGCGAACGGACCTAGCGTTCCGAAGAATCCTCCGCGGAATCCGTACCATCCTCGGCAGGATTTACGCCCTCGGAGGAGCCGCTGAGGGAATCCAGGTAGCCCTCAATATCCTCGGCAATCACCTCACCGGAGACAGTGCGCAGAGTCGAATCCATCTTCTGCTCAATCTCACGCACCAGCTCAACCTTCTCGTAGTCCTTCGCCATTTCTTCGGCGAGCTCCGCCTCCCACTCATCAGCGTGGGCGCGCAGACGGTCGTACTCCTCCGATTCGACCTTGATGCCGAGGATGACTTCCAGCGCCTCGATCAGGCTCACGACTGCACGCGGGTTCTGCTGGTCAAAGCTCAGATACCCCGGGATGCTCATACGCAGCATGACCGAGGAAGACAGGCCGTGCTCAGCGGCGAGCGCAGACATAGCCATCGTTACCGAGGTGGGGCCGGTGTAGTCCTCATGCAGAATACCGGGGATAGCCGCCAGCTTCTCGTCGTGAGTGGTCAGCGTATACGGGTACGGGCGGGTGTGTGCCACCTGATCCTCAAAGGTTTCAACGAAGATCGCGTGGTCCACGTGGAGCTTCTTCACGTACTTGAAGAAGCGGTTCATGAACCGCTGCAGGCACAGGCTCGGGGCGGGGCCGGTCACCACGAGCAGGCGCAGGCGGCGCTCCGGGATGGTGACCATGTTGTAGAACATCTTGGGCCACACCAGAACCGTGGATTCGGAGTCGTCATTGTTCAGCAGCTGCGGGGCGACGGAAGCATAGTCGTAGAAGTCGTCCATGTCGAAGCCGGGGCTCTCATCGCACGGGTCGAACGCGCGGTGAATCACGTCGAGGGCGTCCTCACCGTTGCCCGGGGGTTCCTTCGCGGAGTTGAAACCGACCAGCATGACGGTCGTGTAGTTATCCTCCTCGGAGGATTCGCTCAGGCGTAGCTTGCCGAGCAGACCCTTCTTCGCGGGCTGTTCTGTGGAGGCGGGCTTGGCGAAAGCGTCAAAGAGTCGGGCGGGCGGGAAGTTCGGCTGGCTCATCGTTGGTCCTTAGCTCGTGATCGGTTCACCGGGTGTATGGGGTGTATGAAAAGTTGCCGGTGAACCGTCGGTGGTTGTGTAGTGGGTGGTGTTGTAAAAAATATGTTCTATATTCGGTTATGCCGCCCAAAACCCCGGACGGAAAGGGAAACTATGTTAGAAAGGCAGAAGCGCCAAATCGTATGGAGTGCCAGTATAAACATCCGGCAACTCACCATTAGCTACCTTCTCACGATACAAAAGGGTTACTTCGCTATCGTCGAAGGGGAATTCCTTAGCTTCATACCTACGCTTGATCTCTGCTAAACCCCACTCATACTCGGCACCGGGGCGCGCAGCCGGAGCATTAAAAGAACGCCCAATCAACTCAGCACGCATCCACCCCTCCGGAGTATTTACATCAAACGTGGGCTTCGTAAAATCGAACGGAGCACGCCAATACTCAGGGTCTTCACGATAATCGTAAGCTTCTTCTGTGGTCTCGCTACTCATGGGGAACCTCCTGATAATATGCAAAAATGTGTACCCACACCGGCGCCATGTGAGACGCCGCTTAGGGCGTTCTGGTAGGCGCGGGCGGTATGCGGTACCACCGATAGTTCCCACTATACGGGCTCCTACGCGACCCGCAAGCGGTTTCGTCACCGGGCGGGCGCCTCCAAAGAATCTGGGCGTCATAAAAACCGCAGCGTGCGGACATAGCAAAAGGCACCCCGCCACTTAGCAGGATGCCTTTCACAAAAGTTATAGGGAGCTAACCGGTGGTGCCCCCGATGTCTTCTAGACCGAAGCATAAAGCCGCGGCCGCCCAAGCGTTATTGCCACACCAATAGGCGAGGCTCAGGGTTTCAGAGGGGTCGTTTAACTCCTTGAGCCCAAGTATACACGAAAAAGAAACCCCCTGCGTTCCCCTTAGAGGAGGGGGAACACAGGGGGTCTCTGCCCTTAAACCAGAGAGGTACTCACGTACCCCGCAAGTTTTAGAAAGCCTTGTTTACCAGCGTAGCAAGACCGGACTTCTTGTTTGCAGCGGTCTTCTTGTGCAGAACACCCTTGGAAACAGCCTTGTCCAGCTTACGGTTCACAAAACGCAGAGCCTCAACAGCTGCTTCCTTGTTCTGTGCCTCAACAGCAGCCTTGACCTTGCGGGTCGCGGTCTTCAGCTCGGACTTTACAATGTTGTTGCGCAGACGAGCCTTCTCGTTGGTGAGGATACGCTTCTTCTGAGACTTAATGTTAGCCACAATTAAACTTTCTGTTTTGTCTTATTGGTCGGTGAGGGCGACGCTGGCCGATCATCGACTGAGCGGCGTGGGGATGCCTATGGCAACCGGCCAGCAGTGCCCGATGACCATCGGACACTCAACCACACATAATACCAGATGAACAGCCTCCACGACAGACCCTCGCGGAGAGAAAAATACTGTGAAAACCACTACACGCAGCCCCCACATCTAACGCCGGACACCCACAGGTTCCCGGCATCAAGCGTCGCGGCATCAAGCACAGAGGTTAGCCGTTATGGCGAGTCCACGCACGCTCAATCAGACGGAACGTATCCTCCGGCATAATCGCGCCCTCACGGCGCATCGCATCCGGGCGAACACGAATCACGCGGTTCAGCTTCACCTCAGAGGCGCGGCCCTGCGGATCCCACGGGCCCGAACCAATATCAAGGTAATTCGGGTCAGCGTGCTCACGGTTATTGTGGTCCTTGCTGGTCATCATCAGCGCCAGCAGGTACTCACCGTCACGACCCACCAGAAGCACCGGGCGGTCCTTACCCTGCGAATGGTCCTCCTCGAAAGGAACCCACGTCCACACGATTTCACCCGGGTCAGCGTCGCCATCCAGGGAGGGCGAGTACTCAAAGTTGATCATGTCGCGGTAATCGCCCGGGTAGTCCGAACCGTCGGATGCGCCGGTCGAAGCCGGGGCGGAAGGCTTCGGTGCTGTGGAGTTTGCCGCAGACTTTGCCGAGGAAGACTTCGGGGCGCTCGGCTTAGGCGCCGAAGAGCCGGAGGTACGAGCCTCACCCTGACGAGCCTCACCCTGACGAGCCTCACGCTGACGAGATTCATCCCCGCGGGACTCACTCTTCTGGGAGGACTCGGAGCCGCCCTTAGACGCGGTAGCGTCGTTGAGGGCATCCTCTGCCGCCTTCTGCAGGAAGGGCAGCAGGGCAAAGAAAATTTTCTTCAGAATTTCGAGCATGGGCTCTATTATGCACTACAGGCGCGGAGGTAGAGCAATCGCCAAAACAGCCTGCTCCACCGCATACACCGCGTCCTGCGACTCACCCTTCAGCTGGGCGTCCGCATCAGCCAGAAGCTGCACAATATGCGCCAACTGGGCGCCGGTAAAACGGCGGCCGTCACGCTGAGCCTGCTCAACCTGCCACGGTGACATACCCACCTCACGCGCCAGCTCGTTAGCGCTCATACGCACGTGGTGCACGCGCGCAATATTGCGGATACGCATAGCGAGCGCACCCAGCATGGGAATCGGCTCCGTGCCGGTGGCAAGGGAGTGGCGGAGCAGACGCAGAGCCTCCGGGGCGTTACCGGAAATCGCGGCGTCACTGACGCGGAACGCGGTGACTTCGGTGCGGCCGCCGTAGTAGCGGTTCACCGCCTCCTCGGTGATTTCGCCGGGTACGTCTGAGAGCAGCTGCTGGCATGCGGCGGCAAGCTCCGCAGTGTCGGAGGCAGCAGCCGTCAGCAACGCCAGGGCGCCGCCGGTAATCGGACGCTGGGCGGCGGCAAACTCCCCCGCTAAGAACTCGCTCTTCTCGCGGTCAGTCTTGAGCGCCTTGCAGTTGATGAGCACGAACTGGGAGCGCACCAGGTCGATGAGCTTCTTGCCGCGGTTACCGCCCGAGTGGTTCAGAATGAGCATGATGTCCGGCTCGGGGGCGTTCAGGTAGGCGAGCGTATCGGTCAAAAACTCGTCGCTCATGGAGGCTACGTTCTCAACCTCAATGATCTTCGCCGAACCGAACAGGGAGGGCGAAGCATGCAGAATCAGCTCTCCCGCCGTGTAAGTGGCGGCGTTAATCTGAACGCGGTCCACCTCCGGGTGGATGCTGCGGAACAGCTCACGCAGGCGTGCCGCAGCGCGGGAGGCGAAGTATTCCTCCGGGCCGTAGAGCATGACGGCGGGTGCCGGGGTGACGGTACGCCACGCGGTGTCGAGGGCGGGGCCACCTCGGCGGGCGTAGCCTCGGGAACCACCGCGCTGGGTTGAACGCTTACGCTCGGACACGCTTATCACTCGCCTTTATCTGCAGGGTACGGGCTGAACTCGGCCCCGCTGTGCACGGGGGTGCGGCGCGGGTAGAGTCTCGAGTATCCATCATAGCGTTTTCTTCTCGGATGCCTCCTAGCGTTGGGCAGGGTGAGTCAGGGTTAGTCGGTTAGGAACGGGCGGGCTGATGGGGGGCTGCTAGGAGGGCGCGGTGTGCGGTACCACCCGCAAATACTGCCGGTGCGTGACCGTACGGTAGCGGCGCGCATCCACCCACCAGAGGGCAACGCTCAACACCAGCACGCTAAGGGCGCTACACACCACCGCCGGCACGCTCGAACCGGGCTCCCACGGGTTACCCGGCGCGTGCGCGGCAGTGTGTGCCGCCCACTCGATACCCTGCGCGGCAAGACCACCGGCACGAAGGCACAGATCCGCCAGAGTGGGCAGACCCAGGAGCATAAATCCGAGCGCCACCAGCCCGGCGAGCATACTCAGCGGCGCCAAAGGAGCGGCAATCAGGTTCGCCGGAACAGAGTAGAGCGGCACCTTACCGCTCATCGCCAAAATCAGCGGAGTGCACCACAGGGACGCCACAATCGGCGCGGCGAGCATTTCTGCGCAGAACACCGGCATGACGCGCATGAGCAGGCGAATCAGCGGCGGGCCCAGCAGAATCAGCGCGGAGGTTGCAGTCACCGACAGGGCGAACCCCATATCCATGGCAAGGTGCGGGGCGGCAAGCAAACACATCAGCACCGTTGTTTGAAGCGCCGCCAAGGACTGACGACCCGAACCGCACAGCATCGCGTAAGCACCGAGCAGACCCATGGCGAGGGAACGAATCACGGACCCCTCAGTCTCCAGCAGCATGGCGTAGGCGAGCACCGCCGCAACCCCGCACAGCACCATGACGCGGTGCGGAATGGCGAGGGTGCTCAGCCGATGCACGAGCGGCGGCAGGACGTGGGCGTTTGGCGGGGCGGGTTGCTGTGGTCGGGAATGACCCACCCTTCTCCCCCACAACCGCCGCATCCAGGAACGAATCAGCAGATATGCGCTAGCGAAACGGTACGGGCGAATCGCCAACACCAGCCGGTACGCACCCAAAAACACAATGGCAATATTCGCCCCGGACACCGCCGTAATATGGCTGAGCCCGCTGAGCTTATACTCCTCCCGCGCGGTGGAACTCATCAGCGAATCGTCCCCGTAGGCGGTGCCCAAAACCAGCGCCGCCGACTCCGTGTCGAGGGTGTCCAGGGCGCGGGTGCGCAGCTGCTCCTTGAGTGTGGACAGGTACGGCTCCTCCGCAGTGCGGGTGGTAGTGTTCGACCCGGCACCGGAGGCGGGCGCGGGAAAAATAGTCGCGCCGCTCAGCTTCGCCGTGGAGCCGTTAAACTCCACCGTGCCGAGGGCGGTCACCTTCATGCCCGGATAGATTACCTGCGAGCGCGCGGTGCCGCTCCCCCGCTGCTTAGCCTCCGAGCTTACTTCCGCGCTCGCCTCCAAACTGCGCGCAGCGCTCTTTGCCGAACCGTCACGACGGTACACGCGCACCCGCTCATTCACCAGCGCACGCACGCTCCGCCCCTGAATTTCCTCCAGCTTAATAACCACCAGAGTAGTGCGCGGATCCACGCGGCGAACCTGCTCCACCGTGCCATTCAGACGAAGCGAGGCGCCCTGCGCCTGCTGCAGGGTGGCGCGGGATGCATCCACCCCCGTAGCGCACAAAAGCACCGCCTGAACCGTGACAATACACGCCAGAAAAACCAGCTGACCGGTCGTGCGAAAGAGCAGGCTGTAGGGCATCACCGCGCGGGGCGGGAAGAAGAGCAGAATCGCCAGGCAACCCAGCAGGGCAATGAGCACGCACGCCAGCGGATGCACCACCCGCCACGTGCCCACGGTCAGCGCCACCGCGGTAAAAGCCCACAGCGCCAGCACCGTAAAACTCAGGCGAAAGTCCAGGTGAATGAGGCTTCCCTGGGCGCGCAGCTCCTGCTCGTCGCGGCGGGTACGCCACCGTTCAGCACCGATGCTCCAGCGGTAGCGGGCACGGCGATACGCCGCAGCCGCGGACCCGGTGAGACGCAAGCTACCGGGAAATAGTTCCCGAACCCCCGCCTGCTGGCGGTTCTGGCGGCGGTCCTGCTGGCGGTTTTGCCGGGGCATTAGACCGTCACCATCGGGCGCAGGTTCTCCAGCATCGACGGACCAATGCCGGGCACCGCATCCAGCTCATCCACGCTACGGAAGCCGCCGTGCGCCTCACGCCAGGCAATAATGCGCTGAGCCATCGCCGGACCAATACGCGGCAGGCTCTGCAGCTCCTCCGCGGTGGCGGTGTTAATGTTCACCGGGGTTGAGCCCTTCTGCGCGCTGCCTGCAGGAGTTAGCGTGCGTGCAGGCTGAGGCTGCGTGCCACCCTGCGAAGCGCCGTTCTGCGATGCACCATTCGCCGCGTTACCCTGACCCGCATTCGCCGTGCCACCATTGGGCTGAATCTGCGCCGGAGCAGCCGTCTCACCACGATGCGGCACATAAATCTGCACCCCATCGCTCAACGCACCGGCAAGGTTCACGCGGTCCAGGTCAGCATCCGCGGCGGCACCGGAGGCAGCGGCAATCGCATCCACGGCACGACCCTGCGCGGGCAGCGTGTACACGCCGGGGTTGTTCACGGCACCCGCCACGTGCACCCGCACGGTAGCCTCACCGGAGGCGCCACCCTGCGCAGATTCACTCGGGTTAGCACCCGGCTGGGCAGTAGACTGGGTGCCAGGCTGAGCACCGGGGCTCTGCTGGGCGCCCACCGCCTGCACCGACTCGGCGGTAGCACTCGGGGAGGCAATCTGCTCGGCACGCGGCGCCGCCGAAAACTGGGTCACACCCCACACCACGGCAACCAACGCCAACACCGCCACCAGAAGCAGCACGCGCGGCGACAAGCCCCAACGGGTACTGCGGGTGGTGCCGGGCTGATCAGCTTGCTCCCACTCCGCCCAGTCGTCCACCTCGTTCCAGTCGGGCTGCTGATCCCAGTCAGCCCAGCCATTCGACTCCGGGCGGGATGCCGCTGGCTGAGTGGTAGATACATGCTGGCTGGTAGGTACGGACTGGGCGGCAGGCGCGGGCTCGGCGGGTGTTTCTTCGGCGGGCACCTCCGCAGGCGTTACCTCAGCGGCAATAGCCAGCGGCACGGTATCCTCGGCATCCGGCGTACCGTTCTTGCGGGCGCGGGGGCTGCGGTAGAGGCTGTTCATCAGGGAGCGGGCGCTACGCTGCGCGCCGCCCTGCTGGGCTGCGCTGTCCTGCACAGGGCTCTGTACAGCATTCTGGTCGGGTTTGGGGGTCATGCTCGTCATACCCCTACCCTAGGCTCACGCGCGCGAACGCATGAGCGCCCGCAAAGAACCTGTGGATAACTCCCCTCGCACAACGCGAAAGGAGCCATCCACAGGCTCATTTTTGAAAAATATGCAGTTTTTGTTCAAAAACAGCGGGCTGCGGTTTGTCACAAAACCGTCACAAACACCTCAGCCACACGAGCTTCCCGCACCGTTTGAGAGCAGAATCTAGCCTTCGCTTAGTCCTCGCGCGGAAGCTCAGTACCCGGAACACCCAGCTCCGAAGCACGCTTATCAGCCATCACCAGCAGGCGACGAATACGGCCCGCAATCGCATCCTTCGTCATCGGCGGATCAGCCAGACGACCCAGCTCATCCAACGACGCATGCTTATGCAGCACACGCAACTCACCGGCATAACGCAGATGATCCGGCGCCTCATGCCCCAGAATCTGCAGGGCACGCTCCACGCGGGCGCTCGCCGCAACAGCCGCCTGAGCGCTACGGCGCAGGTTCGCATCATCAAAATTCGCCAGACGGTTCGCGGTCGCACGAACCTCCTTGCGGGTGCGCGCCTCACGCCACGTGGTCAGGGTGCTAGTCGCACCCATACGCTCCAGCAGCTGCGAAATGGTCTCGCCGTCACGCACCACCACACGGTCGGTGCCGCGCACCTCGCGTGCCTTCGCAATAATCTCCAGGCGACGAGCCGCACCCACCAGCGCGAGCGCAGCCTCCGGGCCGGGGCAGGTAATCTCCAGGGAGGAGGAACGACCCGGCTCAGTCAGCGAACCGTGCGCCAAGAACGCACCGCGCATGACCGCCTCGGCATCCTGCAGGGAGCCGTTCACCACAGCCGGCGGCAGGCCACGCACCGGGCGGCCACGCAAATCCAGCAGACCGGTCTGGCGAGCCAGCGCCTCACCGCCATGATCCACACGCACAATGTAGCGGCCGCCTCGACGCAGACCACCACCGCTGACGCTGGTCAGCTCAGAGTCGTGACCGTAAATCTCCGCAATGGTGCGGCGCATGCGGTGGGCGGTTGCCTCGTGGTCGACCTCAGACTCCACCACGATTCGCCCCGAGACAATGTGCAGGCCTCCGGTAAAACGCAGAATCGTAGAGATTTCTGCCTTACGAGCAGAGACTTTCGTTGCCTCGTAGTTGGCGAGTTCGTCCTTGACGAGCGTGGTTAATGCCATGAAAGGTCCTTCTGGGCGTAGTGTTTAAGTCTAAAAATCAGGAAAAGAGCGCACAAGACAGCCAGCTCAAGCAGCACACCTGAGCCGCAAATCCAAGCCAGTCAATCTAAGAGCTCAGCTCAAACGCTTCGTTATACGCAGCCGCAAGCTTCAGCGGGTCGTGCACATTCGGCTGGGAGCTCGAACGCAGATGCGCCCACACAACCTTCGCACCCATCGCAGAAGCCTCACGCTCCAGTTCGGAACGGTGATCAGCCTGCATGTCAGCGTCAGCAATCACCGCGTCCAGGTGAAGCTTCGGGGCGTACTGGCGCAACAAATCCAGGTGCGTTGCCGGGGTGAAGCCGACCGTCTCCTTATCGTCGGAGAGGTTCATGACCACGCAGCGGCGCGCCTCCGTGCGGATAATCGCCTCACGCTGAGCGTCCAGCAGCAGATGCGGCAGAACCGACGTACGCCACGAACCCGGACCCAAAACAATCCAGTCGGATTCTTCAATAGCGGAGAGCGCCTCCGGGCAGGGGCGAGCATTTGCGGGAGACAGACCAATATCGTGAACGCGTTCCTCCTTGGAGAGGTTCACCTGGCCGACTACCTTCACACGCTCAATACCGCCGCCGTTATGCTCACGCAGCACGGTGCCGTAAATGACCATCGGATCCAGCGCCATGGGCAGCACGCGGCCGCGCGCGTTCAGTAGGGCACCCGCCCAGTCCAGACCGGCAACCGGGTCATCCAGCAGCTGCCAGAGAGTAGCAATCAGCAGGTTACCGAGAGCATGGTAATCCAGCGGGAACTCACCCTCATAACCTTCGGGCGCGCTAAAACGATGCTGCATCACATCACGCCACGTGCGACCCCAATCGGTGTCATCACACAGCGCAGAAAGCGCCATACGCAAGTCCCCCGGAGGAAGAATACCCATCTCCTCACGCAAACGACCCGACGAACCGCCATCGTCAGCAACCGTCACAACAGCCGTCAAATCAGGCGTGACGTGGCGCAACGCAGACAGGGAACCGTACAGCCCGTGGCCACCGCCCATCGCCGTGACCTTCGGCGAACGGTGCGTGGTCTTCAACAGGCGCAACGCCTGAGTCGGCAGAGCCGGCAGGCGCGGAATACCCTGAGTGTCATAACTGGTCGAATGGGTGGACATAGTAATACCTCACATACCCGGAAGGAATGGTATGCCAGCCCCACGGGTGCGGGGCCGGACGGCGGCTAATGAAACACGGCGCGGTGGTTGGGACGCGCCGGGAAAAACTTACTCACGGCCCTTGTCACGGTGCTGAACATTCACGTTCAGCTCACCGAAAGCAGAGAGACGACGAGCCAGTTCCTCCGTCACAGCCACGGAACGGTGCTTACCACCGGTGCAGCCAATAGCGATGGTGGCGTAGTACTTGCCCTCACGGCGGTAGCCCTCAAGCACGGGGCGAAGAGCCGCAAGGTAGTTGCTGATGAACTCCTCGGTACCCGCGTGCTCCAGCACGTAGTCGCGCACCGGGGCGTCCTGACCGGTTAGGGGGCGCAGCTCCGGAACCCAGTGCGGGTTCGGGATGAAACGCATATCAGCCATGTAGTTAGCGTCCGAAGGCGCACCGTACTTGAAGCCGAAGCTCATCACGGTCAGGTTCAGCTTCTTATCCGCACCCTCAGCAAACATTTCACGCACGGTACGAGCCAGCTCGTGAACGTTCATGCCGGTGGTGTCAATGGTGCGGTCAGAAGCGAGGCGCAGACCTTCAAAGAGAGTGCGTTCAGCGCGGATACCATCGAGGACGCGACCCTCACCCTGCAGCGGGTGCGGGCGGCGCTGAGCCTCGTAGCGGGCAATAATGGTCTCATCCTTGGCGTCAAGGAAGAGCATGGAGAAGTCAATATCGGACTTGCGCAGAGTCTCAATCGCAGCGGGAAGATCGGAGAACAGGGCGCGGGCGCGAACGTCAATACCGAGCGCCACCTTCGGAACTCGCGCACCGTCGCGGGTCACCAGCTCAGCCAGGGAACCGAGCATCTGCGGCGGGATGTTATCGATAACGTACCAGCCCTCATCCTCCAGTACATTTGCGACAGTACTGCGGCCTGCACCGGAAATACCGGTGATCACCAGAATCTGAGGGCGCTCCTCACTCTGGGCGGACTCTACCGTGGCGGGCTTGCTCTGATTCTCGGGCATGGTGCTTCTTCCCCTTCAACGCGAAATACTCTCTATGCCATGATACAAGACCTTTATCTGACGGTTCAGGGGTACGGTCAGAAATTTCACCAGTATGACAGAAATATGAGACGCTCCTCCGGCCGAACCCCAGAAGAAAGAAATCCGCATCACAAGTGCTTGCGCATAATGCTCTCCAAGGGGGGGTACAGGAGCGGGCAGGCGGCAGAGTCGTAAGGGTACAGCAGAGCCGGAAGGTATAGCAGAGCCGGGAGTACAGCAAAGCCCGCACGATACCTCCCACAGGAAGTACCGCACGGGCTCCACGCTACGAACGTTTCGAACTATGAACGCTCCGCAACTATACGCGGATGCGCCAGGTTGCCTTAGGTCAAAAGCTCAGGCAGAAAGCTTAGGCAGAAAAATCCGGCAGGAAAGCCGCCACATGATCCAACAGACGCACCGACAGCTCCTTCTTCGAACCGGAGAACACCGGCGCCTCATCGTTCAGAGTCGACAGCAGCGTAATCGTGTTATCGTCCGTGCCGAAACCACGATTCACACCCACCGCATTGACCGCCAAGAAGTCCGTACCCTTACGCTGCAGCTTCTCACGACCCAGCTCCAACGGAGTCTTCTCCGCCGAACCGGTCTCCGCCGCAAAACCAACAATGAGCTTCGGGCCAAGGGTGCTCTCCCCCGCCTCATGAGCCTGCTGGCGGCGCACAACGACCTCACGCAGAATATCCGGGTTGCGCACCAGCTGAATCACCGGCGCTTCCTCAGAATCGGCGCTCTTTTTAATCTTGAACTCGGCAAACTCGGCGGGCCTAAAATCAGCCACCGCCGCAGACATAATCAGCACATCCGCCGCCGCGCTCGCCTCAAGGGTCGCCTCACGCAGCTCCAGGGCACTGACCACGCGGGTCACCTGCACGCCCTCCGGCGCGGGAACCTCAAGGTTCGCACCAATCAGGTGTACGGTCGCGCCCAGGTCGCGTGCCGCCTCCGCGAGCGCCACGCCCTGCTTGCCGGTCGAACGGTTGCCGAGGAAGCGTACCGGGTCCAGCGCCTCACGGGTGCCGCCGGCGGTAATGACCACGAGGCGACCGACCAGAGGACCACGCAGCGATTCGGATGCGCCAGTTGCCCGACCCGAATCAGCCTGGCTGGGTTCAACCTGACCAGGCTCATTCTGACCCAGCAGCGCCGAGGTCAGCGTCGCCGCACGTGCCGCCGCCAGACGCTCCTGCTCCGTGCCCGTGTACAGGGGCTCAGTCGGCGCGTAACCGGGCGTGTACACCGGGTGCACCTGACCCTTCGGGAAGCGCGCAATCACATCCAGCGCCACCGCGAAAATATCCTCCGGCTCAGGCATGCGACCCGGACCAGAATCCGGGCCCGTCAAACGCCCAATCGCGGGCTCAATCACGTGGTAACCCCACGAACGCAGAGTCTGCACGTTCGCCTGAGTCGCCGGATGCTCCCACATCTGGGTATGCATCGCGGGCGCCAAAATCACCGGGGCGTGCGTCGTCAACACCGTGGAGGACAGCAGATCATCCGCACGACCAGCCGCCAAACGAGCCAGCAAATCAGCGGTCGCCGGGGCAATCACCACAGCGTCAGCCTGCTCAGCCTGACGCACGTGGTTCACCTCCGGCACGCGGTCAAACACGTCCGTTGAGACGGGGTTGCCGCTCAGCGCCTCCAGGGTGGGAACACCCACGAACTTCGTCGCGTTCGGGGTGGGCATGGCGATTACCTCGTCGCCATTCTTCGCAAAAAGACGAAGGAGCATCGCCGCCTTGTACGCAGCAATGCCCCCTCCAATACCAACGATAATGCGCATGGTACGTCAAAGAATCCTTGTAGAAGCAGATTACTCAGCGGACTCGTCGAGGATAACCTCTTCGATAGCGATAACCTCTTCGCTACCTGCGGGGATGTACTCCTCCTCGATAGCGCCGGGGAACTCAGCCGCGCTGAAATCAATCACAGCGGACAGATCCTCGGGAACCGGGTAGCCGTCCTCGTCGAACTTTGCGCCCGGGCGGTGCTCCGCCACAACACGGTCAGCAATGATTTCACGCATTGCCACCGACAGGGACTTCTCGTTCGACTCAGCGTCAACCAGCGGGCCAACGTGCGCAGCAGTATTGTCCTGCAGGTTAGCGTAGTACGCGTTAATCTGGCGTGCACGGCGGGCACCGAAAATCACCAGGCCGTACTTGGACTCCGCCTTCTCAATCAGCGCGTCAGCGCTGGGGCTCACGATGCCCTCGGGAGCGACACCGTCAACGAAGTTGTAGTCCTCGTGTTCCTTGTTTTCGTTTGCCACTAAAAACTCCAAATAGCTTGATGGAATGTACGTACCGAACGCCCCCGCACACCGTTCGCGCTATGGCGCAAACCGGGCACACTGAGGGCACGGTCAAAACTAAAGAACCATTCTACCCTCTCAACGGCTAAAACGCACGTACCAGCCCGGACAAAAAATGTCAGCCCGGACAAAAAGGTATCAGGCCAGACAAAAAGATGTCAGCCCAGCCAAAAAAGGTGGGGGCTCCGAAGAAAACTCTTCGAAACCCCCACCCTTCACAACGCCTCACGGCAGAACTACAGGTCGGAAGAAACTCTAGCCCCACCGCAAACGCAAAGCATGCAGATTAGGCGGCGCCAATCAGCTCAGCAATCTCCTTCGCTGCACGCTCAACAGAGTCGTTGACGACCGTGACGTCAAATTCCTTCTCAGCAGCCAGCTCAATCTTCGCGGTTTCAAGGCGACGAGCCTGCTCCTGCTCACTCTCGGTACCTCGACCCACCAGACGCGACACCAGCTCATCCCAGCTCGGAGGAGCCAAGAAAATCAGGCGGGCATCAGGCATGGTCTCGCGAATCTGGCGAGCACCCTGCAGGTCAATCTCAAGGATCACCGGGCGGCCAGCGTCCAGGGCCTCCTGGACCTTAGCGCGCGGAGTACCGTACTTGTTCTTACCGTGTACCACAGCGTACTCAAGCATCTGACCGTCAGCAATCATCTGGTCAAACTCTTCCATCGAAACGAAATAGTAGTGAGTACCGTCAACCTCACCGGGGCGAGGATCACGAGTGGTAGCGGAAACAGAGAACCACACGTTCGGGTAGTTCTCACGAATGTACTGGCACACCGTACCCTTGCCAACAGCAGTGGGGCCAGCCAGTACGGTGAGAGTCGGCTGAGACATAGCTTCCTTACTGCGCCTTCATCGGCTGAAGGCACGAGGTATTAGGGCTGAGAAGATTCAGGAGGCAGAGTATTAGTCCTGCGACGTGCACGGTTCAAATACCGCGAATTACGGTTGAAGTACTCCACCATCTTGCGACGCTGGTGTACACCAAGGCCGCCAAGGCGGCGAGTCGGTGCAATATGAAGTTCTTCAATGATGCGTTCAGCTCGAACGGCACCAATGCCCGGAAGTGCGCGCAACATCTGCCCCACCGGCATTTTAGCCAGTGCAGGGTCGGAATCGACCATGTCGAGCACCTGACGCACGGAAAGTTCACGGTCACTCAGTGCACGCTTAATTTCCTGGCGGTGTGCTCGGGCAAGTACTGCCTTCTCGCGGGCGGAGGCGCGCGCATCTTCAGTTAGCGGAGTCAGCGGCATGGTTGGGTCCCCCATTTCTGCGAGTTATAGAATTTTACTTATCAACTAATGTAACACGGATAGCGCGAGAACCCCCGTTCCACCCGCGGCACTCACCCACGCACCAACAATGCGTCTACGCACGTCAGCACGTAAATATCAGGGAGTACCCCTATAGCATAGCGGAGTATTCGCCCTATCAAAAGTGGAGCCACGCACGCACCTTGCAGAGCGGGCGCACTCCCCCACCACAGAGGTGAGCAAACTCGCATCACGCTGAGCACCTCAGCCCCCGCAATACACGCAAAAGGGGCGCACACCCCGAGCAGACTCTCAACAGAATCCACCCGGAGCACACGCCCCTCACGCAACACGCGAACTATGCGCCGCGAGCCGCCAACAGGTCATCACGAGCCGCCTGCGCAGCCTTCGCCAAACCCTCAACCGACGGGCCAGCAGCCAGCACGCCACGGCTGGAATTCACCAGCACCTGCGACTCAACGCCAGCAAACACGCGGTACAGATCAGCCGCCGAAGCGCCCTGCGCACCATAACCCGGCGACAGAATCGGGCCGTTGAACACGCTCAGGTCAATACCCAAATCAACCAGCGCCTGACCAACGGTCGCGCCAACCACCAGGCCGCACGGACCCATCTGCTCCCACTGGCGGGAAGCATTCTCAGCGGTAGCCGCAACGATAATACGCTTAGCCACAGCGCCCTCAGACTCGCCGGAATGACCAGACTCCGACGCGCCCACGTGCTGAACGCTCTTACCCTCAGGGTTCGAGGTCAGCGCCAGCACGAACGTGCCGCGGTCATTCTCATCCGCCAAATCCAGCGCCGGACGCAGCGACTCAAAACCCAGATACGGGCTCAAAGTCACCGAATCGGTACCCAGCGGCGACGAGGAGCCAAGCCACGCATCCGCGTACGCCTTCATGGTCGAACCGATATCGCCGCGCTTAGCGTCAGCAACAATCAGCACACCATCAGCGGCAGCGCGGGCAAACAGCGCCTCCAGCACAGCAAGACCAGCTGAACCGTGACGCTCAAACAACGCCACCTGAGGCTTCAACGCCGCCGCAAACGGTGCGCAACCCTCATAGACCGCCTCAGTAAAAGCAGCCAGACCGGCAGCAGAATCCTCAAGACCCCACTGCTCCAGCAGGTTCGGATGCGGGTCAATACCCACACACAGCGGGCCGCGCTCCGCCATCGCCTTCGCCAGACGATCACCAAAAGCAGCGGACATTACGCCTCGCCACCCTCGGAACGAGCATCCACAGCGGCAGCCAGCTGAACGCCGTGCTCCTGCAGGCTCATGATGTCCCAGCTGTGCTCACGCAGAGCATTAATCGCCTGAACAGCCGCAGCGAACTCAGAAATGGTAGTCATGACCGGGCAGCCCACCGAAACCGCAGCGGCACGAATCTCGTAACCATCGCTACGAGCAGCACCACCGGCAGGGGTGTTCAGAATCAGGTCAATATCACCGTTGCGGACCATGTCCACAATCGAGTGGTCGCCATTCGCCTCAGCGAACTTCGAAGCCACAATCACCGAGTTCAGGCCGTTACGGCGCAGAATCTCAGCGGTACCACCGGTCGAAACGATCTCAAAGCCCAGCGACTCCAGCATCTTCGCGTAAATAATGACGTTACGCTTATCGTGGTTAGCCACCGAAATGAACACCTTACCGGAGGTGGGCAGCGGCGAACCAGCACCAGCCTGAGCCTTCGCGAACGCGGTGTCATAGTGCTTATCCAGACCCATGACCTCACCGGTCGAACGCATCTCCGGGCTCAGCAGCGAATCCACCACAACACCCTCAGGGGTGCGGAAACGAGCGAACGGCAGAACCGCAGCCTTCACAGCAATCGCAGTCTCCTCAGGCAGGGACGCGCCGTCCATGTTCTGCGGCAGGTAGCCCTCAGCCTTCAGCTCAGCAATGCTCTTACCCAGACCAATCAGCACAGCAGCCTTAGCCATCTGCACGCCGGTAGCCTTCGACACGAACGGAACAGTACGAGACGCACGCGGGTTCGCCTCAATCACGTACAGGTTCTCAGACACGTACGCGAACTGAATGTTAATCAGGCCGCGCACACCGGTGCCGCGAGCAATCTTCTCGGTAGCGTCCTTCACCTTCGCGATGATGTCCGGGCCGAGAGTAATCGGAGGCAGAGTACAGGAGGAGTCACCCGAGTGAATACCGGCTTCCTCAATGTGCTCCATGACGCCGCCCAGGTACAGCTCCTCGCCGTCGAACAGGGCGTCAACGTCAATCTCGATAGCGTCCTCAAGGAACTTATCAATCAGAGCAGGCTGCGAAGGCGAAACCTCGGTAGCGTTCTCCAGGTAGCGTGCCAGGTTCGCCTCATCGTAGACAATCTCCATGCCACGGCCGCCCAGCACGTACGAGGGACGAACCAGAACCGGGTAACCAATCTCGTCAGCGATGCGCTTAGCACCCTCGAAAGTGAATGCGGTACCGTTCTTGGGCGAAATCAGGCCGCCCTCCTCCAGCACGCGGGAGAACTCGCCGCGGTCCTCGGCCAGGTCAATGGCCTCGGGGGTGGTGCCCAGAATCGGCACGCCCGCATCCTTCAGGGCACGAGCCAGCTTCAGCGGAGTCTGACCGCCCAGCTGAACGAACACGCCCATCAGACCGCCGGTACGACGCTCCGACTCAACAATCTCAAGCACATCCTCAAGGGTGAGCGGCTCGAAGTACAGGCGAGTCGAAATATCGTAGTCAGTCGAAACAGTCTCAGGGTTGCAGTTGACCATGACAGTCTCGTAACCGAGCGAACGCAGCACCAGCGAAGCGTGCACACAGGAGTAGTCGAACTCGATACCCTGACCGATACGGTTCGGGCCCGAACCCAGAATCATAATCGAGGGCTTCTCGTGGTGCGCAACCTCATCCTCCAGATCGTAGGAGGAGTAGTGGTACGGAGTGAACGCCTCAAACTCGGCAGCACAGGTGTCAACAGTCTTGAAGACCGGGCGGATACCCAGGGCGTGGCGAACACCGCGCACAACATCCTCAGAAGAGCCGATAATCTCAGCAATCTGAGCGTCCGAGAAACCGTGACGCTTAGCCAGCTTCAGGGTCTCCGGGTCCAGGTGGTCGCGCTTAGCGTGAACCACGCCGGCAACCTCGTTCAGCAGCACCAGCTGATCCAGGAACCACGGGTCAATCTTGGTCGCCTCGTGCAGCTGCTCCACGGTAGCGCCAGCCAGCAGAGCCTGCTGAACCTGGTAAATACGCTGAGTGGTCGGAACCTTAGTCTTCTCAATCAGCTCAGCCAGCTCAGCCTCAGACAGGGTCAGCGGCTTGAACGAGAAGGATGCGCCCTTCTGCTCCAGCGAACGCATCGCCTTCTGCAGAGCCTCAGTGAAGTTACGGCCCAGAGCCATAGCCTCGCCCACACTCTTCATGGTGGTGGTCAGAGTCGGGTCAGCAGCCGGGAACTTCTCAAACGCGAAACGCGGAACCTTCACGACCACGTAGTCGAGGGTCGGCTCGAAGGACGCCGGGGTCTTCTGAGTAATATCGTTCGGAATCTCATCCAGGGTGTAACCCAGGGACAGCTTGGTCGCAATCTTCGCAATCGGGAAGCCGGTAGCCTTCGACGCAAGCGCCGAAGAACGAGACACGCGCGGGTTCATCTCAATGACGATGATGCGGCCGGTCTTCGGGTCAATCGCGAACTGGATGTTACAACCACCGGTGTCCACGCCAACCTCACGAATCACGTTGATCGCGATGTCGCGCAGCTTCTGGAACTCACGGTCGGTCAGGGTCAGCGCGGGTGCCACGGTGATGGAGTCACCGGTGTGCACGCCCACGGGGTCGAAGTTTTCGATGGAGCAGACGACCACGACGTTGTCGTTGGTGTCACGCATCATCTCCAGCTCGTATTCCTTCCAGCCGAGGATGGACTCCTCCAGCAGGACCTCGCTGGTCGGCGAGTACTGAATACCGGCACCGGCAATACGGTAGAGGTCTTCCTCGTTGTACGCCATACCCGAGCCGAGACCACCCATGGTGAAGGAGGGGCGGACCACCATCGGGTAGCCCAGCTCCTTAGCGGCTTCCAGCGCCTCCGGCATGGAGTGAACGATCACCGAGCGTGCAGACTCGCCGCCGGCGCGCTCCACCACGCCCTTGAATGCTTCACGGTCCTCACCGAGGTTGATCGCCTCAATGTTCGCACCAATGAGCTCGACATTGTACTTGGCGAGCACGCCGCGCTCATCCAGGGAGATTGCCGCGTTCAGCGCGGTCTGACCACCCAGGGTCGGCAGGATTGCGTCCGGCTTTTCCTTCTCGATGATCTTCTCAATCACCTCGGGGGTGATGGGTTCAATGTAGGTGGCGTCCGCGAACTCGGGGTCGGTCATGATGGTTGCCGGGTTCGAGTTCACGAGGATGACGCGCACGCCCTCCTCCTTCAGCACGCGCAGCGCCTGAGTGCCGGAGTAGTCAAATTCCGCAGCCTGACCGATGACGATGGGGCCGGAACCGATGACGAGGACGCTATTAAGGTCAGTACGACGAGGCATTTATGCTTCCTTTGCAGTCTTGGTTGCGACCATCAGGTCGATGAAACGGTCAAAGAGGTAGGCGGAATCGTGCGGGCCCGCAGCAGCCTCGGGGTGGTACTGCACGGAGAACGCGGGGATGTCCTTACAGGTCAGGCCCTCAACCACGTTGTCGTTCAGACCCACGTGGGAGACCATGACCTGACCGAACTCGGCGTTCGGTGCAGTCACGTAGTCACCAATCGGCGCGTCCACAGCGAAGCCGTGGTTCTGCGCGGTGATTTCAACCTTGCCGGTGGTCTTATCCATGACCGGCTGGTTGATGCCGCGGTGGCCGAAGGGCAACTTGTAGGTGCCGAAGCCCAGGGCGCGGCCGAGCAGCTGGTTACCGAAGCAGATGCCGAAGAACGGGGTGCCCTTACGTAGCACGCCCTGCAGCAGCTCAACCTGCTCGTCAGCAGTTGCCGGGTCACCGGGGCCGTTGGAGAAGAACACGCCGTCGGGGTTGTAGGAGTAGATGTCCTCGAGGGTTGCGTTTGCGGGCAGCACGTGCACGCGCACGCCACGCTCAGCGAAACGCTGCGGGGTCATCGACTTAATGCCCAGGTCCAGGGCGACAATGGTTGCGACCGGGGGTGCGAACCAGTTGAACTGGTGCGGCTCAACGGTGTAGGCGGTATCAACCGAAACGGAGTCAGCGAGCTTACGGCCGGCCATCGGCTCGGAGGCGCGCACCTCCTCCAGCAGTTCAGCTTCGGGGCGTTCTGCGTGCTCACCGGAGAACACGCCCGCACGCATCGAACCGCTCGAACGCAGGCGGCGGGTCAGGGCGCGAGTGTCAATGCCCTGAATACCGACGATGCCTTGCTCGATGAGCTCTTCGTCGAGAGTGCGCTCAGAACGCCAGTTGGATGCCACGCGTGCGGCGTCGCGAACCACGTAGCCTGCAACCCAAATCTTGCGGGACTCAGCGTCGGTGGTGTTCACGCCGGTGTTGCCAATATGGGGAGCGGTCTGAACCACAATCTGACCCGCGTAGGAGGGGTCGGTCAGGGTTTCCTGGTAGCCGGTCATACCGGTCGAGAAAACCGCCTCGCCCAGGGACGCGCCGGTTGCGCCGTAGCCATAGCCGCGGTAGACGGTGCCGTCCTCCAGGACGAGCAGCGCGCGGTCCGTACGCAGGGCGCCGGATCGTGTCATGTCAGTCATGCTCTTCTTCCTTTTCTCTGGTGTTCTCCCCCGCTTCCTGTACGGCCTCTACCGTGCAGGTTCCGGGGTAGTCTATGGTGCCTTCGGCGGGGTGTTCGCCTGCCGTGGGGCAAAATCTATGGGGTTTCGCGGTTTGTCCGGGGTTTAGGCTTCCGGTTCTGCCGCCCACTTCTCGGGCGCATCCACCGCGTTCGGGGCGATGCGGCGCAGCTCCTGCAGTACCGCCTGCTTGTCCTCGGCGTAGCGGGTGCGGAAGCCGGTCTGCACGCGGTGACCGTCCAGCGTCCAACCGATCACAACCAGGCCGTTCTTCTCCACAACCTTGCCCGCCATACCGCGGTCGGTGGTGATGACGGCGAGCTTCTTCGCCGGAATCCACAGGTCCTTCGCGCCGTCACGGGTGAAGATGATGCTGTCCGGGTAAATCAGCAGGGTGGACTTGCTCTTGAAGCCGAGCGAATCGAAACCCACACGGTCCAGCCAGTTACCGAAAATCGTGGTGCTGACGTACTCGCCCTCAAAAGCGGCGTCAGCGGTCATGCCCTCGTAGCGTTCGGGAACTTCCTTGAGGGAGCCGAACATGTTCGCCTGGCGTGCCAGGCGCGAGCGCCATCCGTGCCACATGCCGTAGATGCACAGGGCGACCAGGGCGATGCAGATGACGGCGGTCAGGAACTTTCCCACGAAGGTTCTCTCTTTCGGTTGGGGTCTCGGTCGATGATCTCGGCCTGGGTTGGTGAGGTTGGAGGCGGTGCTCCCGGCGAGGCGGTGGCAGGCGTGAACCTACCACCGCCAGGCACGGTCACCACGTACATTCGCCTCGCGGGTTTAGCGGCGCGGGGTTGCCAGCTCGCCGTTCAGCACGGTCGGGTGGCCAGCGTAGAAGGTTGCACGAATCGAGCCGGGCACCTCCATGTCGCGGTAGGGGTTGTTCTTACCCTTGGTAGCCTGCTCCTCCGGCTTGATGACGCGGGTTGCCTTCGGGTCGACCAGCACAATGTTTGCCGGTTCGCCTTCGGCAAGCGGGCGGCCCTGCTCGTGGTCCAGGCGACCAATCTTCGCGGGCTGCTCGGAGAGGATACGTGCCACGTCGCGCCAGGTAATCATGCCGGTGTCGACCAGGGTCATCTGGATGATGGACAGTGCCTGCTCCAGGCCGGTCATGCCGTTCGCGGCGCACGCCCACTCACATTCCTTGGTCTCTGCCGGGTGCGGTGCGTGGTCGGTACCGATCACGTCGATGATGCCGTCAGCAACTGCCTGACGCAGCGCCATGACGTCCTCTTCGGTCCGCAGCGGCGGGTTCACCTTGAAAATCGGGTCGTAGGTGCGTGCGGTCTCGTCGGTGAGCAGCAGGTGGTGCGGGGTTGCCTCCGCGGTCACCTTCACGCCGCGGGACTTAGCCCAGCGCACAACCTCAATGGAGCCCTTGGTGGACAGGTGGCAGATGTGCAGCTTGGAGTCCAGGTGCTCAGCCAGTAGTACGTCGCGGGCAATGATTGCCTCTTCAGCGACGGCGGGCCAACCGGTCAGACCCAGGTCAGCGGACACCTTACCTTCGTTCATCTGGGCGCCTTCGGTCAGGCGCGGCTCCTGCGCGTGCTGCGCAATGACGCCGTCGAAGGTCTTGACGTATTCGAGGGCGCGGCGCATCACGGCGGGGTCGTACACGCACATGCCGTCGTCGGAGAACACGCGCACGTTTGCGGTGGAGTTTGCCATGCCGCCGATGTCGGAGAGGCGCTCGCCCTTCAGGCCCACGGTCACTGCGCCGATGGGCTGCACGCGGCACCATGCGGATTCCTTGCCGAGGCGGTCAACCTGCTCAACGACTGCGGCGGTGTCTGCCACGGGCATGGAGTTTGCCATGGCGAACACTGCGGTGTAGCCGCCCAGGGCTGCTGCGCGGGTGCCGGTCTCGACGGTTTCGGATGCTTCGTAGCCGGGCTGACGCAGGTGGGTGTGGATGTCGACCAGGCCGGGCAACGCCACCTGGCCTGCCGCCTCGACGACCTGTGCGTCTGCGGCGTCAATGTTCTCTGCGATGCGGCTAATCACGCCGTCCTCGATGAGGATGTCGGCGACCTTTTCGCCGTAGAGGCTTGCGCCCTTGATCAGGTACTTGCTCATGGTGTTGGTTCCTCTCGTTAGGAAGGTCGTTTAGGATTCGTCGCCGGCATAGAGCTTGGCGCTGGAGCCGTCGGTCAGAAGCAGGTAGAGCACCGCCATGCGCAGCGCCACGCCGTTGCTGACCTGGCGCAGAACCCAGGAGTTGGCGGCGTCGGCGGCTTCGGTGCAGATTTCCAGGCCGCGGTTCATGGGGCCCGGGTGCAGGATTGCGACCGGCTGCGGCTGTGCCTGCAGGGTTGCGAAGCGTTCGGCGGTCAGGCCCCACAGCTCGGTGTACTCCTCGGCGGAGGGGAAGTAGGCGGCGCGCATGCGTTCCTTCTGGATGCGCAGCAGCATCACGGCGTCGGGCTTGGTGGCGATGGCTTCGTCGAAGTCGTGGAAGATTTCCAGGCCTGCTTCTTCAACCCAGGAGGCGGTGTTCAGCGGCAGCAGGGTCGGCGGTGCGACGAAGACAACCTGCGCGCCGAGGGTGTGCAGCAGCCAGAGGTTGGAGCGTGCCACGCGCGAGTGCAGGATGTCGCCGACGATGAGCACGCGCATGCCGGACAGGTCGGTGCCGCGGGGGCTGTCGAGGCCGTCGCGTTCCGCCTTGTACTGGCGCAGGGACACGGCGTCGAGCAGGGCCTGGGTGGGGTGCGCGTGGGTGCCGTCGCCGGCGTTGAGCACGGGGATGTCGGTCCAGCCGGCCTCCGCGAGGCGCTGCGGCGCGCCGGATGCCGAGTGGCGGATTACGAAGGCGTCCGCGGCAATCGCCTTGAGGGTCTGCGCGGTATCCTTGAGCGACTCACCCTTGGAGAGGGAGGAACCGGAAGCGGAGAAGTTCGTGACGGCCGCGCCCAGGCGCTTCTCGGCGGATTCGAAGGAGAGGCGGGTGCGGGTGGAGTCCTCGAAGAAGAGGTTGACGACGGTCTTGCCGTTGAGCACGTTCAGGGTGCGGTTTTCGGCTTTGACCTGCGCCATGTAGTCGGCGACGTCAAGGATTTCGATGGCTTCTTCGCGGGTTAGTTCGCGGGTGTCGAGCAGATGCTTCATGAGAGCCCTCCCAGCTGGATAATGTCAACTCGGTCTGTTGCGTTGTCGGTTTCGGTTAGTACGACGCGTACGGTTTCGCTGGCGCTGGTGGGCAGGTTTTTGCCCACGTGGTCGGCGCGGATGGGTAGCTGGCGGTGTCCGCGGTCTACGAGGACCGCCAGGCGTACGAGGGCGGGTCGTCCGTGGGCGTTGAGTGCGTCGAGGGCGGCGCGTACGGTGCGGCCGGAGTATAGGACGTCGTCGACGAGAACCACGGTTTTGCCTTCGATGCCGATGCTGGGCATGAGGCTCTCCCCCGCTGTTTGCGGTTCGGGGGCGTCGCGCTGGTCGTCGCGGTAGGCGGTGATGTCCAGGGCGCCGAGTCGGTCTTCTGCGGTGAAGGTTGGCTCGAGGGCTTGGATGCGGGCGGCGAGTCGTGCCGCGAGGGGCACGCCGCGGGAGCGGATGCCGATGAGTACGAGGTTTTCTACGCCTTTATTGGTTTCGATGATTTCGTAGGCGATGCGGGTGAGGGCGCGGCGGATTTCGTCCTCGCTGAGGATGGTGCGGCCGACGGTGGTCGCGTCCTCGGAGGTGCTTTGAGGGGTTGCCGAATGGGGGGCTGCGGTTAGATTTCGCCCCTGATTCGCGCCGGATGTGGGTACAGTTGACCCAGGCATAGCCGTCTCCTTCCCCGCCTCACGGGACGGATTTAAAGGTTTTGTGCTTCTAGTAGGGTACCACAGTTCACAGGCTACGTTCAGGTTCGGCGAGAGACCGCTCACGGTGAGGGGGCTGCGGGGATATCAGAAGCACCTATTGAAGAAGCACGTCTATAGCATGAGGCCAAAAATAGAAGTGGGAAGGTAGTTGAAGCACACTCAGATGTACTTCAAGTACCTTCCCATTTCTGAAAGCGTTAGTGCTGCGAGGGCTTGCAGTCACCCTGAACTTTGCGGCCACTC
The DNA here is from genome assembly GCA_963539245.1 of Rothia mucilaginosa. Taxonomy (GTDB): domain Bacteria; phylum Actinomycetota; class Actinomycetes; order Actinomycetales; family Micrococcaceae; genus Rothia; species Rothia mucilaginosa_H. The sequence continues at coordinate 186,516 of CAUTJW010000001.1, forward strand.
TGAATCACAAACACACCGTCAGGTCGACGAATCATAATGTTCTCGCGCATTTCCTCTGTTGCGAGAGAATCATCAAGAACAATAGGTTCGCCGGTTGGCCAGCGAAGGCTTCCCCAGTCTTCGCAATACTGCACACGAACAACGGCGTTAGGGGTGCTCTGCCCGTTTTGGTCCGTTGAGGCAGATACTTCGACTACTTCTACATCGCGGATTTCAATCTGCCCACTGAACGGCCCTTCCTGAAGTGTTTCACGTAAGTCCGCAAAACCATCCAGGGTGCTTTTAACGCCCTTCGGTTCCATATACTTAGCGAGATCCTTTTCACTGGTATGTTCCAGGTTCCCCTGCATCCAGGCATTCCGAAGGCGCACGTCCTGTTCCAGCACTTGCTTAGCAGCTTCTCCTGCAGCTTTTCGTGCTTCTTCTGAGTCAACGGTGGTGTCAACGGCGGCACGGATTTCGACAACCTCAGAACCGGTCGGGGTAGGCGAAGGAGTGGGAGTTGCGGAAGCTTCGGCGCTTGCCGATTCAGCGCTCGCGGAAGTGGATGCGCTCGATTCTGCGTTGACCTGCGAGCCGCCAGAACATGCGGACAGGGTGAGCATCATTGCCGCCGAGAGCGCGGCAATAGAACTACGGTTAAACATCATTGTTGGTTCTTTTCTGGTGTGTGGTTGTGCCGCCAAAAGACGGCTATGAAACGGTGACTGCTGGAGGCGCATATCGAGCAACACAGGCGGGGGTAGCCTCCCCGTGTGCCCGATATGCGTCCCATTAGATTAAGGGCGGAGGTTAGACAACCTCGTCTACCTCATAGTCACAACCTTCATGCTCAATATCGGTACTGCCGAGAACATATGCCCCGTCATCACGTCGAACGATAAAAATCCTCCGTGTTTGGCTGGCGTTCAGCCTACGCCCGTCAGACATACGAATATTGCTGGTATCTTCACAGTAGGTGATGGCTATACCAGCGTTAGGCTGCGACGGCTTAGAACCGTCAGAGTGCTCCAAACTGTAGATAGAGGGAAAGCGAACATCACGGAAAACAATATCGCCTTCCACAGGAGCGGATACAGCGAGCTTACGCATAGACTCTACCTGCTTTTTAACGCTTTCAAGAATGCGCTTATCTACATACTGCAATAGTTCCTCATCGCTGGTATGCTCCAGATCTCCATGCACCCATGCGTTCTTAACACGTAGATGCTGGTCCAATACGGCGTACGCTGCGACAAGCGCCGCGTTTTCAGCTTCCTTCGAATCATTATTGGTGTCCACGCTCGGGCGAACCAGTACAATCTCGGAGCCAGACGGGCCGGTCGGGGTAGGTGAAGGAGTGGGGGTTGCGGAAGCTTCGGCGCTTGCGGATTCAGTGCTCGCGGAAGTGGAAGCGCTCGATTCTGCGTTGACCTGCGCGCCGCCGGAACAAGCGGACAGGGTGAGCATCATCGCCGCAGAGAGCGCGGCAATAGAAGTACGGTTGAACATCATTGTTGGTTCTTTTCTGGTGTGTGGTTGTGTAAACCGCAGAATTATCCACGCAACAACGTGTGGAATTCAGCGGAATGTTATCGGTTGATGCCATTACCCTAACATATATCCACAGAGCACACACCCCGGCTCACTATTTGTCCACTTTGGCAATGTTCCGTTCATATCGGTGCAGACAAGGGCATATCTGAGGTATGCATAGAGGCGCATACCGGGCACGCGGGGCGACCGCATCCGCTCAAAGCGAGTAGTGATACTAAACGAGGCGCATACCGGACACGCAGGGCGGGGGCTCCGTCCTCAAGGCGCTCAGCGCCGCAGAGGGGGCACTCCCCCGCCTGCGTTGTCCGGTGAAGCCTCGACTGTTGCCGCCTACCCTACCCACGGGCTCCGATGAAACCTCAACTGTTGCTAACAAACCCTGCGAGCGCATCCGCACCCAATACGGAACCCCACGCAGAACTGCACCAACCAAGCGCAACCTAGACACAGAAAACCCCCGCCGTCCTGTAGCGAACTACAGCACGGCGGGGGTTTCACGTACGCTCCCCTGCGGACGCATCCTCAACGGCAGCAAACCAACCAGCCATAAAAGCTGGCGGGCAGGCCGCGGCGGGACGTCTTACGCGAGCAGGGTCGGCTTCACCTGACGGAGCTTATCCAGCAGACCGTTCACGAACTTCGGAGATTCATTCGTGGACAGCACACGCGCCAGACCGACAGCCTCAGAAATTGCGACAGCATCCGGAACTTCGTCATTGTACAGAAGCTCCCAAGTGCCAATACGCAGCACGGCACGGTCCACGGCGGGCATACGCTCGAAGGACCAGTCACGGGCGTAAGTCTCCACAAACTCGCGGATTTCTTCGTCGTGGTCGCGGACGCCACGAATGATTTCCTCAGAGTATGCAGAGATCTGCGCTACCGTGTACAGTCGGCGGCGGCGGAGTACCTCAATATAATCTTCGTTGCGCTGATCCGCCTCGAAGAGCACTTCGAGGGCGCGCAATCGGGCTTTCGTACGCGAATTCATTAGTCGTTCACGCGACCGAGGTACTCACCGGTGCGGGTGTCAACCTTGACCTTGGTGCCGGTCTCCAGGAACAGGGGAACCTGGATTTCGTAGCCGGTCTCAACGGTTGCGGGCTTGGTGCCGCCGGTGGAGCGGTCACCCTGCAGGCCGGGCTCGGTGTAGGTGATTTCGAGGACCACGGATGCGGGCAGCTCGATGTACAGGGGGTTGCCCTCGTGCATTGCGATGGTTGCGGTCTGGGACTCGAGCATGTAGTTTGCTGCGTCGCCGACAACGGTTGCGGGAACGTTGATCTGGTCGTAGGTCTTCATGTCCATGAAGACGTAGTCGTCGCCGTCCTGGTACAGGTACTGGTAGTCGGAGCGGTCAACGGTTGCGGTTTCGATCTTAGCGCCAGCGTTGAAGGTGCGGTCGACGACCTTGCCGGAGGTAACGTTGCGCAGCTTGGTGCGGACGAATGCGCCGCCCTTACCGGGCTTAACGTGCTGGAACTCTACGACGGACCAGAGGTTGCCGTCAATCTTCAGGACGGCGCCGTTCTTAATATCGGTAGTGGATGCCATGGGGCTCTCCTTCGTGTCATCGACGCTCACGCCGTAGTGGTACCCGGCGCGGCGCTAAGTTTTCAATGAGCAAAAATATGTCCCGTACATTCTACAGGATGCGCACGAATTTGCCTAGCAGGGGCGCCACAGATTCTGCGGTACCCCGCTGGCTGGCGCGTACTGACTGTCATGTGCTGGCAGATACGTGCCGGGTGCGTCCGGTGAATGTACGGGACTCATCACCTACTCGGTAATTTCCTGGTAGGTCATGTACAGGATCGAGTCGTCCGGCACCTCGTAGACGCGCGGGCGAGCCAAACCGTCAAGAATGATGAAGCGTAGCAGGTTGCCGCGTGCCTTCTTGTCGCGGCGCATCGCTTCGAGCAGCTGGGGCCATGCGTCTGCCTTGTAGGAGGTGGGCAGGCCCAGGGATTCGAGGATGCGGCGGGTGCGTGCCACGAGCTCTTCGTCGGCGTGGCCGGTTGCCAGCGCCAGTTCGGCGGCGTAGACCATGCCGACGGACACTGCCGCGCCGTGACGCCACTGGTAGCGTTCGTTGCGCTCGATGGCGTGGGCGAGGGTGTGGCCGTAGTTCAGGATTTCGCGGCGGCCGGATTCGCGCAGGTCCTCGGAGACGACCTCCGCCTTCACGCGCACGCTACGCTCGATGAGTTCACGCATCACGGCGGACTGCGAGTCGCGTACAGCGTTCGGGTTCGCCTCGATCAGGTCGAGGATTTCGGGGTCTGCAATGAAGCCGCACTTGACGACCTCACCCATGCCGGTCAGCAGCTCATGCTCGGGCAGGGTGCGCAGGGTGCCGATTTCGCAGAGCACCGCGGCGGGCGGCCAGAATGCGCCGACCAGGTTCTTACCCTCGGCGGTGTTGATGCCGGTCTTACCGCCTACGGCGGCGTCCACCATGCCGAGCAGGGTGGTCGGAATGTGGATGACGCGCACGCCGCGCAGCCAGGTTGCCGCCACGAAGCCGGCAACGTCGGTAATAGCGCCGCCACCCACGGAGATGATCGCGTCGGTGCGGGTGAAGTCGTTCTGACCGAGCACCTGCCAGCAGAACGCCGCCACCTGGTAGTGCTTCGCCTCCTCAGCGTCCGGGATTTCGGCGCTGAACGATTCGTAGCCCATGGCACGCAGGTCTTCCATGACCAGCTCACCGGTGGAACGCAGGGCACGCGGGTGAATCACGAGCACCTTCTTGGTGCGGTTGCCCAGAATTTCGGGGATTTTACCGAGCAGGTTGTGGCCGATGAGAACCTCATAGTTCTCACGCGGGGAGCTGCCGGTCACCGGGATGCGGGTAATATCTTCCGCGCCGGAGGCACCGAAAGTGGGGGTGGGCTGAGTGCTCATCATGTGTCCTTTCACAGGTGAGGGGTTATGCTTGGGGGCGCTGCGCGCGGGAGGCACGGGTTGCGGTCACGTACGCCTGGATTTCGGCGGTCATCTCGGTGATGGGGCGGCCGCCTCGTGCGTCCAGGGTGAAGTGCGCCAGCTCTTCGTATCGGCTGCGGCGGCGCTCAAAAATTTCGGTCCACCGCTCAACCGGGTTCGGCTGCAGCAGCGGGCGGGTCTTGTTGCCGGTAATGCGCGGGGTGACGGTGTCAGCATCAACGAGGATGTACACCACGCATTCGTCCTTGAGCAGCTCCGCAACCGAGTCGGTCATGGGTGCGCCACCGCCCAGGGAGAACACCGTGTTGCGGTACACAGGCGAGGTGAGGACCTCTTCGATGGTTTTGCGTTCGAGCTCGCGGAAGTACGCCTCACCGAAAATCTCGAAAATTTCGGAGACTTCGCCGTAGCGTTCCACGATGAGCTGGTCGGCGTCGAGGAACTCGTAGCCGTAGAAACGCGCCAGGTGCGTACCAATGTAGGTCTTACCTGCCGCCATGGGGCCGATGAGCACGATGGGGCGGGAGCGTTCCGCGAAGTTCTCGTGCATTTCACGCACCTGCTGCGGGTGGATGCGGAAGGACTCCTCAAGCGCAACAGCCTCAAGCTCGGCATCCAGCTCAGCTTCAGATGCAACGCGAGCCTCAGCCTCGGCAGCAGCTTCTGCGGAGTCCACCGCCGCAATTTCCTCGGCCACAGATTCTGCGGGCGCGGCAACCTGAACCTTACCGAACAGCGCCGGGGTCGGACGCACCGGCTTGGCGGGTTCAGCCGCGGGCACGGCTACGGGAGCTGCGGGAGTTACGGCTACGGGGGCTGTGGGAGCAGGAACGGTAGCGCTCTCCCCCGCTGCCTCTGCAGGCTGAGCCTGCTTGGGAGGTGCCGGCTTGGGTGCGGCAGGTTTCGGAGCAGTCGGCTTGGGTGCAACAGGCTTAGGTGCGGCGGGCTTAGGTGCGGCGGGCTTGGCAGGTGCCGGCTTGGGAGCAGCTATCTTGGGCGCTTCCGCCTTCGCGGGCTCCTTGCCGGGCTCCTCTTCGGCGGTGCCCATGCCCTGCAGGGCGCTGAGCAGCTTCAGGCGCAGGTCCTCGTTCAAACCGAGCGCCGGGTCGGCGTCTTCAGACACCGAGGAGGCGTACAGGCGCACACCCTGCGTGCTCGCCGCAGCGGCGGGCAGGGGGCGGGTGCCAGAACGCATCAGGTCAGCCGGGGTGGGCACGCGAGAGGCCGGGCGGGCAGAAGAAACCGACGCGGCAACCTCACGAGCAACAGCTTCACGCGCCTCAGCGCCCGCAACCTCGACAGTCTCAGCGCCCGCAGCCTCAACAGCCTGCTCAGCCGCAGCAGAAGTACCGGGCTCCGATACTCCAGATTCCGGGCGCGGCGAAGCGCCCCCTCGCGCACGCTGCGTTGCCGCAGCAATACGCGCAAGGGGGCTCGAAGCGACCGGGCGAACACCCTGCTTCACAGAAGCCTCCCCGGAACCGCGACCTTCCGCGCCGCGGCCCTCAGACTCTGCCGGAAGGGGCACTATGCGTCCCAACCAGCCACGTTAGACTCCCACGCCAAAGACGCCGGGATAGCGTCCAGGTAGGAATCCATGTTGCGGCGAGTCTCACCAATGGAGTCACCGCCAAACTTCTCCAGTGCCGCATCAGCGAGCACCAGGGCGACCATCGCCTCCGCCACCACGCCGGCGGCGGGAACAGCACACACGTCCGAACGCTGGTGGTGGGCGCGAGCCTCTTCACCGGTGGAAGTGTCAATGGTCTTCAGCGCCTTCGGCACGGTCGCAATGGGCTTCATTGCCGCGCGCACACGCAGCAGGTCGCCAATGCTCATGCCGCCCTCAATACCACCTGCACGGTTGGTATCGCGGGTAACACCGTTTTCGCCAATGGAAATCTCGTCGTGAGCGGCAGTGCCCGGGCGGTCAGCGGTCGCGAAACCGTCACCAACCTCAACGCCCTTAATCGCCTGAATACCCATCAGTGCTGCGGCAAGGCGCGCGTCCAGGCGGCGGTCCCAGTGCACGTACGAACCCAATCCGGGAGGCATACCGTACGCGAGCACCTCAACCACACCGCCGAGAGTCTCGCCGTCCTTGTGCGCCTCGTCCACGCGCTGAACCATCGCCTCGGAGGTCGCCTTATCGAAGCAGCGCAGCGGGTCAGCGTCCAGCTGGTCAACGTTGCGGGGCGAAGGCACCGGGGCACCCTCGGGGGCGTGCACGCCACCCACAGCCACGGTGTGAGAAACCAGCTCAATACCCAGAGCCTTCAAAATCTGGGCGGCAACCACGCCAAGAGCCACGCGGGTCGCAGTCTCACGAGCGGAGGCGCGCTCCAGCACCGGGCGAGCCTCAGAGAAGTTGTACTTCTGCATGCCGGTAAAATCAGCGTGACCGGGGCGCGGACGAGTCAGCGCAGCATTACGCGCACGACCCTCAATCAGCTTCGGATCCACCGGATCGGAGCTCATCACGTCAGTCCACTTGGGCCACTCGGTGTTCGCAATCTCAATCGCGACCGGGCCGCCCTGAGTCAGGCCGTGACGCACACCGCCCAGGATGCGCACGCGGTCCTCCTCGAACTTCATGCGGGCACCGCGGCCGTAGCCGAAGCGGCGGCGAGCCAGGGCGTCACGCACCATGTCGCTGGTGAGTTCCACACCGGCGGGTACGCCCTCAATAATGCCGACGAGCGCCTCGCCGTGGGATTCTCCGGCAGTGAGCCAACGCAGAGCCATAGGTTAACCTCTTTTCATCGCACCCGCACCGCAGCGCAGGAGGAAGGAATAATAATTCTTCACGTGTATAAATAGTGTATAAAATGCCTGTTTACTGAGCGAGTGAAAGCACGCTTTTTTCACGAAACGGAAGCACGAGGCGCAAGATCAACCGCCGCGCACATCGCATTCACCAAGCCCAGCAGCTCACCCTCAGACAGGGTGCGGTCAGTAAAAAGCAGCACCTGCTCCACCGCCTGATAGAGCAGCATCTCCAAACCAGAAACCACCGTGCCGCCGTTAGCCTCCCAAGCGCTCGCCAGCACCGAAGGCCACGGGTTATACGCAACATCGAGCAGTACCGGCCGGTGCGTCGCGGAGGCGCCCTTCAGCCCGCTCAGCTGGCTCGCCCACTCATCCGCCGCACGAGCAGGAAGAGTAGACACCACCGGATGGTGACCGCGCTCAGCAAGATTCTGCGGCAGCTCAGCTAGGGAAATCTGCTCCAGCTGAACGCCCAGACGGTCCGCCGCCTCCTGCACGCTACCGAGCTTATGCAGAGAACGGGCGTACACGCTCACACGGGAATACCCCAGCTGATGCAGTGCGGTCAGGGCGGAAATAGCGGTCGCTCCCCCACCCACAATCGCGGCAGAATCCTTGAGTGGCTGCGGCTCCAAACCGGCGTGGCGCAGCGCGTTCACAATGCCGATCACGTCCGTGTTATCGCCCAGCACCTTCTCACCGCGCGGATACACCGTGTTCACCGCACCGGTCACGCGGGCAGTCTCACTCAGCTCATCGCAATACTGAATGACCGCGGTCTTCAACGGCATCGTCACCGACAGACCCGCAATATACGGGGCGTCCTCCGTGCCGTCCGGATGGCGCACACCGTGCATAATCGCCGGCAAATCATCGGGCAGAGTATCGCGGCGATCATAACCCAAATTCTGCTCACCCAAAAAGTCATACGCGGCACGATGCAGCGCAGGCGACAGCGAATGCGCAATAGGGTGCCCCAGCACGTAGGCGCGGCGAAGATACGGGGCTTCACGGTACGGCTCAGTCTTCATCGATACTCTCTCGCTCTCAACGCTGGGGAACGCTCTCAACACTTGGGGCTTGCGGGCTTGCGGACACGCACGCCACGAACCCGCGTTCATAGGCGCACCCTCCCATTTTAAGGGACAAACCACTATTCGGGTATAGCCAAATAACCGACCGCAACCGAGTACAACCGAGCACCCCCGGCATTCGGGTACAGCAAAGGCGGGCACCTCCCCCACTCTCGTGGAGGCGGTACCCGCCTCAGCAAGAAACCTTCAGTCCAAAGCTACCGAATCGTAGCTACCGGCTGAACCAATCAGTAGCAGCTTAGCTACAACGGTTCGGATGCTTAGAACACCACTGGTTGTACTCTTCAACATAACGCTGGTGCTCAGCGTACGTGCGGGAGTACTTAGTCTCACCGGAATCCAGATCCACAGTCACCCAGTAGAAGTACGGGTTCTTCTCAGGAGCCGCAGCAGCCTTAATCGAAGCCAGCTGCGGAGAACCAATCGGACCCTTAGGAAGACCCTTATGCGCATAAGTGTTGTACTTATTGCTCTTATCGGCCTTCTGCTCTTCCGTCAGGTGGTACGAGCGGACACCCAGACCGTAAGTCACGGTCGCATCCGACTGGATCAGACCGGAGGTCTCACCATCGGGGTTGTTCAGACGATTCTCAATGATGCCTGCAACCGCCACGTAGTCCTTCGGCTGAGCCTCAAGCTCCACGATGGAGGCGATAGTCAGCACCTCAAAGATCTTCTGATCGCCGCTCACGCCGGCTTCCTTCAGGTCAGCCTTGGTCTTATCAACCATGGTCTGAATGACCTTCTTGATGTCGGTGCCCTTCGGGAAACGGTACTCACCCGGGTGCAGCCAACCCTCAATCGAGGGGAAGTTGCTCGGCACACCGTACTGGGTGTAGTTGCTGACTGCGTCCTCAACCTGCTTGCGGGTGAACGCGCCATCGGAGCCAGAAACAATCAGATCGATGGTTTCGCTCACGCGCTTACCCTGCGGAATCGCCAGGTACAGTACGTTGCTGTTCGCCTCAATAATGGTCTTAATCGCGCTCGAGCTGCTCATGTGCTGCTGCAGTTCATAGGTGCCAGGCTGCAAGTACTTACCCTTGCTCTCCTTGGTGTACACCTCAAGGAACTTATCAGCATCAGCAATGACGCCAGCGCTTTCCAGCTCCTCAGCCACCTGCGCGGTGGACTGACCGGAACGAATCGTGAACGTCACGGTCGTGCCGTTACCGCCACCCGAGTAGTCACGATTCTTGAACGGGTCGTAGCGAGTAATCAGGGCACCAGAAATGATGACCAGAGCCACGACAAACAGGGAAATTGCGCTCAGCATGACGGCGCGGCGGCGGCGCTTACGCGCACGCAACGTAGCCACCGACACGATTTCCTGTTCCATCGTAATGCCGGTAATACCCTTACGTTCGTCCTCGGCCGTGGGCCTAAAGAGGTCGAGCCCGCTCTCTTCGGGATGTTTATTCTGTTCGGTCACTGAAGGTTCTCCGTTTCGTTGACGGCACCAACCGCGGTCCCTTCTGACTCGGACGGTCGGTTTTCTTCGTGGGCCGGATCGCTCACCTTGTACCCGGCTACGGACTGCCCCGCCTTGAGGGCATCCAGGCTGTACTGCAAAATATTCACAGCCGCCACCTGGTCAACCATAGTCTTGAAATCTCGGCTGGAAACCCCAGCCTCGTGCAGTGCACGGTGAGCGCTCACGGTGGTGAGTCGCTCATCCACCAGCCAAATGTTAATGTGTGTTTTCTCTTCGGCATCCAGCTCGGAGCGCAGAGCCTGCGCGTACTCCCGAGCCATTTCCGTGGAGGGAGAATCCCCACCACGCATGGTCTTCGGAAGCCCGACGAAAACCTCCACCACCTCGTTCACCTCAATCAGCTTGCGCAAAACACGGCGGTCAGAGTTCTTCTTCGCGTCGCGGCGCAGCGTCTTGAGCGGGGTGGCGAGGATACCGTCGGGGTCGCTGAGGGCGGTGCCGACGCGGGCGTTACCCACATCGACACCCATCCGCACTCCGCGCTGGAATTCTGCCATATTTAGGCCTGAGCCTGTGCGATAGCGTCGCGGACAGCGTCCAGAGCAGCACCAATCTTGGATGCATCCTGGCCACCACCCTGAGCGACGTCGTCCTTACCGCCGCCACCGCCGCCGAGAACACCGGCAGCAACGCGGACCAGAGCACCAGCCTTCACGCCAGCCTCACGAGCACCCTCGTTAGTTGCCACCAGGATGACGGGGCGGCCATTAGCCACACCCACCACAGCAACAACCGCAGCCTCGGAACCGAAGCGCGAACGCAGATCCAGAGCCAGCTCACGAACACCGTTAGCGTCCAGTTCGCCAGCGTCATGCGCCAGAACGCGAACAGAACCGATAGTCTGTGCGTTCTCCAGCAGCTTGCCAGCCTCAGCCTGCAGCTTCTCGCGGCGCAGCTGAGCCAGTTCCTTCTCAGCAGCCTTCAGCTTAGCCAGAGTCTGGTTAATCTTCTCCGGCAGATCAGCGGAAGACTGAACCTTCATCAGGCCAGTCAGCTGGTTCACCAGGGTACGCTCAGCAGCCAGGTGGTTGAAGGAATCCAGACCCACCAGAGCCTCAACACGGCGGTTACCGGAGCCAACAGAGCTCTCAGTCAGCAGGGTCAGCGAACCAATCTCAGCGGACGAACCAACGTGGGTACCACCGCACAGCTCGCGGGAGAACTCGCCACCGATTTCAACAACACGCACCACGTCGCCGTACTTCTCACCGAAGAGGCTCATAGCGCCCAGAGCCTTAGCCTCAGCCAGCGGCATCTCACGAGTAATCACCTCGTGGTTATCGCGGATCGCGAGGTTAGCAACCTCTTCAACCTCACGCTTAGCGGACTCGGACAGGCCCTCGTTCCACGCGAAGTCGAAACGCAGGTAGCCTTCCTTGTTGAAGGAGCCACGCTGAGTAGCCTCGTTGCCGAGCACCTGGTGCAGGGCAGCGTGAATGATGTGGGTACCGGAGTGCGCCTTCTCACCGTCGCGGCGGCGCTGAACATCAACCTGTGCCACAACATCGGCACCGACGTGAACCTCACCCTCACGCACAACGGCGCGGTGAACGCTCAGACCCTTCACGGGCTGCTGAACGTCCTGAACGTCAATGATGAAGCCGTTACCGGTAATAACACCGGTATCAGCTGCCTGGCCACCAGCCTCCGCGTAGAACGGAGTCTCATCCAGAACAACCTCAATCTTGTCGCCAGCCTTAGCGGCGGGAACAGACACGCCGTCCACCAGGATTGCGCGCAGCTTAGTCTCAGTACGCAGCTCGGTGTAACCGGTGAAGATGGAGCCGCGCTCGTCCACGAGCTTACGCAGCTCGGACAGGTCAGCGAACGCACCCTTCTTCGCCTTAGCGTCAGCCTGCGCACGGTGACGCTGTTCAGCCATCAGCTCACGGAAAGCCTTCTCGTCAACCTTCACGCCAGCCTCAGCAGCCATCTCCAGGGTCAGGTCAATCGGGAAGCCGTAGGTGTCGTGCAGAGCAAACGCTTCAGCACCGGAAACAGAGTTAGAGCCGTCCTTCTTAGCGGCAGCAACAGCCTCTTCCAGACGCTCAGTACCGGTCTCAATGGTGTGCAGGAACGCCTTCTCCTCAGCGTACGCAATACGGGAAATACGCTCGAAGTCGTCACCCACGTACGGGAAAGCACCCTTCATAGCCTCGCAAGAAGCCGGGAACAGCACGGGCAGGCAGGGCTCAGTAACGCCCAGCAGACGCATCGCACGAATCGCGCGGCGCATCAGACGGCGCAGAATGTAGCCGCGACCCTCATTCGAGGGGGTCACGCCATCAGCAATCAGCATCAGCGAGGAGCGGATGTGGTCAGCCACCACGCGCATACGCACGTCGTCCTCGTAGCCCTCGTCCTCGGGGGACTCGGAGCCGTGGTACTTCTTACCGGACAGCTTAGACGCAGCATCCAGAACAGGGCGGACCTGGTCGGTCTCGTAGAAGTTCTCAACACCCTGCAACAGCATAGCCAGGCGCTCAACACCCAGACCGGTATCGATGTTCTTCTTCGGCAGCTCGCCCAGAATCTCGAAGTCGTCCTTGCCGATGCCCTCACCACGCTGGTACTGCATGAACACGAGGTTCCAAATCTCAATGTAACGGTCGTCGTCAACCGCCGGGCCGCCGTCCTTACCGTAGGCGGGGCCACGGTCGTAGAAAATCTCCGAGTCGGGGCCTGCAGGACCGGGCTGACCGGTAGACCAGTAGTTTTCCTTCATGCCCATACGCTGAATACGCTCAGCGGGGAAACCAACAGTCTTAGTCCAAATCTCGAACGCCTCATCGTCACCCTCGTAAATGGTGACCCACAGACGCTCGGGATCCAAGCCAAAACCACCCTGATCCTGAGGGGTAGTCAGCAGCTCGTAAGCGAAAGGAATCGCCTTCTCCTTGAAGTAATCACCGAAGGAGAAGTTACCAGCCATCTGGAAGAAGGTACCGTGACGCGCAGTCTTACCAACCTCTTCAATGTCCAGGGTGCGGATGCACTTCTGCACGCTGGTCGCGCGGGAGAACGGAGGGGTCTCACGGCCCAGGAAGTAGGGAATGAACGGCACCATACCGGCAATGGTGAACATAGCGCCGGGCTCGTTCGAAATCAGCGATGCCGAAGGCACCACAGTATGGCCGCGGGAAGCGAAGAAATCGATCCAGCGCTTGGAAATCTCCTGTGAGAGCATCTCGTTCCTTAGAGTAATCTGTGCGAAATTCTAAATTAGTCTACTGACCTATGGTGCCTGCCCGAGAGCAAAATGGCTAATCGAGCCAGTCTCGTACCGTGGTTTACGGGCGAAGACACCACCCTTTAAAACCTAGTTGAAGAAGCCGTCACCGAGCTGACGGTCACGCGCAATACGCTGCTCACGCGCTCGCTTCTGAGCCTCTTCCAAGGAGGCAATCTCAGCCTCCACCTCAATGAGTTCACGCTCAGCCAGGCGACGGTTCGTGGACTCAATCTCAGCCGAACTCATCTGGCGGTCCCACGTATCCAGGGAGCCAGGACGCAGATCCTGCTTCTGGCGCTCCACCTTAGCGTTGAGCTCCATCTCCTTCTCCTGCATGCCCTCACGCACGCGGGCGGCGAACTCAACAGCACGCAACGCATACGGCTGCAGGGGCTTGCCAATCGGCGAATCGAAGAACTTTCCCATCTGAGACTCCGGGTTGAGGGCAAGCTCACCGTGCTCACGCATGAGCAGGGCGCTGCCGGGGGTACGCTGAGCAGGTTCGGAGGCGGCACGCCTAGAAGCGAAGTAACCAACCGCCGCGCCGGCGCCAAGCAGAAGAGCTGAACGAAGCAGACCCATTAGTTCTCACCACCTGCAGAGTAAGAGGACTGTGCCGAACCATACTGGCCACCAGCGGTGTTGCCAGTGTTGCCGGTGCCGTGCGCATCGCCGGGCTTACCGCCGCGGAACGCCTGACGCACACCGTACGAGAAGGACGCAACCTTAATCAGCGGCTGACCCACAGTCGAAGTGACCAGCGAGGACAGCGCAGAAACGTTCGCGGACGCATCCGAAACGTTCGAGGTGATGTCGTCAACCTTCTCCAGCTGCTCATTGGTGGTCACCACAGTGCGGGTCACCTCTTCAATGAGGGGGCCGGTGCTCTGGTTCAGCGAACGAATCGTCACGATAAGCTCATCAAACACCTTGGTCAGGCGAATAATGGGTAGCGCAAGAAGGGCCACCAGAATCGCAAAAACTCCTGCTGAAATCAGGCCCGCAATATCTCCGCCAGTCATCTATAACCCCATTCCGCTCAATGCATGATGCTTATCAATAGTCGTACAAGACCGCGTGCCACCGTGGCACGCAGCCGGATCGTGCGTACAGTTCAGGACTGTATACACAGTTCAATCCCCTATTTTAGTCGAAAAATCCTTCAAGCGCCCCCTAAACTCTCATGAAACTCCCAGCGACGGAAGATTCACAGGTTCAGCGGCACCACTGCCCTCTGGTGTATATACCCCAAAAACCCGCGCGTTAAACGGGAACAACCCGCCCCCACCGAACGGTGCAGGACGGGTTGCTTCTCGAAAAATCGAGATTATGCCAGACGCGAGTAGTACTCAACGACCAGCTGCTCGTCGCAGATCACGGGGATCTCTTCGCGCTTGGGCTTGCGCTCAAGCTTTGCGTGCAGCTTCTCGATCTCAACGTTCAGGTATGCGGGAACCTCGGGCAGAACTGCCTGGTTCTCACCTGCAGCCGCAGCCTGGAAGGGGGTGGTCTTCTCAGCCTTGGGGTGAACGTGGATCAGCTGGCCGGGCTTGACGTGGAACGAGGGGCGGTCCACGCGAACGCCGTCAACCATGATGTGACGGTGAACAACCATCTGACGTGCCTGTGCAATGGTGCGGGCGAAGCCTGCACGCAGAACCAGAGCGTCGAGGCGGGTCTCGAGCAGCTCGACCATGTTCTTACCGGTCTGGCCCTCGGTACGCTTTGCCTCGAGGTATGCGCGGCGCATCTGTGCCTCGCGGATGTTGTACTGAGCGCGCAGACGCTGCTTTTCCTTCAGCTGGGTAGCGTAGTTGGAGTCAGCCTTCTTGCGGGCACGGCCGTGCTGGCCGGGGCCGTAAGGACGACGCTCGAGGTACTTTTCTGCCTTCGGGGTCAGTGCAATGCCCAGGGCACGGGACTGACGCACGGTACGGCGGGTGCGGTTGTGCTTAGCCACAATCTACCTTTCATATGTGAGGCTCCTGCACCCTCACGGGTGGGGCCTCGGTCTGTTGAATACTGGCCTCCTCGGTTGACCCCGCCGGGATCCGTACGCGACCGATTCGGTCGTTGCTGTACGGCGGTGGGGCGGAGAGCTCGGGGCAGAGTACCCCGCAGCTACATTACTGACACCCGCACGGATGCGGGCATAGTAATTGCCAGACCCGTCAAGCTTACCGGATGCACCCGGGCTTTACCAGCCTTTTGGGAAATCTTTGGTTCAAATCACTGTGCATGTGGGTTTTTGATACTTCCCCACACGACCCCCACAGGAATTATTTATGCCCGTCAGAGCTATTTAGGTGGGACTTCCCTGAAAAATCGCGGCGCTAAGATGTTGGATTGTAATCATTTCGTTATTTTTAACCTGTGTCTTTATGGGAAATAGCTTGAACCACGCCCCCATATCGCCTAGACTAGAAACCATAACAAGCTTGGCGTCCGCCCTTCCGGGAAGGCAGACAGCCAAGACATCTATCACAAACTCAAAACTCTGACGCGGTGCGCAGTACTACCGAGGTACTACGCACCGCTTTCTGTTTGCCTACTGTTTGGTGCGGGTGGTTCGCGTGGCTGGCTCGCGCTGGTTGTTCGCGCGAATAACCGACCGGCGCGGGTGGTTTGCGTGATTGATGCGCGGCTAGTTGCCGCCGTCAAGAATCCTGCGGATACGCTCACGACGCTCCGTCAACGTACGCTCAAAACCGTGCTGCGTGGGCTCGTAGTAGACCGTACCGCGCAGAGTATCCGGCAGGTACTGCTGCGCCGCCACATGCCCCGGCGCATCATGCGCATACACATACCCCACGCCGTGACCAAACTGCTTAGCCCCCGCATAATGACCATCACGCAAATGCACCGGAACCTGACCGGCAGCCCCCGCACGCACATCCGCAATCGCGCGGTTAATAGCGTTATACGCGGCATTCGACTTCGGCGCGAGCGCACAATAAATCACCGCCTGCGAGAGGATAATACGCGCCTCCGGCATGCCCACCAGCGCCACCGACTGCGCCGCAGCCGTCGCCACCTGTAGCGCCTGCGGATCGGCCAAACCAATATCCTCACTAGCCAAAATCATGATGCGACGAGCCACAAAACGCGGATCCTCGCCACCCTCCAACATGCGCGCCAAGTAGTGCACCGCGGCGTCCGCGTCAGAGCCGCGCATGGACTTAATGAACGCGCTCACCACGTCATAGTGCTGATCACCCGAACGGTCGTAGCGGATCGCGGCGCGGTCCACCGCCTCCGTAGCGTGCGCCAGGGTGATGCGCACCGGCTCGGAAGGTTCAGGGTCCTTCTCCCCCGCCTGTTCAGCCTCGCTAAACGCAATCGCAGCCGCCGCCTCCAAGGACGTCAGGGAGCGGCGAGCGTCGCCTCCCGAAACCGCCGCGAGGTGGGCGCGTGCATCCTCATCAATGACCGCCGCACCACCAAAACCGCGCGGATCAGCCAGCGCACGATCAATCAGATGCTCAATATCGGACTGCTCCAGCGAATGAACCCGCAATAGGAGCGAGCGCGAGAGCAGCGGCGAAATAATGCTGAACGACGGGTTCTCCGTCGTAGCCGCCACCAGAATCACCCAGCGGTTCTCCACGCCGGGCAGGAGCGCATCCTGCTGAGCCTTCGTGAAACGGTGAATCTCGTCGAGGAAAAGCACGGTGGTCGTGCCGTACATGTCGCGGTCGAGCAGCGCCTGATCCATGACCGCGCGAACATCCTTCACGCCCGCGGTAATCGCCGAAAGCTCCACGAACTTACGACCCGGCGCGCGCGCAATCACATGCGCCAGAGTGGTCTTACCTGTACCCGGAGGGCCGTACAAAATCACCGACGACGGGCCAGCCGGGCCGGCGTTCTCCCCCGCCAACACGCGCAGAGGCGCACCCGGAGTCAGCAGGTGATCCTGGCCGAGAACCTCATCAATAGTGCGCGGACGCATACGCACCGCCAACGGCGCACGAGACGCCGAACGGGAAGTGTGAGCACGCGACGCAGAGGCACGCGAGGAGGCGGGCTCCTCAGTGGGCGCGCCAATCAAGCTCACGCGGTCCCCGTCATCGGGCAACTCAAGATCAAAGAGGGAATCAGCCATAGTCTTACTCTATCGTTTCACAGGAAATTTCGGTCATGACTTCGTGACTCTGGTACGGGTTAAAGACCCCCGCCAAAGTCACTAACTCATGACCAGAATCCAGAACCTAGCGTCTAAATTGTGAGCCGCTCTTAGAGGGTCTCACTATCGAGAATCAGGGTCACCGGGCCGTCATTGACGAGCTCCACCTGCATGTCCGCACCGAACACGCCGGTCTCCACGTGCAGGCCACGCTCACGCAGCGCCTGAACGTAATCGTTGAACAGCGGCTCACTCACCGCACCAGGAGCCGCGGCAGACCAGGAGGGGCGGCGGCCCTTCTTCGCATCCCCGTACAGGGTGAACTGGCTGACCGCCAGCACGGGTGCACCCTCATCGAGGAGGGACTTCTCCCCCTCCAGCAAGCGCAGGTTCGCGGTCTTATCGGCAAGCTTCGCAATCTGCGCCGCACCATCACCGTGCGTGATACCGACCAGCACCAGGTAGCCGGGCTGCTCAATCGCGCCGACCGTCTCACCGTTCACGCGCACCGCCGCGCGGGTCACGCGCTGAATAACTACTCGCATCATTCACCTTTCAACTGGGTTCATCTTTCAACTTGGAGCCGGCCTTCACCGGGCTCATACATCTCTTTCAACACCACACTCGGCAACTGTTTTAGACGCGGCTGGTTTAGGGGAGCCGCAGTTCTAGAGGCAACAGCCTCAGAGCACACCGCGCAACTGCACGGCACGCAAAAACTGGTTCGCCGCCCGCGGGGTACGAAACTCAATAAAACGCTTCTGCAGATGCTGCCCGCGAGCCTCCGCTAGCAACTCCCCAACATGCGGGTAGCTCCTCCACGTGTACCGAATCATATTGTCCGGGTCGCGCAGAATATTCTTCAGCGGAGGCTCCACATTATCCGCCCACAGCCTCTGACCCGTCACCGCACGGCGTACCGTCCGGCGAACCACACGCCACATGACCACCGCACGGCTATAGCGCAGGTAAATCACCACATCCGCACGCTCCAGCAGGCGGCCACGCACCTGCGGATACTGCCACTCCGTAATCCACGCAGGCTGCTCAATGAGCGTCTGAACATCCGCCTCAAAACTAGGGCGCGGAGTCCAATTCGGGCCCCAATGCAACGAATCCATCTCCGTATGCGGAATGTCCAGGAGGCGCCCCAACCGCGCCGCGAACGTCGTCTTACCGCTACCGCTCGGGCCGGCGATCACAATACGCATGCTCCCCTCCCCATTTGATGAGTACACAAATCAGCACACACGCCAGCTGATACAAAAGGTGGGCTGCGACCCTGCACCAGCAGAATACACAGCCCACCCTCAACGGCAACCCCGCACAGCTCAACGCCCGCCGGGCCCACGCCGCACAGGCCCACACCCCTACAGGGCGCACGACCAAAGACTAGAGAAGATTACTCCTCGTCCTTCTTCTTCGGCTTGAAATCAACGCCAGCTTCCTTACGCTGCTCCGGAGTAATCGGTGCAGGAGCCGCAGTCAGCGGATCGTAACCATTACCGGTCTTCGGGAACGCAATAACCTCGCGGATCGAATCAACGCCAGCCAGCAGAGACACAATACGGTCCCAACCGAATGCAATACCACCCATGGGCGGTGCGCCGTACTTGAACGCATCCAGCAGGAAGCCGAACTTCTCCTGAGCCTCTTCCTCACCAATGCCCATCACAGCGAACACGCGTTCCTGCACGTCACGGCGGTGAATACGGATCGAACCGCCACCAATCTCGTTGCCGTTGCAGACAATGTCGTAAGCGTACGCCAGAGCCGAACCCGGGTCAGTGTCGAAAGTATCCATGAACTCGGGCTTCGGGGAAGTGAAGGCGTGGTGCACAGCAGTCCAAGCAGAGTGACCCAGAGCCACGTCACCGGACTCAGTAGCCTCAGCAGAAGACTCGAACATGGGAGCGTCAACAACCCACACGAACGACCACTCGCCGTCCTTAATCAGGCCGGTACGGTGACCAATCTCAACACGAGCAGCACCCAGCAGCGCGCGGGAAGCCTTAGCCTCACCAGCAGCGAAGAAGATGCAGTCACCGGGCTTCGCGCCGGTAGCCTCAGCCAGGCCAGCACGCTCAGCGTCAGTAATGTTCTTAGCCACCGGACCGGTCAGCTCGCCATCCTCCTGAATGAGGACATAAGCCAGGCCCTTAGCACCGCGCTGCTTAGCCCACTCCTGCCAAGCGTCCAGGGTGCGGCGGGGCTGGGATGCGCCACCGGGCATCACCACGGCGCCCACGTAGGGAGCCTTGAACACGCGGAAAGTGGTGTCCTTGAAGTACTCGGTCAGCTCGGTCAGCTCCAGGCCGAAGCGCAGGTCGGGCTTGTCCGTACCGTACTTCTCCATCGCATCCTTGTAGGTCATGCGCTGAATCGGGCGGGGAACCTTCACATCAATCAGGTTCCACACACCCTCAACAATGCGCTCGCCCAGCTCAATGATGTCTTCCTGATCAACGAACGACGCCTCAATGTCCAGCTGAGTGAACTCAGGCTGACGGTCCGCACGGAAATCCTCGTCACGGTAGCAGCGAGCAATCTGGTAGTACTTCTCAATACCGCCCACCTGCAGCAGCTGCTTGAACAGCTGCGGGGACTGCGGCAGAGCGTACCACGAACCCGGAGCCAGACGAGCCGGCACCAGGAAGTCACGCGCACCCTCGGGGGTCGAACGGGTCAGGGTCGGGGTCTCAACCTCAATGTAGCCGTCCTCGGCCAGCAGGTTGCGTGCCGCACGGTTCGCGTCCGAACGCAGGCGCATGATGCGAGCCGGCTCCGGGCGGCGAAGATCCAGGTAGCGGTAGCGCAGACGTGCCTCCTCACCCACCTCAACGTGCTCGTCAATCTGGAAAGGCAGCGGAGCGGCAGTGTTCAGCACCTCAACGGCGGACACCTCAACCTCAATCTCGCCGGTCGCCAGGTTCGGGTTCTCATTACCCTCCGGGCGCTTAGTCACCAGACCGGTCACACGCAGCACATACTCGTTGCGCAGGTGCTCAAAATCAGCCTCATTGTGGAAAACACACTGAGTGACACCCTCACGGTCACGCAGGTCAACGAAGGCGACACCACCGTGGTCGCGGCGGCGAGCCACCCAACCGGTCAGGGTAACAGTCTCTCCAATATTTGCGGCGGTCAGCTCGCCGTTGGTGTGAGTGCGAAGCACAGACATTCCTTTCATAGCGGGCACCTCACGACTATAGACAGTAGCCGGGTACACGCGGTTGATGATATGCGCACACTGCGTGCGCCTCATATATTGTATCCCCTCCGGGCAGGTCGATGGCGGGTCGGGGCAAGTCAGGCACCAGAAAATGGGGTGCGGAGGCGGGGGTGCAGGTTTGTGCCATGGGTTAGTGTCTTCTGTCGTAGTTAAAAACCATGGCAGAAGACACTAACCTATGGTCGAAATTTGTAGCGTTCACCTTACCGCATGAGCAGTCCCCGAAGATGGGTGATGGCTTCCCGCTCTTTCTGAAAAATATCAGCCCAAGTTAGGTGCACGACCGTCCACCCGGTGCGGGTCAGTGCGCGATCGCGGGCTGCCTCGGAGCGATCCCTGCCGGGGTGGTCCACGTATTCCTGTTCGCCGTCAAACTCGAGAATCACCCGCGCCTCGGGCCAGGCGAAGTCCACCCGATAGTTACGACCCTCGCACGAAATCGGGTACTGCGTCATGGGAGTAGGCAACTCATGTTCCATAAGCAGGCATCGGGTGAGGCTCTCACCTGCCGACTCGCTGGATGCATCCACCGCCTGCGCCAGAGTGCGCCCGGAGGAACCGCCGTACCCGGTGAGGTTCAGCAGAGCCTCGATAACTTCGTGGGGTTCCATCAGTCCCCGTCGCATGATGGAGTCGGCGAGGACCACCGCCTCCCGAAAGGGCATAGTGCGAGCGCAATCCTGCAACGTGCGGGCCACCGTTGTCGCCATGACGGGTGTACCGGGTATTGCGGTCACCGCGTTAGGGTCAAAACCTCGCCTGTGCCTGCAGATGCGCCCCCTATCAGACGGACTAGTGGCGGTACTGTACACATGCACGATTGAGGGCGCGTTGAGTACATCTAGCCCCCAGAGTGCAGCTGCTGATGTGTGTGAGAAAACCCCTTGAAGACCCATGAGATGGGCGGCAATGCACCGTACCGCGAGCCGCTCATCGGGGGTGAGCGCCTGGGCATCGCGGGTGTAGATATAGGCTCCTCGCTGAATACGTTGTAGGGTTCCTGCCGCCACCATCGCACGGATATGCCGGGCACTAATACCTCGTGAGTTGAGGATGCGAGGGGTGAGCACGAGAGAGTAAAGCTCGGCTGCACGTGTGATTGGGGGTTGCACGGCTGGGATTCGGGGGTTCAGGATATTTTCGGTATTCATGGCTTTATCCTGGCAGTCTCTGCGAAGTTGTGGGGCCTGTTCGTGAAATCTGTGGATAACTTCGCTGTTTTTAGAGAAATATTCACTATCCACAGGTTTAGGTTGTATCTCAGGATTTTTGTGCCATAGGTTAGTGTCTTCTGCCATGGTTTTTAACTACGACAGAAGTCGCTAAACCATGGCACAAATTCACGTGACCGAAAAGCACACAAAAGACCCGCCCGGCAGGGAGGCAACATCCTCCCCACCAGGCGGGTACACATCCATATGCAGGCTACAGTAACCAAATTATTACAGCAGCCAGATACTACAGCGGCCAAACACCGCAGGGATTACAGGCCCTACGATGACAAGCCCCTAATGTTTACAGGCCCTCAGCACGCACAATCTGAACGTGCAGGTCCTCAGCCGGCGGCATCCACGAAGTCGGATCAGCAGCAACCTGCTCACCCGAACGGATGTCCTTCACCTCGTGAACCGGGGCACCCGACTCATCCGAAGAAATGAACCACACGAACGGAATGCCGCGCTTCTCAGCGTACTTAATCTGCTTACCGAACTTCGCCGCATTCGCAGACACCTCACACGCGATACCGCGGGCACGCAGCGCATCCGCAACATCATTCGCAGCAGACCAACCCTCATCATTCGTCAGAGCCACAAACACAGCCGAAGGCACCTTACGGCTCGCCTGCGCAAAACCCTGCGACAGAATACGAGCCACCACACGGGTCACACCAATCGACAGGCCAACACCCGGGTACGTCTTCTTACCGTTCGACGCCAGCGACTCATAGCGGCCGCCCGAACAAATCGAACCCAGCGACTCGTGACCAACCAGAACAGTCTCATACACGGTGCCGGTGTAGTAGTCCAGGCCGCGAGCAATCGACAGGTCAGCCAGCACCTTACCCGGCGCACGGCGAGCCGCCTCCTCAATGACCTCAGCCAGCTCAGCAAGACCCTGATCCAGCAGCTCATGCTCCACTGAATACTTAGCGGCAAGCGCACGCACCTGCTCCACAAAAGAAGCGTCCTCAGTGCGGATCTGCGCCAACTCCAGGGCGGCTGCGGCAGCATCCGCGCTCGCACCAGCCTCAGCCTGCAGCTCCTCAGCCACACGCTCAGCACCAATCTTCTCCAGCTTGTCAATAGAACGCAGAACAGCCGCAGTATCAGTCAAACCCAAGCCCAGGTAGAAACCCTCAGCCAGCTTGCGGTTATTCACACGCAGCTTGAACTCGGGAATCGGCAGCTTCGACAGCGCATCAACAACAACCAGCGCCAAGGTCACATCGTAACGGAACGGCAGCTCGCCGTCACCAACCACGTCAATATCAGCCTGAGTGAACTCGCGGGCACGACCCTCCTGCGGACGCTCACCACGCCACACCTTCTGAATCTGGTAACGCGAGAACGGGAAATTCAGGTAACCGGCGTTCTCCACCACGTAACGGGCAAACGGCACGGTCAGGTCAAAGTGCAGAGCCAGCTTTTCCTTAGCCTTAGCTGCCTCGTCCTCCTGCAGGCGAGAAATTGCGTAAACTTCCTTGTCAATCTCACCCTTGCGCAGCAGCTGCTCAATAGTCTCTACCGAACGAGTCTCAATCGGGGAGAAACCGTGCAACTCAAAAGTCTCACGCAGGGTGTCCAGAACATGATTCTCAACCAACCGCTCAGCCGGAAGATACTCGGGAAAACCAGACAGCGAAGCCTTGCGAGCCATACGCGATACTCCTTGACAAAGAACTCGACAACAAAACCCCGGAACACCACCGGGCATATCTACCCATCATACCAACACCCACCCCAGCACAGCACCCACTCCCCCAGCACACCCCGCGTAAACCCGCACAAACCCGCAGCCGGCAGGTTCGCCCACAACACAACACGACCAGACACTACTCACACACACCCCGCAGAGGCTATGCTTAGGAGGTGCACACGCACACCCAAACGGGTGCCCACCACGGGGAACAGCGCAAAGGCGCCCCACCCCCAGCACCCCCGAGTGAAAGAGTTATAGCGGTGACTACCAAACCCGACGACACTGTAAACCTCGAAAAGGCACGCCAGTACGGCCGCGTCTCCGAGGACGGCCACGTCTTCGTCATTGTCGACGGCGAAGAATACGCCGTAGGCCAGCTGCCCGGCGCCTCCGAAGAAGAAGCGCTCAGCTACTTCGCCCGCAAGTTTGAAAACGTCGAGGCGCAGGTTGCCCTGCTCGAATCCCGCCTCGCCAACAACGCCCCTGCCGCAGACCTGCAGAAGGGCATCACCTCCATCGGTGCACAGATTGGTGTGCGCAACATGGTCGGCGACTACTCCGGCCTGCAGAAGCGCCTCATCACCCTCGCAGAGCAGATCGCTGAACTCGGCGAAAAGCAGCAGCAGGCACGCACCGAAAACCGTGAACGCGCCCTCGCCGTCCGCGAAGAAATCGTCGCGGAAGCCGAGCAGATTGCCGGCCAGGACCCCGACCAGATTCACTGGAAGAACTCCCACTCCCGCATGAACGAACTGTTCGAAGCGTGGAAGAAGGCACAGCGCGAAATTCACCTGGCGAAGAGCGTAGAGGACGAGCTGTGGAAGCGTTTCCGTGCAGCCCGCACCACCTTCGACCGCAACCGCCGCGCACACTTCTCGCAGCTGGACGACCGCAACGCACGCATCAAGCGCGCCAAGGAAGAGCTGATTGCACGTGCGGAAGAGCTGTCCACCTCCACTGACTGGTCTGAAACTTCCCGCGCATACAGCGACCTGATGCGCGCCTGGAAGCAGGTACCCCGCGGCCACCGCCGCGAAGACGACAAGCTGTGGGCACGCTTCCGCGCGGCACAGGACGTGTTCTTCAACGCCCGCAACGAAGCCGAAGCAGCACAGGACGCAGTCTACGCCGAAAACCTCAAGGTCAAGGAAGCACTGCTCGAAGAAGCACGCGCACTCCTGCCCGTCGAGGACATTGAGGCAGCAAAGGTAGCCTTCGAGAAGATCCTGGACCGCTGGGATGCAGCAGGCCGCGTACCCCGCAACGACCTGCGCCGCGTCGACGGCGAACTGCGCCGTATTCAGGACGAAATCAACGGCGCCGAAGAGGCAAAGTGGAAGCGCAACGACCCCGCCAAGGCAGCGCGCGCGAACTCCCTGCTCGCACAGATCGAGGACTCCCTTGCCGAGCTGGAAGCAGAGCTCGCCGCAGCCGAGAAGGGCGGCGACTCCAAGAAGATCGCCAAGGCTAAGGAAGCTCTGGAGGCGCGCCGCGCCTGGGCAGCAACCCTGCAGGGCTTCGGCAACTAAGGTCTAGCCGGAGTTTTTAGCCGGATAGGTAGTGCCCGGGGTGCTGGCTGGTAGAGGCTGGCACCCCGGGTTACTGACCTAGATCAACGCCGAGAAGCCACATGCGTTTCGAAAAGCCACCATTATCGTGGCTTCTCGAAACACATGTGGCTTCTGTGTGTCTGCAGTCTGTGGGATGTCTGCGGGATGCGGACTTTTAGGCTCGCGTGAAGGGGCTAGTCATCGACAGGTTCATAATTCATAATTTCCCATTTCTGACCGTTATGCTTCAGCTCAAATTTAAAAGTGTCATCGGTCTTATCGTCATTACTCCATTTGCGCCAGCTACCGTCGGATTCAACATAAGTCTCGTAGTCCCACTCGCGATAGGCTTTCCAGAAGTAGGTTTCACCATCTTCTGACCAGGGGTTACCGTCAGCAAGATAATGGTTTATGCCACCAATAACCCATCCGCCGCTTTTGTAAAGGTCCTCGACGCCTGTATAGGCCTTACGTTCGTCTTCAAAAGTAGGGGACATGAACTTGAAAGCCATTGAGTAATCGCCGGTTTGAGTACCGTAATTACCCCACAAGATCCAGGCATCCATCGTCTTGCGCATGCCCTCTAGAGACTTTTCGTTGTACCCGTCTTCGGGCGCGGTGGGTTTCGGTACATTCTGCGCCGGACCGTACTTATCAGCCGGGCGATACTCACCGTCGGGGGCCTTTGAGCCGCCGGAGTAGCCTCGGACAGTAGACGGGGTGGCACTCGCCGAAGGCGACTCAGAAGCTGCCGCAGAAGCCGAGGCAGTCTCGCTCGGCGTTGCTGTGGTTGAGGACGCCGGGGCATCCGCTTCGTTAGCCGCCTGCTGACCGCACGCCGCAAGCAGCGCGCTCATGCCCAGCAGCGTGCCGCCGCTCAACAACGCTCGGCGAGTAAGAAAAAGGGAAGTCATAGAAATACATTCCTCGTATCGGTGAAGGTGATTTTTAGCTGGCTTTGTTGATTTTCTTCAAACCAGTTATGAGCCAGCGGCTATCTGCATATACGCAGGAAAGTTCCCAGGAATTATTGTCTATTTCTCGGTTCTCACGGGTTTCCCAGCTACCGTCAGGCTGAACGTACATAACGAAATTCCACTTGCGGTAAACCCTCCAACGGTAAGTTTGATCGTCTACCTTCTGAGGGTTTTCCTCTGATACGAACTCGTTATGGCCGTCTATAATCCAGCCTCCCTTTCGGTAGAGGCTGCTCATCTCATCGTAGAAACTTACTTCTGACTTTAGCGACGGTACTATGTATTGTCGGACCTCAGTGAAATCTCCAGTTTCTACCGCATAATTGCGCCAATTGGCCCAGGCGCGAATCGTCTTCTCCAAACCAGAGATAGACTTCTCGCGGTAACCCTCTTCGGGAGCCGGAGGCTTGGGCACGTTCTGCGCAGGACCTTTCGAATCTGCTTTGCGGTACTCACCGTCGGGTGCCTTGGATCCGCCGGAGTAGCCTCGGACAGTAGACGGAGTTGCGCTCGCAGAGGGCGACTCAGACACCGCCGCAGAAGCCGAGGTCGTCTCGCTCGGCGCAGCGGTCGATGATGCCGCCTCGTTATTTGCCTGCTGGCCACAGGCCGCAAGCAAGGCGCCAAGGCCTACAAGTGCACCGCCGCTCAGCATTGCGCGGCGGTTGATGATACGAGATGCCATGAAGGACACTCCTATTTGTTCGGTGAAAGTTCGTGTGTCGGGCTAGTTTTCACAGTCAAAACGACCGCTGGAAGAAAAACAGCCCTGTAGCGCGTCCAACAAACGCATCGGTGCGCCATGGAACACTACAGTCACCACCCTACAGGACGTTTACAGTCGTTTGCATCCCGTTGACCCACATGACCACATGTAGTGGCGTTTGGGCACAAAAAGACGCCATGATCCCCCATCACTGGGATACCTGGCGTGGGCGGGCTACACGGCGAGCGCATACATGTCGCGAAGTGCCTCTTCCGCCTCGTCGAGGGCGTATCCGCTCTGGCAGAGCGTGTCGCAGCCGTTACCGTAGCGGAGGCCGGCGAGGAACTCGCGGTCGGTCACCTCCGGTAGGTACACCATGAGGTATTCGCCGTTGTCAGTGAAGAAGTCGTCAATGTTGGCGGCGTCCTGGCCGGAGTAGAAGGCACGGAAGTCTTCGTCATTGTAGTAACCAACCGTGTACATGAGGGGCTCCTTTGGTCGCTCGGCGGAGTGGGCAAGAACGCGTCGTTGTTCTCTACAACCAAAGGTACGGGGCGCCCCTGACACGATAAGGGGCTGCACCGCCTGTGCCGGAGAAAATATACAAAAAATATTGCGTGACGAGGGGTTTTCTGGAGGCGCACTCCCCCGCCAAACTCCCCCGCCGCGCGGAAGATCAGGCGCGGACGGGCTTGCCCCCCGTGCGGCGTTGCCCCACCTCCCACACACCGGGCGGGAAATTCGGTCATGGGTTACGGACTTCGACCATGGGTTAGTGACTCTGGGCTGGGGTTTTAACCCCCGCCAAAGTCACTAACTCATGACCGAAAATTGGTGCTGTGCAGAGGGGGTAGATTACACGGCGGATAGCTGACTGTTTCGATAGGTTAGTGTCTTCACCGTAGGTCTTTAACCCGTAGTGAAGACACTAACCTATCGAAGGGGCCCCGACTCTCCCCCATAAACAGCGAAAAGCCACATGTGTTTCGAGAAGCCACCAAAGAAGTGGCTTTTCGAAACACATGTGGCTTCTGGGCAAATTACCGCGGTTACCTCCGGTTACATGTCTGCCGCTGTTTCAATCTTCTGCATAGGCTCATTATCAAGAGCTTGAAGCACACGCTCAGGGTAAAGGAATAAGTCACGCATACCCACCATGTACGAGGCTGCCAAAGCGTAATCTTTTCTACGCGAAGCGCCACGGGCTACAGCGATAACGAATGGGTCACGAATCCTTCCAGGAAGCTGATTTGCCAGATTTTCTACCTGTGCATGTAACTCATCGCGATATGGGTCCGTATATCCAGGTTTCAGTCCCCGTTGTTTCCTGAATTGAGATATGAAACTATCTATCTCCTTCGGTGGTATTTTTTGAGCTTCACAAAGTACGCTCCTAATACCTTCAACTTCAACACTATCAGCAGGATAAATAGGGATGCTAACCCTCTGAACCGATGCAATGGAGTTAATTGTCAGGGCAAGAGAAATACTACTAGGGTCTTCATGCGAGTTGATATAACGATATATCTCTGAGCGGCCTGCTCCGAGCTCTTCAAGATTAACATCTCCAAATATGCTAGCTGGCTCCTTATTAACAGTACTAGATACCGAAGAATCATCTCTTAGCTTCACCCTATAGAGATAAAAATGCCTACCAGAGTCACTCTGATCCGACATCCGGCGAAGCATATTTTCCAAGGCTGCCTCAAATGTTCCAACATGCAGTGCTTTAGTCTTCTGAGTCCTCAGCCAAGATTCTAGTTCTACGCCACTCATGTTTTTAATAATGCCTTCTTGTGCATCCTTTGAATACACTGACAAAGGGTCAAAGTCTCGATTTGGCCAGTCTTTGAGGACACTGGTGTGATACCAGTTCAATTCAGTGATTCGTTCCCTGTCACATGCGATATCAGAGAAATCATACGTATATCTCGCCCTTTGCGGATGATCGGACGTAATCCCGCATGAAGGGCACCCAATATATCCCTGACTCCAGGCGTCCATCCAATCATGTGAAAACTTCTCTTCGTGCCCACATTTTCCACAACGCATGTTGCGCAATCGCGAGAAATCAACTTTTCGCTCAAAACCCATTAAAGTCACAAGCTCCTAAATCTTCAATAA
Organism: Rothia mucilaginosa; assembly: GCA_963539245.1. Classification (GTDB taxonomy): domain Bacteria; phylum Actinomycetota; class Actinomycetes; order Actinomycetales; family Micrococcaceae; genus Rothia; species Rothia mucilaginosa_H. Next base: position 215,225 of record CAUTJW010000001.1, read on the forward strand.
TTATAAACAATATGGAAAGCAGGCATGTCATCATTTTGGTGTCTACTAGCTTTTCATAAAAAAAACTAAGGGCAGAGGGCCAGCCCTTCAAAGAAATATATTTCTAAATCCATATTTCATCATTTTATATTTTTTGTCAAAAATTATATTTTTAATCGCGCCTATGTATACACCAGATAGGGGCAGGCTAGTATTACTAGCCCACCCCTATCTGCGTATTCTCAGTAGGTAATTCTACTTAGCGGTTCGCCTGCGAGCGCGCGGCTTCTTAGCCGGCTTCGCTGCTTCCTCCACCGCAGTCAGCTCCTGGTAACGTTCCAGAAGGATTTTTAAACGCGCTTCTTCAGAAGAACAACGACGCAACGCGCCAAACGCAACATCCACCGCAGAATCCAACTCATCATGCGCCGCACGCAACGCCGGATCCATCGACGCCAACGAAGCATACATATCAGCCAGCGACACCGGTCCACCCGCACGCTCCTCAATCGCCTCACGCGCAGCCAACACCTTACGGCCGGCAGCAATCACCTTACGACGCTGCTCCTCAGAAACGGGCGGCAATGGGAAGTTATTCCACACCACAGTATTCGAGAAGTTGAACCTTGATTCCAGGCGACCACCGATAGCACGTTGCCAAGTAATAAACATTGATGATGAAATCAATGCAAACAGGAAACCGTCCGGATCGATTGCCATAAAGTTTCGATTACTCGAAATAGTCTCCCCAGAAAGATGCCTCACTGTGTAATACGGTCGAAGTTCTAGTACAACAGCAGGGATACCAACATACGGCACTATTGGACGCGCCTTATTTGGACGCATCAGGTGCGGAATATCGCGTAGCTTATACGCGTCTCCCTTCTGAGACTGAGCAGAACGCCACTGACGGTTAGCTTCCACACGAGCACTCAGTACCACGCTCGAAGCAATCTCTTCTTCCGTAGCATCCTCGAGCCACAGGCACCATCGTTCCAGACCCTGAATCAGCTCCTTAGCGCCAACAAAGGGACGCAGATAGCGAGCTGCCACCGGGTCTGCGGCAACCACCGGGTAGTCTTCGACCTCGATGATTAAGTTTCCATCATCCGTCGGTTGGGTTCCACGCACCACCTCTGGAATCAAAGAAGACAGCGGCCTAGAGCGTTTCTTAACCAACACGTTCGGGCCCTCCACCAGATATGCATTCAGGAAATGCACCGGATCCTGCTCTACCGTTCGGCGAGTCGACCAATCGTAGTCAAAGACTCGAACCTCCCTCATATTCTTGCCATCTGCGGTTACAGTTGCTTCAGAACGAGTAAAGCCCGTAATCACGCAGTGCACGGCAGCCTTACCCGTAGCCTCAGAAACCCACGGGAACGTACGGTATGCAAACTTAATACGCCAGCCATCACGGAACAACGGTTCAAACAGCGAAGCAACCGGCTGACCCTGAACAATCGAGTTCGTAGAAACAAAAGCAAAATCGCCAGGAACCACCTTCACGCCCAGCGCTTCAGTCTGCTCCTGCAGGCTTTTCAGGTAGCGAGCAGCCTTAGCGAACCACGCCGTCGCAAAATCCAGGTACCCGGCATAATCATCACCCCACGCCAGGCGCATACCCTGTTCTTGATCCTCGCTCTTCTTACCCTGGCCTACGAAAGGCGGGTTACCCGCAATGTACACACGTCTGCCATCCGCCACGTCCTGTGCGGTCACCGGCAGAACCTTAGACCAGTCACGATCCACACGCTCACCCGAGGCAGAGTCAACCTCAGTCAGGGCATCGCCCTCAAGAATGTGGGCGCTATGAGCCAGGGGCAAGCGCGATGGGGCTCGACCGAATTCCTTCGTCATCTCCTGATCCATCTGACGCTCCACCAAGAACATAGCGGTGCGCGCAATCGACGCAGGCCACGGGTCAAGCTCCAAACCATAGAAATGGTTAATGGTTACCTGTGGCTCAATTGAGCGAGCACCTATCCTTGCACTATTGCTCACACCTGCAGGACCAACAAGAAATGCATACTCATATTGTCCATCACGGTTAATCACATTAAGCTGTTCTATGTCATGCAGACGCATGAGAATGTCCAGCTCCAGCTTACGCAACTCACGGTAAGCAATAATAATGAAGTTACCGCAACCACAAGCAGGGTCAATGAAGCGGATATTCGCCAGCTCACGGCGCAAGTTACGCAGGCGAGTCGGCTCATCAGACTTATCTTCCGCATTCGTGAGCTTATCACGCAGCTCATCCAAGAACAGCGGACCAAGGGTCTTCAACACGTCCTCTTCCGAGGTATAGTGCTCACCCATCTCACGGCGAGTCTTCGCGTCACGTACCGATTGGAACATCGAACCGAAAATAGCAGGAGAGACTTTCGACCAATCACGCTCCGAAGTCGCCAATAGCTGCTGGCGGAAAGTCTTCGCCAATGCACCACTCATCTTCTCAACAGGAAGTGGCACCTTTTCAGCAAACATGCCGCCATTCACGTACTTAAAGCCAGACAGATACTCCGGAGCATCCGCCACAGCCGAGGCACCCGAAGGCTTCTTATTCAGCAAGTCAAAGAGCTCATTCAGACGCTGCGCCAGATCCGTACCCTCCTGATGGGTACCACGAATCATCCGCTCAAACGAGTTCGAATCCTCAGACTCAGACCACATCTGCGTATCATCAGCAAAGAGCAAGAACAGCAGACGCGCCATCACCGTCGAAATCTGAGCCTCAGACATGCCAGCCTTCGCCAACGACTCAAAAAGACCCGCCATCTGGTTCGTTGCCTCGCGCGTCTCGTTCACCGTCTCAACATCAAACCCATGACGTATACGGTCTAGAAGGCTCGAAGTTAGTACGCCTTGCTCCATGTCCTCAGATGTCAAACACAACAGGGCACAACGCCTCAAAAGGGCTTTAACCTGTGCCTCACTACTCACATCCAGTTTATGGCGAGTCACCCGCGAAGACGATACACTCGGCCAACGCCATATCTGACTTTGCACATGACCGGCATCCTCCTGCACATAAATACACAGGTAATACTGGCTCAAAACACGCAACTTACGGCTCACTTCAGCCTGCCAAGGAGCAGAGGGAATACAATCCACACGACATACCCATACCGGAATGCCCGACTGTTCCGCCACACACTTCAAAAGAAGTACTTCTGATTGCCCTGACTTTTGCGATTTTTGAATCTCGACGCTTTGGTCTGGATAATCGCTCCGCCTAGGTTTGTTCCAACTCAAAGATTTTGTGAAGAACTCACCTAGACGTCCTTCTACTAGAAAATGTTCTGCTCGCTCAAGATTGCGGTCAGGCCATTCAACATCCATTGTTTCCTCCTTAAAAGTCTAAAGATTTGAAATAGTAAAATATCTGTTTTACAGTCAGAATCGCTAATCGCTAATCGCTAATGAACACACTACACGGGCAACTTGACGCTTAGATTTCTTCACCAGTAGCTCTTTATCCTGATGCATCTGTACTAAAGTATCCAGAAGAATCTCATCGCTCACATTATTGAGTAAAAGACGACGCAATTCAGACTCAGCTTTACCACGCAAGGGGCGACTATGCAAATCATTCAGGACCTTCTCCCCCTGCTGACCCTTAACTAACGTTCTGAACGAGCTCGTGCCATCCTTCCCATGGAAACGGTTCCATACCTGTTGACGAACATTACGCAACCTACCCGCAGACGTACCGCTATTCTTCAAAGCGTACTGCGTCAACCTCTGCTGCAAGTCATATGCCTCCGGACTCGTTGTTTTCTTCGGCGTCCCATACTCCGCATAGAACAGACCCAACGCTTCCGTAGCTGACACAACCCGATTCGTTTCAGAACCATTTGTATCACCACGAGTAGCGATAGCAAACAAATCAATTTTAGTATTTGTACGGATATACGACACCATTGCAGTGTTCTCATCTGCCGGATGAATGCTCTTCTTCTGACGTGAAGGACGAGTAGCCAAACGCTTATCCTGCATCTTCATAATCCGCTCAGCGTGCTCAGGACGATTCTTCGCAAAATCAGCCCAACGCTCCGCAGCCTCAGACACCGCGTCAATGCCCTCTTCCTCAGGCTCCTCGCTATCCAAATTGCCCGAGTAGAAATCCTCAAGAGTACGAGCCGCAGCATCATCAGAAGACATATCAGTAAAGAACGCCTGATCAGCACCAAAAGCCTCAGCCGCAGACTCCAAACGCTCACGAATACGCGAACGCAACTTCAAAGTCTTCTCCACCGTCTGATGCGAAATCAGATACACATTCACCTCATGATGAACCTGACCCACACGGTCCACACGACCCGCACGCTGAATCAAACGAATAATCGCCCACGGCAAGTCATAATTCACCACCACATGAGCATCCTGAAGGTTCTGGCCCTCAGACAGCACGTCGGTCGCCACCAGCACACGCAACTCAGTGCCGTTCAGAGCAGGAGTCTCCGCGTCAGATGCCTGCTCCGTCGGCACACGGTTAGACACCGGCGAGAAACGACGAGCATACGAAGCCGGATTAGGAGTATCGCCAGCCACCGCAGCCACATTCTCAACGCCCAGCTTCTTCAGACCTTTAGCAATATAGTACGCAGTGTCCTTATACTCCGTGAACACCAGCACCTTATCGTTCGCATGCTTCTGCTCAATCAAATCACGCAGAGCATGCAGCTTCGAGTCAGTCTCAACCTGCCACACGCCAAAACGCTCCAGCATAGCCTTAATCAGCTTGCTATCATGCTGCAAATCCTCAAGCAGACGAGACGTAAACACCGTCGACGAAACCCACTTCGTCTGAGCCGGTGCACTCTGAACCAGGCTCTTATACATCTGCTCCAGGTTTCCGCTCAAGTCCTGAACCTGCAGGCCATCCACAGACTCAAAATCAGCCGCGTCAGCATCTTCCAGACCCATCATCTGCTCATTTGAGAAACTACCCGTCGGAATACTCAGCTGATGGTCAATCGCATAAATCCACAGCTCATTACGAATCAACTGACGAGTCAACGACTGAATAAACGAATAGCCCGAAGAGCTCAAACGCTTATACAGGCCCGAAAGCACAAAACCACGCACATTACCGCGACCCGAACGAGCCGCCTCAATAATCGCCCTATCCTCCGGAGAATGACGAGCATTCGGGTTGTCATACCCAGAAATGTCATAACGCGGCAGACGCAAATCCCTCAAATCATCAAGGGTCTTGTCATCCTCCATAAAACGGGCAGGGTCGTTCTCCTTAAACTTGTGGTTCAGCGGCTGCGACACCCAATCCGGGTAATAGAACTTACCCGTCGACAACTCCAGGTAGCTACGCTCCTTTGTTACCGAACCATCAGGAGAAGTCCACGTCTCCTTCGGTGCCTGGCGCTTCGTGTACGCACGAGTTCGACGTACTAGCTGATCCTCCAATAGCCTCTTCCAGTCCTCCGGCTCCTCAGAAATCTCAAAAGCACGCAGGGTCGACAGATTACCCTCCCGCTTGTCGAATTTCTGCGGGTACTTCCCCAACGCAACGTCTGGAGTAATGCCTAAGTCGGCGTTCTCATCAATATACAGAGCCAGTTGCGCCTTCACATCGCTAAACGACAAGTTAAACGGAGTCGCAGTCAGAAGCAGAACACGCGACTCATTACGCGAGACATACTCCTTAATGGCACGCCACAGCTGCGTCTTCTCATTACGCAGATTATGCGACTCATCACAAATTACCAGCCGATAGCTTTCTTGTAACTCCGGCAACTCAGCAGTAGCCATCGAATAGCGAACCACCTCACCCCTAATCTCATACTCTTTTAGATGCTGTTTCCACATCTGCTCCAAGTTCTTAGGGCACAACACCAGAACACGCATATTCTCTTTGTTCTGCAACATCGACGCCACAGCAATCGCAGTCAAAGTCTTACCCAGACCCACCACGTCACCCAGCATCGTGCCACCACGGCGCATCAAACGGCGCGCCAAAGTATGAGCAGCCGACTTCTGATAATCCATCAGCACATGCTCCAAACGCGGCGAAAGAGCATACTTCCGCTCACCAAAACGAGCATCTTTAGATAGCTCGTAGCAGACCTTCATATACACGTCATACGGAGTAACAGGTTCAATCCATGATTCATCAATCAAATCAATAATCTCTTTGGTAATGCTAAAAGATGAGTTCTCCCATAATTCTTCAAACCAGTCCTTTAGTGTTGATGCTTGGGCCTCATCAATCAGCTCAACGTTGAGCTCCAAATTCGTGTGCAAACCCGGGCGCGTAAAATTCGACGACCCAACAAACGCAGCCACTCGGCTAAGTTCTTCCGCCTTTGGGCCATAAGCCACATAGAGTTTACCGTGCAATGCCTGCTTCGTGTACACCTTCATCTGCACACGACCAGACTCCAAATGCTCCTTCAAAGTCAACAAAGCCTGACGATGCGAAGAGCTCGTACCACCAGCCATTAACTGGTCACGCAAATGCGAGATTAGTTTTTCACGTTGTTTACGTTGTTCTTCGTTTCTTATCTCTTCCGAATACTCATCACCGCGCATCTCTGCCTCAGCCGCACGCTTCATCTGTTTTGTAATCGAACGAGGAACCATACCCACCAAAATACGAGCCACCGGATCATCACCAGGCTTAAATGGAGCCTGACCGATTTCATCAGCGAACTCATCCCACGCACTCAAGTTCATATAGCCCGTCGCAATATCCAGACGGTTATAAGATTTTATTTTATTCTTCAGCGCAACAGCTAGCTTTGCATCCTCACCACTTTGATGGTCAAGGACATCAACATTATCAAATACATTAATCATTATGAGCTCTCCCTCAATCAACTAAAACTAGTAATAATTATGCCGCAAGCAGCGCCTTAGCCAGCTCCAACTGAGCCTTAACCTTCGCAGTACGACGCTTACGGCCAAAAGTCGCCAACACAGCCGACTCAACGTCCTGACCCTCATCCATCAGCTCAGGATCCTGCTCGTAGAAGCGCCAAGCATTCGCAATCTCAACCGGGCTAATCTGGTCAAACTCGCGCATCGCACCATCAACCGAAGGGCGGAACTCGCCATACTCCTCACGCGGCGCCTCAGCATGCCACACGAACTTATGCTCATCCACCTGCAACTCAGGCATACGACCCGCCAAACGGATAATCCAGTCGCGGTTCTTCTTCGCCAAACGGCTCACGCCAAAGCACTGAGCCGCCAAAGTCGCCAAACGATCCGCCTGAACCGGGCCCTCGAAAGACACAATCTGCTCAAGAGCAGCAGACATCTGATCCTTAGAACGCTTGCTACGCAGCGAATCAAAAATATCGCGGTCACCCAGCGGCATCGGCTCCCACGGCTCAAACGGGTAACGGCCCTCCCCCACCGCAAGACACAGCGGAGCAGGCGAAGAAGATGCCGGCTGAGAAGTCGAAGAAGGAGCCGCAGGCTGAGCGGGTCGAGAAACCGGTGCCGGACGAGCCGGACGAGTAAATGCACCACGAGGCGCAGACACCTCAGCCTTCGACGAACGCGCCGCCGAAGCCGCCTGGCGGACCTCCTCATCCAGCTCACGACGAACCGGTGCCGCCTCACCAACACCAAACAACTCAGCATGCACGCGGTCCAGCTGGCTCTCACACCACGCCTTCTGCTCCGGCGCACCCAACGCCTCAAAAAGACGAGCCGCCGAATCGTAGATACGCACCGCGTCATTGCGGTCCATCTCCATGTAATGCATCTTCCTATTGCGGAAAATACGCAAATCCTGCGCATACGTACTCACGGTACGGCTCGAATCAGGCTCAAACGGGTGCTTCCGCTCAGAATTACCTACCGGCTCAGTCAGCATACGCAGCTGAACCTGAATATCGCGCGGATTGTATCGGCTCAACTCAACATTGCGATTACGCTGATCATCCAAGTACCACAGAATAGCGGTCCAGCCGTACTCCTTAACCTGCGACTGGGACATCAGACCCTTCTCAACCACCAGCCGAGTCAGCAGCGGATCAAGCTCACGGCTCAAGTAGTTCAAACAAGAGGAAATGTGAGCATCAGACATGTCAGACATATAAAAACCATTTCGTTGTATGTGTTGCAGCAACCATTGCCACCACATTCATTATGCCCAATGAGAACAACATGTGCGTACTGGTTCGTCATTCTGGACCCGAACCTGTTTAACGGCGAGAAGCCACATGTGTTTCGAGAAGCCACCAAAGAAGTGGCTTTTCGAAACACATGTGGCTTCTGGGCGTAGAAAAGTATTTACGCCTCCGAGGGTTTCGCGCCAGTCAGGCGGTACGCCTTGTACACGCCCGTCACGTTACGGACCACGTTCAGCACGTGCTCCAGCATGAAGCGGTCACCCAGCTCCAGGGCGAAGCGGTCCACCACGGTACGATCCTCCGAAGTGTGCACGCGCGCATCCAGAATGTTCACGCCCGACTCAGAAATCGCGCGAATCAGGTCGCTCAGCAGGCCCTTACGGTCCAGCGCCTCCACCTGAATCTGCACACGGTACGTAGCGGTCGGCGAAGACGCCCACTCGACCGTGGTCACGCGCGGCTCCTCGTCAGCGTTACGCATGTTCGGGCAGTCGCGGCGGTGCACCGAAATGCCGTTGTAGCGGGTCACAATACCAATAATGTCATCGGGCGGGACCGGGGTGCAGCAGCGCGCAATCTTCGTCAGCACACCCTCAGCGCCCGGCACAATCACGCCGTTATCGCCAATCGCCTTGCGGGTGGACTTCAGCAGCGTCTCATCAAAGTCGCTGACCTCAACCTCGGGTGCCGGCTCGTCGCCGCGGTGCACCTCAACCAGGGTGTCAATGACCTGCTTCGGCGCGATTTCGTGCTCACCAATCGCACGGTACAGCGACGCCACATCGTTCTTGTGCAGCAGCTGAGCCACCTGAGTCATAATCTCCGGGCTCATCATCTTCTGCAGCGGCAGCTCACTGTTGCGCATGCTCTTGGTGAGCATCTCGCGGCCGGCGAGTAGCGCCTCCATGCGGCGTTCCTTCGCGAAGTACTGGCGGATCTTCGTGCGAGCGCGCGAGGAGCGAACGAACTTCAGCCAGTCCTCGCTGGGTCCGGCGTCTTCGTTCTTCGTGGTCATGATTTCGACGGTGGCGCCGGTGGGCAGGACGGTGTGTAGCGGCACCAGGCGGCCGTTGACCTTCGCGCCGACGGTGCGGTCGCCAACCTCACTGTGGATGGCGTAGGCGAAGTCCACGGGGGTGGAGCCGTTGGGCAGGGCGATTGCCTCGCCGTTGGGGGTGAGTACGACGATTTCGTCGGTGTCGAGGGTGTCGGCGAGCGACTCGTAGAACTTCTCCGATTCCGGGTTGGAGTTCGAAATCTCGGCGATGGACTGCAGGATGCCGACGTTCATCATCGCCGAGGTCTGGGTGCCCGGCTCCTTCGGGTCCTTCGCGGGCGCGCCGCCACGAGCCGCGACCTTCTCGCCGCGCGACGCCGCCTTGTAGCGCCAGTGCGCAGCCACACCGTACTCGGCCTCTTCGTGCATCTTGTAGGTGCGGATCTGAATCTCAAGCGGCAGGTTACCCGGACCGTACACGGTCAGGTGCAGCGACTGGTAGTTGTTGTTCTTCGGATTCTTAATATAGTCCTTGAAACGACCAGTCATCGACGGCCACAGGGACAGCACGTGGCCGAGCACGGTGTAGCACTCCGCCTCCTCCTCAACCATGATGCGCACGGCGAGGATGTCATTAATCTCGTCGAAGCTGCGGCCCTTCGTCTTCATCTTCTGATGAATCGAGTAGTAGTGCTTGGGGCGGCCCGTCACGGTCGCGTCGATGCCCACCTCTTTCAGGCGCTCCGTAATCTTGGTGCGCGCCTCGTTCAGGAACTTCTCCAGGGCGGGGGTGCGTTCGCCGACCATGCGCACCATTTCGGCGTAAATTTCCGGGCTCATGGCGGCGAAGGACAGGTCCTCCAGCTCCCACTTGATCGTGTTCAAGCCCAGGCGGTGCGCGAGCGGCGCGTAAATCTTCAGGGTCTCTTCTGCCTTCTTCGCGGCAGAAGCCTGCGGCACAAAACGCCAGGTGCGCGCGTTGTGCAGGCGGTCAGCAAGCTTGATGAGCAGCACGCGGATGTCCTTGCTCATGGACAGCACGAGCTTGCGGATCGTCTCAATGGAGGCGTTCTCGCCGTAGGTCATCTTGTCCAGCTTGGTCACGCCGTCGACCAGGTAGGCGACCTCCTCGCCGAACTCTTCGGTGAGCTGCTCCATCGTGTAGTCGGTGTCTTCCACCGTGTCGTGCAGCAGGCCGGCGGCGAGCACGGGACCGGTCGCGCCCATCTCCGCAAGAATCGCGGTCACAGCGACCGGGTGGGTGATGTACGGGTCGCCACTCTTACGCTTCTGACCCTCGTGGCAGCGGTTCGCCACCTCGTAGGCGCGCTGCAACACCTGGATGTCTTCGTCCGGGTGGTAGCGGCGCACGGCACGTACGACCGGCGCAATCATCGGGGAGAAACGGATGGTGCCGCCGTGCGAGTCGGAGGCTTCCATCTTGCTGCTGCGGCTACCGAAGACGAGGCGGTTCGGCACACGTCCTCCAGCAGCCATGACGCGGTGCGAGCCGCGTTTCTTCTTTGCGTCAGACGAATCAGTTTCAGGCAGAGGAATCGGGCCAGCGGGCCGAACCGCAGGCTTCTCGGCGGTCCCTGCAGGGTTCTCAGCGTTGGTGTTCACGGCAGGTTCTGCACTCATTCCAGGCTCCTTCGGGCTCAAGATAATCAGCCGCACACTCAGGTTCCTCATCATTGAGGGCTATACCGGCCAAACCGGCCCCTAGCCCGCTCAGCTGGCTCAAACGCGAGCGCACAGTATCTTCACTTCTTATCCTACCCAGCGGCCTGGAACGCGCCAAACTATGCGACGTTTTAACACGCCAGAGCGCGTTGTGTGGGAAATAATCGGGCACGCTAAAGGGGAGCCGACACCTCTCGGTATCGACTCCCCTATCGTTAGCATCGCCAGTAGCACAGTAGCACTAGTAGTGCTGGCGGAACGCTGGCTAACCGTTCAGGTTCACGCGGTGAATCTCAATGGTTGCACGTGCCGGCTTCTTAGCGGGCTTCTCGGCAGCCTTCTCGTCCTCTGCGGAATCCTCGGATTTCTTAGACTCCTCAGCCTTCGCGGGCTTCGCATCCTTCTCAGCCTCTGCGGGCTCCTCCGAAGAGTCACCCTCAGCCTCGTCAGCATCCTCAGCATCCTTGAAGTTGCCGCTCTCCACCTTCGCGGTGTGCTCACGAATCTGAGGCTCACCCAAACGCAGCGAAGCATACAGCGGAGCAGACACGAACAGCGTGCCAAACATGCCCACCAGAATACCCACAAACAGCGACAGGGACAGGTCCTGCAGAGTACCCGCACCCAGAATAAACGCACCAATGAACAGGATCGCACCCACCGGCAGAACACCCACAATAGCGGTGTTAATCGAACGGACCAGAGTCTGGTTTACCGCAAGGTTAATCTGCTCGGCAAAGGTCGTGTCGCGGCGTTCCAGCACATCCTCGGTGTTCTCACGGATCTTATCGAACACCACCACCGAGTCGTACAGCGAGTAGCTCAGAATCGTCAAGAAACCAATAATTGCACTCGGAGTAATCTCGAAGCCGAACGCGGCGTACAGGCCAACCGTCACCACCACGGTGAAGAACAGGCCCGCAATAGACGCCAGCGACATCTTCCAGGTGCGGAAGTAGAACGCCATACCAATCAGCGCAAGCACCACAAACGCGACCAGACCCCAGAACGCCTGACGGGTCACATCCGCACCCCAGGTCGGGCCCACAAACGAGGAGGTCACGTCATTCTCAGAGACGCCGTAACCCTCCTGCAGAGCCGCCTTCACCTGCAGAGTCTCATCATCGCTGAGCTTGCTCATCTGGGCACGAATCGTACCCGGCGCAATATTGGTCACGCGAACATCCGAAGCGTCCTTCGCCTTCTCGTGAATAATGCGCTCACCCGTAGCAGTATCAACGTGCGCGGTCTTCGAGACCACAAACTCCGAACCGCCACGGAAATCAATACCCAGGTTAAAGCCGCCACCAACAGCCGGAATCAGAACCGAAACCGCCATCAGCACAGTAGCCAGCAGCAGCCACAGGCGGCGCTTACCCACGAAGGGGTACGAGCGGGCACCCGAATGCAAGTCATTACCGAAGCGGGCAAAAGCATTAGGTTTCACATCGGTAGCCATGCTTAGCTCTCCTTCTTCTCATCAGAAGCAGACTCGTCAGCCTCAGCGGCGGCACGCTCTGCACGGCGACGCTCAGCAATGCTCAGCTGCTTCTCCTCCGGGGTGCGGAGGCGACCGGCACCACGGTACAGCGGCGTAGCCCCCAGCGACTCAGGCGACAGGCCCGAGTGGCGGTGACCCTCACCGAAGTAGCGGGTATTCGCCAGCAGGGTCAGCATCGGGTGGGTGAACAGGTACACGACCACAAGGTCAGCAATCGCAGTCAAACCAAGGGTGAACGCGAAGCCCTTCACCGAACCGACCGACACAACGTACAGCACCACAGCAGCCAGCAGGTTCACAGCCTTCGACGCCAAGATAGTGCGGGATGCACGCTGCCAACCGTGGTTCACCGCCGACGGGATCGTGCGGCCCGCACGGATCTCGTCACGGATACGCTCAAAGTAGACGATGAACGAGTCAGCCGTAGCACCAATCGCCACAATCAGACCCGCCACACCAGCCAGGGACAGGCGGTAGTTCAACGCCCAACCCAGCAGCGCAATCGCCTCATACGAAATAATGCCAGCCACAATCAGCGACGCAATCGTCACAAAGCCCAGCAGACGGTACTGGAACAGCGAGTACACGAACACCAGCAGCAGACCAATCAGGCCGGTCAGCAGACCCACACGCAGCTGCTCCGAACCCAGGGTCGCAGAAATCTGCTGCTCCGACTGGATCGTGAAGCTAATCGGCAGGGCACCGTACTTGAGCTGATCGGCGAGAGCCTTCGCCTCCTGCTCGGTGAAGTTACCGGTAATCTGCGGCTTACCATCAGAAATCACAGCCTGCGACACCGGCGAAGACAGCACCTTGCCGTCCAGCAGAATCGCGAAGCGGGCACGCGGATCATGTGCGTTCTGCGCACGAATCGCGTTCAGGCGAGAAGTAATGTTCTGGAACTTCTCACGAGCCTCATCGTTGAACTGAATGTTCACAGCCCAACGGCCCGTAGTCACGCCCTGGCCGCTGGTCTCCTGGGTGTGGCTTGCGGTAGAAATATCGCTACCGCTCAGCTCCACAGGACCCAGAATGTACTTCTCCTGACCGTCAGTGGAACACGCCACCATCGGCTTAGTCGGGTCAGCACTATCGGCATCCTCATTACGTGCCGCGGTGCAGTCCTTCGCCTCATACTGCTTGTACAGGTCCGCAGTAATCCAGTTACGGTCCGAACCGTCAGTCGGCTCCGCGGACGGCTTGGGCAGCTTATCGTCCGCAGTGCGGGCATCCTCAGCCACCGCAGTACCGGCACCGGCTACAAGAACCGGGCGGAACGTCATATTTGCAGACGCCTGAATCAGCTGACGAGTCTCAGCGCTAATCGTTCCGGGAACCGAAACAACCACATTATTACCCGAACCGAAAGAGGTCGTAACCTCCGCCTCCGAAACGCCAGCACCATCAACGCGCTGACGAATAATCTCAACCGCCTGGTTCAACTGCTCCTGGGAGACGTTCTCATCCGAAGAGCCGTTAACCTTCGGAGAAAGAATCATCTGAGTACCACCCGAAAGGTCCAGGGCGAGCTTCGGCGCCCACGAACCTCCCGAATAGGTGCTGCCGAAAATACCGGCAGCCATAACAACCATGAGCAGGACCATCGAGAGGAGCGCCCCTCGCGCGGCTGCAAGCGGTGAACGCTTAGCCATAATGTTCCTTCTTCGTGTGAATAGTATTGAGTGTTCTACAGATTCCGTAACGCGAAAACCCGACGCCGCTCATGGGCGCCGGGCTCATACGCTCTGAATTACTTAGCAGTATCAGAAGAGGTATCGGAAGCGGGAGCTTCGGATGCGGTAGCCTCGTACACGTCCTCGGTCAGGGGCGCTGCGGGGGCCTCCTCCTCAACAAGGTTCAGGATCGCATTCATGGACGCAGTAATCACAACGCCCTCTGCAATCTGAAGCTGCAGCTTGTTGTTCTCAAGGTCAGTGCTGACAACGGTGCCGTAAACGCCGGAAGCAGTCATCACCTGATCACCAGGGACGAGCGCACGTCGCATTGCCTGCAGCTCCTCCATCTGCTTACGCTGACGCTTCTGCGCAGAGAACATCATCCATGCCAGCAGCGCCATCATGGCGATCATAATCAGGAGGTTAAAATCCATGGTCTCACTTTCACATCCGCACCCGTGCCGCTCACCGCGAGGGTTGAGCGTACCAGAAGGTGTGGAATCGTAGATACAGTACGTATCCATCCTACGCGAGAGCGTGAGCTTTAGTGCCCCGAACCAGCATTTTTGTGAGGTTAACCTGAGTTTTGGACTCTCTCGGCGTAATTTTATGTCGCCGATAAAGCCTGGCAGAGCCCGGCAGAACCCGATGGAGTCTGTAGAGAAGCTACCGGAGGTACAGAGAAGCCCGCGGGAGGTTGCTACCTCCCACGGGCTACTACTGTGTCATCAACTGCTGTGTTATCAGCTGGTGCAGGTCTAGAGCTGAATCGGGCCTAGAGTTGAATCTCGGGCGCTTCTAAGCCGAGGTGCTCCCACGCCGCGGGCAGAGCCACACGACCGCGCGGGGTGCGACCAATCAGACCCTCACGCACCAGGTACGGCTCGGCAACCGTCTCCACGGTCTCCGTCTCTTCACCCACCGCAATGGCGAGGGTAGACAGACCCACCGGGCCGCCGCCGAACTTGTGAATCAGCGCCTCCAGCACGGCGCGATCCAGGCGGTCCAGGCCGCGCGAATCCACCTCGTACATATCCAGCGCGGTTGCGGCATCACCCGCGTTGATGCGGTCCACGCCGTTCACCAGCGCCCAGTCACGCACACGGCGTAGCAGGCGGTTCGCAATACGCGGCGTGCCGCGGGAACGACCGGCAATCTCGGTGAAGCCCTCGGAGGTAATCTGCATGTCCATCAGACCCGCGCTACGGCGAAGCACCAGCTCAAGCTCCTCCACCGAGTAGAACTCCAGGTGACCGGTAAAGCCGAAGCGGTCACGCAGAGGCCCGGGCAGCAGACCCGCACGGGTCGTCGCACCCACCAGGGTGAACTGCGGCAGCTCCAACGGAATAGAGGTTGCACCCGCACCCTTACCGACCACGATGTCCACACGGAAATCTTCCATCGCCATGTAGAGCATTTCTTCAGCCGGGCGGCTCATACGGTGAATCTCATCCAGGAACAACACCTCACCGGGAGTCAGCGAAGACAGAATCGCCGCCAAATCACCCGAATGCTGAATCGCCGGACCGGAGGTGATGCGCAACGGCGCCTCCATCTCTGCCGCAATAATCATTGCGAGAGTGGTCTTACCCAGACCGGGAGGGCCCGACAGCAGCACATGGTCGGCGCTACGGCCACGCATCTTCGAAGCCTCCAGCACCAGGGACAGCTGCTGACGCACACGGCGCTGACCCACAAAGTCATCCAGGGACTTAGGGCGCAGTGCCGCCTCAATCATCTTCTCTTCAGGCTCTTCTTCCATTGCCACGAGGCGCTGGGCGGGAGCTGAAGACGCCTGAGTGCCGGGCACCTGACCGGGAAAATACCCGCCGGAAACCAGGGACGCCGCGGGCTGCGGCTCATAGGGATTCTGGCTCATAGAATTCTTCTTTCACAAAAGTTTGAGTGGGATACAACGAACAGGGCGCGCCGATTAGTGGCGGCCCACCGTGTTCTGAGTACCCAAGGAGGCGAGCACACCGCGCAGAGCCACACCAACCGGCTCGGTCTCTGCGGCAGGATTGTGCTGCACGTAGGCGTCAATAGCGGCGGAAGCGTCCTTCTCGCTCCAGCCCAGGGAGGTGAGAGCATCAAGCACCTGCGGCTTCCAGACGATGCCCTGGCTCAGCGGCAGCTCATCGGTCTGACCATCGCTCAGAATCAGCTTGCCGGCAAGCTCCAGCACAATACGGCGAGCACCCTTCGGGCCAATACCGGGAACCTTCGTGAACGCCTTATCGTCACCGGTCGCCACGGCGCGCTCCACCTCAGCTGCAGTGTGAACACTCAACACCGCCAGCGCAATGCGCGGACCAATGCCGGAAACCGAAAGCATCATATCGAACACTTCACGCTCGGCAGGCTCCGAAAAACCGTAGAGAGTCATCGACTCTTCACGCACAATCATGGTGGTCAGCACGGTGGCTTCCTCACCGGTGCGTAGCTTGGAGAGAGTACGCGCAGTAGCGTACACGAGCATGCCGAAACCGTTCACATTAATCACCGCATGATCAAGGCCCACCTGAGCCACACGACCGGTCAGGGATGCAATCATTTCTCTCCACCTTTCAACACCGCGCCCACGGGTTGAGGCTCGCGGCAGTGTGAGGGCACCGGGAACTCCGGCACCCACAGAACGCACTCCCCCAGTTCGACGGGGAGACACTACAAGTATATTAGAATATTTCTTCTGAAATCAAGCATATATTCGAACTTCTTAGCGAATATACGCGAACCAGCAGGAGGGGCATCAGAGCCCACGAAGACACCTCTAGCGGCGAGCGCGCGCCTCCGCCTCCATCCAGGCACGCTGCGCCGGAGTCAACGACCCGCCACGGCGAGCCTGTGCCGGGCGTGAACCCTGGTGAGTCTGCGTCTGCGCCGCCATGTTAATACCCGAACCGATGCCGCCGCCACGCCAGCCGTGACAGATCGCAATCGCCAGGGCATCAGCAGCATCGGCGGGTTTCGGCATGGAATCCAGCCCCAGAATGCGGGTCACCATGCGACCCACGGACGCCTTATCGGCGCGGCCGCTACCGGTCACCGCCGCCTTCACCTCCGAAGGGGTGTGGAAGAACACCGGCACGCCGCGCATTGCCGCCGCAGAAATCACCGCACCCGAAGCGTGCGCCGTACCAATGACCGTGTTCACCTGCTCCTGTGCGAAGATACGCTCAATCGCCAGGGCATCCGGCTTGTAGGTGTCGAGCCAGTGGGAGGCGGCGTTGAAAATCCAGAGAATACGCTGGTCCAGGGACTCCGCCGGGATTGTGCCGGCAACACCCACGTTCACGAAGTGCGCCTTACGGTCGGCGGTCATATCGAGCATGGAGAAGCCGCAGCGGGTCAGACCCGGGTCCACACCCATGATGCGGGTAGCCCCCGGCACACGCTCCACGGCGGTGGCGGCGTGGTTTTCACGCATGCTATCGCGTGCGGCAGGTTGAGCGGCTGCCATCATCTCCCCTTTCGACAAACTCCCTAGAGAATCTCTAGATTCTAGCCCTTCAGAATCCTAGCACCCGGCACCGGGGCACGCCACGAGATTAGTCGTCGCGAGAACGGTCACCACGAGAACAATCACTGTGCGCACCGCAAGAACAGTCACCACACGTGAACACCCCAAGACGCTAAGAAGCCACTCCCCCAACCAGCCACCCTACGGCGGCTCGGTTAAAGGAGCGGCTTCTTCAAGCATCAGATATCAGAATCTGAGCGATTACTCAGCTTCCAGCTCTGCCATAACCTCAGCAGAAACGTTAGCGTTCGAGTAGACGTTCTGAACGTCGTCGAGCTCTTCAATAGCGTCTGCCAGCTTCATGAACTTCTTAGCACCCTCGGCGTCCAGGTCAACCTGCATGGTCGGGCGGAAGACCGGGTCGTCGTTGTTGTACTCCAGGCCAGCCTCGTCCAGTGCCTTACGGATCTCAGGCAGGTCGGTCGCTGCGGAAACAACGGTGAACACGTCGCCCTCGTCCAGAACCTCTTCAGCACCTGCATCCAGAACAGCCATCAGAACGTCATCCTCGGTCAGACCGTCAGTCTTGGTGACCTCAGCAACGCCCTTACGCTCGAACAGGAACGCAACCGAACCCTGGTCAGCCATGGTGCCGCCGTTACGGGTCACAGCCAGGCGAACCTCAGACGCTGCACGGTTACGGTTATCGGTCAGACACTCAATGTACAGAGCGGTACCCTGCGGGCCGCGTGCTTCGTACATGATTTCGGTGTAGTCAATGGTCTCACCGGTCAGGCCAGCGCCACGCTTGATTGCGCGGTCAATGTTGTCGTTAGGAACGGAGTTCTTCTTCGCCTTCGACACAGCCAGGTCAAGAGCGGGGTTACCAGCAATATCAGCGCCGCCCATACGTGCTGCAACTTCAATTGCCTTAATGAACTTCGCGAAAGCCTTCGCGCGCTTAGCGTCGATAGCAGCCTTCTTGTGCTTAGTAGTCGCCCATTTAGAGTGACCGGACATTCGTATCTCCCTTAGTCAAAACCTCTGTGCGGACACGGCGAAACGTCCCACGCACCGTACTGTACTCACATAACTATACCGTAGCGGAGGCGCACACCACCTCAGAAAGTGCACGCCACCACCCGGAAGGATGCTAGCGGGGGCGAGACGCAGCCGAAGCGCGTGCCTTCTCCACCAGCGAGTCGTCAATAGTGTTCGGCGTGAACTCGCCAAACTTACGCTTAGCCGCCTGCTCAATCAGGTAATCCGAAATCTTCGGGTTCTTCGGCAGCAGCGAACCGTGCAGGTAGGTGCCAATCACGTTGTGCACGCGCGCACCCTCATACGAGTCGGTCACGTTGTTGCCCTCGCCCTTGGTGACGGTAGCCAGCGGGGTGCATCCGGCGCCCAGGTAAGTCAGACCCGAGTGGTTCTCAAAACCAATCACGGTACCGAACTCCTCAGACTCCTCAACAATATTGCCAATCAGGCGGTCATCGCCGCCCACCGTGTGCGCATCAAAAATGCCGATGCCCTTCAGCACCTCACCCTCACGGGTGCGGAATTCCTTGCCGAACAGCTGGTACAGGCCACAAATGACGAGCATCGGCACGCCAGCCTCAGCCAGCGAGCGCAGCGTGTCACCGTTCGCGTGCAGGTCGTCCTGGATCACGGACTGACCGGAATCCTGACCGCCGCCACCCAGAATAATGTCAACATCTTCCGGGAAGGGCTGACCGGGGTTGTGATCCAGAATCTGCACGTCAAAGCCGTGTGCCTGCGCGCGACGAGCCAACGCCAGGGTGTTGCCCCAGTCGCCGTAAATGTTCATGTCGAGCGGGTACAGCTGCAGAATACGCAGAGTCTTACCGTTATTCGGGCCTGCCGCGGGGGTGCCCTCAAAAGTGTGAGTTGCCGTCATTAGGAGACCCTCTCAACGTCAGTGATCTTTGCAAGCTCTTCACGCAGAGCCAGCATTGCGGTGTAGGTGCAGAAAATACGCATGGGCGCGTTACCGCTGGAGGCAATGAAGCCCTTGAGCGCATCGGCGAGGTTCTCGTTGACCTCGTCAACCTTCACGCCGTCATGCTCCAGGCGCAGCGCCATATCCCAGGCGCGCACACCCGAAACCATCTGCACACCGGTCTTCTTCAAGCTGTCGAAGTCAACATCCCACAGCCAGGACACGTCACGACCGTCAGCGTACTGGTCGTTAATCGTGATCATGGTGGCGTAGTCGTCAGCGTTTGCGCTCGCCAGGGACAGGCGGAAACCGCTCGGGTTCTTCACGAGCAGCAGCTGCAGCGGGCGGCCGTTCACGTTCAGGGTCT
This sequence comes from Rothia mucilaginosa, assembly GCA_963539245.1. Lineage (GTDB taxonomy): Bacteria > Actinomycetota > Actinomycetes > Actinomycetales > Micrococcaceae > Rothia > Rothia mucilaginosa_H. Next base: position 234,959 of record CAUTJW010000001.1, read on the forward strand.
CACCGCGGCCGAAGGCGGGGGTAATCTTCGCCAGCTCCGCGATGAGCTTATCTTCGTTGAGCTTTTCGCCCATGACGGCGCGGGTCAGCGCCATAGCGCCAGCCGCGTTGAAGATGTTGTAAATGCCGTAGAGGTTAATCTCGCCAACTCGCTCCACACCCGCCAGGTCGAAGGTTGCGGAGGTGCCGGAGAACGCGGTCAGGGTGACGTCTGCATCGGGCAGGGTTGCCTTCGCGACGGTGCCGCCGCGCATCTCATCATCCGAGGGGAAGTACGAGCGCAGGGACTCATCCAGGCCGTAGTACTTGACGGTCACGCCCGGCTGCACATTCTCAGCGAGGGAGCGGATGCGCGGATCCTCACGGTTAAGCACCACGGTGCCGGTCGTTGCGGAGGCGACGGTCGCCAGCATGCGGCGGGTCGTGTCAATCTCACCGAAGCGGTCCAACTGGTCACGCAGAACATTCAACAGCAGAGCGTAATCGGGCTTGACAGCCTTGACGAAGTGCACGGCGTGCGCCTCGTCCAGCTCAAGCACAGCGATATCAGCGTCAAGCTTGCCGCCGAGAGTCATCTCGCCCAGCAGTGCCGCGGCAACACCGCGCACAAAGTTCGAACCGGTGCGGTTAGTGAAAACCTTCAGACCCTGAGCTTCAAGCAGCTGCACAGCCATCTTCGTGGTGGTGGTCTTACCGTTCGTACCGGAGACAACAACCACGCCGTAGGGCAGCTTCGCGAGCTCTTCAGCGACGAAGTCGGGGTGCAATTTTTCCATGACAAGGCCGGGGAAGGCGGAGCCGCCGCCGCGAAGCTTAGTCGCGGCGCGTACGCCCTGGCCGAGAAGACGAATGAGGGGTTTGGACATGCTTACCATTTTAGTACACGCACGCCAGCGGCTGAATGGTCCGCTGGGACTCGTTCGCTACAGCCGGAAGGGGCAGAGGTTTGGTGCGAGGCGGGGTTTTGGAATGGTGGCTCCGGCTAAAGCGACGCGACGGGGGTATTAGAACAGCGAGCCCGCCTAGAACAGCGAGCCCTGTACCCTCACCCGCGTGAACTCCTGCGCGGGCTCCACCAGCACATTCCGCCATACGGCAGTATTCACCAGGAACGCCGCGTCAGCATCGCCGGTGTGGGCGCTTAAAAACTGACCCGCCGCGCCCGTACAGAAGAAGCCAGCAGCCCCGCCCTCGGTGCCGGAATCGTCCAGACCAGAGTCGCACGGCGCCAGCGGTTCGGGCGATTGCGCCCGCAGAGCCGCATACGGGCGGTTCATGGCAAACGACGGAATCCACGGCTCATCCAGGGCAGTGAGCGGCACCTCCGGCTCGGTGCGCGCCAGTTCGGTGAGCGCTTCGCGGGCGCGGGCAACCGCCTCCTGATGAGCAGAGCGAAGCTGCGCGCCGGGCAGCGGGTTCGTCCAGGCACGGTACTTGCTCGCCACCTGCTTGACCTGCGGAATCTTCGCGAGGGCGGTCACGGCGTCCTCGGCGCGGCGAATAGCAAGGCCGTCGGGTGCGAGCGCAATGTAGGTGGCGGTGGCGACCGCCTGCTCGTCCAGGCGGCGCGGGGTCGAATGCAGTGAGCTGGTGCCGACCTTGTGCGTACCGTCCGGGAAGGTCGCGATGTAGAGGCGATGCTCCAGCATGGCGTAGGCGCGCATGGATTCGGTGAGTGTTCCGGGGTACAGGTGCGCGCTGTGCAGGGCGGTGAATTCGTCGCGGGCGGTGCAGCGCGGGCACTGCTGGCCACGCTGGATGCGGGTGCCCTCGGGGCAGGGTACACGGCGGATTCCGGCGGAGGTAACCCCGGGTTCGGGGGCGGATTCGGAGGCAGCATCGGGGGCGGCGTCACCGCTTACGCCGGTGGTGTAGCCGGCGCAGTAGCGGTAGAGTTCCCCCTCGCTATCGCGCGGAATACGCAATCCCAGGTAGGCGCCGGGGGTCAGCGGAATCTGGATGCGCACCCCGCTCGGAACGCCAAGCTGCGCGGGCTCGGGTGCACCCTCCCCCGCCGCTTGAGATGCCCGGCTATTAGCTCCTTCAGCGGCCCCGCCAATGGCTCCACCAGTTACAGGCACGACCGGTTCCACCTCAATGAGCGGGCGGCGATTGGACCAGCGAATCTGCCTCCAGATGAGCAGCCGCGGCGCGCCTGCAGAATCACCGGCGGTGACGGCACCGGCATCATTACCGGCGGCGGGCACAGTAGCTACAGCGGGCACAGTAGTTACAGCAGGCGCGGCAGTGAACTCGTCGAAAGCAGTCTCAAGCAGGTTGGGGTAGTCCATAGCATTCCACTCTAGCGGGTCTGGCACATCTAGTGCTGGCACATCTAACGGCTCTGGCAGGTTCACGGCGCAGGTGGCGGGACTACCCCAGACGCTCCGCTCATTCCCAGCGCACATCTTCGGGGCGCATCCTCGGGGCGCAAAAGAGGCCAGCAGCCTTCACTCTGATCCGCACCCCTCGCAGTGTTGCCGCGCGTTCACGCACGGCGGGGTGGGTTCTCAGTTGAGGCGCTGACCTCTGTGGTTGATGCAGGGTGCTTCCCCTGCCAAGCCCGAAAGCGATCGGTGACCGCTATTTTTCGGTGAGCTGTGCGGTGTTCATGGAAGCTGGAAGCTTCCCCGCAGCGTCGCTGCATTTAAAACTTTGCCATATCCAATGGACATAACATCATTCAAATACGCATCGACTGCCTAATCTACGCATTTATGAAGCAAATTTTTTCTGCACTGATTTGCAAATTGAAGCAATTAGTGCAGATTCGCAAACTCACCAAGCCTCTCAACCGGTACACCGGGCCATCTAGCCGAGGCGAGCAAACCCCTCCGCAATAGCCACGCGCATATCATCCAGCGTGCGGGACATTGTCTTGGTGTGAGCGATAATCGGCAGGAAATTTGTATCCCCACTCCAGCGCGGCAGAATGTGCTGATGCAGGTGATCAGCAATGCCCGCTCCGCCCACCTTGCCCTGATTAATGCCAATGTTGAAGCCGTCATTATGCGACACCTCACGCAGAACCTTCATGGCAAGCTGAGTCAGCTGCGCAATCTCCATGGTTTCTGCCTCGGTCGCATCATCGTAAAACGGGATGTGGCGATACGGGCAGACCAGCAGGTGCCCGGGGTTGTACGGGTAGAGGTTGAGAATCACGAAGGCATGCTCGCCGCGGTGCACAATCAGCGACTCTTCGTCACTGCGGCTGGGCGCGGTGCAGAAGGGGCAGGTCTTCTCGGTGTAGTCCTTCTGGCCGCCGCTCACGTAGGCGGTGCGGTGAGGGGTCCACAGGCGCTGGAACTGGTCCGGTGCGCCGGGCAGCTCGAAGGAATCCTGCACCGAGGCTGCGGTGCCATGCTCGGGGGTCATGTTCTCGCTCATAGTCCCATTCTATAACCCACACGCGGCAACAGGAACGCCCCGTCCGTCATGCGTGCCAGATATGAGATAACTCCCCCGGCAGCGCGCTTAGCTGTGCTGCTTTTCCAGGTGAATGATGCGGGTGGCACCCTCAAAGGTCATGGGGAAGCTCAGCACGCCGTCCTCCATGACGAATTCCTTGGTTTCCTTATCGGAGGCGTACGGTGCGTGGCTCAGCTTCGCGTGGTCCACGTGCGAAATGTAGCTGAAGTTGCCGGTCTTCGCCTCGAAAGTGCCAGCCCAGAAGGGGGTTGCCAGCTCTTCGTGGTTCAGGTGGTAGGTGACCTCGATAATGCCGTCGTGAATGACTGCGTCCATGTAGTTCTCAAGGTTGGTAGAGTCCTGCTGAACCCAGGTGCCGTCCATGATTTTCTGCGAGCGCGCAACGGCTGCCGAGGAAGGCATGGGCGCCGCGGTGTATGCGGCAGGCTCCTGGTTGCTCGTGTTGTCCGGCGCGGGGGTCTCAGTAGGCTGGGTCGCAGTCGGGTGAATCGACGGGTCATGCGAGACATTAACCGCCGCCTTAATTCCGGTGCTGTCGTCGCCGGGGGCGGGAACGGCACTAGGCTCGACGGTTTCAAAAGCTGCGGGGTCAACAACCGCACTTGCGGAGGCGTTATTCGGTGCGGGTGCGCACGCGGTGAGGGAGAGCGCGCCGAGTAGAGCGAGCGCGCCCAGAGTGGACTTAGGTACCACGAACGTGTCCTAACAGAGTTATGTGTTTGAGTGAGTTTGTGAGTTGAGTGGTGCCTCCCCGTGAGTGAGGTGGGGATACGACGACACCCCGTAGCGCATTGAGGCTACAGGGCGTTCGATAACCGGCACGGTAGATAGTTTATAGGCTCTGGCTAGGAGTTTCACCAGTGGCGGCCATTTTTAAAAGATAGTTTGGTCACATTAGATCTTAAGTTGAGGGGTTTTTCGCGCACACGAGCCCCAATTTGCACTCTCCACGGGCTAATTTTGCCTCGACAAGGCGAAATATCCCGCACGGTGGCGTGGGTGGCAATTTTCTTGCCTTCGTCTTGCCTTCGCGTGGGCTCGGCACCCAAACCCACCGCTTCAATAAGTATGCGGTGTGGGTTTGAGCGCCAAGCCTCAACTGAACTGTTATATCTGCGCTGCTATCTGCGCTACCGCAACCGAGCCGCTACAGCCCGGTTACTGTCCGCAGGGTATTTGCGAGCGGACTACTGCTTGCGGGAACGTAGCGAGAACTTCTCACGAATAATCGTGAACGTCTGGCGGGTCTCCTCCAGCAGGGCGACCGGCTCCTGCTCGCGCACCGCAACCTCATGAGATGCCGAGGAGTCGGCAGGTTCACCAGCCCGCGCGGCGCCGGGCGCGGTGTTCGGGGTAGCCTCCGCAGAAGCTGCCGCAGCAGCACCCGGAGCGCCAGGAGTACCAGGGGCAGTAAAGCCCGCGGCGGCGCTGAAACCGGCGCGGCGTGCCGCCTCCGCATCCGAAGGAACCGGGTGCACACCGTCTTCATCCACGACCTCACGCAACGTGTAGTCGCGGGCTTCACGGCGCGCATACTCACGAGCCAGCAGGGCACGCAACTCAGAAATCTCCTGGCGAAGATCGTCCACGTCAGCCTTGGTTGCGGGGTACTCCTGCTCCTCCCTGCCACCAAACTTTTCGATAATCCAGCTCGCGAGCGCACCGGTAGCAACCGCGACCAAGCCCCCGCCGTACAGCATGACGATCACGGCGATGACCCTGCCGATACCGGTGACCGGGTAAACGTCTCCGTAGCCGACCGTGGCGAGGGTCGTGAACATCCACCAGTAGGCGGTGGGCAGGTCACGAATCATCGCGCCCGGCTCGGAGGACTCCACCGAATAGATCGACAGGGCAAACATGAAGATGAAGATCGCGGTGTAGCCGAAGAGCTTCATCCCCAGTTCGGAGAGCCTCTTGTATTGGCGGTTGGCGGTCATATAAATCATGGAGAGGAAGCTGACAATACGCCACGCGGGCAGCAGCACAATCGCCAGGTTCATCAGGTTATGCGTGATGAAGTAGAGTCGCCGCGGCGCCAAGTACAGGCGAATGCAGTAGTCGGCGGCGAATAGGCCCCACAGGATCATCTGAATGATGTTGAGGTACGCGTCGTACGGCTCCTGAATGCGTGTGCTCATGATGGGCGCGGCGAACGCGAGCAGGTACAGTACGGACGCCACGAACATGGGCGTGGAGGAGCGTTCCTCCCACGCCGCCAGGTTCTTCTCGCCGCGGTACTTGCTGAGCGTGCGGAACAGGCGGGTGCGCGGGGCGCGACGCGGCGGGTCCGTGACGGTGCGGGTGACCGTGCGGATAGTCGTGGTGTGCGTTTCAGGTTCGCCTACATCAATAATCTCGGCGTCACCATCGGGGTTACCCTGGGTGCCCGCTTTCTGGTCGCCCTTGCCGTGCGGGTGATGCGTGGTGCGGGTGATGCGACGCTCCTCGCGGTGCGTACCGTCCGGCGCGTCGGTGGTGGCGTATTCTTCGACGACCTCTTCGTAGTCGTCGGGGTCCAGGTCGGTGGAGTAGACGGAGTGGGTGCTGTCCAGGCGGGCGCTATCAATCTGCACGGCATCAACCTGTACTGCCTCCATGCCGGGGGCGGTAGCCTCTGCGGGGCTACTTGCTGCAGCACTAGTTTTGGCGGCACTGGATTCTGCCGGTGCCGACTGGGTATAACCAGCCTTCGTGGTATTCTCAGCGGCGGCTTCAGATGCGGTAGTTTCAGATGCAACAGTTTCAGGGCGCGCAGACGCACCCACCGGGCTGTTCCCCGGAATATTGCCCGAGGTATTCCCCGAGGTATTGGGTGCTGTGCCGTTCTTTACCGTGTTGTCTGTCTGGTTCTGTTCTGCCTTATCCATAGTGTGAATGATACTCCACGCCGTTGCGTTTGCGTTTCTATTTCATTGCACTGAGCGCACCCAACCTGGCAAAATGCGTGTTGTACCTATCAAAGCAACCTTATGTTGCTACCCCGCACATCGGAGTGCCCATGACTCACCAGCACACCACCTCCTCTGCTTCTCGCCCCGTCTTCTTCCGCCAGCTGGGCGCGAACCTCTGCCTGTCCGGTGCGCTTGCCGCCGCCCTGGGTGGGTGCGCCACTCTGAATTCCTCCCCTTCTGCTTCTGCGGTGGCTTCGTCTGCGCCGACTGCGGCGAGCCACGCGACGGCACCGGTGCTTCAGGATTCTGAGGGTTTCCGCCTGTTTATGGGTCGCGGCACCGTTGAGGAGGCGGTTTTTGAGGGCCCGGCGGCGCCCGCCTCCTATTCGTATGTGGAGTTTGAGCGTCGCGGCGAGCCGGAGGGCACAATGAAGGTTTCCGTCTCTGACGGTTCGGGCACTCAGGTTGAGGTGGTTGCTGGCGGTTCGGGTGAGGGTGCGGGCGTGTGGGTTCGTAATACGGCGAGCGCGTCTGCGCCGAGTCCTTCTAGTTCCGGCTCTTCTGGTTCCGCTAAGTCTGCTGGTGCGGTGGGTGCGCCGTATAGTTCGGCGCGTGTGACGGCGTCGACGTCGCAGTTGGCTGATGATGCTGAGTGGATGGTGTCGGTTCGTGCGGCGGGTGTTGATTCTTCGGGCGGGTTTGAGGCGCCTGATGGTGTGCCGTTGACGAGTCAGGGCGCTGAGGTTGGTGAGATTCAGATGCAGGGCAGCCGCGGTTTTGTGCACGATACGGTATCTGGTGGCGGTTCGGTTGCGGTGGAGAACCGTTCGGGTGCGAAGATGACGGTGTATTGTGCGGGTGTGGATCGTAAGGAGCGCAGTGTGCCTGCGGGTGGGCGTGTGTTTGTGGAGGATTTGGGGGTGCGTGCTTCGGCGGGTTCTCCCCTGTTTTGTGGTGTGGTGACTTCTGATAGTACTGCGAGCTGGAATGTTACGGCCCTCGGCGGGCGTGCCTAAGAGCAGCCGCGGCATCAATAAAGCCTGTACAAGGAAAAACAGGCGCTTCTGGCAACGATTATCTTTTGTATTAGAGGTATATTAGGAACGGACTACCCACCGTTATCAATCAATGGAGATACACCGATGACCGCTCAGTCGCCTGATACCACTGAGGTTGAACTTCCCAAGTTCTACGAGTTCATTCCCAGCATTCTTGCGTACCTATCTGACGGTACCCCTCGCACCAATAAAGAAATTTATAGTGCTGTAGCGGAGCTCTACCCGCTTTCTGATGACCAGCTGCTACCCTACCTGCCGAACGGCAAGCGTCCCGTTTATGTGGATCGTATTAGTTGGGGTTTGACCTATCTCAAGATGTTCGGTGCGGTTGATTCCCCTCGCCGCGGTCAGCAGGTTATTTCTGACGAAGGCTTGAAGCTGGTTGAGTCTTATCCTAATGGCATCCCTGCTGATGTCGTCGCACATATCGTTCGTTCCGCCCGTAGCACGCGTGAGCGTTCCCAGTCTGATAGTTCCGAGCAGGACCCGCAGGAAACCCCGAAGACCGTTACCAAGACCGTTGCCGTCACAACTGCACCCTCTGAGGTCTCTGATAGCACCCCGCAGGAACTCATTGATGAAAGCATCACTCAGATTGAGTCCGCACTGACGCACGATATTTTGGAACGCGTCCGCGCAATGTCTCCCACTGCTTTTGAGCATCTGGTGGTGGATGTTCTGTTGGCGATGGGCTACGGTGGCCCGGCAGGACGCGGCACCATTACCCCGGCTTCCAATGACGGCGGTGTGGACGGAATCATTGACCAGGATGCGTTGGGTCTTTCAAAGATTTATGTCCAGGCTAAGCGTTACGCCAAGGACAACGTGGTGAGCCGCCCCGACCTTCAGAACTTTGTGGGCGCGCTACACGGCAAGGCAACGCAAGGCGTGTTCATCACGTCGAGCTCCTTTACGTCTGGCGCACGCGGCTACGCGGAGGAACTTGGTAGCGGAATTTCCCTCGTTCTGATTGATGGTGAGCACCTGGCGCGCCTCATGATTAAGTACGGTGTTGGTGTGCAGGTGGCACGCACGTACACCATCATGAAGCTTGATGAGGACTTCTTCGACGAAGCCTAAACGTTACATAAGCGTGGGGTGGAAAGCATGGAGCTTTCTGCCCCACGCTCTCTTTTGGGTTAGCCGCCTTTTTGGTTAGCCAATGGAATGTTACGGCCCTCGGCGGCCGCGCCTAAGAGCAGCCGCGGCGTTCAGAGTGGGGGTGCGCCTCCGCAAGCCCACGCTTACTCCCCCGGAAAACCAGCAAATACGCGGCAAACCACCGCATCAGCACGGTGTATAACCCACTCCCCTTATGGTGACAAGTAGTCGCCAAGCTTAGCCATAGCTAAGCGGAAAAGACGGTGTTCAAGAGCAGATACTGGATTAAGGACAGCATTCACACCCTTCACCAGTAAGGAAGCTCAATCATGACCACCGTTGTGGCAAACACGTCCGAAGCACTCAAGTCCCCCTACGAAGACACCCTCAAGCGCCTGCTCAGCGACGCACGCGCAGAAGCCGTCGAATCCAGCGTCTCCGAGCTCGAACGCCTCGCTATCGCACACGACGCATCCCACTACCTGCTCGTACCCGCCGGCCTGATCCGCCCCGACTCCGCCGAAGACGTCGCCAACATCTTCCGCGCAGCCGGCGACCTCGGCCTGCCGCTGACCTTCCGCTCCGGCGGCACCTCCCTCTCCGGCCAGTCCAGCGGCGACGGTCTGATGGTCGACACCCGCCGCCACTTCAAGAAGATCGAGGTTCTTGAAGACGGCAAGAAGGTGCGCGTGCAGCCCGGCGCGACCATCATGATGGTCAACAACTACCTGGCACCATACGGCTACAAGCTCGGCCCCGACCCGGCATCCTGGTCCGCCTGCACCATCGGTGGCGTGGTCGCGAACAACTCCTCCGGCATGTCTTCGGGCACCAAGTACAACACCTACAACACCCTGGACTCCATGGTGTTTGTACTGCCCAGCGGCACCATCATTGACACCGCCGAGCCGGACGCCGACCAGAAGCTGCGCGCCCTCGAACCCGAGCTTCACGAGGGCCTGCTGCGCCTGCGCAAGCGCGTGCTTGAGAACCCCGAGTCCATGGCGAAGATTCGCCAGCAGTACTCCATGAAGAACACCATGGGTTACGGCCTGAACTCCCTGGTCGACTTTGAGACCCCCGTCGACATTCTGCAGCACCTGCTGATTGGTTCGGAGGGTACCCTCGGCTTCGTTGCTTCGGCAACCTACCGCACCCGCCCGATTCTGAAGAACATTTCCACCGGCCTGCTCGTGTTCGACAACCTGATTGACGCGGCACGCTCCGTGCCCGAACTGGTCGCTAACAAGCTGGCAACCGTGGAGCTGATGGACGCCACCAGTATTCGTGTGGCTCAGCGTACCGGCCAGGCTGCGGAGGCGCTCGCCGCCATTGATGTGAAGGACCACGCCGCCCTGCTGGTTGAGTTCCAGGGTAACTCTGAGCAGGAGCTGAACGATCTGGCTGCCGCTGCGGCACCCATGTTTAAGAGCCTGCCGGTGGCTTCACCCGTATCGATGACCAGCAAGCTGTCTGAACGTAACGCCCTGTGGGCGGCACGCCGCGGCCTGTACACCACCGTTGCGGGCAACCGCCCCTCCGGCACGAACGCCCTGCTTGAAGACGTGGTTGTGCCCGTCGAGGTTCTGGGTAACACCTGTAGCGACCTGACCAAGCTGTTCGACGCACACGGCTATAAGGACTCCGTGATTTTCGGTCACGCGAAGGACGGCAACATCCACTTCATGCTGAATGAGCAATTCCGCGACCCGAAGCAGCTGGACCGCTACCGCGAGTTCACCGAAGAAATGGTTCAGCTGATTCTCGGTAACGAAGGCTCGCTGAAGGCTGAGCACGGTACCGGCCGTATCATGGCGCCGTTCGTGAGCCGCCAGTTCGGTGACGAACTCTTCGACGTGATGCGCCAGATCAAGCGCCTCATTGACCCGAAGGGCTTCATGAACCCCGGCGTTCTGCTCGCTGAGCCGGACACCGACTACGTGACCGACCTGAAGGTCGCCGAAACTGTCGAGGAAGAAGTCGACCGCTGTGTGGAGTGCGGCTACTGCGAGCCGGTCTGCCCCTCCCGCAACCTGACCCTGACCCCGCGTAAGCGCATCGTGCTGCGCCGTGAGATTGCTGCCGCCGAGTTGAACGGCGACCATGAGCTCGCTGAGCGCCTGCGTAAGGAGTACGAGTACTACGGCATTGAGACCTGTGCTGTGGACGGCATGTGCCAGACCCGCTGCCCCGTGAACATTAACACCGGTGACCTGATTCGCCGCCTGCGTTCTGAGAACCAGGACAAGCTGGCCGCTACCGGCTGGAAGATTGCCGCACAGCAGTGGGGCATCATGGACAAGGTAGCCGGCAAGGCCCTGACCGTGGCGAAGAAGCTGCCGTTCCCCGTGGTGCACGGCACCACCGACATTGCCCGCAAGGTCATGGGTGACGACATGGTTCCGTCCTACAAGAAGGACCTGCCGGTTGGTGGCCCGGCGCGTAAGCCGCACAAGGACGCAACCGCTGAGATTGTGTTCTTCCCCGCCTGCGTGAACGCCATGTTCGGCGGTGTGGACGGCGACGGCAAGCACGACCCGATCAACGCAACCCAGGCGTTTATTCGCCTGTGTGAGCGTGCGGGCGTGAAGTACCGCATCCCGGACAATATTGGTGAGATGTGCTGTGCTACCCCGTGGAAGTCGAAGGGCTTCACCGACGGCTACTCGATCATGAGCGACCGTGTGCTGAAGTCCCTGTGGGAGGCTACTGACGGTGGCCGCCTGCCGGTCGTGTGTGACGCTTCGTCCTGTACTGAGGGCCTTGAGGTGATGCGCCAGAAGGTTATTAAGGCGCTTGAGCACAAGATCGTGAACGGCCTGAAGCCGGGCGAGCCGGACTTCTCGCGTCTGCGCATGTACGACGCGGTGCAGTTCGCCGCCGACAACATGCTGGACAAGCTGACTGTGTCTGCTCCCCTGCCGTCGGTTGCGCTGCACCCGACCTGTTCGATGACTCATCTGGGTACTCAGCCTGCGTTTGAGAAGATTGCGAACGCGATGAGTGACGACGTGTACGTGCCGAAGCACTGGGGTTGCTGTGGTTATGCGGGTGACCGCGGTATGTTGCACCCCGAGCTGACGGCGAGCGCTACGGAGGCGGAGGCTGCGGAGCTGAGCGAGCAGAAGCAGTTCGCCGCATACATTTCGGCTAACCGTACCTGTGAGCAGGGTATGACCGAGGCGACGGGCCACACCTATCAGAACGTGCTGCAGCTGCTGGAACGTACCACCCGCTAAAGGGCTGAGCGCATAGCGGCATAAAAGGAAGGGACCCGGCGGGCTATCCAAAATGGATGGCCTGCCGGGTCCCCCCATTTATATATTATAATTTCTGATGATATATGTATAAATTTTTCCGTCAACTTCAGTAACAATAATCAACGGTCTTTTATATTGCAACATTCGATTACGCCTAATTACATCAGCAATATTTTCATCTGGAAGAACTGGAACAATTTCAGCGTCCCGCCCAACCTCTTGAATGGTACCTCTCACCTTAGAATGATATCTCGAATTACCCTTGTAGGGTTGATAAATCTTTTCTTTAAGTTCATCCAACGATTTTTTTATCTTTTCTCTCTTTTTCTTGCGTGAATCTTCAGTGCCATTAAAAAGAACCGCACCCCCTGAAGTGGAATCAATAAAACCAAATAGAAGAAGGACTAGAAGGACTATAGAAGAAAGAGCTGAAAAAATCAAAGGGAAAACAACAATAGAAATCGCAAATGCCCAAAACTTTCCATTATTATGCCAATCCTCTTTAGTTTCACTCCATCTACCCTTAGCTTCTAAAACTTTAGAGTGAGAGATACAGAAAAAGACAAAAATCCATATGGGAATAATTGCCGCGATCCCAATAAGAATACAATCGACTTCATGATTAACAGTTTTATTTTCAGTAATTTTAGATTTGAAAATATTGGCATAATCAATGATTGCAAAAAAAGAGAATATAAGTATATAGCTCGAGTTTGGCGTAAGGAAAATTTTACGTTCATTGAGTGATTGAATGCGATTCAGAGATTCCCTCAGATAGTAGCTAAGTGAGCATAAGAGCATAAAAACAGGGACGACAAAAAATAGCTCTGCAAAGTCTTTTTCCTGCCCATTAATCCAAGCTAAAAATCCACTAATTGGAGCACCTAGAAACCCTAAATGAATCCAGTCCAAGAAAGAAATTATACCCCTAATTCCACTTTTTTCTGGACTCAAAAAAGGTGAAAAAATCATACTAATCACATATATGGAAATTAGTAGCTCGGGAAATCCACTAACAAATATTTTATAAAGTGGCTCATCTTTCACTCGCTCAACGAGCGAGGCAGCAGGATCTTTGAAAAAAGAGAATATATTTTTAATAAATGTCAATATAATCATACCAATATTTTCCTCCTAGAAACTGTGGATAATTACATCTTCAGAGTGAATTAATACCCATAGGGCATTGAAAATTCATCCAGACGTCCTTATCCGAATCGTACAATTACCGGCACCTCCGAACGGCAACGAACGTTAGTGCCATCACTTACACTAACACGAAGACAGCCGCCCGGACTAGGGAAAAATCCCCCACAACACACTTTTCTACGCCCAACCGCACCCCCGCCCGCACCTCCTCAAACCAAACAAAAATCCACCCCCTCCGCAGCTTGTCGCCGCAAAGGGGGTGGTTTCTATATATAGGCTCAGTACAAGTCCGCCGGCTTAGCTAACCGCAGATAACCGCAGTTAGCCGCGCCGGCGAACCCGCATCCTAACCCTTATTACTCAGCAGTTTCAGTGCTGGGCTTGGGGTCTTCGTTCACGCGGTTGCGGATATGCTCCACAATACGTGCCACAGCCTCATCTTCTCCAGGAGCAACCGGGATAACATGGCATTCCCCTCCCGCCTTCTGCGCAGCGAGCGCAACAAGCGCCCTGTGTTCTGGAGTGCGGCGGGCAGACAGGTTGAAACGCCCCGCAATACGAGCCCGTTCCTTCATCACCTCAACACTTGCCATACCTTCACCCCCATCAAATGCACTTCAACAGCAAAGCCTACTACTTCTTCGTGAACAAACTTTGATCCCCGAAAAACCAGCGGGCTATCTGATGAATAGTCCGCCGGGTCCCTTTTCTCAGTTGCAGCACCTATTTTCGACTATTTAATAGTCCAATAATCAATACTGCTATCGAGATGCCGTAGAGAATTCCAAGCACTAGGTCGCTGACATTTGACACTACGTTCAAGATAATTGCCAGGATCAAGAACAGCATCCCAACAGGAACATACTTATTCGACTTCATACGCTCGTGCTCCCTCAATAATCAACAGCGATACATCATTCTCAGGACCATCCAGCTACCCATTTTCTGAATGACTATGGACGTTCATCTTATTACCATCCTAGCAGTCTGGAGCTAAGTCTGACCAAGAAAAGATGACCTATAGAAAAAGTGTCAACTGCCTTAAAGTTCATGGCTGTACCTGTTTGCCAGGTTACTTGCTAGATGTCTTCTTGTAGATTCTTAGGAGGCCTCAGAGGCCAACTCACCCTAATAATGCAAAATGAGGACCCGGCAGGCTATCTGATGGATAGCCTGCCGGGTCCTCATTATTTTCCATACGCTAGACAATGTTACGGCTACTAACAATACCTCTATAGGCTCCCCAATCATATCTCTACCAAATAATAGTTAGATTACATTAAACAATAACTATAGGGATTTTCTCTTAAGGTAACACTCTTCCTTGTCGCATCAATTATTTAAATATATTTAAATTTCTTAATTTACAATTCTCACACCCGAATCCAGCATTTCTCTATAGAACTTATGAACAATCATCCCTCGTTTTTCTTTCTTCGACTCCATTCGTCTATTCAACTCACTCTTTTTAAGCCTAAACATAAAGTGTCGATTCAGGTTTATTCTTTTCTCATCTTTAATTTTCTTTAGAGAAGCCTTGAACGAAGAATGCATACTTCCTCTTCCTGACTCTAGTGAATTAGCAAAAGATTCACTACCACGCCCACTATTCAAAGAATACAGATAATATCTATACAACCATAGTTCACCAGAAAATTCTTGGCCACAACTACAAAGCCTCATGCACCGCTTATTAGGATCAAAGGTACTTAAATCAGATTCTGGGCATACCAAGCTATGCGTCCTCCATAGCACTCTAGCAGCCACCTCTAACAGCTCATCAAAATTACCAAATTTTCGATAATATATAATTGTGGCAAGAATTAGATTAATGTCATCAATTCCAGAGGTAACAATAGATTTACACATTCTCTCAACTTCCTCTTCTTCCTGATGGAGAATATCATAATCGAAGACAATAAAAAGAGTCAGGAGAGAATGCAGTTCTTGACTGTGCTTCTGCTCCAATAAATAATTAATTTTATTGCTCAACCCTTGATTCACCTTAGAGAAATAGGCATTAACCCTTTCATTGACCATATCCTGCGTTTCCCGCTTAAACCTAAATTCATAAACACCTAAGGGGTAACCCTGGGCATTCTTCTTTTCTTGATACATGTCAATTAAATACTGCGAAAAATCTATACAGTCTTGCGTTATTTCAGGATACGCGAGAGAAATATCTAGAATCTTTTCAAAAATACTTAAATTTGAAATATATCCAGGAGATAGAAAAACTCTCCTGATTGATTTACAGCCATCCTCAAGATTATCAAAATTATCTTTTACCAGAGAAGCTATTGAGCCATTTCTAATATCATCCACAAGTACAGAAATCATCAACTTTAGACTACCTCGATTCCCTCTCTTCTCTTCAAAAGAGCAAAAATCGATAAATTTATAAATTTTTTCTCGCACAAAAGATTCTACATCACCAATACTTTTAGGCGTACTTTCCATACCAAAATAAACAGGATGTTCTTTGAAATAATTAATAATTAAATCTTTATTCATCATGTTCGCAAATGGAAAATGTTCTTCTTTGGCATTTATATCATCTAAACGCAGAGAGTACTCTCCGCTTACATCATGCACAGCTCTTTTAATATTCGCTAAATCATAATCAGTATTATACGCAAATGTTACACTGCTTACATTCCTTGAGAAAGGAATATCGATTCTATCAGAAAGAAACTCATCGAATTTGCACATATACATCTCAGCTATAACTTGACTTACCAGGCTACCCTGAGGCAATCCATGCGTTTCTCCATTTTGTGAAATTTGCATAAGAGTGTCCAAATCCGCACCAAACTTAAGATTTCCTTCTTTTATCCTACCAAGACTCCTCTTTGCTTCCAGTTTTCCACCTAACATCCATTCAAGACTGTGAGTATACATAGACCCTGGAAAGTTCTGTAACTCAACCGTGTATCTTTTATCGCCTCCAATCAGCAAAGATGTTTTTAGCTCATCCTTAATTTGATTAGTATAAATTGGGCAATCAAGAAATTTAGATAGAGACCTCTTATTATCTAGGAAAATATCAATAATTTTATCTTTATTTTCGTCAATATAAAAAGCGCTATTTGCATACGAGAATAAATTGGGCAGTTTATAATTCTTACGTCCACCAGTAACACCAGGAGCACTGTAAGCCACAGGAGTTGTCCACTCTTTGACTACAGTAATTTTATCTGATTCTCCATTCCTGCCTGATTTGAAATATTCTTCCTTATGTGTAGCAACCCACCTATAGAAATTATCTAGATTAAATATTCCTCCTAGAATTTTAGTTTTTGCTTTATTATACTCGACTGCAAGCCCGCGATCACTTGCAAATCCCAGAGAATATCGACTAACCGCACTGGAAAGATTCTTCTCGCCTAGATTTTCATACTTAATGAACCTATTTAGGAATCTATTAAAATAACCTTGCCTAATTAGACTTTCCACATCTAAAATCTCTACATAATAAACCAATAAGCCCACTTCCGCCCTACATGCAGGGCAAAGGCAATCTCTAACATCCTCAAAGAGGTTCTTAGGTGTTTTAGTACCTATAGATAAGTCATTATCAACATATTTATCTAAGATGGATACTATACTATTTTTTCTACAATTATTTTCGCATGAGTTAAGTGGATTAAAGCATCTCTGTTTAGAAAAAATATCTTCTATATATTCTACTTTAATTCCAAGCCCCCCATTCCAATCACTCAGCCATTCATTCATATCTTCATCTCGTGCCAATTCATCAGCTATGAGACTCTGCACATACCATGATTCTTCTTTAGATTTAATGTACCAACCCCCACCTGGTGTCCTACTGACTTCTTCTAGGTTGGGGTTAATATTTTTCAATTCCTTATCAATCAACATAAAAACTCCATTCCTCAAATGTGCATCACGCATTATTCCTATAGTTAGAATAATTTAAATATACCACCAAATTATATTTGGCCCTAGCATCCATATAAAAACCACCCCCTCCGCAGCTTATCGCCGCAAAGGGGGTGGTTTTTATATACAGGCTCAGTACAAGTCCGCCGGCTCAGCTAACCACGGTCACCCGCAGTCAGCATCGCCGGCGAACCCGCATCCTAACCGCTACTACTCAGCAGCTTCAGTGCTGGGCTTGGGGTCTTCGTTCACGCGGTTGCGGATATGCTCCACAATACGTGCCACAGCCTCATCCACGGGCACACCGTTCTCCTGCTTGTTGCCGCGGAAACGGAACGAAACGGCGCCGTGCTCCGCATCCTCACCGCCAGCAATCAGAATGAACGGAACCTTCTCAGTGGACGCAGTACGAATCTTCTTCGTGAAGCGATCCGAACCGTAATCCACCTCAACACGCACACCGTGTGCACGCAACTTATCCGCGATCTCAGTCATGTAGTCGTTGAACGCCTCAGCCACCGGCACACCAATCACCTGGACCGGTGCCAGCCATGCCGGGAACGCACCCGCATAGTGCTCGGTCAGCACACCCAGGAAGCGCTCAATCGAGCCGAACTTCGCCGAGTGAATCATGACCGGCTCCTGCACGGTACCGTCCGCAGCCTGGTACTCCAGACCGAAACGGCTCGGCTGGTTGAAGTCATACTGAACGGTCGACATCTGCCAGGTACGGCCAATCGCGTCCTTCGCCTGAACCGAAATCTTCGGACCGTAGAACGCAGCTCCACCGGGATCCGGGACGAGCTCCAGGCCGGTCTCCTTCGCAACCTGCTCCAGAACCGCGGTAGCCTCTTCCCACTGCTCATCGGTACCGATGAACTTATCCTTCTTATCGCCCTCAGTGTCGCGGGTAGACAGCTCAAGGTAGAAGTCAGTCATGCCGAAGTCCTCAAGCAGGCTCAGCATGAACTTCAGCAGGTGACGCACCTCGTCCGGTGCCTGCTCCTTCGTCACATACGAGTGGGAGTCATCCTGAGTAATCATGCGCACGCGGGTCAGGCCCTGCAGCACGCCGGACTTCTCGTCACGGTACACGGTGCCGAACTCGAAGAAACGCAGCGGCAGCTCACGGTACGAACGGCCACGAGAACGGTAAATCTCGTTGTGCATCGGGCAGTTCATAGCCTTCAGACGGTAATGACCGTTATCCAGCTCCATGGAGGGGAACATGCCGTCCGCATAGTACGGAAGGTGACCGGAAGTGTAGAACAGGTCTTCCTTCGAAATGTGCGGGGTGCTGACGTACTGGAAACCCTCCTGAATGTGGCGGGTACGCACGTAGTCTTCCATCTCGCGCTTAATCACGCCACCCTTAGGGTGAATCACCGGCAGGCCGGGACCAATGTTCTTCGGGAAGGAGAACAGGTCCAGCTCACGGCCCAGGCGGCGGTGGTCGCGGCGCTCCGCCTCAGCGATGCGCTCCTTGTACGCCACCAGCTCGTCCTTAGTCGGCCATGCGGTACCGTAAATACGCTGCAGCATGGGGTTCTTCTCAGAACCACGCCAGTACGCGCCACCGGCACGCATCAGGGCGTAACCGTTAGCAATCAGCTTGGTGTTCGGCAGGTGCGGGCCGCGGCAGAGGTCCTTCCAGACGGTCTCGCCGGTCTTCGGGTTCACGTTGTCGTAGATGGTGATTTCACCCTCGCCGACCTCCACGGATGCGCCCTCGGCAGCATCCGCGCCAGAACCGGGGCCCTGGCTCAAGGAGAGTAGCTCCAGCTTGTACGGCTCGTTCGCCATCTCAGCGACGGCCTGGTCGTGGGTGACCACGCGGCGGCGGAACAGCTGACCGGACTTGATGATCTTAATCATCGACTTCTCGATCTTCTTCAGATCTTCCGGGGTGAACGGCTCAGCCACATCAAAGTCAAAGTAGAAGCCGTCAGTAATGTACGGGCCAATGCCCAGCTTAGCGTCCTTACGGTACTCCTGCACCGCCTGCGCCATCACGTGCGCAGCGGAGTGGCGCAGAACGTTCAGGCCGTCCGGTTCGTGAATGAAAACCGGCTCAACGGAGTCGCCAGCAGACAGCTCGTGGGAGAGGTCAACGAGCACGCCGTTCACGCGTGCCACAACGATCTTCGGGTCGTCAGCGAACAGCTCAGCGGCAGTCTTCGCGGTGACCTCGCGCTCCTCACCAGAAACGCTAATAACAATTGCTGAAGAATCAGCGGCAGACATAAGTCTCCTTAACTCAGGCGCGCGCGTGCCACTCGGGGCGCCGCGGGTGCGCATACTATTCCGCACTGTACTGGTGCACGGACACACACCATCTTACAACGGCTCCCAGCCAACGCTCAGCTTGAGGGCAGACTAGTCCGCATGATGCTCACGCGTATGCTCATACACGTCAAGCACAATGTGGCTAATGTGGTCGTCCTTCAGGCGGTAAATGGTGGTGCGGCCCTGCTGCTCACGGTCAATGACGTGCGCCTCACGCAGGATGCGCAGGTGGTGCGAGGCGAGCGGCTGCGAAATGCCCAGGCAGGTGTGCAGTTCGCTCACGCTGTGCGGGCGGTGCATCAGGTGGTGCGCAATCGCCAGGCGTAGCGGGTTCGCAAGCGCAGAGAAAATCGCCACGGACGGGCCAAACTGTTCCTCCCAGTCTTTGGGGCTGTTGCCTTCGATGAGGGGTGCGTTGGTGGGCGCCTCGTGGGCGTGCGCTGAGGCATGCTCTGCGGAGTGCTCGGCTACGTGCTTTGCTACCTGTTCGGTAGCGTAGTTAGCGTGGGTGGTTTCGGTGTGGTCTGTGTGCTGGCTCTGAGTCATAGTATTTTCACCTTATGTACAGGAAAGGGGGCACGTCAAGAAAGTGATGCCTGTGCGGCGTGCTTTCTTGAGCGTGCCCCTCTCCCCTATGTGCGCTCTTGAAGTGCGCTAATACTACATGCGCGGCCGCTATCGGTTAGCGACTGCCACCTGCAGGTAGCCCTCAGCGGACTTTACGCCCTTGTCGGTCACTGCGCGGTAGCGGACCAGCGGTGCGAAGCCCTGCTTATTCTTAGCAGAAACCGCAATACCCTGGGTGCCATTCGGCAGGGTCACCACGCGGTAGGTACCGTATTCGTCGCTGTAGGAGCTGACGACCTGGCCGCGCTCGTTGAGCAGCTCCAGCTTCTTCACGGTCTCGCCGCGGCTGAATGCGCCGAAGGACGCCTCGTCGTTGTTCAGGACCGCCACGTTCTGGGTGGTGCCCGAGTACAGGGAGACGGAGTCCTCACGTGCGATGGGGCTGTTCTTATCCACCACGTGCACCTTCAGCGGGATCGAGTACAGCTGTGCGGCGGATCCCTTCTTCGCCTTCACATCGGACATGCGTGCGGGTGCCTTGCCGGTGCGGTTCACGGTGATGTTCGTACCGTTGTCGCGGCGCAGGTCCCAGGTGGTGCCGGTAACCTCGTGGGTGTTCAGGTCAATCGAGTAGGTGCCGGTCTTGCCGTTGGAGGCAAAACGGATGCCGGTCTCCGCGCTGGAGAACTGGCCGCCAGCAGTGTTGACCTTCTCCTTGTTGACCCAGCGGCTGGGGCGGAAGTTCGGGGTCTGCTCGATTTCCTGGAAGTTGTAATCGCGGGCGTAACGGTAGTTCGGGGACACCTTGTGCGACTGGTGCACGCTCTGCGCGACTGCGGTTTCGCCGGAGTAGACGGTGGCGTGGTGCTCGGCGGGCTGATAAATCACGCCGGAGCCGGTGCCGGTCTTGCCATAGGAATCCGAGGGGTACTTGAACTTCACGCTGGTGTCTGCGCTGGCGGTGTTGCGGCCCGCACTGTTTTCAGCAGACTCGGTGTAGTTCACGGGCATCCACTGCACCTGCTGCCAGGGGAACTGGTTGCCGGTGAAGCCGCTGGGAACGAAGTTCGCGAACATTGCCGCAAGCTTCGGGTCTTCCTTGTACACGTTCTTACCCTGGCGGGCGTAGGGTGCGTAGGAGCTTGCCGCCTCCAGGTTGAATGCGTTGGTGAAGAGATTACGGTCCGCGATGATGAAGCCGTACTCCTTCATGGCGGTCAGAATCATGCGGGTGAGCTGGTCGTCGGCGTGACCGGTGTTGCGCAGGTGCTCTTCCACGTCAAAGTTTGCGGGCAGGAAGCCGCGCTGACCCGCACGGGGTGCGTTCGGGTACTTGCTCACGTCAATCTTGCCGTCGGTGCCCTTCGCCGGGAAGGAGGAGGTCAGCGAGGAATAGTCAGCGGCGGTGATGGACACCATGTGGTTGATTTTGCCTGCCTTGAGCTCGTCCACACCAATCTGGGTGAGCTCGTTCGCCAGACCTACTACGGAGGAGGTGCCGTTCTTGAGGGTCAGCCAGTAGTTGTCTTCTCCCACGCCGCCGAAGTTCGGCTTAGCGAGCATGTAGCCGCCGGAGGACACGTGGTAGGTTGCCGGGTAGTCAACCGCAACGGGGATGTCCACGGTGCCCTTGGTGCCTGCCGGGATCTTGTAGGTAATCACGCCGGTGTTCGCGTCGATGGACGCGCCGGGCACGTTCTTTGCCAGGCGGAACTTCGCGCCACGAGCAATCGGGTAGGAGGTGCGGGCGTTGCCGGACTTCGCGTCGATGCTCACGGGCGCGCTAATCTGCACGGTCTGGCCTGCGTTGCCGCGGCCGACGTTGTCGTACTGAATCTTTGCGCTCTTGGGGGTGGAGACGTTGCCGCCGCCCACCTGCACGCGGGCGGTGCTGGTGTAGGTCTGTGCGTCTGCATCCTTGACGAACTTGAAGTAGGAGCGCCAGATGCCGGTCGCCTCGTCGTAGAGGGCGACGGACTGGTCGCCGGAGAGGCCGTGGTCCTCGGCAAGCCACTTCGGAATCGGGATGCCGCCGGTGAGGATGCGCTTGTTCTCCGCGTTGGCGTTCACGCGGTTGTCACGGGAGACGACCTCGACGTACTCCTGGTGCGGGTTCGCGGAGTTCACGGCGAGGGTCGGGATGTTCTCGTGGCCGCCGACGGTCTGGGCGCGGTCCTTCTTCACCGTGCCCGCGTTGATGGCGGTGGTGATGGGGTGGTTGCCCGCATCGGCGCTGTATTCGAGGAAGGTACGGCTAATTTCGCTGCTGTTGGGCGCGACGGCTTCGGTGCCGGTGAGCTTCTGGGCTGCGAAGGAATCGCGGGCGAGCTTGCCGCTCAGCGGCGAGGTGTTCTCGGTGGTGGTCAGCTGCGCCTTGGTCAGAGAGGAGTTGACCGGTGCGAGGGTGGCGATGGTCTGTGCCTTCTGGTCGGGGTTCCAGTAGCAGGTCGGACCGGGCGCGACGTTGGTGATGTTCGCGAGGGTCGGCACGGTGCGGTAGCCTGCGTCGACGCAGGTGGTGCCGGCTACATTGCGGGTGGGGGCGGTTGCACCGAAGGTCGCGGGGAGGTTCGCGCCGGTGATGACGGTTGCCAGTGCTGCGGAGGCAGCGATGGTGGCACGGCGGCGGTTTGCCGGGCGCTGTGCCGGGTTTTTGGATGCAGTTGCGGTCATGTTTTTCTTTCGTTCGTGTCGGCTTATTTGAGTGAGTGCGTTTGTATGAACAAACACGGACGTGAGTGAAATATGCATCTGAGGGTGTGCCCGGGTGGGTCCTAATCTTCTGGCAGGAATTCTCAGGAAACTCTCAGATAATCCCCATACCCTACATAGTCTTTTGGGTGAACGCAAAACGAGTTTGTGATTTGGGGCACCGATTTTTTGATAAAGGTTCAGGTTTAGGCTCATATTTCTTTACACTTTTGTGCATTTATTGATGTTTGGAAAAACAGAATTTGCACCCCGGTGCTTAGGCTTTACGCCTAGTCAAGCGAGGGTGACCCAAAGAAAACGAAAAATGCGCACGAAAAACTAAACCTTAAACCTTGAAGTTCCTTGAAAGACGCACCGAAACCCCCTGTTGCATTCCTCACATATGACCACAATCTGGGATTCCGCACTGAGAACAGATAGCGCCCCATGCACCAAAACGAGCACCCACCACCCCTCAGGGAGCAATTTTCAGGCAACCACCACCCCGCAAGGGCCCCCTTCGCTTCACCCCGCAGCCCCCTCAAAACCCACGTAAAACCATAAGATTCACGTAAAAGTTCAAAGTTTCTGTGTGCTTGACGGCGTGTAACCATGCACGCACCACACTCCCCCGCACAGGACGTTCTTCGCCGTACATTCCAAGAATTCCAAGCCACCCACCGGGGACTTTATTGACACAAAAAAGTACTCCGCATGTGCTTCAAAACACATGCGGAGTGCATATATATTCACTTACAGCTACCGCGGGAGCCCCTTCAGCTGGCATCAGCAGCCTCCAGTGTGGGTTCATGTGGATTCATTCGCGCGAGGCGAGCCCCAGCCACCCGATGGGCTACCCAGCTGCAGCGCTACGGCGCGCCCGCCTCCGAGCAGACATTCACCAACTCGCCAATACCTTCAATGCGGGTACGCACCGTCTGACCCGGCTTCAACCACTGACGCGGATGCAACGACAGACCAACACCCGCCGGGGTACCCGTCGCCACCAGGTCGCCCGGCTCCAGGGTCATAAACCGCGAAATATAGGACAGCAGCTGCGCCGGGGTGAACACCATATCCGCCGTCGTGCCGCGCTGACGCACCACGCCGTCCACCTCGCACACCAGCTCCAGGCCGGCAACCGGGTCAACCTCATCGGGGCTCACAATCACCGGACCGAACGGGGTCATCGCATCCCAGTTCTTACCCTGGAACCACTCCGAGGAACGGCCCTGCCAGTCACGCACCGACACATCGTTCATGACCGTGTACCCCATCAGCGCTTCGAGCGCCTGCTCCTCCGTGGCGTTACGCAGGCGAGCGCCCACGACCAGGCACAGCTCAACCTCCCAGTCGATTTTCGTGCTGCCGGTGCCGTCATCGGCGGGCATGCGGATCTGCTCGCCGGGACCAATCAGCGCGTTCGGGAACTTCGCGAACAGCGCCGGATGCTCGGGCACTTCAAGGTTCATTTCCGCGGCGTGGTCGCGGTAGTTCAGGCCGGCGCATACAATCTTGCCGGGCTTATCCAGCGGGCGAATGAACGGTAGGGAGTTCCACAGTTCCTCGCCGTGACCCATGACGGTCGCGCCGTTCTCCTTCAGGATCGCTACGGCGTTTTTCGGGTCGCCAAAGTTTAGGCGGAACCGGCTGTAGAAGTTCAGTAGCGGGCTGAGCTTCGCCGGAAGCTCGTACACGGTCTCTTCGAAGAAGCAGACTGCGCGGCTGCCTTTCGAGTCTTTAATCTGTGCCCAACGCATGGATGCTCCTTCGCTTCAGGTGGGGGTAGTGCTTCAGGTGGGGGTAATTCGGGGTGGGTTAGGGGTAAAAGTCTATGGGTAAAGTCAGGGATAAAAATGAGCGAAATCAGCCCGGTGAATCACTCTGTGAATCACTCTGTGAATCGCTCAGTGAGTCGCTTCAGCGAAAACCGTTCTGGGCGTACACCTCAACGATGGCGTCTTCCAGGTCTTCCATGAACAGGGCGGGGTTCGCATCCTGCGCCGCGCCAACCGTGGCGGGGTCCAGCTCCATGCCGAGGGCACGGTACACATCCGCAGTAACCGCCCGCAGGGGTGCAGAATCAGAGACCACGATGCCGGTGCTGAACCACCAGCCGCCGGTCACCACACGCTGGGCGGTGCCGACCAGCTTAATGCGACCACCACCTGCGGAGGCGGGAAGCTGCGCGTGCACCGAATACTCGCCGGGGCAGTACTCCCCCGGGATCTCGCCCATGCGCGCGTCCACGCCGACTTCGCGTAGCGCCTGCGCGTACATGGAGCCGAACAGTTCGTAGCGCAGGGTGTTGCCGCTGCGCGCGTCGGAGGCGGGCTGAAAATGGTCCACGACCAGGCACCCCTGATGGTAGGCGGCGGCGTGCCCGCCGACCTTGCGCACCAGCACCTCGAAACCGTGCTCGGCGCACGCCGCGGAGGCCTCCGCGAAGCCGGGGTTCAGTTCGTCACGGCGGCCGAACGCGACCGTCGGGTTCGGCTGATACATGCGTAGGGTGGCTTCACGCTGCCCGCTTGCCACCTCGCGAAGCATCTGCACCGTCTGATCGTGGTGAATGAGGATGTCGCCGGATTCGGGGCCGGTCTCTCGAATAATCTGCACGTTCCTATTTTACGGTTACGCCCGCCACACCTCATACGCCTCCCCACAATACGGAAATGTCCACCCGGGTAGCTAAAACCTAGTAATCCCCCATCCCCTCCGCTAGGGTAGAAGAAAGACTCAAAACACCTTGGAGGACGCCGTGCATCAGGACCAGCACATCACCGCCCAAACCGCCGCGCTACCCCGCGTCAGCACTGAACAGCGCACCAGCCCGGCATTGACTGAGCCGCAGCCGCTCGGCGCGTTCCCCGACGGTTTCCTCTTCGGAGGCGCCACCGCCGCCAACCAGTTCGAAGGCGCCTGGAACGAAGACGGCAAGGGCCCCAGCCTGCAGGATGTGCTGCCCGCCGGCGGCCTGCACCCGCGCACCGCCGAACCCACCGAGGACAACCTCAAGCTGGAAGGCATCGACTTCTACCACCGCTACCGCGAAGACATCGCCCTGCTCGCGGAGATGGGCTTCAAGGTCTTCCGCTTCTCCATCGCCTGGTCGCGTATCTTCCCCCGCGGCGACGAAGAAACCCCGAACGAGGCGGGCCTCGCCTTCTACGACCGCGTGCTCGATGAGCTCGAAAAGCACGGCATGGAACCGCTCATCACCCTCAGCCACTACGAAACCCCGCTGCACCTGGTCGAACAGTACAACGGCTGGACCAGCCGCGAACTCATCGGCTTCTACGAACGCTACGCCCGCACCGTGTTCGCCCGCTACGGCAAGCGTGTGAAGTACTGGCTGACCTTCAACGAAATCAACTCGATGCTGCACCTGCCGTTCATGTCCGGCGGCATCAACACCCCGGCGGATCAGCTCAGCGACACCGAGCTCTACCAGGCGATGCACTACGAACTGGTCGCCTCCGCACGCGCCACCGCCGCGGCACGCGAACTGGCACCCGACGCACAGATCGGTTGCATGATTCTAGCCATGCCCACCTACCCGCTCACCCCCGACCCCGCCGACGTACTCGCCGCCATGCAGGCGGAACAGGCGAACTTCGCGTTCGGTGACGTGCACGTGCGCGGCACATACCCCGGCTACTTCCTGCGTGCCCTGCGTGAGAAGGGCGTGGAGCTGAACATCACCGAGCAGGACCGCGAAGACCTGAAGAACACCGTGGATTTCGTGTCGTTCAGCTACTACATGTCCACCTGCGCGACCGGCGACCCGGCACGAGGCGAGCGCGGCGAAGGCAATATCCTCGGCGGCGTGGCGAACCCGACCCTAACCGCCAGCGAATGGGGCTGGCAGATCGACCCGACCGGCCTGCGCGTAGTCCTCAACCAGTATTGGGACCGCTGGCAGAAGCCGCTGTTCATCGTGGAGAACGGCCTCGGTGCCCGCGACGAGCTGGTCGAGGTGAACGGCGAGCTCACCGTGGAAGACGACTACCGCATCGACTACCTGCGCCAGCACCTGCACGCTGTGCGTGAGGCGATTGAGGACGGCGTGAACGTGCTTGGCTACACCACCTGGGGTTGCATCGACATGATTAGTGCCTCCACCGCGCAGATGTCCAAGCGTTACGGGTTCATCTACGTGGACCGCAACGACGACGGCTCCGGTTCCCTGGAGCGCTACCGTAAGAAGTCTTTCCACTGGTACCGCGAGGTGATTGCCAGCAACGGCGCGGAGCTCTAGAAAGTTCTAGACGCTGAGCCCCGCACAGCTAGCCCGCGAAACTCAGTACATAAAAGACCCCCGAGATGCAGAATCTCGGGGGCCTTTACGTACATAATGCCTAGTCCATGGGCAGGTCGTTCAGACTGGTGGAGACGTACTCCCACCAGGTCGGCACCAACCCGGCATTCATCGCAACCCTCTGCGACAGCATGTGCGAGGGGCTCGTACCGTAGAACGGCAGGTACCCTTCCGCCAGGGTCAGACGCGCCGCATCACGCACCAGCACGCTGGCGATGCCGGCACCGCGCCAGGCAGGCAGCACGTCAATGCCAATCTGGCGCATAATCGGCGAATCGTCACTCAGGCCAACCATAGCGATAGGGTCTGCGAGCGCGGGGTCGCTCTCCCCCACCGCGGCCACTTCAGGGGCCTTAGATGCGTTCTCATCCACCGGGTAGGCGGCAAGCACCAGCACATCCGGGCGGGTCACGCTAAAGCCCAGCGCGTTCGAGTAGCGCTTATCCCCGCGGAAGCGCTCAAACTGCTCAGCGTCCAGCAGCTCCACACGCAGGCGGGTTACGCGCGCCTCCGTATCCTCCGGGTCAACCTCAATCGCACCCGCGGAGGCGTTTGCCTCCCTGCGGATGGTGCGCTCGCCGGTGATTTCGGCAAGCAGCGCCGCCTTCAGCTCGGCGGGGTCAACGCGGCGCATCATGCCCACACCGGGCACGGCGCATTTCACTTCCTGCGCCTGCATGCCCTCGGGCACGACCGAGTTCAGCAGGGCGCGGCCGGGCGTGTAGTAGATGCTCGTGCCGCTGACCTGCTGGGTGTAGGGGGTGAGCAGTTCGTTGAGCTGGCGCAGCTGCGCGTAGTCGCCCAGCCAGTTCGACTGGTCGCCGAGCATGTAGTCGATGGCCTTCTCCAGCACGCGCGGATGCTTGGCGCAGAGAATTCCGACGCTCGCGTAGTTGGCGACGCGCAGCTCCCAAATGTCATCGTTGCGGCGGCGTGCGGCACCCATCTTCTCGGAGGGCGGCTGCACGGTGGCGAGTAGCGGCAGGCTCTCGGCTTCCGGGTAGTCGCGTAGCTCTTTGAGGGCGCGGCTTATCGAGCCGGGTGCCTGGCAAAAGTCCGCCTCCAGCTGGGTGTGCAGGATGTGCCGGGCACGGTCCACGGTGGTCACAGCACCCCGGTTTACAGGGCCTCGGTTCACAGCGCCCCTGTTCATAGTGCCGCGGGTTGCCTGAGCTCCCCGGGCAGGTGCGGTTCCTTGAGTATCAGTCACGTAGGTTTCCTCTGGTTCAAGTTCTCGACTAGTTCAGAATCTCGGCTAGTTCAGGATCTCAGCTAGGAATGCGCCGGTGTGCGAGCCCTTCACCTGAGCTACCTGTTCCGGGGTGCCCTCAGCGATGACGGTGCCGCCGCCGCTACCGCCTTCGGGGCCCATGTCAATAATCCAGTCGGCGCACTTGACCACGTCCAGATTATGCTCGATGGTGATGACGCTATTGCCCTTGTCGACCAGCGATTGCAGCACGGCGAGCAGCTTGCGGATGTCTTCAAAGTGCAGGCCGGTGGTCGGCTCGTCCAGCACGTAGATGAAGCGGCCGTTGGAGCGCTTCTGCAGTTCGGTTGCGAGCTTCACGCGCTGCGCTTCACCGCCGGAGAGGGTGGTTGCGGGCTGACCCAGGCGAATGTAGCCCAGGCCCACGTCCACGAGGGTGTTCAGGTGGCGCGCAATCGGGGTGAACGCGGCGAAGAACTCTGCGGCCTCCTCCACGGGCATTTCGAGTACGTCGGCGATGGTCTTGCCCTTGTAGTGCACTTCGAGGGTTTCGCGGTTGTAGCGCTTACCGTGGCAGGTCTCGCAGGGTACGTACACGTCCGGCAGGAAGTTCATTTCAATCTTCAGGGTGCCGTCGCCGGAGCAGTCTTCGCAGCGGCCGCCCTTGACGTTGAAGGAGAATCGGCCGGGGGTGTAGCCGCGCATTTTCGCTTCGCTGGTCTCTGCGAACAGCTTGCGGATGTGGTCGAACACGCCGGTGTAGGTGGCGGGGTTCGAGCGCGGGGTGCGGCCGATGGGCGACTGGTCCACGTGAATGACCTTGTCCAGGTGTTCCAGGCCGTCGATGCTCTTGTGGCGGCCGGGTACCTGCTTGGCGCCGTTGAGCTTGTTCGCCAGGGAGGTGTACAGAATGTCGTTGACGAGGGTGGATTTGCCCGAGCCGGATACACCGGTCACCGCTGTGAATACGCCCAGCGGGAAGGACACGGTCACGTTCTTGAGGTTGTTTTCGCGGGCGCCGCGCACGGTCAGCTGGCGCTTCTTGTCCACGGGGCGGCGGGAGGCGGGCACCTCAATGCTGCGGCGGCCAGCCATGTAGTCGCCGGTAATGGACTTGGTGTTCTTCAGCAGCTCCTCAAAGCTGCCGGAGTGCACGATTTCGCCGCCGTGCTCGCCGGCGCCGGGTCCTACGTCCACGATCCAGTCGGCTTCACGCATGGTGTCTTCGTCGTGCTCGACCACAATAAGCGTGTTGCCCATATCGCGCAGCTTGGTCAGGGTTTCGATGAGGCGGCGGTTATCGCGCTGGTGCAGACCAATGGAGGGCTCGTCGAGCACGTAGAGCACGCCGACCAGACCCGATCCAATCTGGGTTGCGAGGCGGATGCGCTGCGCCTCACCGCCGGAGAGCGTACCGGCGGAGCGTGAGAGAGTCAGGTAGTCCAGACCCACGTCCAGCAGGAATTGCAGGCGCGCATCAATTTCTTTGAGGACCTGCTCGCCAATCTTGGCTTCGCGAGCAGTCAGCTGCAGGCCGCGCACGAAGGCGAGTGCGTCAGCCAGGGACAGGTCGGTAATGTCTGCGATGGACTTGCCGCCGACCTTCACGCCGAGGATGGTCGGGTTCAGGCGCGCGCCACCGCAGGAGGGGCAGGCGACCTGGCGCATGTACTGTTCGTAGCGGTCGCGGGCAAAGTCCGATTCGGTTTCTTCGTGCTTGCGCTTGATATACGCCTTCACGCCCTCGAATCCGGAGGTGTAGCGGCGTTCGCGGCCGAATCGGTTGCGGTAGGACACCTCAACCTTGTAGTCCTTGCCATCCAGGATGGCGGCGCGGGTCTTGGCGGGTAGGTCCTTGAAGGGGGTGTTCAGGTCGAAACCGAGCTCCTCCCCCAGGCCCGCGAGCAGGCGCAGCCAGTATTCGGTGGTTGCTTTGCCCTGCGACCAGGGGGCGATAGCACCCTCGCCAAGGGTCAGGTCGGGGTTGGGTACGAGCAGTTCGGTGTCTACTTCCAAGCGCGAGCCGATGCCGTCGCAGGCGCTACACGCGCCGAACGGCGAGTTGAAGGAGAAGGCACGCGGCTCGATGGTGTCGATCTGCAGCGGGTGGTTGTTGGGGCAGGCGAGGTTTTCGCTGAAGGAGCGGGTACGCTCGGGGTCGTCCTGCTCGCGGTCCACGAAGTCGATGAGCACGCGGCCGTCGGCGAGCTTGAGCGCGGTTTCGATGGAGTCAGTGAGGCGCTGGTGAATACCGTCCTTAATGACGATGCGGTCGACGACCACCTCAATGGTGTGCTTGTACTGCTTGGCGAGCTTGGGCGGGTCGGAGAGCTGCACGGTTTCGCCGTCCACGCGGGCGCGCGAGTAGCCCTGAGTCAGAAGGTCCTTGAAGAGGTCAACAAACTCGCCCTTACGTGCGCTGACGACGGGCGCGAGGATCTGCAGGCGGGTGCGTTCGGGGTATTCCTGCAGAATGTCCACGATCTGTTGCGGGGTCTGCTGGGTGATTTCTTCGCCACATTCGGGGCAGTGCGGGTGACCGATACGTGCCCAGAGCAGACGCATGTAGTCGTAGATTTCGGTGATGGTACCGACGGTTGAGCGCGGGTTCTTGGAGGTGGACTTCTGGTCGATAGACACCGCCGGGGAGAGGCCCTCGATGAAGTCTACGTCGGGCTTATCGACCTGCCCGAGGAACATACGCGCGTAGGAGGACAGCGACTCAACGTAGCGGCGCTGACCTTCCGCGAAGATGGTGTCGAAGGCGAGGGAGGACTTACCGGAGCCGGAGAGGCCGGTGAAGACGACCATCGCATCACGCGGAATGGTGAGGTCTACGTTCTTGAGGTTGTTTTCGCGGGCACCCTGAACCCGGATGCTGGTCAGATCGTTCGCTTTGAGTGCGGTGCTACCGTGTGCCGGGCGGGGTGTCATCGAAAATCCTTTCGTCTTATCTTCGAACTTAAATTCTACACCCTCACACCTTTCACCAGCGCGATTATGCGGCAGGTGAAGGCATGAGGGTGCAGTACTTATATGAGGCGGATATATGAGGTGGGCTGGCAGGGGCGATTTACCAGCCGCGGTTTACCAACCGCGGGTGCCCCACTCTTCCAGGTGGGGGCGCTCGTCACCGAGGGTAGTGGAGCGGCCGTGACCGGGCAGCACGATTGCGTCATCGTCGAAGCCGCCGAAGAGCTTTTCGAGCACGTTGGAGAAGAGCTCACCGAACTGCTGCGGGGAGTCGGTCTTACCCACGCCGCCGGGGAAGAGGGTATCGCCGGTGAACAGCAGGGTCGCGGGGGTGCCGTCTTCCCAGGTGGTTTCGAGGGTGTAGACGATGGATCCGGGGGTGTGGCCGGGCACGTGCAGGGCACGAATGACGGTGTCGGAGCGGTAGAAGTCGAAGCTTTCGCCGCCGGTCAGCTCCTCTTCGACGGTGTAGTCTTCCTGTTCCTTAATGGCGGCCGCGTCAGCCGCACCCGCGGAGGTGACAGCACCGGTGAGGCGGTCAAGCTCCTTAATAGCGCGGATGTGGTCCCAGTGGCCGTGGGTAACCAGGATGCCGGTCAGACCGATTGCGCGGGGCTTGAGGGAGTTGAAGTCCTCGTCCCTCTCCATAACGCGCACGCGGCGTTCTTCGCCGTCTACCAGCTCGAGCTGCGGGCAGTCGTTCAGGAGCGCGTCGAGGGTGAAGGCGTAGAGTTCTTCTGCATCGTCCGCGGGGTCGATAAGCACCTGCTCGCCGGTGGCGCGCATGGTGATGAGGTAGACGCTGTTGTCCATCTCGGAGACACTGAACGCGCGGACGGTCAGTTCGGGGTTCTCAAAGATGAGGGTGGGTTCGGGGTAAGTAGTCATAGTTCCAGTGTAGGGGCTCGCTTGATGCGGCAGGCGCCTATATAGAGCACTTCCCTATGAGCACATTCGACATTGAATGTGCGGAATACATGCGCGGGATGCATGCGGAACAGATTCTGGAGCGCGCTCGGCACAGATGAGGCTCAGCTCGGATGAGGTTCCGACTGGAGGCCACCCGGGGTCTGCCCGACTGAGGGCCCAGCGAAATTCAAGCAGCGAAATTCAAGCAGCGAAATTCAAAAGTTAAACAGAGAAGCGACTGCGCATCGATACACAGTCGCTTCTCATGACACCCAGGGGTATCTATCACTCACTCAAACACAAGCAACCCGAGGACTTTGGAAATCTCACGATTACTTGATGACTCAATAGTAGCGAACTTTTTGGAGGCTGTTTTACCGCTCAATTTGGTACGGAGAGCCCGTTTTAGTGACCCGCGCCTCAATGTAATCGTTCTGTAATAAAAACAGCTGTTTTTTAGGCTATCCATACGTACCAATTTCATTTTTTTCGAGTTTTAGTGTGACTTATTTCACCCAAAATAATTTTAGATTTTCCCTCATTTGGCACTTCGGTGCACCTTTAACCTGAGCTTCATACTCAGTAATTTTGAAGGCTCAATACCCGGTTTTAGCCCGGTATTCCGCGGAAGTAGAGGGTTAAGGTCAAACTATCTTCAAGCTCTTGCAACTTCATGGAATGGGAAAAATGCACCGCGCACCGTTCAAAAACTGCACAATTATTCGCGCGAGAGCAAAATCAATTGGTCTGTTTGGACCCATTAGGCACCCCCTAAAGTAGAACTTTTATAACAAAATGATAACAGCAGCCCCACCTTCAGGTTCACTGAGTGCACTCATTGAAACCCCTGTCAAAAAGTAAAACACCTAGTCAATACTATATTTTCACAAAATGCAAGACAGTGTGTCACTAAAAAATCAATCTCTACAGATTGTTTAATAAAACCTGACCTTCAAGCATAAATAGAGCCCATTTATTAAGCTATACATACCATTTCCACCTTCCGAAAGGGGCGTACGGGAGCCTTCAAGGAAAGGTTGAAAGACCCCTCCACTAGGGGTTTCACTATCCTTCACTCCCCCGCCATTCAGCACTATTCAGCACCGTTCAGCGCCCAAAACACCGATACGCTCCACCTTTCACCAGCAATCACACCGACAATCGCACCGGTATTCGCACTGGCATTCACCCCATCTGCCGCCCGGTACCTGCCACCCGGTACCTGCCACCACTGGAGCACAGCAAAGCGACGCCCCTCCCCCGCTGTGGGGAAGGAGCGCCGCCTCCACTAGCTTATAGATCAGCCGGAATAGTCGCTTTAGGACAGGCCGACCATCACGCCGTTCTCGTCGAAGCCGATGCGCTCAGCTGCGGGGCTCTTGCTCAGGCCCGGCATGGTGCGCATGGTGCCGCAGATAGCGTAGACGTAGCCGGCACCTGCAGCCAGGCGAACCTCGCGCACGGGCAGGGTCCAGCCGGTCGGTGCGCCCTTCAGAGTTGCATCCGAAGAGATGGACAGGTGAGTCTTCGCGATAACCACAGGCAGGTGCGAGTAGCCCAGCTCAGCGAAACGCTTCAGCTGCTTAGCGGCAGCGGGAGCAATGGAGATGCCGTCCGCACCGTAGACCTTGGTGGCAACCTTCTCAATCTTGGTCTCGATGGAGTCCTCAAGATCGTAGGTGTACTTCAGATCCGAAACATCGTCACATGCCTCAGCAACTACGTTTGCCAGGTCGGTGGTGCCCTTACCGCCCTCAGCCACACCGCGGTGGATAGCGACGCGAGCGCCAGCCTCCTCAGCGATACGGCGGATGGTCTCGTGCTCGGACTCGAAGTCAGTCGGGAACGCGTTGATTGCCACGACCGGCTGAACACCGAAGTTGCGCACGATCTCGATGTGCTTCTTCAGGTTCTCTGCGCCCTTCTCCACGTCGGAGGGGCTTTCCTGCAGCATGCCCTCAGGCAGGGGCTTGCCCGGAACGATCTTGTACAGACCGGAGTGGGACTTCAGGGAGCGCACGGTGACGACCAGCACTGCTGCGTCGGGCTTCAGGCCGGAGACGCGGCACTTGACATTGAAGAAACGCTCCGCACCCATGTCGGCACCGAAGCCAGCCTCGGTAATCACGTAATCGGAGTACTCCAGGCCAACGTAGTCGGCGACCACGGAGGAGTTACCGGTTGCGATGTTGCCGAAGGGGCCCGCGTGAATCAGTGCGGGGGTGTGCTCCAGGGTCTGCAGCAGGTTCGGGTTGATAGCGTCCGCCAGGATGACAGCCATTGCGCCGTCAGCCTTCAGGTCGGCTGCGGTGACGGGCTCGCCGTCGTAGTTCAGGCCGATTACGATCTTTGCCAGGCGCTCGCGCAGGTCCTTGAAGGAGGTTGCCAGCGAGAGAATCACCATGATTTCGGAGGCGCTGGTGATGTCGAAACCAGTCTCACGGACCACGCCGTCCATGCGTTCGCCCAGGCCCACGACGATGTTGCGCAGGGAGCGGTCGTTCATGTCGATAACGCGGCGCCACTCGATTGCGCGCGGGTCGATGCGCAGCTCGTTGCCGTGGTGCAGGTGGTTGTCAATCATGGCGGCAAGCAGGTTGTGTGCTGCGGTGACGGCGTGGAAGTCGCCGGTCAGGTGCAGGTTCAGCTTCTCCATGGGAACGATCTGGGAGTAGCCGCCGCCTGCTGCGCCGCCCTTGATGCCGAAGGTCGGGCCCATTGCGGGCTGACGCAGAGCCAGGATTGCCTTGCGGCCGGTCTGTGCGAAGCCCTGTGCGAGGGATACGGAGGTTGCGGTCTTACCTTCACCGAGCGGGGTGGGGGTGACTGCGGTAACCACGATGTACTTGGAGCCGCGCTTGCGGGCGGTCTCTGCGTTGGTGGTTTCGTCGAGGAGGACCTTAGCGACGTACTTGCCGTAGGGCTCAAGGCGATCTTCGCTGATGCCGTTGTCCGCCGCGATCTTATTGATAGGCCAAAGATCAGCGGCAAGTGCGATTTCGAGGTCGGAAGGGAAAGGCTTCTTCGTCATTATCATCCTTCGAGTTGTACGAATCATGCTCTTTCATTCTATGCCTTAGCTCACGCATTTGTCCCTCACCTCGCCGGACTCCGACAAATAAACTCAATTTTTAATGCACGAATCCCCGCAACCGGTGCCCTACGCTCACGTGGAACGAACAGGGGCGGTGCAGGGATTAGTAGCGCATACACGCCGGGTTGCCGATACAGAAGGCACAAGAACCGGCGATACAGTCAACCGGCGATACGAGCGGCTATTACGGCATGGTCAGCAGAACCTTGGTGGCGGTACGCTGGTCCATTGCCTCGTAACCCTTAGCTGCCTCGTCGATGGGCAGAACCAGGTCGAATACCTTACCGGGCTCAATTTCGCCCTTGTAAATCAGGTCGATGAGGGTCGGCAGGTACTTGCGCACGGGGGCGGGGCCGCCCTCCAGGTGAACCTGCTTGTCGAAGAGCTTATCGGTGCCGATGGCGCTGTCGTGCGGCACGCCCACGAAGCCGATGTAGCCGCCGTGGCGTACGCAGCCGAGTGCCTGGTCGAAGGACTGCTGGGAGCCAACAGCCTCCGCAACGCCGTGTGCGCCCACGCCGTCGGTGAGTTCCAGAACCTTGGCGATACCCTCTTCGCCGCGCTCTTCCACGATGTGGGTTGCGCCGAATTCCTTAGCAAGCGCCTGACGTTCGGGGTTGCGGGACATGATGATAATCTTCTCCGCGCCGAGCTGCTTAGCGCCGATGACTGCGCTCAGGCCGACTGCGCCGTCACCAACAACGACGATGGTCTTGCCGGGGCCTGCCTGCGCTGCGTCTGCTGCGTACCAGCCGGTGCCGAGCACGTCGGATGCCGCCATCAGGTGCGGGATCTGCTCTTCGGTGGGGGCTGCGGGGGTCTTGACGAGGGTGCCGTCTGCGAAGGGCACGCGGGCGTACTCTGCCTGGGTGCCGTTAGAGCGCATGCCGATGAAGGCGTCGCCTGCTGCGATTGCCTTGAGGCAGCGGGAGGGGTAGCCTGCGGTGCAGGTTTCGCACTCGCCGCAGGAGATGCAGAAGGAGCCTACGACGAAGTCGCCGGGGGCTACGGTGGTGACCTCGGAGCCGACTTCTACGACCTCGCCGATGTATTCGTGGCCCATTGCTCGGTGCTCAACGGGCTGTGCGCCGCGGTAGGGCCACAGGTCGGATCCGCAGATGCAGGATGCTGCGAGCTTGATGATGGCGTCGGTGGGTTCGAGGAGGGTCGGCTTGTCGACTTCGTTGACGACGACCTTGCCGGGGGCTTCCATGATTACTGAACGCATGGGTGTTCCTTCCGGGGTTGTGGGGTAGTAGTCCAACAGTACGCCCCGCACCCCGATATATCAATAATTTTTTATGCTACGGGGTGAAGGTAAAAACTCCGACAATCTGAACCGGCAAACCGCTCCCGCTCCCCTGCTTCTGCACTGCTTCTGCGCAACTTCTCCGCCGCATCCGGGCGTATTAAACAGTAAAACCCCCCGCACCTTCCAGATGGATAACTATCCAGAAAATACAGGGGTCTTACATACATTTTATAAATTATGCTAGCTATCTTTCTTGACAGGTGAGGCCTTCTTGGCATCTTCACCTATTCCGTGCTGAGGAAATAGATACCGTGCTATGACGTACATAATTCCAATAACCTCAACAACAGTTGATGACAACCAAGTTATCAAAACTGCCGAATCTGGCATTTGCTCTTTCTTAAAAAACGAAAGAAGCAAGTAGGTAAATATGCCAACCACACTAAATGCTAGAACAAGCGAGACAGCCCATTTAACCCAAATTGACATTTTTTGGCGCTCAACTTTATTTGCCTCAAATTGTTCATTCTCAAGTTCTAGCCTTTTATTTTCAATATCTAGTTTTTTATTTTCATGCTCCAACTTCCGAATCTTGAGGTCTCTTTCATCCTCTTTGTCCTGTAAATCCTTGAGCTTGGCTGTATTTTCTATTCCAACATCAGAAACACTGCCACCATTAGCAACTTCAATCGCTTTTTCTGTTTCTGATTCCTCTTCACCTACTGGATTCTGCAAATTGTTATTTAGATGCTCAGTATTCTCCATCGCCAAACAACTACACCAATCCCAAAGTATCAAAGCGATTCTTTAAAGCAGCTTCGGATACATTGAGAGTTTTCTGCATAACTTTAAATCCAATGCCACTTTCATGCCAATGCCTAATCCAGTGTTCAGGCATTAAGAGTTCAGCAGCAAATTGATTCGCATCAATTTCAACAGGGTCCTTACCTTGGGATGAAAGCTCATTACGATACTCGACAAATCCCAGGCGGCTATCAATCTTTCCTTCTTCTTTAAGTTTTGTGTAGTGACCCAATTCATGAGCAATCGTAAAACGCTGACGAGTAATAGCATCGTTAGAGTTTACACCCACGATAACGGGTGAATTTGCATTCTCTCGAGAAATCGTTCCTGAAACATCAAGTCCAGAGTTAGAGAGGTATCGAATTTCAATACCCAAATCCCGAGCTATTTGGAAGGGGTCAATAGGGAACATGTCAGGGTAATTCTGCAGAAGGTTCCTTGCTCGCTGTTCAGGGGTCAAAGTAGTCATGTTGCAGCTCCTTTCTGTCCCTTCATTCTCGCACACTTCAGCTACCTATGCATCCGTCATCGTTAGAAACACATAAATAGCAGTAAACAAGCGTCGCACGAAGAAGGTGCCCCACTCAATTTCATCGAGTGGGGCACCTTCTGTGCGTAACAGCGGAAGCTTCATCAGCAGTGTGACATCGCCACCTCAGCTGTCCAGAAGCTCTCCTATAGAGACATCAGCAGCCAACGCAATACTTACCGATTAGCCTTATCCTGAATGGGTACAGGTCGGTCACATGGCTGATCAAATCGATGAGTCACGTACCACGCACCACCTACAAGCATAATTGCACATGCAAATAGAGCAAACATCCAGTTAAAGGTCTTCTTGAACTGAGCTTGTATGTCAGCCCCATAAAGCTCTCGCTCTTGTTTTGATAAGAAAATGTAATTGGCAAATATCAAAACTACAAGAAGCAGCGTTGCTATATATGCCACAAAACGCATGCGATCCGGAGCTTCGCCTGCTTGTTTCCAGCAGTTGCTCAGCCGATTTATTAGTCCGTCCATACGATCATCGCTGGACTTCTCCATCTTCTTGAGGCTGCGGGCAGTCAACGAATTCTCTACTGCAGAACGCTGGGTCTTTGGCCCTACTGGGTCTTCAGGGGTCTCAATATGCTTATTCATGCTTCCCCTTAGAAGTCCCAGTCCTCGTCCTCGGTGTTCACAGCCTTACCAATCACGTAGGAAGAGCCGGAACCGGAGAAGAAGTCGTGGTTCTCATCAGCATTCGGGGACAGTGCCGACAGGATCGCCGGGGACACGTTAGTCACGGACGCCGGGAACATCGGCTCGTAGCCCAGGTTCATCAGAGCCTTGTTAGCGTTGTAGTGCAGGAACTTCTTAACGTCCTCACTCCAACCCACACCGTCATACAGGGAGTGGGTGTACGCCACCTCGTTCTCGTACAGTTCGTACAGCAGGTTGAAGGTGTACTCCTTCAGCTCTGCCTGACGCTCCGGGGACTCCTTCGCCAGGCCGCGCTGGAACTTGTAGCCAATGTAGTAGCCGTGCACTGCCTCGTCACGAATAATCAGACGAATCAGGTCAGCGGTGTTGGTCAGCTTCGCGTGCGAAGACCAGTACATGGGCAGGTAGAAGCCCGAGTAGAACAGGAAGGACTCCAGCAGGGTGGAGGCAACCTTCTTCTTCAGCGGGTCGTCACCGATGTAGTAGGACAGAACGATCTTCGCCTTCTTCTGCAGGTGCTCATTCTCAGAAGCCCAGCGGAACGCCTCGTCAATCTCCTTGGTGGAGGCGAGGGTCGAGAAGATCGAGGAGTACGACTTTGCGTGCACGGACTCCATGAACGCAATATTGGTGTACACGGCCTCTTCGTGCGCGGTCACAGCGTCCGGCAACAGGGACACAGCACCGACAGTACCTTGGATGGTGTCCAGCAGGGTCAAACCGGTGAAGACGCGCATGGTCAGCTGCTTCTCTTCCTCGGTCAGGGTCTTCCAGGAGGGCACGTCGTTGCTCAGCGGCACCTTTTCCGGCAACCAGAAGTTACCGGTCAGACGATCCCAAACCTCAAGGTCCTTCTCGTCCTCAATACGGTTCCAGTTGATAGCCTCGATCACGTGGTCGACGAGCTTCACCTTTTCGCTCATTAGTAATTCTCCGATTCTTAAGGGGCGGTTACGGTCCCACGCGCGCCCAACCGGTCGCGCAGGCGGTTTGCGTGTTCACCGTAACCGCCCCTTCCAGTCTTTAGTTATAGTGTGCCAGCTCAAGCTGAATGCGTCACAGCATTCGGGCTAGAGCATGCAGGATACGCAGCCTTCAACCTCGGTACCCTCAAGAGCCATCTGACGCAGACGGATGTAGTAGATGGTCTTGATGCCCTTACGCCATGCGTAAATCTGGGCGCGGTTGATATCGCGGGTGGTTGCGGTATCGCGGAAGAAGAGGGTCAGCGACAGGCCCTGGTCCACGTGCTGGGTTGCCACAGCGTAGGTGTCGATGATCTTCTCGTAACCAATTTCGTAGGAGTCCTGGTAGTACTCCAGGTTGTCGTTGGTCATGTACGGCGCCGGGTAGTAGACGCGGCCGAGCTTGCCTTCCTTGCGGATCTCAATCTTCGAAGCGATCGGGTGAATCGAAGAGGTCGAACCGTTGATGTAGGAGATGGAGCCGGTCGGCGGAACAGCCTGCAGGTTCTGGTTGTACATGCCGTACTGTGCCACGTCAGCAGCCAGCTGAATCCACTCTTCACGGGTGGGGATGTGGTGCTTAGCGAACAGTTCGCGGGTACGCTCGGTCTGCGGTGCCCATTCCTTCTCAATGTACTTGGCGAAGAACTCACCGGATGCGTACTTCGAGTTCTCGAAGCCCTCGAAACGCTGGCCGCGTTCCTTAGCAATCTGCATGGAGGCGCGGATTGCGTGGTAGGCGACGGTGTAGAAGTACATGTTGGTGAAGTCCAGCGCTTCTTCGGAACCGTAGTAGACGTGCTCGCGTGCCAGGTAGCCGTGCAGGTTCATCTGGCCCAGACCCACGGCGTGGCTCATGTTGTTGCCGCGCTCGATGGAGGGTACGGAGCGGATGTCGGACTGGTCGGAGACGGAGGTCAGCGAACGAATCGCGGTTTCCACGGTCTTGCCGAAGTCGTCGCCGTCCATGGTCAGTGCAATGTTCAGCGAACCGAGGTTGCAGGAGATGTCCTTACCGACGGTCTCGTAGCCGAGGTCAGCGTGGTAGGTGGACGGCTCAGAAACCTGCAGAATCTCGGAGCACAGGTTGGACATGATGACCTTACCGGCGATGGGGTTCGCGCGGTTGACGGTGTCCTCGAACATCACGTACGGGTAGCCGGACTCGAACTGGATCTCTGCGATGGTCTGGAAGAACTCGCGCGCGTTGATCTT
This sequence comes from Rothia mucilaginosa, assembly GCA_963539245.1. Taxonomy (GTDB): domain Bacteria; phylum Actinomycetota; class Actinomycetes; order Actinomycetales; family Micrococcaceae; genus Rothia; species Rothia mucilaginosa_H. Next base: position 275,242 of record CAUTJW010000001.1, read on the forward strand.
GGTCTTGGTGATGCGTGCATCGTCGACCATCTCGTAGTACTTCTCGGAGACGTTGATGTCGGAGAAGGGCACGCCGTAGATGCGTTCCACATCGTACGGGGAGAAGAGGTACATGTCCTCGTTCTTCTTCGCCAGCTCGAAGGTGATGTCGGGGATGACAACGCCCAGGGAGAGGGTCTTGATGCGGATCTTCTCGTCAGCGTTCTCACGCTTGGTGTCCAGGAAGGCGTAGATGTCGGGGTGGTGTGCGTGCAGGTACACGGCACCGGCACCCTGACGTGCGCCGAGCTGGTTTGCGTAGGAGAAGGCGTCTTCGAGCAGCTTCATGACGGGGATAACGCCCGAGGACTGGTTCTCAATCTTCTTAATGGGCGCACCGGATTCGCGCAGGTTGGTCAGGGCGAATGCCACGCCGCCGCCGCGCTTGGAGAGCTGCAGTGCAGAGTTGATGGAGCGGCCGATGGACTCCATGTTGTCTTCCATGCGCAGCAGGAAGCAGGAGACGAGCTCGCCGCGCTGCTTCTTACCTGCGTTGAGGAAGGTCGGGGTTGCCGGCTGGAAACGGCCGGAGATGATCTCGTCCACGATGTCTTCGGCGAGCTTCTCGTTGCCTTCTGCCAGGAGCAGTGCGACCATGCAGACGCGGTCTTCAAAACGCTCCAGGTAGCGCTGACCGTCGAAGGTCTTGAGCGCGTAGGAGGTGTAGAACTTGAAGGCACCCAGGAAGGTCGGGAAGCGGAACTTCACGGCGTAGGCACGCTTGAACAGGTTCTTAATGAACTGGAAGTTGTACTTGTCGAAGAGTTCCGGCTCGTAGTACTGGTTCTCGATCAGGTACTCGATCTTCTCTTCCAGGTCGTGGAAGAAGACGGTGTTGTTGTTGACGTGCTGCAGGAAGTACTGACGTGCAGCCTGGCGGTCTGCATCGAACTGAATCTGGCCGTTCTCATCGTAGAGGTTCAGCAGTGCGTTCAGCTCGTGGTAGCTCATACCCTTGAACTTCTCGGGCACGCTCTTGCCGCTGTGGCTCGCACCGAGAGTTTCTAGTGCTGAGGGCAGTTTTGCGTCCAAAATGCTTCCAATCCTTCGTTGACTTTTTCTACATCTGAATCGGTGCCCATGAGCTCAAACTTGAAGAGCACGGGCACATCGCACTTCTTGGCGACAATGTCTGCCGCGATACCGAAGAGCGGACCAAAGTTGGTGTTGCCGGAGCCAATCACACCGATCATGTGGTGGCGATTCTGCTCCACGTTCAGGAATTTAACCACCTGCGGGGGAACGTTACCGGCGCCTTCAGGCTTGCCGTAGGTGGGGACGACGAGCACGAACGGCTCATCAAGAATGAGGGTGTCTTCGCCGGTGCGCAGCGGCAGGCGGAGGCGGCGGGCACGGATCTTCTCCACGAACTTGTGGGTGTTACCGGAGATGGAGGAGAAGTACACGATGAGCGGCGCTGAGTCGTCCAGAACCTCGGTCGCTCGACCCTCGGAAGCATTGCGTGCATCCATAAGAATCTTGCGGATTTCTGCGTGCTCGTCGACGGGGTTGGGCGTGAGGGCGGTACTCAACGTGTACTCCTTATTCTCGTGTGCCGGTGTGAGTTCCGTGCCGATTCCCGTTGGTGCGGGTTTCGGCTGGGTTGTTACGCTGCCAGAGCGTTGATCTTGTCGGGCTGGAAGCCGGACCAGTGCTCGTCGCCTGCGATGACGACGGGTGCCTGCATGTAGCCGAGGGACTTGACCATTTCGAGGGCCTGAGCGTCTTCGGTGATATCAACCTTGGTGTAGCTGATACCCTTCGCGTCGAGGGCGCGGTAGGTCATGTTGCACTGGACGCACTGCGGCTTGGTGTACACGGTCACTACCATGGGAATGCCTCTTACTTTCTCCCGCTCGGGCGGGGTTATCTCGTGAATGAATCTGGCGTGTTTCGTCTGCGGTTCTCCACGCGGTGTTGACGGTGAGCGCGTAGCCGTCCGCTACCCCTCCTAGTGGGGTGTGGCGGTTTCCTGCGCGGGGGCAGGGCGCTCAAAAGTGCCGTAGTGGTGGAACCGAGTATTAATACTACATCTAGTGTCGAGATTTTTCTGCACCACAAGATGATGTGGTGTGAGGGGCGTGTTTCGTTCGATAAACCCACAGCTGAACCCACTTAAGAGGGGGTGCCTACAGCTTATCCACACCCTGCCGCGGGGCTAGTTCGTTGGATTTTCGCGGGGTGCGCCGGGTTATCCACAGGTGGGGTTTAAGTTGGTCAGGATTTTTAAGGGTTCATTCGCCCGCCAAGTTGAGGTTCACTTAACCTCATGTATGCTTTCGGGGGCATAAAACCCGGCAGATTCGGGCTTGATTTTAAAGAGATCTTAACTCTCACGCGTTCTTGCGCGGAACGGCGCGGTTTTAAAGCAGAACGGACTTTCTTAAAGGCGAGGGTTAACCCCCTTCGAGCGGCTTTAAGCTGTGTGATTAAAGCTGTAGAAAAGATTTTTAACTCTTTTTGATGAGCCGGTGTGTCGTGGGTTTAAGTTGGTTAATTCCGCTGAAACAGCAAAACCCACCGCATATACCGGTATTTCGCGGTATTTGCGGTGGGTTTACTGGGTATAGGCGCTGGTTTTAGCAACCGGTGAGGCGCAGGAGAAACACGGCCGGCTAGAAATCGATCAGGCCCAGCTCACGCAGCTTCTTACTGAGCGTTACGCCGTCGGTGGCTTCAATCCACAGCGGCGAGCGCATCATCTGTTCGGCACGGTAGTCACTCCACACGCGGCCGGAGGCGAGCATGGTCTCCCCCACCGTCAGGTTGCGGATGACGATTGCCGCGACGTTGTCCGGGTAGCGTACCGCGAAGCCGTTGTAGATGTACGGGTCGCGCTGCCCGTCGTCGCCGACGAGGATCCACTTCATCTGCGGGAATTCCTCGGCGAGGCGGCGCAGGGACTCGACCTTGTGGTTGGTTCCGGAGCGGAACCAGCGGTCGGGGGTGGGGCCCCAGTCAGTCAGCAGGAACGTGCCCCGCGGGTAGCCGTTGCGGCTGAGGAAGCGGCGCAGGGTCGGGGTGATGTTCCAGGCGCCGGTGGACAGGTACATGAACGGCGCATCCGGGTGACTGCGGCGGATACGATCGGTCATGACCGCCATACCGGGGGTGGGGATGCGTGCATGCTCATCGAGGATGAAGGAGTTCCAGGCGGCAACCAGGGGGCGCGGCAGCATGGTGACCATGACGGTGTCGTCGACGTCCATGATGACGCCGAGCTTCTGGCTTTCGGGAACGATGTAGACGCTGGTTGCTACGGCGCGGGAGCCGGGCACGTACATGATGACTTCGTGGATGCCGGGTTCCAGGTCGATGCTGAGTTTGACGTCGAGCACGCCGCCGCGGTCGGTGTGCGCCTCGTGTTTGGTGCCGTCGATGACGATGGTGACGGGCGCATCGGACATTGCGGTTGCGGTGAAGGAGCGCCAGCCGCGCATGGGGTTGGCGGTATCTTGGGTGCCTTCTACGACCTGCAGCAGGCGTTCGAGGCTGACCGTCTTGTAGAGTGCGCGGGCAATGATGCGGACCCAGCCGGGGTTGCCGTCGGAGGCGGCGCGTCCGTAGCCTTCGGAGGGCACGAGGATGGGTTCGCGGCCGGCGGCGATGGCTCGCTTTTCACGCCACCGGTGCAGCCGGTCTGCAACGCGGTAGCCGATGTTGACTGCCTCGTCGGCAGCATCGTTCACAAGGTTGCGCAGTTCCTGAGTGCCCAGATTCTCCATCCCACTAGTTTAGCGGAGCGTTACCGGCTTGAGGCTTCTTGATTTTGTGTTCTTATACCTAGTTTTTATACCTATTAATACTGTGGTGCTGAGCGCACGGTGTGATGTGCACATTATTTAGGGGTGTATTCGCCGTTCAGCTTCGTTCCTTGCAGGTGGGGGCGTTATCCTGGAGAGTATGACCCACTCACAGCCTAACCGCCGACTTTTTGTGCTCGGCACCGCTATGCTTCCGCTGATTGCTGCCTGCTCGAAGAAGTCGAATGACTACGACGGCACCAGCGGTAATTTCACTCCGTATCAGGCTGGCGGCGAGACTACTGCTGCTACTCGCCCCGCACCTACGAATTCGCCGACGGTTGCCGCTGCTGGCAACCCGGTTGATAAGCCGCGCGAATGGCCCGGTATCGGCAACTCTCTCATTGGTGAGGGTAAGTATGTTGCGTGGACTGTTGATGACGGCGCAAGCCCGGAGGCGATTCGCGGCTACGCTGAGTTCTCGAAGCGTACGAATACTCGCCTGACGTTCTTCATTAACGCTTCTTACACCGGTTTTAAGGAGCATGTGTCGTTGCTGCGTCCGCTGGTTCAGAGCGGCCAGATTCAGGTTGCGAACCACACCTACAGCCACCCCGACCTGACCACCCTGGACGCTGAGGGCGTGAAGGAAGAGCTGCAGCGTAACGAGGACGAGATTATGAGCATGTTCGGTGTCTCGTCGAAGCCGTACTTCCGCCCGCCTTACGGCCGCTACAACGATGCGGTGCTGAAGGCTGCTGGCGAGATTGGTTTTACCCGCCCGGTCATGTGGAACGGCACTACCGGCGATGAGGCGAAGACGAGCGCCCGCGTGATTTACACGCGATGCATCCGCTACATGCTGCCGCAGCAGATCGTGCTGGGTCACCTGAACTACGAGACGATCATCCCGATCCTGGATAAGGTGAAGGGCCTGCTCGATGACCGCGGCCTGACTGCGGTGACGATTCGCGACTACTACGGTGACGCATCTGAGGAAGAGATTAAGGCGGCGGCTCCTTCGCCGACCCCAACCCCGGAGGAGCACACCCCGTCACCTGAGGCGACCACCGAGGCCCCTACCCCGGAGCCTACTACTGAGGCTCCGACTCAGGCTCCGACCACCCGCTATGAGGATGAGGCAGCGGCTAGCCAGCAGGCTACTACGGCTCCGGCGGCAACGACTGCTCCGCCTGCTCGTGCGACGGCGGCTCCGGCGGCGACGACCGCGCCGGCTGCTACGACGAGCGCTTCGGCAACTGCCCGCCGCTAGCCGCTTCGGCTACATCTTTAGATACGGTAAAAGCCCCCTCGCACCGGACAAACCGGTTCGAGGGGCCTTGCGTTCTCACAATGCGTTCATTCGTATGGTGTCCGCACCTTGCCGCGTAGGGTTACGCGTGACGGTGTTCGGCACGGTATGCGGCGGGCGTGGTACCTGTCCAGAGGGTGAAGGCGCGCACGAAGCTATTAGCTTCAAGGTAGCCGAGCATGAACGCGATAGAGTCCATGCTCATATCCGTGGTGGATAGGTACTGCTTGGCAAGGAGCAGACGCACATGGTTGAGCTGCTTACGGAAGGTGGTGCCTTCCTCAGAGAGCTGCCGTTGCAGGGTTCGGGCGCTGGTGACGAGCTTGCGGGCTACGTCTTCGATGGTGTTCTCCCCCGCCGGGAGGAGTTCCACCAGGGCGGCACGCACTCGAGCCGAGGTGCTGTCGTCCACGTCCAGTTGCGAGAGCCTGCGTGAGAGCTCCGGCTCAAAGTAGGACCACATGCTCTCATTGTGGGAGATGAAGGGAATCTGCAGATCCGAGAGTTTGAAGGTGATGGCGTTGACTCCAGTCACTTCTACCGGCACACCGAGCAGCTTCTCGAGGGAGGAGCTGACCGGGTAGACGCTTTCCGCTCGAAGGGGCTGTATCTGCTCTTTGGTTGCTGAGCGGATAATGTGCAGGATAAAAGCGAGTTCGCCTTCTGCCACGAATGCGGGGACCTGGGTTCCGGGCTCGTCGGCCTCAATGTAGAGGGTGCTTTCCTGCCCCAGGGTTTCGAGGCGGTAACGAATCGGCCCGATGAGGGGCTTATGCTGAGCTAACCGTTCGATGCACCGCTGACCGTTTTGAGCGCAGTACGCCGCGAATATGGGCGGGCTGAAACGCTCAACACCGTCAGATGTTGCCAGGCGGATCGCTAAGTCCTCGGAGGGCGCCAACTGCCCTACTGCTTCCGTGAGAGCTAGATAGTCGGACCCGGACAGGGCGGGTATTGAACGGCTGAAGAGGTCTTCCGCCAGGCCCGCTTTGCGGAGCACTTCACCGGGATCAATACCGAAGGCGGTGAAGAGCTGTGAGAACTGGGCATCCAGTATGTAGGTTTTCATAAGGGGTTACTTTGCGCTACCTGCAACCTGCTGATCATAAACAAAATCCAGCATCGCCTTACGCGGCATCATCGGAGAAAGAGAAATGAGGGGCTTCTGCCAAGCAACCAGACCGGAGACAACGTTGATCTTGCCTGCGATCATGCCGTCGTAACCTTCCTTCGCAACCTGCACCGGGGAAACAGCGTTAGCGAAAAGCTTAGTATCATCCAGACCGCCTGCTGCCGCGAAGCCGGTTGCCATAGCGCCGGGCATCAGGCAGGAGACGGTCACACCGGTGCCCTGAACCTCACGCCACAGAGCGTTGGACCAGCTGGTGATGTACGCCTTGGTGGCGTAGTAGACTGCCTGCAGCGGGCCGGGGGTGGTAGCTGCGGTGGAGGAGACGTTCAGGACCTTACCGGAACCGCGCTTGATCATTTCGGGCAGGAAGAGCTTGAGCAGGCGGGTGGGGGATTCGATGTTCACAGCAATCATGGACATGTCATCTTCCATGGAACGCTCGCGGGCGAAGTCGCCCTGACCGCCGAAGCCTGCGTTGTTGATGAAGTAGTCGGGCAGGATGCCGAGCTTCTGGCACGCGTCGAAAATCTGCTGGGCGGCTACTTCGGTGGAGAGGTCCGCGGCGATGGTGTATGCCTTCACGCCGTAGTCCTTTTCAACCTGTGCTGCCTGTGCGTCGAGCTTGCTCTGGCTGCGGCCAACCAGGATGACATCGCCGCCGGTTGCTGCGTGGATGTTGACGAATTCGGTGCCGAGGCCGCCGTAAGAACCGGTGATGAGTACGGTTGCCATGATGTGTTCTCCTTGAGTTTTTGAAACTTACTTGTGTGGATTCCGCCGAGCTTTTCGGTGGTTTCCGTTGCCTTACGGTTACAACTATACGGAGCAAAAGACGCCAGCAATACAGCAATTCGCGCCAGGAATCTGCAAAACGCGCCAACTCTGCTGGCGTTTTTGGCGTTGTCTCCGCCGGCGCTTCGTAACCATGCATCTTCTATAAGGGGCGGCACGCGGCAGGGCATACGGAGGGGCACGCGGCGGGGTTTGAAGACTAGCGCGGGAATAAACGCTGGGAGAATAAACGCCGGGGAATAAATGCGGAGGGAATAATCACGGCGGCCGCGGCGTTGGGTGAGCGTATAGTGGCGGCAGTTGCCGCATCCGAGTGTGAAAGGAATAGATACCATGCGTATTGATATTTGGTCCGATATTGTGTGCCCCTTCTGCTACGTGGGCAAGCGTAACCTGGAGCAGGCGCTCGCCGAGTTTGAGCACCGCGATGAGGTTGAGGTGGTGTGGCATAGCTTTGAGCTGGACCCGTCGGCTACGGAGTACCCGGCTGGTTCGCTGCCTGAGATGATTGCTAGCAAGTATCAGATGCCGTTGGAGCAGGCGATTGCGACCCAGGAGTCGTTGGCGGAGCGTGCCCGCGAGGTGGGTTTGGATTTCAATTGGCGTCAGGCGCGGTACGGTAACACGTTCGATGCGCACCGTGTGATTCATTATGCGGCGGAGCAGGGTTTGGCGTCGGCGGCGGAGGAGGCGTTTAAGCTGGCGTACTTTACGCAGGGCCGTTCGGTGCAGGATCACGAGTCGATTCTGGATATTGCTTCTGAGATTGGCCTGGATACTGCCGAGGTTGAGGCGGTGTTGAAGAGCGACCGTTACGCGGCGGATGTGCGTGCTGATGAGCAGTTGGCGCGCCAGCTGGGCATTAATGGTGTGCCGTTCTTCTTGATTGAGTCGAAGTGGGCGGTCAGTGGTGCGCAGCCTGCGGAGGCGCTGGTGCAGGCGCTGCGTCAGGTGTGGGAGCAGACCCATCAGGTTGAGTTGTTGAACCCGCTGGCGGGCGCCTCGAGTAACACGGCGGGTGGCGACACTGCGGAGGCGGGCTCGGCTGCTGCTGGCGCGTCCTGCGATGTGAACGGCAACTGTTCCTAGCGGCGGGTCTGGGTAGAGCTATCCCGATGAAGGTGCTACTCCCCTAGCGCCTCCGGCTGGTGCCCCCCAGATATAGCGAATATATAGCGAAGCCCCCTTGTGCCGGTTCTTGGTTGAACCGGGACAAGGGGGCTTCGCCGTGCCGGGTGGGCGTTTCTTCCCTTGTCGGAATGTTTGGAAGGTTCAATAGTACCTGCGGGTGAGATAGTTTTCCTTTACACTTGAGTGTGTGTTCTACGGTGAACACCCTTGTCCATTCACTTTATAAAGGAATATTGTGTTGAAAATTCACACCGCGACCGCTGGTGTTCTTGCGGGTGCTCTGCTGCTGACCGGTTGCTCTTCGTCTGCTCGTGCTCCGAAGGTCAAGCCCTCTGCGTCGTCATCGTCGACGTCTGCTTCTGCGTCTCCTTCCGTTTCGGCTACTCCTAGTTCTTCTCCGACGCCGAGTGCGTCTGCGACTCCTTCGGTGTCTCCTTCCCCGACGGTAACTCCGTCTCCGGTTCCGACAACTGAGGCTCCCGTGCAGGCGCCGGCTGCTGAGGTACCTTCCGCGGAGGCGCCGGCGGCTCCGGTTTCTGAGGCTCCCGCGCAGCCGGTTCAGCAGGCTCCTGCGCGGTCGAGTGTTTACTACGAAACATGCGCTGATGCTCGTGCGGCTGGTGCGGCGCCCCTGCATCGTGGCGAGCCGGGTTACCGCCCTGGTCTAGATAGAGACGGTGACGGCGTGGCGTGTGAGCCGAAGAAGAAGCACTAAGCTTCTACCCCCAGATATGACGAAGCCCCCTCGTACTATTTCTAGTACGAGGGGGCTTCTTAGTTTTTAGCGATTCCAGGGCATGTTATCCCAGAACTGTCCCATCTTAGATTTGGGAGGCGTGAGCTTACTCCTGTGAGCCCTAGCTTCAGAAGCCTGCTCATTAGCTTCTTCATCCGCAGTTATCTCAGGGCTTGCTTGTTCCAGCTTGGCCTTGAGCTTGCTCTGCGGAGTTCGAAGACGTGAAGGGCGTTCCTCAGGTTCCTCGTCAACGTAGTACCCGTACTGCGTTGAGCTGAAGAGGTTTGATTCGCGGAATTCGTTAACCGGCACGAAGAACGGTTGAGGTTCCGCAGGTTCCTGGTGCTCAGACTCCTCGGCCTCAGACTCCTCAGCTTCAGGTTCCTCAGCTTCGATAGCCTCATCAACCCCGAAATCTGCAGACTCTTCTTCCTCTTCAGATTCCTCGTCCGAGAAATCCTCGTAGTAGCTTTCGTCGTACTCGTCAGCCTCGGTATCCAAGTCTTCTGAGTCTTCCAGCTCTTCAACCTCTACGTCTTCCGATTCTTCGATTTCTACATCTTCTGGCTCGTAGTCTTCTACAGCTGCGGAATCAGAATCCCAGGTATCTTCATACTGTTCTTCTTCGATACCCTCCTGCAGCTTGAAGGCCTCGATAACCTCGTTCTTGATGGTCTCAAGGAGTGCACACATATCCTCATATGATTTGTACTGCACCATCTCAACGCCCATACGAACCGTGAGCTCTTCCGCAATTTTACGTTTGATCTTACGGGCAGAGACTCCCCTCTCCAAACCATAATCGGTGGGAGCACCCACAGAGTTTAGGGTTCGAGCGAGAGCCAACGCCAAATCACGGTTCGTCGAGATAGAGGTTCGGTCAAGAATCTGGTTGAGGTCATCTTCCGTGAGGTAGCCTCCCTCATCCATAACCTCACCCAGGAGGTCATAAGTCAGCCAGGTTCGACGTAGCACGTGGCGGCGAAGGTTACCGATATGTCGGTCCTTATTTGACGGGGCAAAACGTGCAAAAGCCGCAGTAGGAAGAACGCATAGACCGATAAACTGCCATACCTCAATAGACTCGACTTCCCCTCGAATCATATGTAGATTTTCATAGAGCGCTTTACCAATATGATGAGAGTAGGCATACTTCCATTCATCGCTATCTTGAGGGATTTCTTTCAGATTCTCGAGCTCAGAATCCATGATTCTACGTAATTTATCAAGGATAATAGTCGGAACCTCATTACCACCGATATTCAAAGTTTCTAGATTGGTATCGATTTTTCCGCAATCAACATTGCGAATAGGAACTCCAGAATTTTGCCACTTCTCCAGAAGTACTTCGCTAACTGGCTCTTCCAATCGGTAGTAAAAATACAGTTCTTCCCGCTCTGCAGGCACCTGAGTATTCTCAGGGCTAGTATCCTGCTGAGCAGGCTCCACATTCTGCTGAACCATATCTACTTCCATCCCTTCTGCATGTATCCGGTAGCACCGTCAATCTTGCTCTGCACGGAATTCCAATCCCTTTTTAACGCGTCAATAAGTTCTGGAATGGTCATTGAAAGACTCTCTTGAATAACTCTTTGTGCCACAACCTCAAATTCTTTACAATTATCCTCTGTTTCTTCCTTAGGAAATGTATACATTGAGGAATTTTCCAGGTGGGAGAAATATATTTCTCTCACTAAATTTGAGAGGAAATCCCGAGCAAGTACCGGCTCGAGAATTTCATAGTCCTTTTCATCCCCTCGCACCAAAGCATTACAAGCCGGGTGTTTAGTGTTGACAAATATTCTAATACACCTTGAATACGGAGCTTCTGCGTTATCTGCCTTGCATCGAATAACCCAGGGAGCATTTTTATCCCACCCAGGAACTCGAGAGAAATCAAGCTGTGAGAACGGCATACCAGCGCCCTTAGCGCTCAAAGACAGGCTGTCCTCTTGCACAGCAATATAGGCGGTTTCATCGGTGTTATATCCATCGATATTTAGGGCACCCGCCACTAGAGCTACTCGAAGTTTCAGCTCTCCCGCAACCTTACGTCCAGGAACCTTGGCGCTAACAACCGCGACAAATGATTCCGAATCGAGATGAACATCTCGACTCTCTTCAATGACGCTCCAGTGGGTCGGTCGACACTGAACCTCACAAATCAGTCGAGGCAGAGACTCCTCATTGCCTAGTACTCGACGGATTCCTTCAAGACGTACTTTGACGGTGATGGAGATCTCCAGATTAGTATCGTAATCCCAGTTGGAGGGCAACTTCTCCGGGTCAACAATTTCGCCGTTCTGAGTACGAATATCCCATTCGCCCCATTCCACTTCGTGTGGAAAAAGGGTGAGATGAGGATATGCCTTTACACGCTTACCTGCCATAGCTCTTAGCCCTCCACCTCAAAAATATAGGTCTTACCTTTACGCAGTGTAATGACCACAGACCCCTGGTTTTCCTCGGAATCTTCAGGGCCGTCCCACTGCACATAAACATGGCCCGCCTTTTGGGTGTCGTTGGGGTCAGGGCCCCAGCCTTCGCTCCAAGAAGGCTCAAGGTCGTGAGAGTCCGTGTACTTCAAAGTCTTCTCCTCGCTGGTTGCAATAGAGACGTTGATACCTACACGCTGACCGGCCTTCCAAGCACTGCTGCAGGAGAAGCTAATGAGATACCGCACGTAATCAGGGTTCTGCGGGTGCACGCCAGCCATCACCGCAGACTCAATCGATACAGAGGCGCGCCGAACAACGCCGCCAGGCCGCTTCTTATCTTTTACACATTCTTCCTCGTCCACCGGCGCAATATTAGCACCTCCTCCCACAGACATGATGGGGTTAAACCGAGCAAGCTTCTGAGAAATCTTCGACAAAGAACCCAGCGATCCACTATCACGCTTAATATCTTTCGTCTCAAAAATACTTTTCAAACTCTTCGTGATATTCGAAGCAGCATAAACAACAATTTTCTTATGTTCAGCATTTTCGAGAGAGCTCGGATTCCATTCGTCATGGGCCGGAGGCTCAGCCTCTCGGAATGCAACATCGGTTTCAACGTCAGGCTTAAAAACGCCGTACCAGGTGGCCTTCGAGTCATCCAGATCATTCACTTTTCGGTACTGGACGACTAATTCAGCCTCATTACGCATCAAGCATACAGTGTTTTGTGGATAGATGGGCTTTATAGTATTGATTTCGTAGGCACCTCGAGCAATCCTTAAGTATCCAATATTATAGGAATCCTTCAGTCGTCTAAAAACAAAGCTCTTATACTGGAAACCCCCTTCAAATGACTCAGCGTCAGAATTAACTATTTGAAGCTCAGCCATTTTCCGGACATCGATAAGAGCCATGCACAGCTGCTCAATTCCCTTATATTCAGGGTTATTCTTAAGTTCCTGAATTAAGACAGGGTTATTATTAATCCTGATATCCATAGACCTATTTCCATCTTCAACATCCAATTTGGGCCAAAGATGGTACATCACGATATTTTGAATTTTTTCGTGGGAACGGTCAATAATTCGACCCGGGTCATCCGGAGTCTTATCTTCATCGTCTGATACTTCCATAAGCTCTGCGGGCTTTGCATCAACGATAAGAATTGAAGTGCCAGTTTCTCCGTCCTTAAAGTGACGAGAGAAAATAGCCTCGCCCAGTCGACGAGCAGGTTCTCCCGTCAACGGGAGAATGTTACCCGTTCCCTTAACTGTCGGCCCCTCATATCCCCACCAATGGCGACCGGTGTAGTTTCGACCGCCATCCGTATATTCTTTGCCGAGGGCAACAGCAATAAGTCGGTAATCAATCTCGCCAGTTTTGGTCTTAAAGGCAGACCAGTAAATAACGGACTGAGACTCGCTCATATTGAAAGCAGCCGTTTTACCGAAACCGTATGAGCCACCGTTACCTTGACCCTTGTTATCGCTACCAAGGTTCATCGTGAGGTTAACAAAGTTCTGGCTCTCCCCTTCCTCAACAGCTTCGTCGGGGCGGTCCGGGCCATCAAGACCGACAGTGCCGCGGTCCCAGAATTCCAAGAAGTAGACGTCGCCGCGGTTAAAAGTCTGGTCTAGACCGGTGTACTTGCTGTGAATCTCAAAACCAGCTGCAAATACCTCGTTCCGCAGAGTATTCAGTACACCCTGATTGGCGTGCCGAACCAGGCAACCGAACTCCGGCATGTGCCCTTCGAGGCGTGCATCCCACGAGTTCTGAGCCATCTCTCGGGTGACCAGAGCAAGCAGGCTCAGATTGGGTCGACCCAGGGTACGTGAGGCACCTCGAGCAGATATCGAACCAGTGTTTTTAGGAAGAGGGAACCAGTTAAGGCTCACGATATTATCTCCTTGCCCTGTAGAAGTTGCGGGCGCTATTGAGTCGTACGGTGTGTGTTATGAGAGGGGTATAAAGCTCCGGGGTGGCATTATCTGGTGAAATGCCACCCCGAAACCTATACCCACTTTTGGGTCTTCAAGAAGCTACCTGAGGTTACTCCTTGTAATCGCCCTCGTCGTCGCTTTCAGCAGCAGCCAGGATGGGGCTGTTCTCATCCAGCTCTTCCTCATCAAACTCCGTAATCTCAATCGTTTTAGGAACAACTGAAATGAAGTTACCGTAGTTGGAGCCCCCCACCTGAGGAAGAACCACTGCGTGCAAGACGACCGGTGCTGCAGCGTCAAGATCACGACGGCGGATGCCCTTCTTAGCCTGGGAATGGGGGTTGACGACGTAAATTACCAGGAGCGGAATATTACCCTCGAGGTAACGCAAGTCCAGCTGTGCTGTGCGGCTCTTGGCAGCCTGCAATGACTCGGTATCCGCAAACTTTCCAGACTCAGCAAGAATCTTGAAATCAGCGATGGGGGTATCGCCGACAGCAAGAGCGCCCAGATTAGCGATGCCAGATTCGGAGTTAACGTACGCGCTACGGGTTGCCATACGAATATCCAGACCAGCAAAGTTCTGTTGCGGCATATCCTTCTGGGTGCCGGAGTAGACGACAACGTTCCAGTCCTGGTCAGCGTACTTTTCAATCCACTCAACCAGCTTGTCTGAGCCAGCTTCATAGTGCGAGGAGTGTGCCTTAAAGTCCTTGAAGTAGGACAGCACGACATCCACAGGCACACCGGTGAAGAGATAGCTACCGTTGTTCTTATCGCGCAGTACCTCACGGGTACCAGAGACAGAATTGATGAGCGATTCAAACACCCGAATATTGTGGTTCAGGATTTCGGCGTTCTTCTCCTCGAAACGAGTCAGCTGATGGAGCTTTCTACTGTAATCAACCCTGACGGTCGTAGCGTGATACATCTTGTTCCGGGCAGTCACCTGCAACGAGCCGGGGTGAGTACGAATTTTCACACCGATACTCTTGGGAGTGCTACCCACAGCCCGGATTTCTTCGCGAATCTCGTCCTCGACACCGGCAAGGTGGCGATAGTCATCCTGAAGATCCCTGGTGGTCCACAGACGAATCAGGTCATCATAGCCGGGACGGAAACCAAACCAGCGGCCCATCTGCAGAAGAGCATCGTAAGTCTTGCTCGTCCTGAGGTAGTACGAGCTAATCAAGCCCTCAAGGGTCAAACCACGGGCAAGGGTATTGCCACCAATGACTACATAGGTAGCCGGCGCTGCGTCGTCGTATTCCAGGCGCTCCTCCGAGGGACCATTATCCACAATGCACTTAGTCTCGCGGATAGTCTGGCCTACAGCAAGCTTCAGCTCATCCCATGAGAGGTATGACTTGTTGGGATGGATAGCCTGCATACGACCAACTTCGCGTTCATACAGGTCCTGCATCGCCTCGTTAATTTCGGGCGTATCGTAGGCCTTCTTCAGCTCGTCGATGTACTCCTTAACGACATCCGCAGCCTCGAAGTGAGTCTGTACCCTGTACGAGAAGTGAATCAGCATCGAGCTGTGTTGCTTCTTTCCCGTACGAAGACGGCGAAGAGCCGTAGCAATCATAAACCAATGTACTGCGTCCTGCAGGCTGGGGACCATTTCCGGCTCGTACTTCTTACCAGCACGTTCCTCCTTCGGAGTTGGAGGACGCAGAATATCGGCTTCCCAATCTTCGATATCACGCAAGGCATCAACATTTGCGCCGTCATCAAGTACGCCGTCCTCATCTTCGGTGGCCCACAGAGGGGTACCAAAGATACGGGATGCACCGATGTACCCCTCCGGCCGTTCCAAAGCGTAGATAAAGTCGGAGGGATATAGACCCGGATAATGCTCGATAATTTCCTCTTCAGAATCTTCGGGGCCATCAGAGCCTACATACTCGGTATAGCGTTCGTCATCGTTGGGGTCCATCAGAACATTCGCGAAGGGGGTAGCGGTGTACGCCACGTAGGAGCCCTGCTGCACCTGATCCCAAATCTTACGAATACACAGGTTGATACCGGAGCACTTCTGGTCTTCCTTCTCGGTATTAGGCGTTGCCTGATCCGACTCATCATCTACGATAAGTACGGGAGCATCATCCAGCAGACCCTCACGGTTTGCGGCTTCCATCTGCTTCAGCAAGTTCTTCAAACGACCAGAGTGTTTCTTTACCACGGCAAAAACAACGCTACCATTAGTGCGCAGAGCATTGAGAAGATTGTCGGCGTCCGAAGAGATATCACCCTCGATGCTGGTCAGAGTATAAACAGATTTCTTTGCATCTCGGATAGTTGCAACGACGTCACTGTTCAAACGTTCCTGAGTTTGGCGACGCAGGTTGTTGTACATACCCGCCAAAACAATGATAAAACGGTAGCCCTCATCAACCGCCTTGGTAATAACTGCCGAGAAGTTCGCGGTCTTACCGGACTGCACGTAGCCAACGACAAGACCCTTGTGGGTCAAATTCTTCATCGCGGGATCAGCAAGAAGACCGACAACCTTGCCGGATTCCTCATGAATAGTCGACGTGCCGACCTCACCAATCTTCTCGGTAAGCTTCCTGCGCAGATGGCTCCATGCGGCAGTATCGGGCTTCGAAGCATCGTACCAGTGGTGGTAGTCTTCCTTGGACGTAGCAACCTCATCGAACTCGCCCTTGGCGTTTGCGGCTTCGCGGTCCTGAATCTTCTTGAGAGCATCCTCGTAAAAAGAGGTAATCGCTTCTTCAGAAGTCGGGATACCTCCAATAATCATGCCGTCAATGATCTGACGACATGCGTCTTCGTACGAGATGAGTTCCCGCGCGGCAGCGTCATAAATCTGCTGTTCCGGCTGGGAAATTTCCTCGGCCATTTTTCTCCTCGTTGAAAAATAGAGATGTGAGTGTTTACGGGAGCCATCGGTTAGCTTCCTCTGTGAGTTTATCACTCGTTCTCACACGTCAGCACAGGTTTTCGTCATCACGATGCACTATAAAACTACTAAAGCCAAGTTGTTTTACTCCAGGCAACAAAATCTACTTGGAGTAAGGGTGCGAGCGAGGCCTCCGGGCTGCTATTCTTAGAGGGTTTAACTCTGAATATATAGAGACGGTAAATCTATATATTTAACCGGCACCTGACACAGCACTATGACTTGCGGAGAACCTTATGGCTGAGAAGCACACATCACCCTCACCCACAACCTACAAGATGGGTGAGCTCTTCTGTGGACCCGGCGGCATTGCCCTGGGCGCGCACAACGCTGCCGATAAGGTGCCCGGAATCAAGGTTGAGCACGCCTGGGCTAATGACTACGACCCCACAACTGCAGATACCTACCGTGAAAACACCCCCGGTGCGTCCGAAGAGACCGTGTACGTCGGTGATGTCCGTGAGCTCGATACCGACGCTCTACCCCCGATTGATGGTTTTGCGTTCGGTTTTCCCTGCAATGACTTCAGCCTCGTAGGAAAGCAGAAAGGCCTAGAGGGTAAATACGGTCCTCTCTATACCTATGGAATCCACGTGCTCAAGAGTCATAAACCTGAATGGTTTGTGGCGGAAAACGTGGGTGGTCTTTCTGGTGCTAATGCAGGTACCGCATTTCCCTACATCCTACGAGAAATGCAGCGTGCGGGGTACACCGTTATCGCTCATAAATACCGTTTTGAGGAGTACGGTCTCCCCCAGGCTCGACACCGAATCATTATCGTAGGCCTACATAATGACCTTATTGCCAGCGGCAAAGAATTCAAGGTTCCGAAACCCACCACTCCCGAACCTTCGATGATGCGCACCGCTAAGCAGGCGCTTACCGAGCCTCCCATCCCCGAGTGGGCAACCAACAATGAGCTCACTCGCCAGTCTGAGGTGGTGAAGCAACGCCTCGCCTACATCAAGCCCGGCAAGAACGCCTTCAACGCTACCGATATGCCTGAGGAACTGCGCCTCAATGTGCGTGGTGCTAAGCTCAGCCAGATTTATAAGCGCCTAGATTCCAATAAGCCCGCATACACCGTCACCGGATCCGGCGGTGGCGGAACGCACATCTACCATTGGGAAGAGCCCCGCGCCCTGACCAACCGCGAGCGCGCGCGCCTGCAGACGTTCCCTGACTGGTACAAGTTCATCGGCAACAAGGAGAACGTCCGTCGCCAGATTGGTATGGCGGTTCCCCCGGACGGTGCGCAGGTCATATTCGAAGCTCTCTTCAAGAGTCTTAAAGGTATGCATTACGAAAGCATTGAACCGAATATTGATGTAGATAAGCGCATTCGTGAACTTGAGGAGAAAGAAGGCATTCTTTTCTAGGTAAAAGAAGGACGTATTCCCATGGAATTTTATTCGTCACTCATGGGCGACAACCTCGCCGAGCTTGTTCTCCATTCGCCGTATCCTCAGGATGATTGCGCCGGGCATGAGCTGTGGGCGGTTACCGGGTATATCTCGCGAACTACCATTCTCAGTGCGCTGTACCAGGCTGACTTCACCCCCGGACGACGTTCCAAGGAATCCGGTCACTGGGGAGAGATGAGCAAGTTTACCCCGACCTCCTCCACGCCTAAGGTTCATCTTTTGGTGGGTATGGCACGAGATGGTGCGGTAAGCATTACAACTCATGAAATCCTCAAGGGATGGGTCAAGGCTAGTCACGGGTACCTGGATATTCGCTACCCGGACCCTCGCGTCTCTCCCCTGGTGCACACTAAGCTCTACGCTTGGGCGCAGAACGGTTCCTTCGATATTGCCTACGCTGGCTCAGCTAACCTTTCGACGGACGGCCTGAATATTGGTCGAGACGCTTCGGAATGCCAGCAGGAGAACATTCTTGTGCCGGTGTCGGTGGAGTACGCGGAGAACTATATCGATACACTTTTCGGTGCTTCGCTGAGCTGCACCGACCCTGTGGTTGATGCTTTCTTCACCTTCCCTGAAGCGCCCTCCGACGTCCTGGCGAATAAGTCTCTGCCTCCGATTCCTCCGCTCCCCGAACCTGAGACGGAACGTGAAGAACGGTTGAAGGATTTCTCCTCCATCAAGCTGTACCTGTATAGCCACGCAGGTAAGGGCTCTTCGTACAACTGCGGTTCCGGCATTAACTGGGGTCTGCGAGATATCAGAGCCAATAAGGATGAAGCCTACTTTGCGGTTCCCGCGAACATTGGGCAGTCCAACTTCTTCCCTGTGAAGAACACTCCCATTGTGGTGCACTGCGATGACGGTGAAGACCTCATTATGCGTGTTGCCAGCGGTTCCGACCGCTGCGGTAAGGATATGTCGACCATCCCTAACTCCGAGCTTGGCTCTTATATTCGTAAGCGCATGGGCCTCGACGAAGGCACCAAGGTCGGCATTCGCGAACTGCTCGATTACGGTCGAACCTACGTCACCATCACCCGCACCTCCGAGGGTAACTACTACCTGGATTTCTCGCCCGAGACTGCAGAACCTGATGAGTTTGCGATGCAGAGCCCCGAGATTGTCAACGAGTTTTCCCACGAAGACGACTAACGCCTCCGGCTGGTGCCCCCCCCCGATATAGCGAAGTCCCCTCGTACTATTTCTAGTACAAGGGGGCTTCGTCATATCAGCCTAGAATCCGCGCGGGGTCAGAACCTGCGGGCAGCAGGGCTAGCGCGGCTGGTAGGCGCGGGCACGCTCAGCGCGAGCACGGCGCGCCTCCGCATCCTGCAGGACCGGCACCAGCATACGCACCAGCTGGCCCATACCGCGCACCACCAAATTCAGCCACAAACCAACAGACCACACCGCCGCCACACGCGGATGCCCCGAGCGCACCCACCGCACACCCAGAAAAGACAGCGAATAATACAGCAGAAGCAGCAGCGACTCACGGAAACGGTGCACCTGCCGAAGAATAGGGTTCTGAGGAAGCTTCATCATGCCTCCCAGTATACCCACCGGAACCCCCGCCAGGACTCCCCCGCACTACCCGTAATAGTCACGAATCGTCACCGTCGTCAAACCGCGCCGATCCAACAACGCCCGAATACGGTCCAGCTCAGACACCACACCCCGATAATTCAAATGCCCAATCACAATATGCTGAGCCAAAGCGTACTTCTCCGCATAGGCATACACCTCAGCCGAAGAAATATTAGACGAATCCGCCAACGACCCGTACCACAGCACCGGGCGCGTAAAACCACACGACGCCGCAGCCGCCAACACGCGCGCATCATAATACCCGTACGGCGGGCGGAAATACGGCTTCGAAGACACCCCAAAAAGCCGCATAATCTCCTCATCATTACGGGTCAGCTCATGCACAATCTGCTCATCCGTCAGGCTCGTCAACGCCGCATGACTATACGTATGGTTCGCAATCTGCAACTGGCCGCTCTTCACCAGCGGCAACAACAGGTCACGATGCTGCCTAAACGCCGGGTACTGACCATTAATAAAGAAAGTGAGGCGCGTGCCGGTACGGTGAGCAAACTCCGCGTAAGCGCGCACCACCTCAGGGTCGGCGCCGTCATCAACCGTCCACGCAATATACTTGCCCTCACCGGGCAGGCCGGTCTGCGGGCCAGTCCAGGCACGCGCCGCGGGAACCGGATTCGACGAGGTCGCAGTCGCAGATGCGGAGGGGGTAGCCGCCGAGCTTGCCGAAGGGGTCGAAGAGGGGCTCGCCGAGGCGCCAGCCGCCGCTCCGTGGGCGCCTTCCGCAGCGGACGGGGTGCAGCCGGTGAGGCCAAGACCCAGCACACCGAAGCCCACCGCGCCCAGGCCAAAGGTACCAACGTGTTGTAAGAGTTCCCGTCGCCCCATGGAGGCGCGGGCAGAGTCGCCCGATACCGTCCGGCCAGTAGCGGGGGTGACGATAGCATATTGACGAGAAGCAATAGGTGTTTCTGAGTGTGGAACAGTGTTCATATTATGAGTGTATGATGAGACCACCGTTAGATATCGAAAAATTCAAAATATTACGTAATGAGTAATAACGCCGCGATAAAAGAACCTTTACACGCATTCATTCCACTCGCTCGCTGAAGCTCACCGAAGACCACGCTCAGCGCACTAAGCTACCCGCACGCCAGGTAATCCCCGCACGCCAGGCAATCCAAGTAACCCAGGTAATCCAGCTACAGCTCCAACTACAGCGCAGGCGCAATTCTAAGTACAGCAAGGCCCCTCCCCCAGAACGCGTTCACAACGCGCCCGGGCAAGGGGCCTCAATATATAAGTTCACGCAACCGTACGACCAAGTACGCGAAGAGAAACCTACTCGGATTCCGAAGCTTCCGGCTGCTCTGCCTCAGCGGGCTGCACCCTCTCATCAGATTCCAGCGCGTTCAGTGCCTCCAGTGCCGCCGCCTCCGCAGCCTCTTCGGCGTCCGCCTCAGCCACACGCTCAGCATCCGACTCAGCAGAAGTCACCGCCGCCGGGTTCGTCAGAACCTTCACACCCATGCTGCGCAGCGCATCCGTGTTCGTGATCGTCTCATCATTATCAATCAGATACACCTTGTACCCGTCATTACGCAGGCGACGCATCAGCTCCAGGAGCATGCTCTGAGCGACCTCATCCACCGCATACACGCGCGTCACATCCAGGGCGACCTTCGAACCCTCCATCGGGGATTCCACAATCTCACGAATCACGCGCTCCACACCCGCAAAACGGATACGGCCCTGCAGCTGAATCAGGCGCATCGACTCATCCCCCGAACCAATCTGGTAGTTCGCGCGCAACGCCGAACGAGCCACCGTCGGCACGTTCATCACGTGCATACCCATGTCATCAGAGAACTGCTCGAACAGCTCCACGCCGCGCACACTGTTACCGTGACCGTCCAGACGCGGCGAGAACGTCGCCACACCCAGCTGACCGGGCACCGCACCAATAATGCCGCCGCCCACGCCGCTCTTCGCCGGAACACCCACCTGGGTCGCCCAGTCGCCCGCCGCGTTATACATACCGCATGTGAACATGACGCTCAGCACCTGACGCACCACCGTCTTAGGAACCACCTGCTCACCCGTCACCGGATGCACACCATAGTTCGCCAGAGTCGCCGCCATCAACGCCAAATCCTTGACCGTCACCATCAGCGAGCACTGGCGGGTATAACCCTGCACCGCCACGGTCGGGTCACCGGTCAGGATGCCGTGGCCGCGCAGCATGTGCGCAATCGCGTAGTTGCGGTGCGCGTGCTCCAGCTCAGACTCGTACACGCGCTCGTTCACCGACAGGCGGCGGCCCGCAAACGCAGACAGACCAGAAATGACGCGCTCCATGCGCTCGCCCTGCGTCGCGCCGGGAGGGCCCACCAGCGAATGGGTGGTAATCGCGCCCGCGTTAATCATCGGGTTCAGCGGCTTACCGGAGCCGTCCTCCAGGGACAGCTCGTTGAACGGCTCACCGGAAGGCTCCACGCCCACCTTCGCAAGCACGTCATCATAGCCGCGGTCCGCGAGCGCCAGGGCGTACACGAACGGCTTAGAAATCGACTGGATCGTGAACTCCACATCGGAGTCACCGGCGGCGTACTGCTCACCATCAACCATGGCGATGGACGCGGCAAGCTTGTCCGGATCCACGGCGGCAAGTTCCGGAATGTAGTTTGCCAACTCACCGGAGGTATCAGAAGCGACCGACTCGAGGGTCTCGGTCAGGTAAGTGGCAATAGGTGAATGCATAGTGTTCCGTATCTGCTGCTAATCGTGGTTGTTCTCGTCAAAAATTTCAGGATGCGCCCGCCCACTGTTCCGTTTCGGCCAGGCTGAGGCGCTCATCGTTGCAGGCTACCGCGGCTACCAAACTAAAGAGTCTGCCAGCGAGCCTGTCAAAGTGTGTGGGTGAGGAGCGCCTTTTGCTCCCTAAAGAGTGTATCTTTTGCGTGTTGAAGCCACCAAATATAACGGTCGGTACTCCCCCGCTATTTCGGCACGCAGAAATCACACATGCAAGGTTTTCAGGTGGCCTAGGGGTTCAGGTGGCTTACGGGTGGCGAACCGAATCCGGCTCGCGACCGCCCAGCTCGGCGGTCTCCAGCTGGAAGGTCGAGTGCTCCACCGACACCTCAAAATGGCCCGCCACGCACGAACGGATACGGTCCAAAATCGTCACCGCAGACCCGTCATGGAAGCACGAATCGGCAACCACCACGTGCGCGGTCACCACCGGCAGACCGGTCGCCACCATCGAAGCGTGCACGTCGTGCACCTCCACCACACCCTCAACGCGCAGCATGTGCTCACGCATCGCGTCCAGGTCCAGGCCGTCCGGGGTGAACTCCATGAGCACCGCAGTCGTCTGCTTCATCAGACGCGCCGCACGCGGCACAATCAGTGCCGCAATGAACAGACCGGCAAGAGCGTCCGCCTGGTAGAAGCCGGTCAGCCAAATCACGATAGCCGCCACAATCACACCCAGCGAACCCAGGGCGTCATTGAGCACCTCCAGGAACGCAGCACGCATATTGAAGTTCGCGTTCCTCGCCGTAGCCAGCACCGCAATACCAATAGCGTTCGCCACCAGGCCAACCACACCAAAGATCAGCAGTTCAGTGCCGGGCACCTCCGGCGGGGCGAACAGGCGATGCACGCCCTCCACCGCCGTGTAGATACCCACCGCCAGCAGCAGCACCGACTGCCCGAGGGCGGCAAGCACCTCAATGCGGCGGAAACCCCACGTGCGGCGGGACGTCGCCGGGCGCGTCATCAGCGAAGCCGCAGCGAGCGCCACCAGCAGGCCCGAGGCATCCGCCAGTGCGTGCGCCGTATCGGTCAGCAGCGCAAGACTTCCCGTAACCAACGAACCGATCGCCTGCGCCAGCACAATAACAACCGCCAAGCTGAACGCAATCAGCAGGCGCGGACGCATCGAGGCGGCCTCCTCCGGGCTCGGGGCATGCGAATGGTCGTGCCCATGGTGATGCCCGTGGTGCCCGCCGTGGCCGTGATGTGCGTGCGCTCCCATGCGCTTCTCCTCAACTATGAACTGCGTTGTCGGCTATCGAGAGTTATCGGCAGATAGCAAAATCGCCCGATTCACAAGAACCGGGCGAAAAGCTCCTCAACCGAGGAAAACGTGGAGATAAGGGGACTCGAACCCCTGACCCCCTGCATGCCATGCAGGTGCGCTACCAGCTGCGCCATATCCCCATATTCTGTTAGTGACCTCAACGAGGCAACATGAATATATTACACACACCACGGACAACGATGCAAACCAGCGCACCCAAAAATCCAAAAAAGTTCCGGGGCAACCGGGCATGCAGAAATACCCGCAAACACGCCGAAAGGGGCGGACCCGCGGCACCATACAGCGCCAGCAGAGCCCACCCCTCATCAGCTAAAAATCAAGCTTACGCCTCATCCTGAGCGGGAATGATGCGCGCAGCATCTTCCTCAGTCTCACCCTCAATGTCGAAGGGAGCCTCGTTCTCAACCCCCAGCTCAATACGCGGGGCCTCAGCCCACAGACGATCCAGAGCGTAGAACTCGCGGTCCTCCTCATGCTGAACATGCACGACAATATCGCCGAAGTCCAGCAGAATCCAACGACCCGAGGAACGACCCTCACGGCGGACCGGCTTCAGGTCAGCCTGCTCACGCAGAGCGTCCTCAACCTCATCCGCAACAGCGTTCACGAGGCGCTCATTGTGGGCAGAAACCACCAGGAAGCCATCAATCAGACCCATCGCGTCGGATGCATCCACAGCGAACAGGTTAGTTCCCTGCTTCTCCTCCGCAGCGCGGGCGGCAATGCGCAGAGCCTCAATCGAGGACTGTGCAGCAGTCATATTTTCCTTCCTTGCCGGCAGAACACCCGCCGGCAGCACCCGCAACAGGGGTGCATTGTTCACGGCCTACTTAGGGCCAAAAATCATAATCAGACCAACAACAACCAGGGCGAGCAGCAGCACAATCCACAGCCACGCCAGGGAGGCCTTCTGCGCAGGCTGCAGAACCTCTTCAGTCTTCTCAA
Organism: Rothia mucilaginosa; assembly: GCA_963539245.1. Classification (GTDB taxonomy): domain Bacteria; phylum Actinomycetota; class Actinomycetes; order Actinomycetales; family Micrococcaceae; genus Rothia; species Rothia mucilaginosa_H. Next base: position 299,465 of record CAUTJW010000001.1, read on the forward strand.
CAGCGCCCTTAGAAGCGGACTCCTTGGAAGCCTCAGCGGAAGGTACCGGAGCAGACTTGGACTTAGCAACCTTAGAATCAGCAACCTTGGACTCTGCATCCTTCGCGACTTCCTCAGACTCCTCAGCTTCCTCGGTGACCTCTTCGACCAGAGCAGCAGACTCTTCGGGATCCTGACGATCCACCATGCGCTGCAGCAGCTCCTCAACCTCATCCGGGCTCAGAGCAACAGTCGGGTCGCCGTCCACCGAATCCACGGTATCCCCTGCGGAGGCGCTATCCAGCACGCTCAGGTCAAGACCCTGCGCGTCCACCGCGCTCACGCGGGTGGGCAGCTCGTCAGCAGACTCTTCAACCTCAGCAACCTCAACAGTCTCTTCCTCAACGGAAGCAACCTCGGTCTGCTCAGTCTCAACGTCAGAGCTGTCCAGCTCCTCAACCTTCGGCTCATCGCGCACCAGGTACTGGTGCAGCTCGGGTTCCGGTTTCTCCTCCTTAACCACGGCAATGACCGGGATCGAAGAAGTCATCGGGTTATCCACCGCGGAGGGGCTGGTCGCATCCACACGGTTCTGCGCGATCTCTTCGGGGCGCAGAATACGCAGGCTACTGGTCAGAGGAGCAGGCTCGTGCAGCTTCTCCTCATCGTTCGCTTCAGTGTCAATCTTGCCCTGAGCCGCCAGCGCCGCAAAACGACGCTGAACAGCCAGAACCTGCGGGTCAATAGCGTCCGTATAAATCACGGAGCCCATGTTCGCAACAGGCTTCGCGGGCTCACCGCGGCGGTTCGCGCGCAGGTACTCGGCAACTTCTTCACGGTAGCGGGCAAGACGGCGCGGACCCATCACCTTAGTAGGCGGCGGCACCTCAATGCCGTCCTCGGTCACGTACGTCTCGTAGAGGTACGCTTCGTCCTCGCTATAGGGCTTCGAACCCGTAGCTTCACTCATGTGTTCCCTCATTATTCGTCGATTGGGGTGCCTGCCCAGACTCATCTTTCACGTGGGGCAAGCCGTCACGGTACGCCGTCAAGGCGTCCTTCTTGTACAGGCCGTACTTAGCAATGTACTGCACCACACCATCGGGCACCAGGTACCAGATGGGGGCGTCTGCAGCTGCGCGGCGACGAATATCGGTCGAAGAAATCGCCATCGCAGGAATCTTCAGGGTCGTAATATGACGACCCTCAGCCAGCGGCGGATCCAGATCATGATCGGGGCGGGTCACGCCCACAAAAGTCGCCAAATCCCACAGCTTATGGGCATTGCGCCAGGTCATAATCTGGCTAATCGCGTCCGCGCCGGTAATGAAGAACAGGTCAGCATCCGGGCGCAGGGCGCGCAGCTCGTTAAGCGTATCAAAGGTGTAGGTTGCGCCGCCACGGTCAATATCAATACGGCTCACCGTAAAACGCGGGTTCGACGCGGTCGCAATCACCGTCATCAGGTAGCGATGCTCAGCATCACTCACGTGCCGCTCCCCCACCTTCTGCCAGGGCTGACCGGTCGGAACGAACACGACCTCGTCCAGGTCGAACACGGCGGCAACTTCACTAGCTGCCACCAGGTGTCCGTGGTGAATCGGGTCGAAGGTTCCACCCATCACACCCAGACGCACCCGACCGGGAGTGCGCGGGGGAATCGACTCGGTGCTCGGAGCACCAAAATCAAGGTGAACAGACTGGTCAGTCACAAATGCCGTCCTTGCTGGGGACAGAGGCCGCACCACGGTAGCTAAAAAGCCACCACAGGTGCGGATGCGGGCAGGTACACAGAAGGTACGCAACACCGAAAAAGGTGCCCGCGTACATTCCCCTCTATGCTACCTGCTTGCGGTCAAAAACACCGAAATGACGGGGGTGAGCTAAGCCGCCAGTGGAATACCCAGCCAGCACGCCCGACCACAGGCTCACCCGCGTGTTCCGACACGCACATCCGGCGCAAGCGGCAACCACAGAACCTACAAGAAAGCGCCGCGCACAAGAAAGCGCCGCGCACCGGAGCGAACCCCGGTACGCGGCACCATTCACTGTCTATGAAACAGCTGTCTAGGCAACAGCTACGCTGAGCTACTAGTCGTCGACGTTCGGCATGTCGATATTCTCGTCGACCTTGCCTTCCTTCAACTTCTTGCGGTACTCAACCGACTCGGTCCACACGCCTGCAACACGCTCGGACTCCAGCTCGGCACGAGCCTCCGCCTTCGCGTCCATACGCTCCTTGTACTCCACACGCTTCTGCGCACGAGTCGGGCGAATGATCTCTTCCAGACGAGCGTCCGTACCACGCGGGGAGGACAGCAACTCAGCGCCACCGACCATGGTCGGCTCCCAATCGAAGATCACCGAGTTGTCATTCTCACCAATCACCACGGCGTCACCGGCACGAGCACCAGCCTTGAACAGCTCATCCTCAACACCCAGGCGCGCCAGGCGGTCCGCCAGGTAGCCGACAGCCTCATCATTATTGAAGTCAGTCTGCTGAATCCAACGCTCAGGCTTCTCACCAATCACGCGGAACAGCGGCTCAAGGTTACGCTCCTCGCGGCGAATAATGAACTCCTGCTTCTTCTTACCGCGGAAGCCCTTCGGGCGAACCACAGGAGCCTCAACAACCACGCGCTCCGCTTCCTTCTCGGCAGCGGCACGAGCCTCGCGGTCTTCCTCAACGAGCTTTGCCATCGCAAAGATCAGGGACTTCAGACCCTCATGGGAAGCAGTCGAAATCTCGAAGACCTTGAAACCCATCTCCTCAAACTCGGGGCGAACAAACTCAGCCAGCTCACGAGCCTCAGGAACGTCAATCTTATTGAGCACCACAATCTGCGGACGCTCATGCAGCGGCACGGTCACACCCGCAGTCGGGTCAACCTCATAGTTCTGTAGCTCGCCGCGAATCACCTCAAAGTCACTAATCGGGTCGCGGCCCGGCTCCAAAGTAGCGCAGTCAATCACATGCACCAGAGCCGAAGAACGCTCCACATGGCGCAGGAAGCGGTGGCCCAGACCGCGGCCCTCCGAAGCGCCCTCAATCAGACCAGGAACATCCGCGACGGTGTAGCGAACATCGCCCGCCTGCACCACACCCAGGTTCGGGATCAAAGTGGTGAACGGATAGTCAGCAATCTTCGGACGCGCCGCAGAAATCGCAGCAATCAACGAAGACTTACCCGCCGAGGGGTAACCCACCAGAGCCACATCCGCAATGGACTTGAGCTCCAGAACAATATCAGCCTCTTCACCGGGGGTGCCCAACAGAGCAAAACCGGGAGCCTTACGCTTAGCCGAAGCCAACGCAGCGTTACCCAGACCGCCCATACCGCCACGGGCAGCAACATACTCGTCGCCCACACGCAGCAGGTCAGCCAAAACATTACCCTCGCGGTCCTTCACCACAGTACCCTGCGGCACGGTCAGAACCAGGTCCTCACCGTTAAAGCCGTGGTGCATATCGCCACGACCAATATCGCCATTCGGGGCGTGCTGGTGCGGGCTGTGGTGGTACTCCAGCAGGGTCGTGGTCTGGTTATCTACGCGCAGAATCACCGCGCCACCATTACCACCGTTACCGCCGTTAGGGCCGCCCAGGGGCTTAAACTTTTCACGTCGCACGGAGACGCAGCCGTTACCTCCGCGACCGCCAGATACATGCAAGACCACGCGGTCCACGAATTCTGCCACGGGTTCTCCTTATCTTGGAAAATCTTCACTTCGCCACCGCACGGCACACACCAATCATGCTGCGGATGCGGCGGCAGGCGCGACCGGGTTGGGGTGCGCCTCATCGTGGAGCCCAGCACGGGCATCCACGGCATTCGAGGTCATAGCGAGAGGGGGTAGACTAACGCCTACCCCCTCTGCCCTAGCGGTGAGTATTACTCAGCTGCTGCCAGGATGTTAACGACCTTGCGGCCCTTGCGGGTACCGAATTCGACGGTGCCTGCTGCCAGAGCGAACAGGGTGTCGTCGCCACCGCGGCCAACGTTCAGGCCGGGGTGGAAGTGGGTGCCGCGCTGGCGAACGAGAATCTCGCCTGCGTTGACGGACTGGCCGCCGTAGCGCTTAACACCGAGGTACTGGGGGTTCGAGTCACGGCCGTTACGGGTGGAGCTTGCGCCCTTCTTGTGTGCCATTCTGTATTCCTACCTTAGGGTTGAATTCCGGTCGTTTCGATTACGCGTTGATAGCGGTAATCTTGACGGTGGTCAGCTCGGCGCGGAAGCCCTGACGCTTCTTGTAACCGGTCTTGTTCTTGTACTTCTGAATAACGATCTTCGGACCGCGCAGGTCCTCAACCTTCTCAGCAACAACCTTGGCGGAAGCCAGGGACTTTGCGTCAGCGGTGACCTTGTCACCGTCGACGAGCAGCAGCACGGGCAGCTCGATGGTGCTGCCGGGCTCGCCTGCAACACGGTCAAGGGTAACGAGGTCGCCTACGGAAACCTTCTCCTGGCGGCCGCCAGCGCGTACAATCGCGTATGCCACTATGGGACTCACTTTTCTCGACAACTTGCTTCTTGGATCTCACACGAATGAGCAGCCTGCGCTTTCATTGCTGTGCGCCCTCCCCCGCCAGTCAAATGACCGCGAACAAGGAGGAACGGCCCGTGTGTTCCGACGGGATTGCCCGCCGAAGCCAACACGCGAGGCTCACCGGTGGTGTCTCTCTCCCGCACGTTCCAAACTCAGCCGATCACTCGACCGCGCCGAAGACGATGCGGGTGGGAGCGGTGTCTCCCGCTGGCCCTGCGTCGATAGGGCTTCACTGAGATAAACACCAGTCCTTAAGGATACGGCATGATCTACGCGCCGCGCAATAGATAGTTTCACGGATTATCCGCAGACACCACGTGATGCTCCTCTAATACTGCACCGCACTCTTAATAGCGCCTTTAAAATGACGCAGCACACGCACAGAAAAAAATAGCCTCGGTAGGGAAGTTCCGGCTCGCCCTACCGAGGCTATCTCATATACAACACACCATCGGATGTCCGATGATCGGAAGCTAAAGACTAATCGTCCTTACCTTCACGCTTAATGTCGGCAGCAGCAACGCCAATGCCGAACAAAACAGGGGCCGAAGCGTCATCAGACACCGGAACCACATCCGCAACAGAAGCGGAAGCAACCACGGAACCCTCAGCACGCTCGGAAGCGTCCACGGTCACGACCTGAGCACCGGCACCGGCGCTCGAAGCCGCACGGCGAGTGCGACGCTTACGCGGGGTCGAACCGGGCACCTGAGCCGCAGGCTTCTGAGCCTCCTCAACCGGAGCCTCAACCGGAGCCTCAACCGCTGCGGGAGCTGCGCCCACCACACCGGTCACAGCCGGAGCACCAATCACGCCGGTCACAACCGTGCGAGGCTCAGACTTCTCAACCTTATCAGACTTTGCGGCTGCCTGCTCAGCTGCCTTCTCGGCGCGCTTCTCATCAGCGGCGCGACGAGCACGGCGGCGGGACGCACGCGGAGTCTCGCGAACATCCTCAATGCGCAGGTCCTCACGCTCAACACGCTTGGACTCCTGAGCCTTCTGCACACCCGAGTTTACCTCAGCGGAGGTTGCCTCAGCGTTCTGCTGTTCGCGGTTCTGGCGCTTGGACGAACGACGCTCCTCCGAACGGTCCTCACGGCCCGAACGGAACGACTCACCCTCAGCACGGGCAAGACGGCCAGCCTTCTGAGAAGCACGAGCCTTCGCCTCACCAGCACGAATCGCCTCAAAACGATCCGAAGAGCGGGTAAAGCGCGGGTCAACGTGGTGCTCGTCCTCCAGCGAACCCGCGCCGGAACCCTCCACAGCGGCAATATCCGCATCGGTCAGCTCGCGGCGCTGGCGGTTACGAGAAGACTTCTTCTCGCCACGCTTGGACGAACGACGCTCCTCCGCACGCTCCTGATCAGAACGGCCCTCAGCAGGCTCCTTCGAGGAACCCTCAGCGGACTCCTCCTCCACGCGGTCGAACGCGCTCGCCAGCTGCTCCAGGGAGAAACCGCCCTGCTCACCAATCCAGTTGCCCTCGGTGACCTCAGCGACCTTGTTCTCACGCTGAGCAACCTCCGCGTGAGCCTGCTCGCTGGCTGCCTCAGCAATACCCTGAATCTCCTGCTCAAGCGAAAGCTCAGCGGTCTCCGCGCGGCGCGAACGCTTGCGGCGCTTACGCTTCTTGCGGGTCGAAGCGGTCTCCTCCGAAACTTCCTCGCTATGAGCGGATGCGGCAGCCACCGCAGCCATAGCGTTACGGCGCTCAGCCTTCTTCGACTCCAGAGCATCCTGCTTCTGCTGGTCACGAGAATCCTCGCGAGCAGCCGCACGGCTACGCTTACGGTCATTACGCTCATGGCGGTGGATGTAATCCGACGCGCCACCGCTACGACCGCTCAGCGGCTGATCGTGAACCACCAGGCCACGACCGGCGCACTGCTCACAGGGCTCCGAGAAGACCTCAAGCAGACCGGTACCCAGGCGCTTACGGGTCATCTGAACCAGACCCAGCGAAGTCACCTCAGCCACCTGATGCTTGGTGCGGTCACGGCCCAGGCACTCAATCAGGCGACGCAGAACCAGGTCACGGTTCGACTCAAGCACCATGTCAATGAAGTCAATGACGATAATGCCGCCAATATCGCGCAGACGCAGCTGACGGACAATCTCCTCAGCAGCTTCCAGGTTGTTCTTGGTGACAGTCTCTTCCAGGTTGCCGCCGCTACCGGTGAACTTACCGGTGTTCACGTCCACCACGGTCATGGCTTCGGTACGGTCAATCACCAGCGAACCACCCGAGGGCAGGTACACCTTACGGTCCAGTGCCTTCGCCAGCTGCTCGTTGATGCGGTAGTGGTCGAAGAGGTCGTCGTCGCCATCCCACTGCTGCAGGCGGGAGACCAGGTCCGGCGCCACGTACGTCACGTACGCCTCGATGGAATCCCACGCGTTCTCGCCCTGAACAATCATCGCGGTGAAGTCCTCGTTGAAGACGTCACGCACGGTCTTAATCATCAGGTCGGGCTCCTGGTAGAGCATCTCCGGAGCCAGCACCTTGCGGGAGTTAGCCTTCTCCTGAATCTCTTCCCACTGCGCACGCAGACGGTTAATATCGTGGGTCAGCTCCTCCTCAGAAGCACCCTCCGCCGCGGTACGAACAATCACGCCAGCGCCCTCGGGCAGCTTGTCCTTCAGAATCTTCTTCAGACGAGCACGCTCAGTATCGGGCAGCTTGCGGGAAATACCGGTCATCGAACCGCCCGGCACGTACACCAGGAAGCGACCGGGCAGGGAAACCTGGCTGGTCAGGCGGGCACCCTTGTGACCAATCGGGTCCTTAGTGACCTGCACCAGAACCGAATCGCCGGGCTTCAGGGCGTTCTCAATCTTGCGGGGCGCACCGTCCAGGCCGGTCACATCCCAGTTGACCTCGCCCGCGTACAGCACAGCGTTGCGGCCGCGTCCAATGTCAACGAACGCAGCTTCCATGGACGGCAGAACGTTCTGAACCTTACCCAGGTACACGTTGCCAATCAGGGAATCCTGCTGAGTCTTGGACACGAAGTGCTCAGCCAGCACGCCATCCTCGAGCACACCAATCTGGATGCGGCCGTCCTTCTGACGAACCAGCATCTGACGGTCCACGGACTCGCGGCGAGCCAAGAACTCAGCCTCAGTCACAATGTGGCGGCGGCGACCCAGGGAGCGGGACTCGCGGCGGCGCACACGCTTCGCCTCCAGGCGGGTAGAACCGCGCACACCGGTCACAGTGTTGGACGCGTGAGAGTCAGCCAGGCGCGGCGCACGCACCTTGGTGACGGTCTCAACGTCATCATCAACGCCGCCCTCAATCTCAATATCTTCGGTACCGCGGCGACGGCGACGACGACGGTGGCTCGTCACCTCAGCCTCAGCAGCGGCCTCCTCGCGGCGGCGCTCCATGCGCTCCTTACGCTTCTGCTCCTCGGCAGCGGCACGGCGTGCCTCACGCTCCAGCTTGGCGGCGACAGCGAGCTCGCTCAGCTCCTCCGGTTCGGGAGCCATGAACAGCGGCATCGCACCCATGGGGGTACGCGAGCGCAGCTCCTGCAGCTTTTCGCGCTGCAGGTCGCTAATGGTCTTGACCGGCTCGAGAGCTACTTCAGGCTCCTCAGCTGCGGGCTCCTCAGCAGACTCTTCTGCGGCGGGTGCCTCGGGTGCAGCTTCTTCGGATGCGGATTCCTCAGCAGCTGCAGCAGCCTCGGCGGGCTGCTCAGCGGCGGCCTCTTCAGCCTTCTGTTCAGCAGCTTCAGCGGTGGCTTCTTCAGCCTTCTCAGACTTTGCGGGAGTTACGACCTCAACCTTGGCGGTCTCTTCCTTCACCTCAACGGCAGACTCAGCAGCGGGTTCAGCAGACTCAGCGGCGGGAGCAACAACTTCCTCCACCTTTGCGGTCTTCTCGACGGTCTCAACCTTCGCAGTCTTCTCGACAGTCTCGACCTTCGCGGTCTTCTCCACGACAGCAGGCTCAGCCGCCTTCTTCTCAGCAGCCTCAAACAGGCTATCCAGAGTAGAAGCAACCTCGGTCTCAGACACAACGGGAGCGGCAACCTTAGGTGCCGGCGCGTGCTTAGCCTTAGCGTTACGCAGGTTGGTCAGGCCGGCAGCAATCGCCTCATCCAGGGGAACCTCAGGAGACTTCTCCTTCTTCGGGCGACCCGGACGGCGACGCTCAGTACCCTGCTGGGCATCAGAGCTCTCGCGAACATTCTTACGCAGAGTTTCACGGGTCTCTGCAGAGGCGTTCTTCTCCTCCGCGAGGGCGTTCAGCGCCTCAAAAACCCCAAGTTCGACGTTCTTCTCGTCAGACATTAATCTTCTTTCGTTACACCCTGCTCCGCACCGCAAGGATTTTAACAGCGCGCATACAGCGCAAAGCCTAGTTGCTGCCACCGCGGCTCAAGCCTCACCCTACGGTGCGCGTTCATCGGCGCTACCGGGCACTATCTTGTTCAGTGCTTCTGCCGTAGGGGGCGAGCGGGCGGAACGCAGAGCGCGCCGCGACGGTCACAGCCACCTCGCTCTCGAGCACGGCACGCTCACACCCTTCCTGGGTGCCCTGCCGGTCTTCGGGTTTCTTCGCCGAGGCGGGCGGCACGCGCGGTGCGACAGTTATGCTCCGCGGCTTATAGCCGGCGCTCTTCGGGTACTCTCCCTCGATGCGTTGGTGGGGATCTTTATGCGCGTGCGGGGCGCACAAGACACCGTGTTCCATTATACCCGGTAGAGGGTACCTCTAAGCCACCCCACCCGTCCTATCCGGGCTCCATTTCCCGGCAGGATGCGCGGGGCACATTACGGCAGGTGTTATTGTGCGGGCACATTACATGGGACACATTGCAGCGGGCGTCTAGCGGGTACAGCAAAGCCGGGCGTGCCACTACGCACCACCCGGCTTCAAAAAACTTTCAGAGAAGGAACTAGTCCAGACCCAGCTCCGCATCGCGCGCCTCACGAGCCTGCTGAGCAAGCTTCGGGTCGGTCGGCAGGTACTCCGGACCAGAACCGGTCGCGAACGGAACGCCCAGAATAAAAACAAACGGAGAAACCACCAGCAGAATCACCCACAGCAGCGAGAAGTGACCGGCGGTCAGCAACAGCAGGGCAGTCAGAAAAATAACGGCAGCAGCGCCCATTGCGGCAATTCCGGCAGTCTTCACGGTTCTCCTCGAAGGGGTATCAAGAATCTAGTGTCCAGCAGAACGGCAAGCAACCGACGCCGCAGGTAAAACCCGCGGACCGCTCCAACCGATGCCGCTCAAGAATATACCTGACCATTATACGCACCCGCGCCGCTTCCCCGCTGACCGCCACCGGCAGGGTCACCGGCGCCTCCCCCCACTACCCGATACCCCAGCCCGGCGCCTCCTCTGCTACCCGTTGTAACCAGCCCGGCACCCCAGCCCAGCACAACCTCACCCGCCCGCAGACACAGCAACGCCCCGGCACCAACAGGCACCGGGGCGTTGCCTGTTCGGGGTATCAACCCTCAAACCAAGCTCAGAGATGAACGCTTAGCGCATCATATTCACAATGACCTCAAAGAAGCGGATCACAATAATGCCGAAAATCAGGATCAACCACAGGCTAATCGCAAACCAGGACCAGCCGCGAGCACTCTCACGCATCGACTGCGACGCCGGGACAACACCCGCCGAAACGTTGCGGACCGTGGTCTTCACAAAAAGCGTGATGGTCATAATCCACACGATCATACAGAACAGGCACAGGGCGTTGATCTGGAACGTCGTCTGGTACCACAGCCACATGATGAACGCGGTCGCCGCCGCCAAACCAATGTTCATGCACACCCAGAACCACTTCTTGAACTGTGCACCCGCCATCATCGCGGCGCCAATCGTCACCACAATCGAGAAGCCCACCAGGCCAATGAACGGGTTCGGGAAGCCGAAAGCCTCCGCCTGCGGGGTGCGCATCACCGTACCGCAGCTGAGCAGGGCGTTGATATCGCAGACCGTGGAGTGGCCAGCATCAATGTAAATCTGCAGGCGCTCATACACCAGAATCGCTGAAGAAATGAGTGCAATCAGGCCGGCGCCAACCAGCCAGAATCCGAGCTGTCGGTCTGAGTAGCGGCCCCGGGTTCCCGCGTGCCCGTGCTGCGCTTCTTGTTCAGCGTGGGTGGGCTCGGTAGTACTCGATGCGGCGGTACTCATACGACTCCTTTAGATAGTGTTTTACGGTGGTACTTACCGGCGCGGCATAGCCAGCACCCCGGAAGCAGTACCTCATTTATCCTAACTTCTCACACCACCAAATGGCACACCATCAGCCTAAATGTTCTGTTTTATGACGCGCTATTTTACGCAGATGGGCGCGCTTTCGGGGCGCTTTCGTGGCGCCTTCAGGGCCTCTTCAGCACGCAAAAACCCCGGGAGGCGCCCGCAGCTCAGCAGCGGGCGGAACCTTCCGGGGGTGTCATCAAGGGTACTACTTAGGGCAGCGGGTGGGTGTACGACTCGTCAAAGAACAACTGCTCCAGCTCCACCGCGCGGCTAAAGAACTCGCGGGCACGCTGCGCATCCGACGGGCCCACACGGTCCAGTTCTCGACGCAAGAAATCAACCAGTTCACGGAACTCCGGGTAGTCGTGCAGGGTGATCCACTCGTGGTGCACAAAAGAATCGGGGCGCTTGGCGGGAGCCTTAGACGCCCAATCCAGGTACAGGCCCTCGCACACCACCAGCACCGACAGGATCGCCGCGTAGCTGCCGCTTGCCGCCGCATCCAGGAAGAGACGCTTGAAGCCGGTGGTCGCCTCCGTATCGGGCATGGATTCACGCTGATGCTCGGTCACGCCCAGAGTCTCAAAACAGCGCAGGAAGTAGGTGTTCTCGTCACCGGCAATTTCACCCGCAAACTTGGAGAGACGCAGACGGCCCGCAAGGGTATCGGCGTTAGTGATCGCGCCACCGATCAGGGCGAGGAAGGTATCGAGGAAGCGGTAATCCTGCACCAGGTACCCCGCCATGACCTGCGGGGCAATCGAGCCGTCAAAAAGCTCAGCAACAAAGCGGTGATTCGTGGCGGAAAGCCAGGTGGCGAGGTTCTCCTGGCGTAGGGACTCGGTGAACGAATCGGTGCCGATCAAATCGGTGAAGGGTGCGGGCATGATGGGTGCCTTTCACTATGTGGCATACCGTCGCTGGTATGTGTATGTGTGCGGGTGTGTTGGTGCGGCCTCAGACAGTGGGGCCGGCGCCTCAGCGAATATAGCACCGGGACGCGACGGCGTGCCCGGTTTTGTACCCCGATGCCCGAAAATTTTCGTTCTTTTCGATTTTTGGGTGGGTTTGGGTGAGTGAGGGCGAGCGATGCCGGTTGAATTTGAGCGATTGGGGTTAGGTGAGAGCCCATGGGAACACGTGAGAGCTCATGTGTTCGAGTGGGAGCATGAGGGCAGCGCCAGAAAAAGCGGGGCGCGAAAAGCGGGGCGCCGCTCCCCCAGCCGGTAAAACCAGCTAGGGGGCGGCACCCCGCCTCATGTCTGCAACCTCAACAGGTCGCTTTAGTGATCCGCATCGTCCTCGGAATCATCATCACCAAAGAAATCATCGGTGTACGAGTCGCCCAGCGGCAGGCCCAGCGAATCTTCCAGCGAAGAACCCGCCGCAGACTCGCCACCCAGCTCAGCCATGATGCCGTCCAGCAGCTCATCCGGCTCAGCAGAGGCAGCCGCAGCCGCCGCGGCAGCCAGAGTCGAAGCCGACGCCGCACCCGCAGAACCGGCATAAGCACCCTCGGCGCCCAGCTCATCCGGCAGCTCCTCAGCCTCAGCGCCGGGGGTCTTCGCCTCCTCATGCGTCGCCAGCAGGGTACGCGCCTCACCAATGACCGTAATCGAACCGGTAATCAGCACACCCGCCGACTCCTGCTCAAAGAGGGCGTTTTCCATGGCGGTGGCAATCGCCTCGTCCAGGTGCTCAAACACCTCGATCGAGTCTTCGTCCAGGCCCGCATCCAACGCCAGCTCGTGCAGACGCTCCGGCGCAATCGCACGCGGTGAATCCGACGCCGCCAGGTACAGGCGGAACGTGCCGTCAGAAGCGTCCACGTACTCTTCGCGCATGGTCTCAAACATGCCCAGGGCATCCTTCTCACCCAAAATACCGACCACAGAATGCAGGTGCGACAGCTTGAACGCCTCAGTCAGCGCAGCCGCGGACGCACGCACGCCGTGCGGGTTGTGGCCCGCATCCAGGATGGTCAGCGGCTCGGTGCGCACAACCTCCAGACGACCCGGCGAGCGCACCGTCTCAAACGCGGTACGCACCACGTCCTCGGGCAGCTGACGCTGACCGCCGAAGAACGCCTCCACGGCGGCAAGAGCCACCACGGCGTTCTGCGCCTGATGCGCACCGTGCAGGGACAGAGGCACATCCGGGTACTCGCCCGCCAGTCCGCGCAGGGTCAGCAGCTGACCGCCGACCGCAAGCTCACGGGAGATAATGCCGAACTCCACGCCCTCGAAGGCGAAGGATGCTTCCTTCTCGCGGGCGGAGGCGAGCAGCACATCCGCCGCTTCAGGGTCCTGCGCGGCAGCAATCAGGAAGCCGCCCGGCTTGATAATGCCGGACTTTTCGGTCGCAATCTCGGCGAGGGTTTCGCCGAGCATATCGGTGTGGTCCAGACCAATCGGGGTGACCACGGAAACCACGCCATCGGCAACGTTCGTGGAGTCCCAGGTGCCACCGATACCGACCTCGAGCACCACCACGTCCACCGGCTCATCCGCGAAAATCGCGAAGGCGAGCACGGTAACGGACTCGAAGAAGGTCAGGGCGGGCTCGCCGCGGGAGGTCATCTCCGCGTCCACAATCTGCAGGTAGGGGGCGATTTCCTCCCAAATGCGCACGAAGGTGGCATCGGGTACGGGCGCGCCGTTAATGCAGATACGTTCGGTGACGCTTTCGAGGTGCGGGCTGGTAAAGCGGCCCACGCGCAGGTCGTGGCCGAGCAGCAGCGCCTCAATCATGCGGGCGGTGCTGGTCTTGCCGTTCGTGCCGGTGATGTGGATGACCGGCGCGGCACGGTGCACGTCGCCGAGGATTTCGACGGCGCGCGCTACGGCGTCCAGGCGCGGGGCCATCTTGTTTTCGGGTGCTCGCGCCAGCAGTTCACCGTAGACCCGCTCCACGCCCTCGGGGTCGGGAATTGCGGGGTAATTCTTCTCGCTCATTGTTCTCCTCACTGGGATAGCCGGACTGGGATAACCAGCCAGTGCCGGCAGGGGCCCACCGTGCGGCAGGATAACCGTGCGGCGGGATAGACGACGGGCCGCCCCGCCCGGTCAAGGGGGCGGGACGGCCGTACGATTCAGGCGTTTTATGCCTTGGCTACGCTAATGCTCAGCTCGGCTGCTTCGCTCAGCTGCAGGGACACGGCGAGGGTTTCGCCGGTCACCAGCGCTTCGTTGGCGCGCAGAGCTGCCAGAGTTTCCTCCGGTGCCGCGATGCTCAGGTTGATGCGGTCCGCAACGTTCAGGTCGGCGTCCTTACGTGCCTGCTGAATAGCGCGGATGGTGTCGCGGGCGATACCCTCGGCAACCAGCTCGTCGTTCAGCTCAATGTTGAGGACCAGGAAGCCGCCGGGCAGAACCGCAGCCGCAGTGTGCTCAGCACCCTCAGCGTCAGCGGCAACCACGGTTGCCAGCTCGTATTCGCCCTCTTCCAGAGCCAGGCCGCCGTCCAGAGCTGCCACGCCGACCAGGACGGTACCGTCCTCGGTCACGGTCCAGTCACCGGACTTGGATGCCTTAATAGCAACCTGCACCTGCTTGCCCAGGCGCGGACCTGCCGCACGTGCGTTGACCTTCAGCTGCTGGGAGATACCGTAGTCGGCGGGGTCGACGGTGTCGGCGCTGACCAGCTCCACCTGGCGCAGGTTCAGCTCGTCCTCGACGATGTTCGCGAAGTACTCCGCGCCCTTCTCACCGAAAGCGGTACCCAGGGCTGCGAACTGCTCGGGGGCGATTGCCACGGTCATCTTCTGCAGCGGCTGGCGCACGCGGATCTTCTTTTCCTTGCGCAGTGCCAAACCGGCGGAGCAGACTTCACGCACGGTCTGCATGAGAGCCAGCAGGTCGGATTCGTCAGCGAAAGCGGATGCCTCGGGCCAGTCAGCCAGGTGCACGGAGCGTTCACCGGTGAGGCCGCGGTAGATTTCCTCGCTGCTGAGCGGTAGCAGGGACGCGGCGACCTTCGACACGGTCACCAGTGCGGTGTAGAGGGTGTCGAATGCGTCGGTGTCTTCGTTGAAGAAGCGCTCGCGGGAGCGGCGCACGTACCAGTTGGTCAGTGCGTCGGCGTACTGGCGCAGGGATTCGCAGGCGTTCCAGATGTCGTAGGAGTCCATCGCTGCGGTGACCTGTTCGATGAGTTCGCGGGTCTTGCCGAGGATGAAGCGGTCCATCACGTGCTGCGAGTCGTACTTGAGCTTTGCGCTGTAGCCTTCGCCGTTGTTGGCGGCGTTAGCGTACAGGGCGAAGAAGTGGTAGACGTTCCACAGCGGCAGCATGACCTGGCGAACACCTTCGCGGATGCCCTGCTCGGTCACGATCAGGTTGCCGCCGCGCAGGATCGGGGAGGACATCAGGAACCAGCGCATTGCGTCGGAGCCGTCGCGGTCGAGGACCTCGGAGACGTCCGGGTAGTTGCGCAGGGACTTGGACATCTTCTGACCGTCCGAGCCGAGCACAATACCGTGGCTGATAACGTTCTTGAACGCGGGGCGGTCGAAAAGCGCGGTCGCCAGGACGTGCAGCACGTAGAACCAGCCGCGGGTCTGACCGATGTACTCGACGATGAAGTCTGCCGGGTAGTGGTTCTCGAACCATTCCTGGTTCTCGAAGGGGTAGTGCACCTGTGCGTAGGGCATGGAGCCGGAGTCGAACCAGACGTCGAGCACGTCTTCCACGCGGCGCATGGTGGACTTGCCGGTCGGGTCGTCCGGGTTCGGGCGGGTCAGCTCGTCGATGTACGGGCGATGCAGGTCGGGTTCGCCGTCCTTGTTCAGGGGCAGGCGGCCGAAGTCTGCCTTGAGCTCTTCGAGGGAGCCGTACACGTCCATGCGCGGGTAGTTCGGGTCGTCCGAAACCCACACGGGGATCGGGGAGCCCCAGAAGCGGTTACGGGAGATGGACCAGTCGCGCGCGTTCTCAACCCACTTGCCGAACTGGCCGTACTTCACGTTTTCCGGGATCCAGTTGATCTGCTTGTTCAGCTCGTACATGCGGTCCTTGAAGTCGGTGACCTTCACGTACCAGGAGGTGATTGCACGGTAGATGAGCGGGGTGCGGCAGCGCCAGCAGTGCGGGTAGGAGTGCACGTAGGACTTCTCGCGGATCAGCACATCGTCTGCCTTGAGGGCGTTGATGATGGTGCGGTTCGCGTCGAATGCCTGCACGCCTGCAATCTCAGCCAGGGCGGTGGAGCCGGAGGCGGTGGGCTCGGCGAAGAGGTTCAGGAACTTTGCGCCTTCGTCGAGGGAGAGGATCACGGGGATGCCGTAGCTTTCACAGACCTTCTGGTCGTCTTCACCGTAGGCGGGTGCCTGGTGGACGATGCCGGTACCGTCACCGGTGGTGACGTAGTCGGCGACGAGGATCTGCCAGGAGGTTTCGGTGCCCCACTTTTCGGTGTCTGCGAAGTAATCCCAGAGCGGGGTGTAGCGCACGTGCTCGAGCTGGGAGCCGGTGTAGCGTGCGGTGACGGCTGCAGCTGCGTCCTGTTCGGGCTGGTCGCCTTCGTAGCCGAGGTCCTTGGCGTAGGAGCCGAGCAGCTCGGAGGCAATCAGGAAGGAGCGGCCCTCGAACTTGCCTGCGCCGGGTACGACGGAGTATTCGATCTCGGGTCCGACGGCGAGCGCCTGGTTGGTGGGCAGAGTCCAGGGGGTGGTGGTCCATGCGAGTGCTTCGACGCCGTCGAGTTCTGCGGCGACCTTCTCGTCAGCACCGAGGGCAGTGTCTGCGGTGAGGCGGAATGCGACGGTGACGGTCTGGTCCTGGCGGTCCTTGTACACGTCGTCGTCCATGCGCAGCTCGTGGTTGGAGAGGGGGGTCTCGTCCTTCCAGCAGTAGGGCAGCACGCGGAAGCCCTGGTAGGTCAGGCCCTTGTCGTAGAGGCGCTTGAACGCCCAGATGACGGACTCCATGTACTCGACGTTCAGGGTCTTGTAGTCGTTTTCGAAGTCGACCCAGCGTGCCTGGCGGGTGACGTACTTTTCCCACTCGTTGGTGTACTTGAGCACGGATGCGCGGGCAGCGTCGTTGAAGTTGTCGATGCCCATTTCGAGGATTTCGCGCTTGTCGGTCATGCCGAGCTGCTTCATTGCCTCGAGTTCTGCGGGCAGGCCGTGGGTGTCCCAGCCGAAGCGGCGTTCTACCTTGTGGCCGCGCTGAGTCTGGTAGCGTGCGACGAGGTCCTTGGCGTAGCCGGTGAGCAGGTGGCCGTAGTGGGGCAGGCCGTTAGCGAAGGGAGGGCCGTCGTAGAAGACGAATTCGTTTTCGCCGTTTTCGCCTGCGGGGCGGTTCTCGACGGATGCGGAGAAGGTGTTGTCCTTCTTCCAGTAGTCGAGGACTGCTTCTTCAAGTGCGGGGAACTTAGGCGATGCGGTGACGCCGCTTCCTGCGGCTTCGAAGGCGCTCGCCTTGGGATATACATGGGACATGTGTTTGTGCGCCCTTATCTGTTGTTCTCAACGCTGAGAGGTTGGGGCGACAGGGTACGTAGCACTCGTCGTCCGCACCGTTTCAGCGGGTGAGGATTGACATGACGGGTGCAAGGACGCCTGGGCATCGCTGACTAATCCGGGCTGTGCCGGGGGCAGGATGCGGCGCGGTACCACCTTGCTTACTGATTTAACAGCTCAACGCACCGAACCCTCCCGGGGCTACGGGGTGCCGCGGTGTATGTCCGCGATACCTAGCCACCGGAAGAGCGGCGCGTTGGGCGGGTATCAGTCGCTTATTACAGCTATATCGGGCTTAACCGTCCGGTTCTACTGGGACTACATCTCTTCCGCTAAGACACCCTCGCCGCAGCGATTGGCGGGTGTCCGCAGGTGCGGTCCGTTCTTCCGAATTGCTCGCCGGTGATGGCCGGGTCGTTGCAAACACTAATAGTTTATGTGGCTTTTGTGTCTGTATGCAACCCCGCGGGGTGTGGGTTTGAACAGCACTTTTCTGATGCGCCAATGCTGGAGGCGTAAAACAGAATGGTTCTTCGTTCGGCGATATTTAGAGCGAGTAGGGGGCTTAAGGGGTCTTGCCTCACCCCGCACTCGGGCGTGTTTAAGGATGTATGTTTTTACATTCTTCAAGTGTTGCTTTAAGTGGGATTCGATTTTTTCAGGGGAGCCCATGGAATTGCCCCCAGTGCAACCACAAGATATGGGGTGAACACCGATGTAATTCCACTAGATATTCACCCCTGCAAGTTTTCACCCCCGCAGCATCCCGTGTGGGAACCGGTTTTTCTGGATTATTCGCCAATGCATAGCGGGTGAATAGAGTGCATATTTGGGGATGGTCGAGCCGGTTTCCCCTTGGGAATCGGATATTTTTTCTGAGGTCTTGAAGGCCTCCTCGCGGGCAGAAGGCTGAATCAACCACCTTCACCTCCCCCACCTTCTGGGAACACCGAGGCGCAGCTCTTTTATTTTTCGAGTCATAAATATGACTGAAATCACTTAATCTGACATACATGCGCCTCCCCTGCCGAGCACCCCCCCATCACCTGACCCTCTAACAACAGGGCACGGTCGCAATACTTTACAGTGATTGATATCTTGTGCACCCTATAGACTCCCAGGGATTACTAAGGTGCTTTTTCGTGCATTTTGACCTCAAAATAGTCTAAAATGAATCGTGCAACACATCAATGATGATTCGACAGCATCCACCCTCTCACCGGGGTGTAAACGCAGCAGTCTCAGAACAGCTGTCTCAACGATGAGTTCACCAGTACCCCTCGCCCACGGCGTGAGGTACACCCGAGGTCACTTCCGGAACGGAGTCTGAAACCGCGGCATTTGCCTAAAGTTTTTACCCCTTTCACGACCTCACCTAACACGCCATATAACCACGCGCCCGCCGCCGGGTGCCCCGAGCCCGCCTCGGAAAAGATCAAGGAGTTCACCGATGCTCTCACCCTCTTCGAGCGCCCGTTCCGTTACGTCCCGCCTTGTAAGCCGCCGTACCCTGCTGCTCGGTGGCGCGGTTTCCCTCATGGCTGGTTGCGCCTCCGATATTCGCCCGCTGAGCGAAGAGGCAAAAGCTAAGGTCGGTTCCCCCACCCCTTCCGCGACCGCTTCGCCCTCTGCCTCTAGTTCGGCATCTGCTACCGCTACTTCCTCCGCGAGCGCATCAGCAAGTGCTTCAGCACATGCCACAAGCAGCTCGTCCAGCGCGGCACGCGTACCCGTATCTGAGGATGCACTCGTTGAGGGTTGGGAAAAGTACCCCGGCCCTCTGAAGCTGACCGGCGAATACATGGGCGAGTACCAGCCCGCAACGGATTCTTCCCCTGCGAAGAACGTACCTAAGCCCCTCAAGACCGTTCCGCACCGTGAAGAACCGACCTTCCAGGGTGCCTACGAGACGTTGCGTGCCTACTACAGCGCCCAGATCACCGCACTCAAGGATGGCCACTATGCAGATCAGGCTATTGAGCTGACCTACCCTGCAGACAAGAGCGCCATCGACGAGGTTAAAGCAGTCAAGGAACTGTATGAGCAGAACGGCTGGTACATGGACTTCACGTGCAGCATTTCCATGCGGAATACTGAGCCTCGAACCGCTCTGAAGAACGGTGACGGCTACGTAGAAATCATGATGGACGCCAAGTATTCTGCCACCGCCATCCATCAGCCGGACGGCACCGAACGCAAGATACCGGCGATTACTCAGGTAGCCATTCCGCACGTGATGCTCTACACCGAGGGTAAGTGGTGGCGAATCGGCAACGACTATCTGAACGAGCGTCTGAATGGCGGCAAGGGCTCTTCCGGTTCTTCTGGCTCCGGTTCTTCGTCCTCGGGTCGCGGCTCCACTAAGGTCTAAATCCGCAGGGGTCTAATACCCTAGTCGAGAGCAGCCCGTCTCATCAATTCCATATGCACTATCCCAAAGTCGTTGAGGCACAGTCACCCCTGCACCTCACCGACTTTGGGTTATTGTGTCTTAAAGACAATGTCCAGGGTTTTTTGACGAAGTTTTAAAACCAGTCTTCTATAGTAGGAAGTGGATACTTCATACCGCCGCAGTTCACGCTCCGGCACACCCGTATCCCGGTACCCCCTTTGTACCGCGCACCATACAAGAACGATGAGGCGGATCCTTTCGTACGCATCACAGCGTTGTGAAGCGAGCTACCTCAATCAACCATTTTCAGGAGATACCATGTCCTTCCGGCCGAGTGCACACGCCAACCTCTCTGCTAACGACCGAAACGGATTGACCCGCCGCACCGTTCTTTTTGGCGGTCTGACCGCCGGTGCTTTGGCTCTAGCAGGATGTGCTTTCAACAAGGATATTCGCCCCACCGGTACCGGCGATACTTTCTCCGGCTCCCCGAGCGCCTCCGCATCCCCCTCGGCTTCGGCTTCGCCTTCTGAGTCCGCCTCGGCTTCGGCATCCGCCTCTGCTTCGTCGTCGTCTTCGTCCTCGTCCAGCCGTACCACCGCGAAGATTATTCCGTCCGACGAGTTCATGAAGGACTATAAGAAGTACATTGGCGACGTCAAGTACGAGTACAAGCCCGCCATTGCGCACTATGTTGAGCCGACCGACACCTCCCCCGCGAAGAATGTTCCGATCCCGGTCATTGATACGGTGGCTCAGCGTACCGTCTCCCTCGAAGGCGCTTACAAGACCCTGGCTGCTTACCAGAGCGCGTACATTGCCGCGATGTACAACGGCGACCTGCAGTACCTCAAGGGTCTGGTCCACGGCGCTGACAGCGGCCTGGTCAACAACCTGAAGGCTATTGCTAAGCTCTACGCCGCGGGTGGTTGGACCAAGGACTACGAGAGCAAGCTGAGCATCCGTGACGACAAGGACGGGAAGGCTCTTGCCTCTTCCGATCTGGCTGTTGTGGCGTTCCCCTGCCGGGATGTTGTCAAGGAATACACCATCTACCAGAAGGGCACGGGTGAGCCTCAGAAGGCAAGCACCCTGGATGTCGTGATCTACGTGGTGTACGCCGAGGGCAAGTGGCGCGTAACCAGCCGTGAGTACTTCGTGTCGCAGTACAGCGACCAATTCCGCAAGGTCTTTGAAGGTCCCTCCTCATCGGCTTCGGCAAGCAAGTCCAGCGGTGGCGGCTCCGGTAGCTCTAGTTCCGGTAGCAGTAGCGACTTCAAGATCTAGGCGCTGAAACCCTAGGGTCTAAGGGCAATACCCCTAACGAAGCGGGGCGGGTATCAGTCGATACCCGCCCCGCTTTCGTATGTTTTTGTGCCGCTGTTTTTGCGCCAGAGCATTTCCCCGCGCTGCCCGGTATTCCCCAGCCAGGCAACATCAGCAGGCACAGCAACAGCCCCGCTCCTCGGCAACTAGGAAAAACCAAGGATGCGGGGCTGCGCAATATTATCTAACGCACCGTACTATCTAATGCACAGTGCTCGCCTCTAGGAGGTGGAACGCTCACGCAGACGCTCGTGAACCTCGCTCACAAAGCGGTTCTGATTATCGCGAGCATAATGCACGACCTCACCGATGACGGTAATAGCCGGCGCCTTGACCGATGCACAATCCACCTGAGCGTTCTCAAGGGTCGTGACAGTCACGCGCTCCTTCTCAGAGAAACCGTTCTCGATGGTTGCCAGCGGCGTGTCAGCCTCAATCCCACGAGAGAGCAGAGACGCCACCGTATCGGGCAGGGTACGAACGCCCATCAGCAGCACCACGGTGCCCTGGGCGCGCAGGGTCGCCTCAACAGCCGACACTTCGGTCTCCGACAGGCCGGAGTGACCAGAAATGACGGTGAAAATCGAGGACACCTTACGCAGGGTCACCGGAATAGCCGCACGCGCAGGAACCGCAATAGCGCTGGTAATGCCGGGGATAACCTCAGCCTCCAGGCCGGCGGCGATGCACGCATCCAGCTCTTCAGCGCCGCGACCGTACACATACGGGTCGCCGCCCTTCAAACGCACCACGGTCTTACCCGAGAGCGCGTAATCAATCATGAGCTGCTGAATGCGGGACTGCGGAACAGCGTGCTTACCGGGAACCTTACCCACATCAACGATGAGGGCGTTCGGTGCGTACTCGCCGTACTCCTGCGGGGCGAGGTGATCCAGAAGGACCACGTCCGCCTCGCTCAGGGCACGTGCCGCACGCAGGGTCAGCAGGTCAGCGGCACCGGGGCCACCACCCACAATGTAGACCTTGCCGGGGTTCTCGGCGGGCTCGCCGGGCAGAAGAATTCCGCGTTCCGTCACGCTATCGTCCAGGGTGTGCCCGGGCGCCCCGCCCGCGAGCACCTCGTCAATAGTGGCGAACTCGCGGGGCGGGAACGGAGGAATCTTCGGGCACATACTATGCTGCCGGGACCGGGTTGAGGTCACTGGGCTTACCCACGGGAATCTTGGCACCGGTCAGCAGGACGGTGTTGGACTCGCCAGCTTCTGCCGCCGCAATTTCCTCGGGGGTTGCGGGGCGAATCTGCTCGCGCTCCAGCACGTACAGGTGCGAACCCTCGTCGCTGCCGTTGGGCTCGTTGATGAAGGCACGGAAGCGGCGCAGGCGACGCTCGTCCTTCAGGGTTGCTGCCCACTCGTCCTCGTAGGAGTCAACGTGACGCTGCATGTCGCGCTCCAGGTCCTCGCACACGCCCAAGGAGTCCTCGATGAGGACGGACTGCAGGTGTGCCAGGCCGTCGCCGTGCTCCTCATCCAGGTCCTCAAGCCAGCGAGCGGTACGCTGCAGCTTGTCTGCGGTGCGGATGTAGTACATCAGGTAGCGGTCAATGTAGCGGATGATGTCCTCGCTGGAAGCGTCCTTGACGAAGAGGCGACCGTGAGCGGGGTTTGCACCACCGTTACCGCCCAGGTACAGGTTCCAGCCGTTGGTGGTTGCGATCAGACCAACGTCCTTACCCTGTGCCTCAGCACATTCACGGTTACAACCGGAAACACCGAACTTGAACTTGTGCGGGGAGCGCAGGCCGCGGTAACGGTTCTCCAGCTGGATTGCCATGCCGGTGGAGTCCTGAACACCGAAGCGGCACCAGGTCGAACCCATGCAGGACTTCACGTTACGCAGGGACTTACCGTATGCCTGACCGGACTCGAAGCCGGCATCCACCAGGCGCTCCCAAATGTAGGGCAGCTGCTCCAGGCGAGCACCGAACATACCGATACGCTGTGCACCGGTAATCTTCACGTACAGGCCGAACTCTTCAGCAACCTCTGCGATGACGCCCAGCTTCTTAGCGGGGATCTCACCTGCGGGAATACGCGGAACGACGGAGTAGGTACCGTTCTTCTGCATGTTCGCCAGTGCACGGTCGTTGGTCTCCTGAATACCACCGCGGCCTGCATCCAGGACGTAGGAGTTGCGGAAGGAGGAGAGGATCGACGCAACGGTCGGCTTACAGATTGCACAGCCGTCGCCACCGCGACCGAAGCGTGCCAGCACGGAGTCGAAGTCGTCCAGGTTGGTCAGGCGCACAGCCTCAGCCAGCTCTGCACGGGAGAAGTCGAAGTGCTCACACAGTGCCTTGGAGACGGTCAGACCCATCTTCTTCATCTGCTGTTCCAGAGTCTTCTGCAGCATCGGCACACAGGAACCACACTGGGTACCCGCGGTGGTGCAGGACTTCAGGGATGCAACATCGTGGTTGCCGTCTACGATTGCCTCACGGACAGCACCGAAGCTGATGTTGTTGCAGGAACACAGGATTGCGTCATCGGGCAGTTCGGTGTCGGGGATGCCGTCGCCGCCGCCAGCTGCGGTCAGGTAGACGTTCGGCTCAGCGGGCAGTTCGCGACCGAGCAGGGGCTTAAGGGAGTCGAAGGGAGCGGTGTCACCGACGAACACGCCACCGAGCAGGGTCTTTGCGTCGCCGCTGGTCACGATCTTCTGGTACATGCCGCGTGCGGGGTCTGCGAACAGAACCTCGAGGCAGCCCTCGGTGGTGCCGCGGCGGTCACCGAAGCCAGCCACCTGAACGCCGGAGAACTTCAGCTTGGTTGCGATGTCGAACTCTTCAACCTGAGCCTCTTCATTGTCGTTGAGCAGGTTAGCTGCCACAGCGTCAGCCATAGCGTTAGCCGGTGCGACCAGACCCCAGGTGCGGCCCAGCACGCAGGCAACCTCACCGATAGCCCAAATGTGCTCGTCGGAGGAGTGGCATGCGTCGTTGACGAGAATACCGCCGCGCTCACCCAGTGCAAGGTCAGCGTCACGTGCCAGTTCGTCGTTGGGGCGAATACCGGCACCGAAGACCACCATGTCGGCGGGCAGGGTGCGGATTTCTGCGTCCTCGGAGGGAGAGTCTGCGATGGAGACGGAGACGACGTTGCCGTCAGCGTCCTTGTTGATGCCGGAGATGTACACGCCGGTCTCAATATCAATGCCGGTTGCCTTAATCTGGGCGTTCACGGCGTAACCGCCGCCCTGGTCAACCTCAACGGACAGCAACCAGGGAGCCACGTCCAGGATGGTGGGCTCTGCGCCCAGGTCCTTCAGACCCTCAGCTGCTTCGAGGCCGAGCAGACCGCCACCGACGACGATACCGCGGGGTGCGCGGCCGAGAGTGGACTGCAGGCGCTTGACCTCGGAGACCATGTTCTTCACATCGTCAATGGTGCGGAAGACGTGTGCTGCGTCCGAGTTAAGAATGGGGATACGAACCGCGCGGGAACCGGTTGCGAAAACCAGCACGTCGTAGGGGTACTCGTTACCCTCGGTGTCAGTGACGACGCGGCGGGTGCGGTCAAGCTTCTCTGCGTGGCAGTTGTTGACCAGGTTGATGTTCTCTGCATTCCACAGTTCGGGATCGCCGAGGGTTAGGTCCTTCTCGGTGTCCTTGAAAATCTGCTCGATAGCAACGCGGTCGTAGGGGATGTAGGGCTCATCGTTGAGGACGGTGATGGTGTCCGCTGCGCGACCGGCAGCTTCAGCGCCTTCGTGGTACGCGCGTACAAAACGCCACGCAGCCGGGCCTGCGCCGACAACGAGAATGTTGCGGGGGGTGTGCGACATGGATTTTCCTTCCTAGTTGTAATGCAGGTAGTTCATGGCACTTATCTACCCTCAGCGTGCGACTGGACCGTGCCCGGCGTTGGAACTCCTAGTTTCCGTACCGTTGGGCTCGTATCTGATGCGTACCGAGTAGTTGAAGCGCCCGCTTCTTTAGAATGCATCTGAAAATTACGAAACATTTTTGTGTGGGATTATGTTGTTTTTTCAGGCAGTCAAAAGGCGTTTTAAACTACGACTTTTATCGTACACGCTAGCGCGGGGTTGAAGTATCGAAAATCCGCATTTTTTGGGAAAATTTTCCAAAAAAATCCGCGGAATACCGGGCTAGAATAGGGTATTCTTACCTTATCTAGACTTAATTTAGGTAAGGCTAATCTATAAAATTCAAGGTCATCTTTTAGGGTAAAAATAACCTTTAGCACCCTCCGCGCGCCCCATTTCCAAATGTGGGTTTCATAAGGTAAACTCCAAACAAAGAACACACGAATCGCTATTGTGTCCTGCACCCCGCGCGGCGCAGACCACCACTTCGAAAGGAAACCCCCATGGCTGAGAACTGGGTACGCATCTGCGCCGAATCTGACCTCGAAGAAAACTGGGGTGAAGTCGCCCTGGTCGACGGCTACCAGTACGCCATCTACAAGACCAAGCACGGCATCTTCGCCAGCGACCACCTCGACCCGCACAGCCAGGCACTGGTCCTCGCACGCGGCATCGTCGGCGAAAAGAACGGCAACCCCACCATCACCTCCCCCCTCTACAAGGAGGTCTACGACCTGACCACCGGCGAGTGCCTCTCTGACCCCTCCTACTCCATCAAGGTCTACCCCGTAGAGGTCCGTGACGGCGACGTCTACCTCAAGACCGCCTAAACGTTCAGCCACCTACGGCTACTCAAACACAGCAACACAAAAACCTCGGGACCATGACGTCCCGAGGTTTTTTGTATTAACACTTTCAGCCTTACGAGCGCATCTACACGCACCGTAAACCTGAGTTGTTAGGCGGCATCCAGCTGGGCGATAGCCGCATCCATGCGGTCAATGAAGCACTCCGCCACCACGGCAGCAGAAGCGCCACCCTGCGCGTTCACCAGCGGCGCGGCAACCTTCACCGGCACACCGGTCGACTCAGCATCACGGCGCATCTTACCGGCGAAGAAACCCTCCGCCAGCAGGTAGGTCGCAGCAAACTTGGGCTGATGTTCGGCAACGACCTCGTGGAACTTCGGATCAATCGCGGCAATGAAGCCGTGATGCACCGGAACGTGCAACTCCTCAGCCAGCAGCTCAGCCGCGCGGCTCATGTCCGCACGACCATCAGCACGAGAAGAACCGGCAGCACCCTGAACCACGGGGCCATCGCCGGGAGTCCAGCCAGCTTCCTCCAAGCGAGCGCGGGTCAGCGCGGCAAGGCGCGCATCCGGGCCCAAAGACTCGCCAATGCTAATACGCTCAATGCCGCTATTGCGTGCGGCACGGCGCAAATCCACATGAGTATGGAAGCCGGTCGACAGCAGAATCGGCACAATAACGCAGGGCTCATCATTGGGCAGGGAGGCTGCGGCATCATCAACGCTGGGAGATTCCACATCCACATATGCGGCGTGGACACGGTACTCCACACCGTCGTTACGCTGAGCGAGCAGGAACTTAATCTGCTCACGAATCAGCGTGATAGCCTCGCGACCGGCAACCGAGTCGGTGCCGTGCGAGGTTGCGATTACATTCAGAATAGTCATATTTCCATTGTATGAAAGGAACACCCCGCTTCCCTACTCATGAACACGAGTAACGAAGCGGGGTGTTGCGCGAAGGCTAAATCTTAGCTCTTGCGGCGGCGTGCCACAACCAGTGCGGTACCTACAGCCAGGGTGATAGCACCAGCTGCTGCGGCGAACATAGCGCCGGATGCGCCGGTCTGAGCCAGCTTCGAGGAGGAGCTACCGGAGGTCGAGGAGCTACCTGCGGAAGAACCGCCACCGAGGGAGGAACCACCGTTAGAGGAACCGCCGTTGGAACCGCTCACACCCAAGTTATCGGATGCGCCGGAACCAGCATCAGAACCACCGTTGGAGCCGCCCTTGTGGCCGGCAGTGTTCTGGTCGGCGGTGCTGCTCTCAGAAGCGGAAGCGCTCGCGGAAGCGGAGGCGGTCGAAGATGCCGATTCGCTCGCCGATGCGCTCACCGAAGCGCTGCTGGAGCTGCTTGCGGAGCTCGACGCGCTCGCAGAAACACTCGAAGAAGCAGACGCGCTAGCGGATGCCGATGCGGACGCCGATGCGGACACGGTCGCCGAGGGGGTCACGGCGGGAACGCTCGGAACCGCGGTCGGGGATGCGCTCACCGATGCGCTCGGGGTTGCAGAAGCACTCGGGGCGACAGAAGGTGCCACGGACGCGGTCGGCAGAGACGGCGAGGTGGGCTCCTCCGAAGGCACTGCGGTGGGTTCTGCGGTCACGCTGGGCTCAGCAGTTGCAGAGGGTGCCTCGGTCGGAGCAACAGTCGGCTCAGCGGTTGCAGAAGGCTCAGCAGTCGGTTCTGCGGTCGCAGTGGGCTCAGCCGTTACCGAAGGCTCCGCGGTAGGCTCAGCGCTCGCAGAAGGCGTCATGGTGGGTTCTGCAGTTGCAGAGGGTGCCACGGTAGGCTCAGCGGTGGGAGCAACGGTCGGAGCAACGGTAGGCTCAGCAGACTTAGTCGGCTCAGCGGTGGGTGCCTCGGTGGGAGCAACAGTAGGCTCAGCAGAAGGCGCGACAGTCGGTGCAACGGTCGGTTCAGCAGACTTGGTCGGCTCAGGAGCCGGTGCCGAGTTCGCTGCCAGACGGTTCAGCCACAGCTGATCCTCATAGGTGTTCGGGTTCTCGAAGCTGGTCGGGTAGATAATATCGCCGTTGGGCAGTTCGAGAGCGTTGTAGCCGCCGCTCTTGTCGGTCTTGCGCATCGAGGAGAGCACCACCTCGTTCACCTTGTTCAGAGTGTCATCCATGAACACCAGGCGGGAGCCGGATGCATCCACCACGACCACGTTACCCGCACGGGTCAGGAACATGGTGGCAACCTCGGTCTTCTCGAAGCCCTCAAGGGTTGCGGACTCGCGGACCACGCTGAAAGTGCCGTTCTCGTACTTGAGGATCTGCACCTTACCGCCGTACCAGTTGTTCCAACGGTAAATGTAGCCCTTGGGGCTGACCAGGGTCGAGGGCAGGGCGGTGGTGTACCCCTCGGGCGAGGAGTTCGGCACCAGGGACACGCCGTTGCTGCTCAGGTGCAGCAGGTGGCCCTTCTGGACCACTTTTTCGCCAGACGCATCGTAGATGGAGGTCGACGGTGCGTACACGAAGCTGCCGTCGGGCAGCGGCGCGAGGGTCACGGTGTTGTTGGAGAACGAGTCGCCGTAGTACTCGTCGAGCGAGTAGGCGTTCACAACCTGTGGGTCGATGGAGTCGGGCTTCGGCAGAGCCTGCGAGGTTGCCTTGCCGGATGCGTCAATAATGGTCAGCTTGCCGCCGCCCTGGCCGTCAATGCTGAGGATGCCCCAGGTGTTGTTGGCGGGGTTGTAGCCGATTGCCTTGACGGTGTTGGCGCCGAGCTCTGCGTCGGAGTAGATACCGGAGGAGACGAGCTTACCCTCAGCGGTCACGGTGTACAGCTCGGGCTTGTTGGTCTCGCTGCCGATGACGAGCATGCGGTTGCCGTCAGCGTCCACAGCGAAAACGCCCTTGATTGCCTTCAGAACACCGGTGTCGGTCATCTTCAGGTTGGAGCTGTTCAGCACGGTGTAGGTGGTGTCGCCGCTGAAGCTCGGGGGTGCCACGTGCACGATGTGGTTCTGGCCCAGACGTGCGGTGTTCTGGGGCTGGTTCACGCCCGCGCCGGTGTTGTAGGACTCGGCGGCGCTGTAGGCGCTCTTGGGGGCGTTGGCTGCGCTACCGGTGTAGGAGATGCTCAGCGGGTCGAGGCTGGCGCCTTCGTTGTAGAAGTCAGAGAAGGCGTGGTTACCGTCGGCGGTCAGGTTCGCGGAGATGCCGCTGATGCTGACCACGCCGTCCTTCTCGCTCTGCTTGGCGGTGCCGGTGCTCAGGGTAGCCATCTTGACTTCCATGGGGCCCTCGAACTTGCCGCTGGCGTAGTTCTTGGTGCGCACGGTCATGTAGAGGGAGCCGGTACCGTCAGCGAGGTTCAGTTCCACGCGGGGGTTGGAGAAGGTGAGGTTCAGGGCGCAACCGGTTTCGGGGTCCTGACCTTCAGCGCAGTGGCCGGTGAACCAGAGGCGGCCAGCAGCCTGCAGGGTGACCTGCTTGCCGTCTTCAGAGACGGTGGTGGAGGTCGGGGTGAAGGTGAACTGCTTTGCGGTTGCGTCCCAAGCTGCGCCGTCGGTCATTTCGCGGGGCATACCGTTATAGGACAGGAAGGAGGCGCGCACGCCCCAACCGAAGGATGCGCCAGTGGTTGCCTGGTCGCCCGCAGCGACATTCTGTGCGGCAACGTTCTGGGCAGCGATATTAATGTTCTCGGCGAGAACGGGTGCCAGGGGCAGGGCGACAGCGCCAGCGACGGCGAGGGCGCAGGCTCCCTTGGAGAGGCGGGTGCTAGATGTGAAAATCTTCATTGGTGTGTATCCATACTATCGACATTGTTAGGACAGGCTCACTATATCGACAGTGTGAGTATTTCTCAACATCAGATTCCAAGAAACCGTTTTATGACAGAACACTTCGCAGCACACTAACGGGGATACAACTAACCCACGCCAGCATGCCGCGACAAGTACCGGGGGCCGCCACTCCCCCGGCCTCTAGGCAACTAATCCTTCTTCGAAGCGTGTACACGCGACACGCCCAAGGCGCCAAGAATCAGGCCGCCACCCAAAATTACCAAAATCGGCAGAAGAGGCAAGCTCTTATCCGTGTTGCGGGTAATCTGCGCCTCCGTTGCCTTCACGCCATCCGGCGACCCGTGCTCAGTACGAACCTGAGAGGAAGAACCATTCAGAATTGCGGCGCGGCGAGACTGCGCCGCCGAGTCGATACCCGAAGGCAGATTAGAGTCGGGGGTCGGCACCTGAACAGGCTGCGCCTCCTCAGTGCGGTACCCCAGAGCCGAGGAAGACTCGGTAACAGAACCACCCGAGGGGCGCGGAACAGAAATCGTGGCGTCCTTAGTGCCCGGAGCCATGGCGGTATCACCCTGAATACCGCGGGTCTTAGACCTAGAACCTGCGGCGGGTGTGCTCGCGCCGGATGC
Organism: Rothia mucilaginosa; assembly: GCA_963539245.1. Classification (GTDB taxonomy): domain Bacteria; phylum Actinomycetota; class Actinomycetes; order Actinomycetales; family Micrococcaceae; genus Rothia; species Rothia mucilaginosa_H. The sequence continues at coordinate 329,462 of CAUTJW010000001.1, forward strand.
ACCTGCAGTATCAGTGGCAATCGTAGGATTCGCAGAAGGTTCCGTAGCAGATGCGCTCTCGTTCTTAGAGGAAGAATCAGACGACGAGCCACCATTCTCGGCAGAAGCCTGAGTCACCGTAAAACGGACCGTATTCAGCTGAAGGTTGCCATCATTGGCGGCGTCAAATGCTGCCACCAGGTACGTCTTGCCAATCTGCAAGGACGCTCCGGGCACACCAATAACGGCCTCAAAAGAACCGGCAGAAATGGATTCCGGGCCAACGTGCACAATGGCGAGCGCGTCCCCTACCGTGTTGCCTTCAGAGTCAACTTCCATAACCATCAGGTCGTAGCCGCTGGTATTCTGCGCGAAGTTCGTGCCGAGAATCGTAACCGGCTTCGTGTCGTCCTGGGAGTCACCCTGGGAATCCTGTACGGACAGGCGCGGTTTACCCTTCCTCTGGTTCTGCGGGTCGTACACGCTGGTGTCTTCGGAGACAATGTACCGTCCGCGCGGCACCTTAACCGGGGCTGCCGTTGAGCTTTCCGGCGTGGGGTGCAACGTATCCCTAAGAGTGGGTGAGAGCTGGTTGTCTTCGTCCTGGTCGTTCTCCGCGCCAGAGATCGGAGTGGGGCTCGCCTCGGCAGTTTCTGCTTCTTCATGCTCAATATCGACCGTCGGCTCGGTGGGCTTTGCCTTACCGTTGCGCGGGTCGACGGTCTGAACTAGACGTCTCCCATCTTCTTTAACAAAGAATTCGTAGGCGATATTGTTGACGCTGTCGGTCAGAACGATGACGTACACAACTTCTTTTCCCCTGGCGAGGCTCATGAGGAGGCTATATTCGCCCTTGTTCTCCCCCTCGGATACCTGCGGGTTCTCAACAATGGAACCGCCGTATTCACCAGTAACAGTGTAGAAGTCGATGTCTACCAGAATGTCTGTAGCCGTCAGCTCTTGAGGGAGTCCGTTCCACCGCAGCAGAAAACCGCCCTCTTGAAGCTGCGCCTTCATGGTGACTTTAGATGCCGCGTTCTGCTTCTGCCCGTTCGGTGCAACGTCATTCTGTTCCACACGGTGCCCATCCACGCGGTGTCCAACGCTTTTGGGTACCGCCGTATGCGTGGTGACGCGGATTTCCGCCGCCATGGAAGGTGCAACAAGCCCGCATTGAAGCCCCGCAATCAAAAGGGTTGCGGTGACAACACAGTACTTTGTTGAATGAGTGCTCATGCGATGCGTCTTTTCATGGTGGAATTGATGCGTGCTAGCGGCATGTCTTCGTATGCTCTTGGGAGCCTTTCCGGGATGTAAGGTCCCCGGAAAAGTCGTACCTTACTCCGCCTCGCATTTCCTCCGGTGAAAACACAAAAGTAGCGCGCATCTATTTATCGGTTATTTCAACCCTATCACGAACCTTAAGGTTTATTCACGCGAAGGTAGATGCTTTTTGAACACCCTGAACACGCATTCACCCCCGCAATCTGCAACTACAGATTACGGGGGTGAGGGATATCTCAAGACATATTGAGGGCATGAATAAGTGCCCTACCAGCAGGCACAACGCGCAAGCGCACCAAGGGCTTTAGGAGCTCAGAAAGCCCCTGCGGTGAGCCGTCCACGCGGCGCCAACCACGAGGGTCAGACCAACGCCACCAATAGCCCATAACGCCGTACCATGCTGAGCCACCTCTTCGCTGGTAGGAGCCGCAACGGAAGCCGCAGCCTTCACGCCATCCTGACGATCAGCATTCGCATTGGACTGCACATGGGTGGTGGTCGAGTTCACCGCGGCAGAACGAGTATTGGTTTCCGAGTGGATGACGGGCGTGAAGCCCTTATTGCCATTACCGGAGGTGGCATCACTCGTGGGTCCCTGGGCGACCGCGCCGGAATTTGCGGCAGCCGCAATAGATGCCGGGTCAGAACCAGAACGGTACGCGGACGCCAAATCAGTTCGCGTGGGTTCAATAGCCGAACGCGGAGTCATCGTGCGCGCCTGAGCCAAAGTCTGCAGGGCCTGACGCTGACGTTCCGCCTTCGCCTCCTGCTGCTGGGACATAGCGCTCACTGCCGCCAAAGTCGACTGAGGCGCACTCGAGGCGGGTTCCTTCGAGCCCGAAGTAGAGACGCCGCTCTGGACACTGCGCTGAGCAGGGCTAGTAGCCGCATCAGTCTTGGTGCTGGGTGCCACCGTAGCACTCGCATCCTGGCGCGGCTGTTCAGCCTTCGTCGAGGAGGTTGCACTACCGGTCGCCTCGCCACTGACCTTGAATCGCACCGAGACAACTTCTTCCGCGTACTCAGTATCGTCCGCACGGACCAGGTAAGCGGTGTACACCGAGCCGGTCTTCAACAGAGAACCGGGCATACCAATCTCTTCCTTGAACGCGCCATTGACGATGCGATTAGAGCTGATGTGCGTAATGGACAGCGCATCGCCCTTGTGGTTGCCGCTCATATCGGTTTCAACCACGATCAGGTCGTAGCCAGCCGCGTTCACGGGCAGGCGCTCTGCGCTGATGGTCACCGGCTTGGTTTCCTTATCAGAGCGCACCTCAGCATACGCAACCTTCAGTTCCGAAACGCTCAGGGTCTGAGTATCACGAGAAGAGGTCGATCCGCCCGGGACCTGTTCCAGCTTCTGAGTGTGGGTTTCAAGATCCGGGTGTTCAGAAGAATTCGGCTGTTCAGAAGAATTCGACTGCTCAGAAGAATCAGAGGGAATCTCTACCTTGACCCTATCCTTGCTACCCTTCTGATCTGCAGCCTGCTGGTTCTTCTGCTCCTCTTCACGGAGCTTATCCAGCGCCTTCAGCTCATCAATGGTCGGCACATGGTGGGCACTCTCCTTCTTGTCCACCATAACCTCGTCAGAGTCGTCCTCAACCGGAATAGCGTGCGGTACGAGGGAGCCTCCAGAAATCATGAATTCGCCGTAACCCGCATCGGAGGTCACCAGATCCGTGGCACTAATGGAGTAGTAGCCTTCCTGGGGCATCTGCGGCATCTCAAAGGTGACGAGCATCGAGCCGTCATCGGCGCGCTCAACCTGCAGGGCAGAAGGCTCGTAGGTGTCAGATCCGAGCAGCGCGCCAGAGGTGCTGTAGTACTGCAACACCAGGTAGGCCTTGGATGCGTCACCCACGTAGCCGCCCTCGTATAGGGGTGCAAGCTTCAGGGTCGCTTTGCCATCCTTAATGGACTGCACGCGAATTTCGATGGTATCGACCTCAATTTCGAGGTCTTCATAAGGGCAGCTCGAATCAAATTCGTTATTAACCAGAGCCGCAAGACAATCATTCACATTAATTGCTTCAGCTTCTACTGCGGAGGCGCCAGGAAGCACAAAAGCACTTGCACCCAAAGCGGCGGCAAGCGAAAGAGCATGAATTCGTTTCGGAAGTTGAGTGATAGTCATATGTGCCATTTCAAGCGATGTAGGCACAAAGCCTGGACTAGGGAAGGCTCACCACAAGCCGGTGTTTCTGATCCAGGTATTTGCGCATCAGTACGTCGGTTACACCCTAGACTAACACGGATATTGCACTTAATGTTGCATTGCATTCATGTGCTAAAACTTTATGTCGCAATAATCGCCAAAATAAAAGGGAATTAAATACTTTACTGAGATATAAATAACGCAAAATTCGAATGCAAGAAAATATTCCCCACAGTGCACTAAAAAGAGATTTTTACATCATTCCCAACGCACAACCCAACGCACAACAGCGTCAAATATCCAGACACACAAAAGGCGCCCCACCGAACACGCACCCCATCAGTGCGCACCCGACAGGGCACCTCCCGCATCATGGCAGTCCCACAGAGGGCCCGCCTACACGCCTCACAGCACGAAGAAACAGATACGCTGAACTACTCCGCGTCCAACTCTTCAGCATCCTCAATGCGACGACGATACACATTAACCGCCACAGCAGTACCCACAAAGGCAACCGAACCCAGCAGAGCAATACTCAGCGGCAAAGTGCCCTCCGGCAGAGGGCCATTATCCTGGGCGCTCGCCTCCAGCTTCGAACCGGAAGAATCACCGCGCGACTTCGAACTACGAGTATAGAAACTACCCGAACCAGCAGCACCCACATTCTCCTGAGGAGAAGCAACAGTCACCGTTTCAGACTCCAACGGCTGATAGCCCAGCAGGTTCACCACGGTACGACCAGGCAATAGCGTCGCATAACCAGACATAATCATCGTCTCAGGAGCCTGCACAGAAGTATCAGCCACAGAGCTTCGAGCCTGCGCAGTAATCGCACGAGCAGAACGCTGAGCCTGAGCAATATAGCCCAGGGCGCCCTCCACCGACGGGATCTTGGCAACAGAATCGGCAGCAAGATTAGCAGACTCCACCGCAGACTCATCCACCATAGAAGGCGCAGAAGAAGCCGACGGAACCACACGACGATTAACATCAGAAATCACCGGGCCCACCGGACGGGCACTAGACTCTGCAGGCCTCGAAGTGTGATTCACCGGAACAGCACGCTGAACCACGCTCACACCAAAAGCGGTGGTCGCCATGAGCTTCAGCTCCTCAGTGGAGTCACCACCCACCACAACCACACGGTAGCGCTTGCCGGGGTTCAACGCGGTACCGGGAACCTGCAAATCGGTGGAGAAAGCACCATCAGCAACCTGCTGAGGATTCACGTGAGTAGTAGCCAGAGGCGAACCCACGGCACCACCATCAGTAGGCATTTCAAAGACCATCACGTCATAGCCCAGGCTGCTCTCCGCCACATTCCTAGCGCTGACGCTAATAGGCTGAAAATCAGCCGACCCGCGCAGCTCTGCAGTAGAGATTTCCAGAGTCGCTTCACGAGTCCCTGCGGGGGCACGACCGTCAGGGCGGTTATGCACCAGCAGACGGTCCTCAGTCACCTCGGCAGGTGCCGCGTCATCAGCAGAAGAGCTCGCCGAAGCAGAAGCACTGGCAGACGCACTCGCGGATGCACTCGCCGAGGCGCTAGCAGATGCGCTTGCAGAAGGACGCGCCGAAGCGCTCTGCGAGGCAGACGGCGCCTCAGAAGGTGCCGGGGCTACCGTCGGGCGCGGGCTATCCTTCGCGGCACTCGGGGATGCGCTCGGGCTTGCGGATACCTCGGGGGCGGGGTTCGCCTCCACCTTTGGGGCGCGGCGAACGCCGGGGGTGTCCGGGAAGAAAATGTTCTGGCGGCTAGCCATAATCTCGTCGATTGTTACACCGTGCTCGGGCATAAACTCAATGGAGACAGTCTCGCCGTTGCTCAGATTCTCAATTTCGACCATGTACGGCTGCTCAACGTTGAGGCGCTGGTGGATGCTCAGCTCCATGTTGCCATCTTCATTCTTTGAGGCAGTCAGCTGAGCAGCGGGTACGGTCATAGTCGCCACGACGCCATCTTCAACGGAGATAGCAGACAGGCGAACCTTCACCTGATCCAGGGAAGTTACACCGCTGACCTGCAGGAGAGTGTAATCGCCAGTCTGAGCCAGCAGATCCAAGGAGATGCTGTGCTGAACGACGTCGGCGGCAACAGCGATGGGAAGCTCAGGCTTCGGAGACAGCTGAGTCTGCGCATAAGCGGCGGATGCAAAGGTGCCGGGAGCAAGAGTTGCAGGCGCGAGGGCACCCCCCAAACCGAGGGTTGCGGACGCTACTAGCGCCGCGCCGCGGCAAGAACGCTGCGTGGAAAACATGGTCACCTATTTTCGTGAGTGAGTGTGATGAATCGTCGTGTGACTCCTGCGCCCAAAGGTCGGAAGTAGGCGCAGAATAACGGTTCTCTGATATCGGTGACCGGAGGCGCTTCACAGCGCTTCCCCACCTCGGAGTGAACGAGGCGGTAAAGAGTGATAGTGCCGTCTATGACAGCACTCTAAATTATAGGTATAACCTTAGAAAAAGTTAAAGATGAAGGGGCGCCCAAATCCTATGATTCGGGCACCCCTTCATCTTTGTGCATATTTTACCTAGTGAGGCAATAATTGACCCGTTTTAGCGGCGAGAACTGAGCTGCATCTCACTACGGCGACGGCGGCTCAAGTACACACCAGCAAGTAGCGAAAGCAACCCAGCGGCACTCATAACCAGCACATTGGAAGCACCGGTAGCGGCAAGCTGCTCACGCTTCTGCTCGCTACCCTTCTGAGGTTCAGCATCCTGGGCCGTAACCGAGGCATCAGTCTTCTGCTCGGTAGCACTCTCCCCCGCCTTCTGCTGATCCACAGCAGGAGCAAGGGCCTCAGCAGGTTCAGTAGATTCGGCGGGTGCCAATGCATCAGCCGCAGGAGTCTGCGCAGGCCCGGTTACTTCGGGGGTATTAGCCACGGGTGCCCCAGCCTTCGGAGCAGAGCTTTCGGATGCCGATGCCTCAGGAGTAGCGGGCACACCATCCGTGCTATCAAGAACCACCTTGAATCCACCAAATACGGTACGCGGGGTGCCCTGCTCATCCTTAGCTACAGCACTCACGCGGTAGGTAGTGCCGGACTTAAGAGCAGTGCCAGGAATCTGCACCTGTGCCGTGAAAGCACCAGTGGAATCAATCTCCGAGACATCAGCTGAAGCAATGACGCCGCCGGTCACCACGCCGTGTTCATCCAAGGCGCTGACCATCAGTTGTACCGAGCTGATGCCGGTGAATCCCTCGCCGTGCAGGGTTAGGGTCTTCTCGGAGTCGTTTTCGGGAACAACGGTTTCTTCTACACGCAGGCGGGCAGTCAGCACGGGGTTAGCGGTGTTGTCCTGCTGCTGGTCAACAGAGATGTCGCGAATACGGTCAAAGCGAGTGTCGCGCGGCAGGCTGTAGTGGCGGCGGGGGTCATCCTCGGGCAGTACATGGTCGAACGGCTCTGCGGTGTTTACAGGTGCTGCACTCTCAGACGGCACAGCCTGCTGAGTCTGCGCATAAGCGGCGGATGCAAAGGTAGCGGGAGCAAGAGTTGCAGGTGCGAGGGCACCTGCCAAACCGAGGGTTGCGGACGCTACTAGCGCCGCGCCGCGGCAAGAACGCTGCATGAAAAACATGGTGGTCACCTGATTTCGTGAGTGAATATAGTGGAATGATCGTATGACTTCCACGCCCAAAGATTGGAAGTAGACGCAGTGCAACGGTTTTCTACTTTCGGTGAGCGGAGGCGCTTCATAGCGTTTCCCACCCCGTGTAAACGAGGCGGCAAAGAGTTACAGCAATGTATGCGACATCACCATAAATTATAGGCGTAATCCTAGATCAACGTAGGCTTAGCCTTAGGCAAAGTTAAAGATGAAGGGGCGCCCAAATCCTATGATTCGGACGCCCCTTCATCTTTGTGCATATTTTGCCTAGTGGGGCAATAATTCGCGTGGTTTAGCGGCGAGAGCTGAACTGCATCCCACTACGGCGACGACGACTCAAACGCATACCCGCAAGTAGCGATATCGATCCAACAGCACTAATAACCAGCACATTGGAAGCACCGGTAGCGGCAAGCTGCTCACGCTTCTGCTCTGCCACAGCCTTCTGAGAACCAGAGGCCTGCGCCTTCTGCTCGCCACTCTTCTGCGGTTCAACCTTCTGCGGTTCAACCTCCTGAGCGGGCGCATCCTGAGCACCGGTGTTCTGAACCGGAACCGAAGTATCATCCTTCTGGGCGGTAGCGCTCTCCCCCGCCTTCTGCTGATCTGCTGCAGGAGCAGTAGCCTCAGCAGGCGCGGTCGCCTCAGCACCGGTCGCCTCAGGCGCCTTAACCTCAGGTGCAGAGCTTTCAGACTCCGACGCTTCGGGGGTTTCGGGCGCATTACCCACGCCGTCGCGGTCCACCTTAAAGCCACCGTTCACGATGCGTACGGTGCCCTGCTCATCTTCCGCTACAGCGCTCACGCGGTAGGTGGTGCCGGGCTTAAGGGCAGCGCCGGGAATCTGCATCTGTGCGGTGAAAGCCCCAGTGGGGTCAATCTCTGAGACATCAGCCGAAGCAATGATGCCGTCGGTTGCCACACCGTATTCGTCCACGGCGCTCACCATCAGGTGCACCGTGCCGACGCCCTCAAAACCTTCACCGCGCAAGGTCAGGGTCTTCTCGGAGTCAGTTTCGGGGACAACGGTTTCTTCCACGTGCAGGCGGGCAGCCAGCACGGGGTTAGCAGCATTGTCCTGCGACTGTTCGGCAGAGGTGTCGCGAACACGGTCAAAGCGAGTGTTGCGCGGCAGGCTGTAGCGGCGGCCGGGGTTGTCCTCGGGCAGCACGTGATCGAACTGCGACTGTGCAGTGTTCGCAGGTACTACGCTCTCAGGCTGTGCAGCCGGCTCAGGCTGCACCTTCTCCTCGAGCTGCTTCTTCTCGAACTGTGCCTGCTCCGCCATTGCGCGCTCAGCGGTAGCAACCGGAGCGGAGCCATTCTGTGCATTCCAACCATTCATGAAGGGAACCTCAACTTCCTGGGCGGTGTAACCATTAGCGGCAGACGGCGCGATTTCAACGCTGAGCACATAGCGCAGGTCTTCGTGAACAGCCTGCACTTCTTCCAACCTGGATCCGGGCACTTCAATGCCATCCAGGAGGGTGCCGTTCATAACGTCGGCACGCGCAGGAGAGGCAGCGAGCAGGATGCGGTTACCCTGACTATCCAGGGCGTAGGCATAGGTCATCACCTCGAAAGCCTGCGCCTCACCCAGACCGGTAACCTTGTAGACGACAAGGTTCTTTTCCTGCGGGATTTCCAGCTGACCCGAAAGAATCTGAGCATTGAGCGGCTCATTCTGAGTGTCTGCAGGCAGCAGCTCCAGGGGTGCAGAGGAGTTGTAGGAGGGGTCTTCAGTTGCGTAGCCCTTGCCGGGATCAACCACTGCGGTCGCGACGACGTATTGCTGGTTGGGGTCGAGGGTACCTGCGGGCAGGGTCAGCTGGGTGCTGAAGCGGCCCCCCTCCACATCGAGTTCGGGTACGAGGGTCATCGCTACGGCGGAGCCGCGACCCAGCGCGTAGAGGGGGTACTGGCGGTATTCGCTCACGTAGACTGCCACGCCGTAACGCTCAACAGGGCCGCCGGTGAAGCCTTCACCGCTGACGGTGATGCTCTGGGAGCGTGCGGGGTTAATGACAACGCCCTGCTCTACGTACACCTGCGGGGAATTCTGGGTAGCAGCATTTTCAATGGGGGCTACCTGTGCCGCGGAGGGAGGATTATCGGGCTCCACCGTAGTTGAGGAGGCGAGCCCACCGGGATTCTGCACCTGCACATCTGCGTGCGCGGCACCAGCACCGGTGACGGACAGGACGGAAGCAGCAATAGCGGCTGTTGCTCGGGTTTTTGAGTGAGCGGGTTCGGGCATGGAACACACCTTCTTCTGTGAGTGTGAACGATACCCTTCGGCTAACGCCCCGGGTTGAAGATGCACGGGTGTTTCTTCGGGGTCGAGTGTTATAACGTACGGACTAGTCATAACATTCATGTAGTGGTGGAATTTACCGCGAAGGGAATCGCTCTATTTATCGGTAATTCCACACTAACAATACTTTTGCATTTATTGCGGTAAATACGCTTTACCTTCTAAGTATTTTCCTGTGCAATAACCCACATAGAATATTTTTCGCCTTTCAGAACACCATCAAGAGCACTCAAAATACATAGACTAGGCAAAACTCTTCAACTCCACCTTGAGGGTCAAAGTTTTCTTGCATGTATATGCAGATTTAATGGATTTGTGATAAAAATATTCTGCACTTTTATGCATTTAATTTATTTCTTTTAAGTGAAAAAATAGCAGGTCACGCCGCTTTCCCTGCATTTTTTCATAAAGAGTACAGACCAATACTCCAGAAAAAATCTCCCCTCACCATTGAGCGCAACAAGCCAACCACTCAACTGGCATATCCCCTCCCCCAGCTATCCACGTCCAGAAAGCACGGCAAAGAAAAAGTGCAGATACGCAAAAGTGCCGCCAATACTCTACTTAGAGTATTGGCGGCACTCTCTGTCACTCACCACGCGGTAAGCATCAGATTTTTAGAGGCTGGGCTATTAGAGGCTGCGGCGGCGCAGGAGCATCAGTGCAGCACCAGCAATCAGAGCTGCGGCACCAACACCTGCGATACCTGCAACACCCTCAGCACCGGTGTTAGCCAGCTGCGGCTTCGAGGAAGCCGAAGAAGAGGTCGAGGTCGAGCCCTTAGTGCCGGAGACACCTACAGTGTGACCCTTGGAGTTGGAGGAGGTAGCAGCAGAAGCGTTGCCAACCTTAGCCTTGGGTGCCTGAGAAGAAGGCATACGGGTCTCGGTTACGACAACCGAACCGTCTTCGCGCATTTCAGCGGTGAAGACGCTGGTGGTGCCGTCGCCGTTATCGCGAACGGTGGTGTTGTCACCCTCGGTAGCTGCCGGCAGGGTCGGTGCGGGGTTGTTCGCATCGCTCACGGTAGCGGTGGTGACTGCGACCTGGTGCACCAGACCGTTGGGGTCACTGGTTGCCACCATTGCGTATGCGTAACCGGGCTGCAGCAGCTCAGCAAGAACGCTAACCTTAACACGGAAGGTGCCGTTCACGATTTCAGAAGCGGGAATATCGTGGGTTGCCAGAGCCTCGCCGGTGATGTTGCCGTTTGCATCCAGACGGTAGATTGCAATCTGGACACCGTTAGCGACGGACTCATGGGTGAAGCCGGAGCCGTTGAAGGTCAGAACGTTGTACTGGTCGTTCGGATCCAGGGAAGCGTCCTCGGTGGTGAGGGTTGCGTTCTCGGGCGCTGCAGGAGTCTGGGGTGCAGGGGTCTCTTCCTTGGGAGCTTCCGGTGCCGGGGTCACGGGAGCGGGAGTCTCGTCCTTGGGAGCCTCGGGTGCCGGGGTCACGGGAGCAGGAGTCTCATCCTTGGGAGCCTCGGGTGCCGGGGTCACGGGAGCAGGAGTTTCTTCCTTGGGGGTCTCCGGTGCGGGGGTAGCGCTCTCAGTAACCTTGAAGGAGGAGATAGCTACGAGCCTCTGGTCGGGCTGACCCTGCGGGTTGCTGACAGCAGCCAGTGCGTAGGATGCGCCAGCGGGCAGCTTGCTTGCTTCAACGGTAATGGAAGACTTGAAGGTGCCGTCCTGAATCTGCTCTGCGGGTACCACGATGGTAGCGAGAGCCTCACCGGTAATCTGGTTGTCTGCGTCCAGTGCGTAGATGCTGACCTGTACGCCGGGGCCGACCTTCTCGCCGTAGAAGCCGGTGCCAACAACGTTCACGGTGTTCAGCTGTGCATTGCCGGGGAAGTGAGCATTCTCAATAACGATGGAGGGGTCAGCCTGCTTTGCCTCGGGGGCCGGGGTAGAGGGGGTGGTCGGCTCGGGGGTTGCAGGAGCGGTGGGGGCAGGAGTCTCAGCCTTGGGAGCTTCGGTTGCGTCAGCCTTAGGGGCTTCGGTCTTCGGAGCCTCAGCCTTGGGGGTCTCTGCCTTGGGAGCTTCGGTTGCCTCAGCCTTAGGAGCCTCAGTCTTGGGGGTCTCTGCCTTGGGTGCCTCGGTAGCTTCAGCCTTAGGAGCTTCGGTTGCCTCAGCCTTAGGAGCCTCAGCCTTAGGAGCTTCGGTTGCCTCAGCCTTAGGAGCCTCAGCCTTAGGAGCCTCAGCCTTAGGAGCCTCAGCCTTAGGAGCCTCAGCCTTAGGAGCTTCGGTTGCCTCAGCCTTGGGAACTTCAGCCTTAGGTGCCTCGGTCTTGGGCGCTTCAGCCTTAGGTGCCTCGGTCTTGGGCGCTTCAGCCTTAGGTGCCTCGGTCTTGGGCGCTTCAGCCTTGAGGGTCTCGGTTGCGTTGCCGCCAGGCAGGGAAGAAGCCTGAGCAGTTGCCTTCTGATCAACAACCTGCTGCTGCTCGGCGGGTGCTTCTGCCGCGAAGGTTGCCGGGATTGCTGCCACAGAACCAGCGGTAAAAGCTGCCGCAGCTGCGATCTTGTAAACGCGACGGGTAGTCTTCGACATTTTTCCTCGATCTCTAAATTATCGGTGGTGAACCTACGCGGTGCGCCTCCGTCTTTGAGGGGCGCGTAGATTCACATATGGGTGTGACTGCTAAAAGGCTAGCACCCGACCCTGAGTCTTCTACCCTCTTAATGCCCGCTTTAAGCAACTGTAACGAAATCGTTATAAAACCACCCCTAAAGTTGAGAGTTAATGCAGACCAATTGTGGTGTTTTGCGATCATGTACTGACATACGAGCACCGGCAACCCTACATTTTGATTGCATTTGAAGAAAATATGATACTTTCCATGGATAATTTCACCCCAACTATTTCACCCTGGTGAACCTTAAAGTCTCACGTACCACTTTATAGTTTTATCAAGCACTCCTTGATACCTCTCCCCCACCCATTCCCGCCCCGCACGGTACCCCAACCTAAGCTGTACACAAGCCACAGGCCTCCCGTGCGCACACAAAAAAGCCGGGCACGCACACAAAAAGCCTCGCCCGCATCCCAAGAATCAGGAATACAGGCGAGGCAAACACCCCCGCATCAGCGAGCGCAAGAGCGCAAAGCTTAGCTCTCCTTACGAATCACCTTGAACTGGCTCGGCTGCGCCACCGGGCGAATCGTAATACGGTCGAGGTTCACGTGGTGCGGAACGTTCAGAGCAAAGGTCACGGTCTGCGCCACATCCTCGGCGGTCAAAGGCTTCTCAACTCCGGCATAAACACGGTCAGCCGCCTCCTTAGAACCCAGGCGATTCAGGGAGAACTCCTCGGTGTGCACCATGCCTGGGCAAATCTCAATCACGCGCACATTATGCTCTGCTTCTTCCAGGCGCAGCGCCTCCGTCAGACCGCGAGCACCAAACTTCGCCGCGTTGTATCCGGCGCCGCCCTCGTAGCCGTGTTCCGCTGCGGTGGAGGTCAGGTTCAGGATCGTGCCATGGCCGTTCAGTCGCAGCGCCTCCGCAAAGGCGCGCACCATGTGCAGAATACCGAGCACATTCATCTGATACATCTTCAGATAATCATCAGGCTTACCGTCGGCGACCTTATCCACGCCAATAGCGCCACCAGCAATATTGACCAGGGCGTCAATGGTGCCCTGCTCTTCCAGAATCTGCTCGGCAACGAAGCGTACGGAATGCTCGTCGGTCACGTCGCAGGTCACCGGGTGAGCACCGGTCTCGGCGTAGAGGGTGTAGAGTCGGTCGGTGCGGCGTGCCAGCGCATAGACGGTCCAGCCGCTTGCCACCAGCTGCTGTACGGTGGCGCGGCCAATACCGCTGGAGGCGCCGGTCACCACGGCAACTTTGCCAACACCGGCGTTGGGCAGGAAAGGAGATGCAGGAATGTGGGTGTTCTCAGTCATACTTTAATCCTAGTAGAGTGATGCCCGCGGGTGCTCTGATCGAGCAAACTCGCGGGCATATATTTTGAAATTTTCGATAGTGAGATAGGTTCCGGAACCACAACCGCCCGGCGCCCCGTCAGGCTCCTACTTGTGGCGGCGCGGCAGACCCCAGCGGCTCCTGCCACCGTCACGGAACCCGAGGCGGTGCTCAAAATACACGGGCGAACTACTACCGGTCTTGATCGTATCCGGAGGAACCGTACCCTCACGCGCCGACAGCAGATAAAGAACCGCGGCACCCGGCATGAACAAAATCAGAGGCAGTACGAAACGCATGCGCGCCTCACCGTAACCACTACGCACCGTCAAATGCCAGATGCACAACGCAACCAGCACCAGGTGCAGTATCAGCAGAACAGTTTCAGACGTGCCCAAACCGAAAATACTCAGAGAACTCATGGCAACTCCTCAAAGGTCGTATGCTTTCAGTCTACGCCGCCACCGCGCCCCTGAGAAGGATTCACCGGCTGTTGATACCGTCACTATTGATACTGTCACTGTTGATACCGCGGCTATTGATACCGCAGATTTTCGCGCCTACACTGCAGGTAACCGAGGGTAGCATTTTAGGGGATCCCTCCCCCACTGCCGTTTTCCACCGAGTTTGCCACTGAGTTTGCCACTGAACCGCCGATTACTCCTCCTATAGGAACCCCCACATGACAGCAACACGCATAACAGCAACACCACGCCAGCGCATCACCGCATTATACGAGCGGCGCCAAGCACTCCAGCAGAGGGCGCGCAGCATCCGCGCCACCACCGGAACCCCCTACAGCTCTGAGGTGCACCTGTTGCTCGGGCAGAGCTACCTCGACCCCGCCAGCTGGCAGGAACTCACCACTTCCAGCGGGGTACGCGCCGCAGCACGCAGGGCACAATTCACGCGCCGGTACCGGCACCTCCTGGCGCGTCTAGAAGCCGCCATCGAGCAGTACGAACAGAACAGCACAGCGCAGAATTCCCCTGGAGCTGAGAGAATGCCGTGAATATGAGAAAATAGCCGTTATGGCTGAAAACATTTTGGGCTCAGACTCGCCCGTACAGATTAACGTTCCCGACCGCCCCGCCCTCGAAGGCCTCGAAGAGAAGCTCTCGCAGCGCTGGGCCGACGAGAAGACTTACGCATTCGACGAGAACACCACTCGCGAACAGGTCTACTCCATTGACACCCCGCCGCCGACCGCATCCGGCTCCCTGCACGTGGGTCACATGTTCTCCTACACCCAGACCGACGTCATTGCACGCTACCAGCGCATGACCGGCAAGAACGTGTTCTACCCCCTCGGCTGGGATGACAACGGCCTGCCCACCGAACGCCGCGTTCAGAACTACTACGGCGTTCTCTGCGACCCCTCCGTGGCAGACAACGACTCCTTCCGTGACCTGATCACCTGGAAGGCAGACGGCACCCCCAAGCCCGACCGCAGCCAGGCAAAGTGGCCGCGCATCTCCCGCAACAACTTCATTGAACTCTGTGAAGAGCTCGCGGTTGAAGACGAGAAGGTCTTCGAAAACCTCTTCACCACCCTGGGCCTGTCCGTTGACTGGTCGCGCACCTACCGCACCATCGACGCGCACTCCCGCAAGGTCTCCCAGCTCGCCTTCCTGAAGGACCTGGCAGCAGGCAACGCCTACATGGCTGAAGCACCGACCATGTGGGACGTCACCTTCCGCACCGCAGTGGCACAGGCAGAGCTGGAAGACAAGGAACGCCCCGGCGCGTACCACCGCATCAGCTTCCACCGCCCCAACGGCGAGAAGGTCTGGATTGAGACCACCCGCCCCGAGCTGCTGCCCTCCTGTGTGGCTCTCGTGGCGCACCCGGACGACGAGCGTTACAAGCCGCTGTTCGGCACCACCGTCACCTCCCCGCTGTTCGGCGTCGAGGTCGAGATCAAGGCGCACCCGCTGGCACAGCCCGACAAGGGTGCCGGTATCGCCATGATCTGTACCTTCGGTGACACCACCGACGTCACCTGGTGGCGTGAACTGCAGCTGGACACCCGCGCCCTCATCGGTCGCGACGGCCGCTTCTCCCGCGAAACCCCCGAGTGGATTACCTCCCCCGAGGGTCGCGAGCGCTACGAGCGTATGGCAGGCGCCACCGTCTTCACCGCACAGAAGACCGTCGTGGAGATGCTGGTTGAGGCTGGCGAAATGGACGGCGACCCCAAGCCGATTACCCACCCCGTGAAGTTCTACGAGAAGGGCGACAAGCCCCTCGAAATCGTTGCTTCCCGCCAGTGGTACATCCGCAACGGTGGCCGTGATGCTGCACGCCGCGAGAAGCTCATCGAGCGCGGCCGTGAGATGAACTGGTTCCCCTCCTTCATGCGTAGCCGCTACGAGAACTGGGTTGAGGGTCTGAACGGTGACTGGCTGATTTCTCGCCAGCGTTTCTTCGGCGTTCCCTTCCCCGTCTGGTACCCGCTGGACGCTGAGGGTGAGCCGGACTACGAGAACCCGATTCTGCCTTCTGAGGACATGCTGCCGGTTGATCCCGCATCGCAGGCTGCTCCCGGTTACACCGAGGATCAGCGCGGCGTAGCGGGCGGCTTCATCGCTGACCCGGACGTTCTGGACACCTGGGCTACTTCCTCCCTGACCCCGCAGATTGCGACCGGTTGGGGCGTGGACCCGGACCTGCACGCGAAGACCTTCCCCATGGATCTGCGCCCGCAGGGTCACGACATTATCCGCACCTGGCTGTTCTCCACCGCTGTTCGCGCGGAGACCCTGGCTTCCTCCGTGCCGTGGTACAACACCGCGCTCTCCGGCTGGATTCTCGACCCGGACCGCAAGAAGATGTCCAAGTCTAAGGGCAACGTTGTGGTCCCCAACGAGGTTCTGGAGAAGTACGGTTCGGACGCTGTGCGCTACTGGGCTGCTTCGGCTCGCCTGGGTGCTGACACCGCCTACGACGAAGGCCAGATGAAGATTGGCCGCCGCCTTGCCATCAAGCTGCTGAACGCATCCAAGTTCGTACTGAACCTGGGCGCTACCGAGAAGTCCGTCATCACTTCTCAGGCTCAGGGTCGCGTGCTGATCAACGCTCTGGACCGTTCCCTGCTGGCTCGCCTGGCGTACCTGATTGAGGAAGCAACCGCCGCATTCGAGAAGTACGAGTACGCTCGTGCCCTGCAGATTTGCGAGAGCTTCTTCTGGTCCTTCACCGACGACTTCGTTGAGCTGATTAAGGACCGTGCGTACGGTGCTCGCGGCGAGGAGGAGCAGGCTTCTGTTCTGGCTGCACTGGCAACCACCCTGGATGCTCTGCTGCGTCTGTTCGCGCCCTTCCTGCCGTTCGTGACCGAAGAGATTTGGTCCTGGTGGCGTGCAGGTAGCGTGCACCGCGCCGAGTGGCCGCAGGCACTGCCCATTCTGGAAGGTACCCTGCTGGCTGAGTACTCTGCACAGAACCCGACTGCTGGCATTTCTGCTCAGTGGGTCCTGGCGGACGCTGACCCGGCTCAGATTGAGTCGCTGAAGCAGATCCTGCCGGATGTTGCTGAGGCTCTGGGCGGCCTGCGTAAGGCTAAGAGCGACGCGAAGGTTAAGCAGCGCACCGAGGTTGAGTCCGCAACTATTGCGGCTCCGCAGGCTCAGCTGGATCGCATTGCCGCTGGCATGGCTGACCTGAAGGCCGCCGGTAACGCTCGTGAGCTGTCCCTGGTGGCGGCTGAGGGCGAGCTGGAGGTTCGCGATGTTGTGCTCGTTGTGGAAGAAGCAGCTGAGTAATTTCGCCTAAATTGAGCATTCTTCGCTTAAATTTATGACGCTCCTTGAGCGTTGAGGACGGGGCGGTACCGATTGGCGGTACCGCCCCGTTTTCTGTGCTTGCTGTTCGTTGCAGCTCGCCGGGCGTGAGGGTGCGGCAGCTAATCTCTACGGCCCTGACTATAGGCTTTATCCAAACTGTGCCCGTGGATGCCTGCTCCAACCCTCTGAGAATCTTCACCAGCGGTTCCCCCAACGATGTGGGTTTAGCCTGCTAATCTGTGGGGTTTCTGTGGGATTTCCATCCCATTTTTATATTCATCAATGTGCAAAGAGCATAATCAACCTTATGAGATTGACTGTCACTTTATGTATGATTGTTGATGTGAGGGTTTTACCGCCAGGAACAACCCTCTATTCAGCTTCAGCAACAGACAATTCACCGGTACGAACTAGACATAACCGCCCAACCGCACGACAAGAACTCAACCGGTCAGGGGGCAGTGATGCCATCTGACTCTAACCCCGCGCCAAAGTAGGCGCACCTTTATATCCTCATGACATCATACTCATTACCTTCCGGCTCCCCTGACAACCCGCACGCGAGGCAGAGCTCAACCCCGAGCTCACCGCCAGGAGCGCAAGCAAACGTTTCCCCCGATCAGCTTCAGCACTACCACACACGCCTCAACGAATACATCAGCCAGGCACGCGAACACGCCCAGGCTCTGCATACCAACTACACCAACGAAGTGTACGAACTCTGGCATCAGCATATTTCCACCAGCGCCGCCGCCGATGAGGCGAGCATCGCCTCCGGCTCTTTGAGCGCTCAGAGGCTCGAAGAGCTGACCCGCAAGTGGGTGCGCCTCATGCGTGAAGGCCGCGATATGCTGCACCACGAAAGCTCCATCGCCGCCGCACGTGCCGCGGTTGAGGCTAAGCCCCTCCCCGAGTAGGGTCACCCTCTATTTTCTTTCGCGCGGCAACGCCAGCACTTTCGCGTTGGTACCGCGTTTTTCTGCGGCGGGGCAATCGAGCCAAGCGATTAAGCCCTGCCCGGAATGCCCACTTCACATAACCTGCCCCTTGCTATAGTTATGGATATTCAAAAACCCTAACTATGTTGTAGAAAGGGCGGGAATGTCCCACCAAAAACGCGTCCTGCGGCCTATACGTAGCGATGTCGCTCCCCCAGTTACCTCGCCACCGGTCTACCGTGGTGATATTGACGCGCGCGGCGCGGCGCAAGACCTCGTCCCGCGCAGCCTCTGGGTCGATTTCTGGGACACTCTCTTCTTTATCTTCGCCGGCGTCGCGGCCCTCGTGCTGACCTTCATGATTCTGGCGAATACGGTGGGCCATTCCTTTTGGGGTTTCCCCATCGCTTTCATTTTCTGGGCGGTCACCGCATACCTGACGCTACCGCGTTTTCACGCCATCATGACCCGCATCTACGTGCCCGACTACTTTATTGGGCGCACCCGCACCCCGGACGGTCTGCTCGGCGACCCGGTCAATATCGGTCTGATTGGTACCGAGGAGCAGATTCACCAGGTCATGCAGGACGCGGGATGGACCCGCGCTGACGATGTCACCCTCGTCTCCTCCTGGAAGATTATTCTCTCCACCATCACCCGCCGTTCCTACGCGGAGGCGCCCGTCTCCCCGCTGAAAATTTTTGGTCGGACGCAGGATTTCGCCTACCAGAAGGAAGTGGACGGCAACCCCGAGAAACGCCACCACGTGCGTTTCTGGAAAACCCCGGACGGCTGGTTGCTGCCGGGCGGTCACCAGGTGGATTGGTTGGCGGCGGGCACCTACGACTCCGGTGTGGGTTTCAGCTTCTTCACCCTGCAGGTCACGCACCGCATTGACGCTGAAACCGACTTTGAACGCGACTACATTGTGGAGTCCATTCAGTACGCTCACCCGGAAACTCACGTTGAGATTCTGCACGATTTTTCCTCCGGCTACCACGCCCGTAACGGCGGCGGTGACGCAATCCGCACGGACGGCGCGCTCCCGGTCATCGTGCTGAACAATGAGGGACTGGAGCCGCAGGAGCGGGAAGAAATTCACCTCTCCAGCGCGCACGACCTGGTGTACCGCATGCCGCTGAGCCTGCTGGTCGGTTCGGGTATGCTCATCGCCGTGACCCTCGCAGATATTACCAACAGCGTCCTTCTGGCGATCAGCCGCCCGGCTCTGCGCGCCAAGCTGCTGGAGGAAGGTTCCGGCAACGACCTTGAGTTGCTGAACCTCTTCGATCAGGTGGATAGCGACATGCTGGTGACCATTACCGGTACGGTGCTGGTTGGTTTCGTGGCGATTTATTCGGCGGTGCACCTGTTCCTGCTGTGGAGCACACTGCGCGGCTCGTCGAAGGCTCGCCGACTGGCTCTGCTGTTGACTGCACTGAACTTCGCGGCGATTACCGGCGGCGTGCTGTGGGGGCACCAGTCCCTGCCGCTGTCCACGATTTTCTTCCAGCTGGGCGTTGCCGTGTTTGCGATGCTGGCGTTCACCTCGGACGCGGCAGTCCAGTACACGGCAACCCGCACCTTCCATATGCGTGATACGAAGATCGTGCAGCGAGCAACGCATCCGAAGGTTCTCGAACACAGGGCTCAGCGCAAGGCACAGAAAGCGCAAAAGGCACAGAAAGCGCAGAAAGCTCAGAAGGAACGCAAGGCCACCTCTGCAAGCCGCACTCACCGCGCATAGAGTACAGGCTTCAGGGAGTGCACGCTTCAGGGCAACAGAGTGAATAGAAAAGGACCGCCCGGTCAGTACATGACCGGGCGGTCCTTTTATGCTCCGCAACCGCAGACTCACCGAGCCTGCGCGCAGTGCAGGGTTCTTAGGCTTCGCCGTTTTCGCCGTGGAAAATCGGGCCCACGTTACGGGGGCGCTTCAGCTCAAAGAAGCCGGGGTAGGAAGCCAGCGCCAGGGCGCCGTCAAAGAGCTTACCTGCTTCTTCACCGGCGGGGCTCGGGGAGATGACCGGGCCGAAGAAAGCGGTGCCGTTGATAGAGATTAGCGGAACACCCACATCGGTGCCGCCCACGGTCTCCAGCGCCAGATCCAGGGAGGCGCGCATCTGCTCATCGTACTGATCGGTGAAGGCGACATCCACCAGCTCTGCGGGCAGGTTGACCTCCTCCAGCGCCTTGACGATTGCGTCGCGGTAGGAGTCAGCCTTGTTGCTGTTGTGGTGAATCTGCTCGCCCAGAGCGTCGTAGAGAGGCTTGATGACCTCGTTGCCGTGCAGCTCGCGCACAGCGGTGATAAGGCGGGCCGGTGCCCAGGACTGGTCCATCATTGCCTGGTAGTTGGCGGGCAGCTCGCGGCCCTGGTTGTGCATGGACAGGGAGAAGGGGCGCCAGGTCACCTCAATGTTGCGGACCTTCTGCACCTCACCAATCCAGCGGGAGGTGATCCAGCACCAGGGGCAAATCGGGTCGAACCAGAAATCAACCTGTGCGGGTGCGTTCTCAGCCATGAGTTTTCCTCTCTCATACGGTTGCGCCAGCCGCTTCATGAGCCGGCGCTTATTCTTCGGTACACGCTCTTCAGCACACGCTCTTATGGACATGCCAACGAGAGCGGTACCTGCTAGTGAGCCGTCACCCCGTATAACCGGGGCGACGGCTTCTTTATTCCCTAGCCTGTCGGCTGGAAGTATTCGGTTATGCCGCCTGACGGTCCGCATCCTTCAGGGAGGCGGCCTTCGCCTCCCCCTTGACGGTGCGGGTGGTCTCGGCTTCAGGCTCGGGCGCCTGCAGCACGTAGCGGGGTTCCGTGCCGTTGAGCACGGTGTCCTCACCAATGACGATGGACACCACGTCGGTGCGGTCCGGGATGTCGAACATAATCGGCTGCAGAATCTGCTCCATCATGGAGCGCAGGCCGCGGGCACCGGTACCGCGCTCGGCGGCGAGGCGGGCAATAGCGGCGACTGCTGCGTCGTCGATGATGAGCTCCACACCGTCCAAAGCGAAGAGGTGACGGTACTGCTTGAGCAGCGCGTTCTTCGGTTCGGTCAGCACGCGAGCCAGCTCTTCTTTGTTGAGCTCGCTCAGGGTCGAGATGACCGGCAGGCGGCCAATCAGCTCGGGGATAATGCCGTAGTGCGCCAGGTCTTCGGGCATAATCTGGTCCAGCGGGTTCTTCACGGAGCCGCCCAGTTCAGCACCGAAACCGATGCCGCCGGCACCCACGCGGGCTGCGATGCGGTCGTCAATATTGTCGAAGGCACCGGCCACGATAAAGAGAATGTTCGAGGTATCAATCTCAATGTTCGCGTGCGCCGGGTGCTTACGTCCGCCCTCCGGCGGTACGGTCGCCACGGTGCCCTCGATAATCTTCAGCAGCGCCTGCTGCACGCCCTCACCGGACACGTCACGGGTGATGGAGAGGTTCTCGCCACCCTTGCGGGCAATCTTGTCGATCTCGTCAATGTAGATGATGCCGCGCTGAGCCTTGGCAATATCGCCGTCAGCGGCGTTGATGAGGCGCAGCAGAATGTTCTCCACGTCGTCACCCACATAGCCCGCCTCGGTGAGGGTGGTTGCGTCGACCAGGGCGAAGGGCACATCCAGTTTCTTCGCCAGGGTTGCCGCCAGGTAGGTTTTACCGCAACCGGTCGGGCCGAGCATCAGAATATTCGACTTGCCCAGCTCCACCTGCTCCCCCGCGGTCGCCGAAAGAATGCGGGAGGTCAACACCGGGTTATCAATATCGTGGATGCGCTTGTAGTGGTTGTACACCGCCACCGCCAGGGTACGCTTCGCCGCGTCCTGACCGATGACGTAGTCGTTGAGGTAGCTGTAAATTTCGCGCGGAGTGGCCAGCTGAGGCGCGGGGGCAGCCGCGGGGGCTTTCACCTTCAGACGCTCTTCAGCGAGAATCTCTTCGCACAGTTCCACGCACTCGTCGCAGATGGAAACGTTCGGGCCGAGCACAATCTTGAAAACCTGCGCGCGAGTCTTCTTGCAGAAGGAGCATCGCATGCTGGCGTTGGGCTGTTCGGGAGGGGCAATGACGTCTGTGGCCACGAAGATTCCCTTTCGATCGGCGTGGTGAAATCGGTGCAGAAGGGTCAGTGTTCTGATGTCTGCGGTGATTTCTTAGGAGGGGCGGTGTGGGCGCCCTGTTTGAGTGAGAAACCGGTATGAAATACTCTAATTTTCTCCTTCTCTAAGGCTACCGGAGTTCACCCCGGAACTCAGAATTACGCACCGCAAATGGACGGACTTACCGGGCATATGACGAAGCGCGTCTTTTATGACGGCGGCGGGTGCTGACACTCCGGCATGTGACGGTAAAGACCGGCAGATGATGCCCGGCAGATAATAAAGCCCGGCACAAAAGCGCAGGTCAACACCACATATCAGCTGGTCTCACCGCAACCCATCCGGCGGGTACAAAACAGTGGACACAAATCAGCGGGCATACAAAGGGCGGCACCGCACCGCGCACCAGCCCGAAGGCTCGCACACGGGGCGATGCCGCCCCTCCCCCGAAAAATGCTCGGGGATATTCCTCAAAACTAAAGTTTAGGTGTGGGAAATAGCGGTGTTGGTCGCAGGCTTACGCAGCTTACGCGACTCCAGCACCTTATCGACCAGGCCGTACTCCAGGGCAGCAGCCGCAGTCAGAATGTTGTCACGCTCAATGGAGCGGTCAACTTCCTCATAGGTCTTGCCCGAGTGCAGTGCCAGGGTCTGTGCAGTCCACTCACGCATACGCATAACCTCGTTCGCGTGAATCTCAATGTCAGATGCCTGACCGCCCTGCTGGCCGCTCAGCGCGGGCTGGTGAATCAGCACGCGAGCGTTCGGCAGTGCCAGACGCTTGCCGGGGGTACCGGCAGCCAGCAGAACCGCCGCAGCGGATGCCGCCTGGCCCAGGCACACGGTCTGGATCTCGGGGCGGATGAACTGCATGGTGTCGTAGATGGCGGTCATTGCGGTGAAGGAGCCGCCGGGCGAGTTGATGTACAGGGTGATGTCACGCTCGGGATCCTGCGCCTCCAGAACCAGCAGCTGAGCCATGATGTCGTCAGCGGATGCGTCGTCAACCTGGGTGCCCAGGAAGATGATGCGGTCCTCGAACAGCTTTGCGTACGGGTCCTGACGCTTGTAACCGTAGGGGGTGCGCTCCTCGAAGCTGGGGAGCACGTAGCGGTTGCTCGGCATAGCCGGCGCCGAGGTGGTGATATCGTTCGGCAGGTAGTTCATGTGCATCTCCCTTATGCGTTCTTCGATTCGGGCAGCTTACCGGCGGTGGTGGCAATGTGGTCAAAGAAGCCGTATTCCAGGCCTTCTTCCGCGTTGAACCAGTTGTCGCGGTCGTTATCCTTCAGGATGGTTTCCAGGCTCTTGCCGGTGCGCTCAGCGGTAATCTCTGCCAGGCGCTTCTTCATGTCCAGAATCAGCTCAGCCTGGGTGCGGATATCCGATGCGGTACCGCCAATGCCGCCGAGGGGCTGGTGCATGAGGATGCGGGCGTTCGGGGTTGCGTAGCGCTTGCCGATGGTGCCTGCGGTGAGCAGGAACTGACCCATGGATGCTGCCATACCGGTCACCACGGTCACCACGTCGTTCGGGATGAGCTGCATGGTGTCGTAGATAGCCATGCCAGCGGTGACGGAGCCGCCGGGAGAGTTGATGTACAGGTAGATGTCTGCCTCGGGGTCTTCAGCCGAGAGCAGCAGCATCTGGGAGCAGATGAGGTTAGCGTTGGAGTCGCGCACCTCGGAGCCGAGCCAGATAATGCGCTCCTTTAGGAGGCTGTTGTAGACGTAATCTTCCTGGGCACCAACGATGGGGGTTGCCATAGACGGCGCGGGCGCCACGCCGGCTGCCTGGGAGGCGCCGATGGGCAGAGGCATGTAGCTGGACATTCTTCCTCTTCTTCTCTAATGGGTCTTCGCTGCATCTTTGCGCGATTTACGCGCCGGAGCGCACGCGAAAAGTTTCGTTGCTACTACCTTACCGATAGTTGCTCTCCCCCGCTTCCCTTCGGGTTGTTCGTTCGCCAGGGGGTGAAGTAGAGGCGATAACTCGGGGGCGGAATAGCCGGGAGTGAAAAGAGCCTCAGCGGACACCCACCCGATAAGCTCGGTGGATGCCCGCTGAGGCTACACGTTTCAAGCAATCAGCTCACGCCCTCTAGCGGGGTGGCTTCTTGCAGACCGTGGCGGGGATTTAGGCAGCTGCCTCTTCACCCTCGCCCAGGTACTTGGACAGGTCAACAACGTTGCCCTTGGTGTCCTTGACCACTGCGGTCTTCAGCACTGCTGCCAGAGCCTTGGAGCGGCGAACCTCGCCGACCAGTGCGCCTGCCTGGCCGGAGCCGTCCAGCATCTGTGCGAACTGGTTGGGGTCCATGCCGTACTGGGAGCTCATGGTGATGATGTAGTTGATCATCTCAGCCTGGTCAACGGTCACTTCTTCCTTGTCCGCAACAGCGTCGAGAACCATCTCGTTCTTGAATGCGGTCTCGGTGTTCTCGCGAACCTCGGCGCGGTGCTCCTCGGTGTCGTGGCCTGCTTCAGCGTTGGGGTTGTTGAAGTGCTGCTCGAGCTGGTCCTCGATAACCTTCTCGGGGACGGGGATCTCAACGAGCTCAACGAGCTTTGCGAGGACCTTGTCGCGTGCCTGGGTGCCCTGCTCGGCAACCTTAGCTTCTGCAACCTGCTTCTTGATGTCTTCCTTCAGCTCTTCGATGGTGTCGAACTCGGAAGCCAGCTGTGCGAACTCGTCGTCAGCTTCGGGCAGCTCGCGCTCCTTGACTGCGGTGAGCTTGACCTTGATAACTGCCTGCTCGCCTGCGTGCTCGCCACCGGAGAGCTTGGTCTCGAAGGTTGCGTCCTCGCCAGCGGACAGGCCGGTCAGAGCCTCGTCGATGCCGTCGAGCATGGTGCCGGAACCGATCTGGTAGGACAGGTCGTTTGCTGCGTCTACCTGCTCGCCGTCGATTTCTGCGGCGATGTCGATGGTCACGAAGTCCTTGTCAGCTGCGGGGCGCTCAACGGTCTTCAGGGTGCCGAAGCGCTCACGCAGAGCGTCCAGTGCCTGAACCTCGTCCTCAGCGGTGACCTCTACCTCGTCAACCTCAACCTCGAGGCCCTCGTAGTTGGGCAGCTCGATTTCGGGGCGGACGGTGACGGTGATGGTCAGCTTGACATCTGCCTCACGGTTCTCGGTGGAGGGCTGGGACTGAACATCCAGCTCGGGCTGTGCCAGGGGGGAGAGCTCGTTCTCGCCCAGTGCCTGTGCGTAGTAGTCGTTCAGAGCGTCGTTCAGGGATGCCTCGACGATGTAGTCGAAGCCCGCACGCTGCTCGATGAGCTGCTTGGGCAGCTTACCCTTGCGGAAGCCGGGAACGCTGATCTGACCCGAGAGGTTCTTGTAGGTGCGGTCCAGGTAGGGCTTGAATTCTGCGAAGGGAACCTCGACCTCAATCTTTGCGAGGGTCGGGTTGAGCTTCTCGACGGCGGTCTTCACGTCCGTGATCTCCTCATATAGTTTCGGTGCGGCACGAATCGTGTGTGCCGCGGTTGCTTAGTGGAAAGAGCGCCACGACCCTGTAGCGTCGTGGCAACCGTTTCACGTCGGGGCGACAGGATTCGAACCTGCGATCTCCTGCTCCCAAAGCAGGCGCGTTAGCCAAGCTACGCCACGCCCCGTGAAACCGACCGTGTAGCGCACTTGCGTGTTTAACACAGTCAGTGCCCTAGTTTACCTGTTTTCCCGCTAAATGCCCAACACAGCGGCTCGTGCACGGTTTATTTCCACTGAGCGCGTACTCCCCTCATAAGGATGCGCAGACCGGCACAAAAAGATGAGACAAACGCCCACAAGAACACGCAAAAGTCACCACGCAAAACCGCGCCAACACGCCTAAGAGTTTGACAGCGCAGATGGAACCTCGTTACTATGGTCAAGTTCCATCTCGGGGATGTAGCTTAATGGTAAAGCCTCAGTCTTCCAAACTGATTACGCGGGTTCGATTCCCGTCATCCCCTCCATGAAAAAGGCTCCGACGCAAGCGTCGGGGCCTTTTTACATTCCGGGGATTCCGGGAATCGCTTACGTCTAAAAGTTCCGAAAGCTTTCGAAACTTTTAGACTCCAGCCCGTCATCCCTCGAGAACTCATCTCCGGGAATCCCTTCCGCATGCGGATTTGTTTCCTCGCGCGCTCAGAATCCGCACGCTCCAGCCTGCTTATATATACTCCTCAAGCACCTGCTGCGCCGAGACGACCGTGGCGAATTCATCGCGCAACGCCGCAACATTGTAGAGGTGCACCATCTCCGGGGAAAGAAAATCCCCGGCACCATCAGAAAGCGCAAAGGTTACGCAGGCATCCTCAACAAGAACCACCTGAAAACCATAATTTGCCGCCATCCGCACAGTGGTAGACACACAATGCGGTAGCGTACAACCCATCACCGTGAGCCGATCAATCCCTCGTTCACGCAGATAGGCAAGCAGATTCGTACCAATAAACGCACTATTCACATTTTTGGTAAATACCCTCTCCCCCGCATGAGGCTCAAATCCGGCCTGAAACCTAATATTTTCCTCGTCGTAAAAGAAAGAGCTCGGGTCCGTTCCCCGATGCTGAATATGGATTATTTCCCGCCCTGAACGGCGGAAAGCCTCCATAATCTTCTGCATCTTCTCTTCCGCACCCTCATTATTTCTAGCCGGTAGCTGCGGATGCAGAAAACCCCTCTGAACATCCACCACCATTAGAGCCTCAGCCATTGTTCTTCTCCTCCTGTGGCTACTTCTGGCAGCCGGGGCACCAGTAGAGTTTGCGGCCGGCGATTTCCTCCATGCGGATGGTCGTTCCGCAGCGGCGGCAGGGCTCGCCGTGGTGCATGTACACGTAGTTCGCGTGGTCGGGCCACGCTTCGGTTTCGGGCACGCCGGGGCGGTCTTCGGGCTCGGTGGTGATGATGCGCCCCACGCGCACGCCGATGACCAGCAGGTGCTTATTGTCCTCCCAGAGTCGCTCCAGTTCCTCGTCGCTGAGGCTCTTGCCGGGTCGTAGCGGGTCAATTTCCTGGCGGTACAGCGACTCGGCGCGGAAGATATTGCCCACGCCGGAGATTGCCGCCTGATCCATCAAAATCACGCCAATCGGGCGGGAGCTCTTACGTGCCGCGCGGTAGAACTGTTCGGGGTCGGCATCCGGGTTGAGCGGGTCGGGGCCGAGCTTGGAGCGGACGGTGCACACCTCCTCCGGCGTGAGGGTGCGGCAGATAGTCGGGCCCACCAGGTCCGCCCAGCCGTGCTCGGAAACAATACGGCAACGCACCGTACTCTTCGGCTCGGGAGGACCGGCGTAGGGTTCCCCCTCCCCCGCCGCGTATTCTTTTTCGCCGATCTTGCGGGGCGCGCCAATGCTCGAAGCACCCGTGAACGTCTCATCCCCACCGAAGCTCCAGTTACCGTAAATACCCAGGTGCACGTTCAGGGTCAGGTCGTTCTCGAAGGTCACGAACAGGTGCTTGCCGTGCGCGTACGCCCCGGTGATGGTGTGCCCATCCAGCAGGGCGGCACCCTCGGCGTAGCGGCCCTGCGGGGAGGAAACCTGCACGCGCTCGCCGGTGAAGACGTCACTGATTTGGCGGGCGATACGGTGGATGGAGTGGCCTTCGGGCACGGGTTCTCCTCGAAAACTTGTCGGCTAGAAATAGTGCGGATTATATGGGGTGCAAAGACGACTGAGGCGCATAGCCTGCACTATGCGCCTCAGATTTTAGAGCTTAGGCAGCGTCAATCTGCTTGCCGGCAATGTCGCCGGTCTGCTCGTACTCAGCCAGCTGGCCGATACGGCGTGCGTGACGCTCCTCATTGGTCCAGGGGGTAGCCAGGAAGATCTTAATGATTTCCAGTGCTTCTTCCTTGCTGTGCTGGCGGCCACCCACAGCAACGACCTGTGCGTTGTTGTGCTCGCGAGCCAGTGCCGCGGTGTCGTGGTTCCACGCCAGAGCCGCGCGGATACCCTCAACCTTGTTCGCAGCCATCTGTTCGCCGTTGCCGCTACCGCCCAGCACGATGCCGAGGGAGTCCAGGCCGGCCTCGCGGTCACGCTTCACACCAAGGGCTGCGTTAATGCAGAACGAGGGGTAGTCATCCAGCGGGTCGTAGTCGGCGGGGCCGTGGTCAATCATCTCGTAGCCCTCGGCGGTGAGGGATTCGATCAGGTAGTGGCTCAGTTCGAGGCCTGCGTGGTCGGTTGCGATGTGTACGCGCATGGGTACTCTCCTGGTGATTTTGTCTTGGTGTGACGTGCGTTCGTGCGTTCGTGGGAGGCGCCGGTTCTCAGTTCTGAGCGCCGTTGCTAGAGTGCGCCGCGCATCCATCAGGTGGGATGCGCCTCCCCGTTTAGGTTTTTTCTGTCTTAACTGTATCGAATTCGCGCTGGTTCGGGTAATGGGAACCCCTCTAGACCCCCACCGATACGGTAGACTGTGGGTTATGGCACTTTTTGGTGTCCCGATTCGCCGCGCCTGAGCTTCAAAACCTCCAGCGCTACGTATGCAGCGTCGCAGGAGCCGCACCTCGGGAACCAGGACACCATGACAGGGCGTGTCAGCACGGCACGCTATTCACATCTAAGGAGAGGGAGCTGTATGCCCGGCCTGAACCTAACCCGCAATGAGGCAATCGAACGCGCATCCATTATTAAGCGCGTGCACTCGTACCGTATTGAACTTGACCTGCCGAAGGACAAAGACGTCTTCTCCTCGAAGGTTGAGATTCGCTTCGACGCTCAGGAAGGTGCCTCCACCTTCATTGACGCCATCACCTCCTCGGTCAAGTCCATTAACCTCAACGGCGAAGAGCTGAGCACCGACCTGGCGGACGGCGAGCGCATCCAGCTGCCGAACCTTGCTGCTGAGAACACCCTGGTCATTGACGCAGAGATGTTCTACACCAACACCGGTGAGGGTCTGCACCGTTTCGTGGACCCCGCCGACGGCGAAGTGTACCTGTACTCCCAGTTCGAGGTGCCGGACTCCCGCCGTGTGTTCCCCGTCTTTGAGCAGCCCGACCTGAAGGCTGAATTCGAGTTTATTGTGCGCGTTCCCTCGCACTGGGTGGTTGTGTCTAACCAGCCCGAGGTGAAGGTTGAGGAGAAGGAGTGCGGTTGCGGCCGTGCGAAGACTTGGTTCTTCAAGCCGACCCCGCGCATGTCTTCGTACATTACCGCGATTGTGGCTGGCCCCTACGAGAAGGTCACCAGCGAGCTGACCAACTCTGAGGGTCGCGTGATTCCGCTGGGCGTGTACGCTCGTAAGTCCCTCATGCCGTTCGTGGATGCTGAGGACATGTTTGAGCTGACCCGTCAGGGCTTCGAGTTCTACGAGGAGCAGTTCAAGACCCCGTACCCGTTCGAGAAGTACGATCAGCTGTTCGTGCCCGAGTTCAACGCCGGTGCGATGGAGAACGCGGGCTGCGTGACCTACCTGGAGACTTACGTCTTCCGTTCCAAGGTTGCGGAAGCTCTGCGTGAGCGCCGCGCTATCACCGTTCTGCACGAACTGGCGCACATGTGGTTCGGCGACCTGGTCACCATGAAGTGGTGGAATGACCTGTGGCTGAACGAGTCTTTCGCTGAGTTCATGTCTACCCTGGCTGCTGCGGAGAACACCCGCTACGCGAAGGAGGCGTGGGCTACCTTCGCCGCGTCGGAGAAGACCTGGGCGTACCGTCAGGATCAGCTGTCTTCGACTCACCCGATTGTGGCTGAGATCCGTGACCTTGCCGACGTTCAGGTGAACTTCGACGGCATCACCTATGCGAAGGGCGCTTCGGTGCTGCGTCAGATGGTGGCGTGGGTTGGCCAGGAGAACTTCATGGCCGCTCTGAAGGTGTACTTCGACAAGCACAGCTGGGGCAACACCGTTCTGGACGACCTGCTGGTTGAGCTGGAGCGCACCTCCGGCCGTGACGTGCGTGCGTGGAGCGCTAAGTGGCTTGAGACCGCTGGTGTTAACACTCTCGCCGTTGAGATTGAGAACGACGAGGCGGGCAACATCTCTTCGCTGGGTATTCGCCAGTCCTACGCTGAGGGCTTCGAGACTCTGCGCCCGCACCGTGCGGTAATTGGTTTCTACAACCTGGTGGACGGTAAGCTGACCCGCACCGACCGCATCGAGCTGGACATTGACGGCGAGCTGACCGTGGTTGAGGAGGCTATCGGCAAGAAGCGCCCCGACCTGCTGCTGCTGAACGATGAGGACCTGGCGTACGCTAAGATTCGCCTGGATGAGCGTTCCATCGAGACCGCTATCAAGCACCTGGGCGACATTGATTCGTCCGTGGCTCGCGGCGTGGTCTGGGGTTCGCTCTGGGATACTGTGCGTGACGCTCAGATGCCGGCACGTAAGTACGTTGACCTGGTGCTGAACAACATCGGTAAGGAGACCAACTCCACCGCTCTGCGCACCCAGATCAACAACCTGTCCGCTACTCTGCACTCCTTCGTAGCTCCTGAAGCTCGCGAGGAGACCCGCCACCGTGCCGCTGACCGTCTCTGGGAGCTGGCATGCGTTGCAGAGCCCGATTCGGATGCTCAGCTGCAGCTGCTGCAGGCGTTCATCAACCAGACCCGCACTGAGGACCAGTACAACAATGTGCAGCGTCTCTTCGAGGGTGAGCTGACCCTTGAGGGCCTGGACATTGACGCTGACCTGCGTTGGAACCTGGTGTGCCGCCTGGCTACCGGTGGCCGTTTCTCCGCCGAGCAGATCGCTGCGGAGCTGGAGAACGACAACACCGCGAACGGTCAGCAGTACGCCGCTCAGGCATACGCATCGATTCCGACCGCGGAGGCTAAGGCTGAGTACTGGAACAAGATCATGGTGACCGGCGAGCTGTCGAACATGATTCAGCGTTACGCTATTTCCGGTTTCAAGTCCGGCAAGCCCGAGCTGATTGCCCAGTACAATGAGCCGTACTTCGAGCAGATTGAGGGTATTTGGCGTTCGCGTTCGCACGAGATTTCCATGCAGATTATTGGTGGCATGTACCCGAGCGAGCCGACCGCTGAGCTGCTGGAGCGTACCGAGGCGTACCTGGCTTCTCTGCCTGAGGATGCTGCGGCTCTGTACCGTCAGATTGCGGAGGCACGCGACGGCGTGGCTCGTGCGCTGAAGGTTCAGGCGGCTGACATCTAACAATGCTTGTGAGCTGAGGCGGGTTCATTGCCTGCTCTCATAGGTTTTTGCTCATGGGTTTTTATTCGTCCCCTTCTACCCCGATTCGGGGTGGGAGGGGACGTTTCTATATGGGGTTTATGCCGGTTCTATTTTGAGTTGTGCCCCAAGTTGCGCACCGGTTTGCACACCGGTTTGCGCACCGAGTCTAATTCTTGTCACTGCGGTGCATATTTTTTGTTATTTTCATTTGAATATCCCTCAAAAGCTCTCTACTTGGGGTTGCGCCTATCGTATACTGTTGTGCATGCCTTCTATCAAGTCTCCTATCGCGAAAGTTTCTCTGACCGGCACAATCCTTGCTGTGGTTGCCGCCGGTTCCTTTGGCGTGTACTCCGCAGGAGGCTTCATCGCGCCCGGTGGCACCGCCGCTACCGCTGCTGCGGGCGCCGAGCCTACCCAGTCGGCGCAGGAAAGCCCCAGCGAGTCCCCCTCCCCCGAGCCGACTCCGGAACCGACCACCCCGGCGCAGAAGATGGAACGCACCGCGCAGAACGCCTTCGGCAAGGAGGGTGCGCAGGCAACCGGTGAGATTCAGGCGCCGTTCTCCGCCTCCGCTGATGCCGCCGACATGCTGGTTCAGCAGTTCAAGGGTGGCGTGGTCATGTACACCCCCAAGTACGGTCCGGTTGCGGTGGAATCCGGCGTCTACGAGCACTGGTGGAAGCAGCGCGGGTACAGCGACTTTGCCGGTTGGGAGGGTCTGCCGGTGAGCTGGCGATCCAAGAAGGGCGTTCTGTACACCAAGTTTGAGAAGGCTGAACTCTACTGGGATAAGGCGAACGGTCTGCCGCGTAACACCAATGTTCTTGGCCCTAAGGACGCCCTAGTGATTGGTGACTCGCAGGTGACCGCAACCTCCTGGGTTGGTTTGGGTCTGAAGCAGGCAGGTTTCGTCCCGTACCTGTTCCGTTGCGGCGGCATCGGTTTTGTGACCGCCCGCGAGGGTGTGTGCCCTTCCTACTATCAGGGTGTGATGGGTGGCCGTTGGGCTCTGCCGAACGGTAACCCCGGCGTGATTTACCTGGACGCCTCCGGCAATGACATTTACATTCACGAGGATGAGACGAAGGCTCGCGAACACGTGAACGCTCACCAAACTCAGGTCATTGAGCAGCTACGACGCATGTACCCGTCGTCGAAGATCGTGTTCGGCGGCGTGGTGTCGATGAGTGAGGATGCGGCGACGGATAAGCAGGTGGCGCATAAGCGTCACGTGGCAAACGAAGTGGCAAGGCAGGGTGCCCGCGAGACTGGCGTGCTGTTCATGGACACCTCGGGCTGGCAGAGCCTCTACCTGGCTGAGGGTGACATGGCTGATGGCGTGCATCTGAAGGAGAAGGCGCACCATAAGCTGGCGGGCCCCTTTGCGACTCGTCTGCGTGAACTGCTCGGCACCGCGTAAACTAACTGTGTAATCAGCCGAGTACATCAGCTTCGATCAACGCATATAGCATTAGAATGAGGCGCCGGGAGGATTGAATCCTTCCGGCGCCTCATTCGTTTGAGTGGGTTACCCACCGCAGCTCTCAAGTTAGTGTGCGGGTTTTATGCCGCGACGTTTGCCTGGCGTTCCTTCGCCTCGGCCTTCTGGTGTGCGAGCACGCCCTCCGCAAGGCGACGCTTCTGACGCTCACGAGCGGCTTCCTTCTCACGCTGCTCGGCAGCCCAGGCGACCGGGTCAATGTCGATTGACTCGTAGTGCCATTCGCCAATGTAGTCGCGAATCGGGGCGACCCAGGTGACGGGAATGCCGCGGCGCAGGTACACCTCGTGGTCGGTGTCTTCAAAAGCGTGGATAAGGCGGTTGCCGTCAGCAATCAGGGACTCAATGATGGAGTCCTTCCATGCGGGGCTGTTGGAGCCGTCGTTGCCGGGCTTAGCGAACACGTGCTTGGGTTCCAGACCTGCGCGGGCGATGAACTGGTTCAGTTCCTTCATGTAGGTGCCGTCTCGGCCGGTAATTACTACGACCTCTGCGCCGGTGTCTGCCGCGATTTCGCGAACACGGTCGGCAATTTCAACATTGACCGTGGCGTTGCGGATGGCCTTGAAGAATCGGCGGTTACTTGCGAAGAAACCGGTCAGGTACTTGTCCATCTGATCTCGGTTGCTGGCAAGGGTACCGTCAATGTCGACTGCAATCAGATCCATATAGGTCTCACTTTCGATCCGTACGGGAAGAATGCGCCTGGTGAGGGCGCGGCGGAAGAGTTCCCGTGCGGTGTGGCTGGTAATCGGTGTGTCAAAGACGCCCCGGTGAAAGGGCGTAGTTTTTCTAGAATACCCTATTTTCGTAAAGTAATGCCCTATCGAATGTCATTATTACAACTACCCTATTGATGTCATACAGCATAGAAAACCGCTGGTGGCGCGGGCAAAGAGCCCACACCACCAGCGTAAAAAGTCTAGAAATATCTCGAGGAAAGTTAGAGTAGCGAACCGGAACCGCGGCGCACCAGCACCATACCGGCGGGCGCCACAATGCGCAGCCACTCCTCCGAACCTACACGCGCAGCGAAGAGCGGCAGATCGCCCGTGAAGCCTTCCGGGATGAAACCGAACACGCGCAGGGCGAATGCCGCGCCGGTCGGTACAAGCACGGTATCGAACTCAGGTAGGTACTCCAGCACCATATCGGAGGACCAAATACGCGAGCGCACCGTGGAAAGCACAGCAGCGCCGGGGTTCTCGGGCAGGGCGCGTTCTACCGCCTCCAGACCTTCTGCGGTGGCGCGGTGGAACTCTTCAACCGGGACGGTACCAACCTCGTACCAGCCGCTGAGCGGGGCTGACTTGCCAGCCCAGCTAGCGTTAACGGTCACCGGCGGCATGAACAGCACCAGCTGCGGGTTCTCTTCGTTACCCTGTTCTTCTGCCTGCTTCTGCAGACGCGCCAGACGGTCCAGCAACGCCTGCGCCTGCACGGTCATGTCCAGGGTCGAGTCAGCCAGCAGGTGCAGGGCACGCAGACCCATAATGACCGGGGTGTCCGAGGAGGCGTCCTCCGGCTCCAGGGAGCAGGCGAACACCGCCACCACGCGGCCGCGCGCAGTCAGGCGGATAGCGGCGTCCGGGTTCACCGCCAGGGCGCGAGAAATGTAGGTGGCAAGGTCCTTGACCGCTGCGGCACCCTGCGCTCCGCCGGGCAGAATCAGGTAGGGCTCCTCCACGCCTTCGTGGGGGTTGTACTTGAGTTCAATGGGTGCCGCCGCGTTCGGTGCGCTGTTCTGATCGGGAGCGTTCTCCTGCACGGGGGTATTGTCAGGGGTGGTTTCAGACGGCGTAGTCATTTCTGCTCCTTTTCGGCGTAGGCCTGCTCGGTGGCAAGTTGGTGGGTGATATCTGCGATGGTGTGTTAGGCAGACGTTCCGGATCGACTATCCGGGTCATTGTTCCTAGTCAATGTTCCGAATCAACCTGTCGTGGTTGTCTCAGAGTATGCTCTCCCACTCTACGCCAGAAACCGGTTCATTGAAAACGTGCGAGAATAAAACCATGACCAAGCCCACTGTGACCCAAAACCTCATGCGGATGCTGGACCTCTCCCCTGTGGAGGCGGCGCCCGCCTCCTTCGGTAGTGATGAAGTGTCCACCGGTGTGACGCTCACCCGCGAACAGCCGCGTACTTTCGGTGGTCAGGTTCTTGCCCAGTCGATTATTGCCGCCGACCGCACGGTGGAGGGCAAGGACATCCACTCGATTCACGCCTACTTTCTGCGTCCCGGCGATATTGAGCGTGAACTGTTCTTCGCCACTCAGCGCCTGAATGATAGCCGTTCCTTCTCGACCCGCCGCGTGCAGGTGTTCCAGGATGAGGCGCCCATGTTCTCGGCGATTATGTCGTTCCAGTCCGATAGCCGCGGCCCGGAGCACACCGCAGTGACCATGCCGGAGGTGCCGGACCCCGAATCATTGCCGATGGTCAGCGACTACCTGGGTCAGCTCCCCCACCCCATTGCACAGGCGGTCTCGTGGGAACGTCCGATTGATATGCGACACGTGGACGCGCCCCTGTACACTCAGGCGGATGCCTCCTCGACACAGCCGCGTGCCTGTGTGTGGTTCAAGACCTTTGACCGCCTGGTGCGTGCTGATGGTTCTGAGGCCTCGGAGGCGGAGCACCGTGCCGCTATTGCTTACGCTTCGGATTACCTGCCGCTGGAGCCGGCTCTGCGCCGTCACGGCAAGTTCTGGCTGGAGCCGGGCCTCAAGAGCGCCTCGCTGGATCACGCGATGTGGTTCCACCGTTCGGCGCGCGCCGACGAGTGGCTGCTTTACGTGCTGGATTCTCCGAGCGCGCAGGGCGGCAGGATGCTCGCGCAGGGTTCGATTTTCAATCGTTCCGGTGAGCTGGTGGCAACCGTGGCGCAGGAAATGATGTTCCGCCTGCCGGAATATCGATAAAGCAGAGCACCGCTAGAGTTTCGGCGCTACGAGAGCGTAAAACGTCAGAGCATACAGAAAGACCGTGTGAGGTGGTTGTCTCACACGGTCCTTCTTATGTTCTAGTGTACGGTCTAGAAGCCGTTAGGAAGCTCTTATTTAGCTTCGCCGTCAATCACACCGTCCGGGGAAATGTGCACGGTGCTCTTGGTGCGGCGGGAAACAAAGAAGTCACCCACGAATACCAGACCGGTCGCCAGAAGACCCAGTGCTGCCATCCATACTGCCGCCACGCCGAAGATTATCGGGAACAGCACCACGAACAAGCCCAGAATAAGGGTACCAATAGCAGAGAGCTGCAGGTGGCGTCCGGCGGCGTAGCTCAGGTATTTCATGGCCTGGGCAGTCATCAGACGAATCAGCGCCCACATAATCATCCACGCACCCACAATGGTCGGGATGAAGGTTGCCTGTGCACCCACCGAGGCAGTCAGCAGAATCAGGCCAGCCACCACGGTCAAGATGCCGTCAACCAGGTCCCAGCCGGTACGTGCCTGCTTTGGCGTGCCGAAGTAACGCACCAGTTCAAACACGCCACCAAGCCACACCGAAATGGAGAACACATAACCCAGAACTACCAGCGGAATAGCGGGATTGGCGAACATGTAGATTGCCGCTGCAATCAGCAACAGACCGGTAACCAAGGACATCCAGTTATATTTTGAAAGCATAATGCTCTTCTCTTCGTAATCACATGTGTCAGTTGCACTTACGTGCATACCCATTATAAACCGTGAATATGAAATCCGCCACGATATATCGGTCGCCACTGAGCGAACTATTTCTACCGACGAATAACCCACCACGTAGCGGAACAACACGTGAGATAGCAGGACTATACCCCTTCCCCAGCAGACACAGCGAAGCCCCGCCTCCTGCGTCATAACAGCATCAGGAGGCGGGGCTTACCACCAAACCCTATCGGGTCAGCTTGCGGTGCACCACGCGGTGCGGCTTAGCAGCCTCAGGGCCGAGGCGCTCAATCTTGTTCTTCTCGTAGGACTCGAAGTTACCCTCGAACCAGTACCACTGATCCGGGTTCTCATCGGTGCCCTCCCAAGCCAGGATGTGGGTTGCCACGCGGTCCAGGAACCAACGGTCGTGAGAGACGACCACTGCACAGCCGGGGAATTCCAGCAGCGCATTTTCCAGGGATGCGAGGGTCTCAACGTCCAGGTCGTTAGTGGGCTCATCGAGCAGCAGCAGGTTACCGCCCTGCTTGAGGGTCAGCGCCAGGTTCAGACGGTTGCGCTCACCACCGGAGAGCACGCCCGCCTTCTTCTGCTGGTCCGGGCCCTTGAAGCCGAACGCGGAAACGTACGCACGCGAAGGCATTTCAACGTTGCCGACCTGGATGTAGTCCAGACCGTCAGAGACGACCTCCCAGAGGGTCTTCTCCGGGTCGATGTTCGCGCGGTTCTGGTCAACGTACGAGATCTTCACGGTCTCGCCGACCTTCAGCTCGCCGCCGTCCAGGGGCTCCAGGCCAACGATGGTCTTGAACAGGGTGGACTTACCCACACCGTTAGGACCAATCACACCGACAATGCCGTTACGGGGCAGGGAGAAGGACAGGCCGTTAATCAGGGAACGGCCGTCGAAGCCCTTCTGCAGGTTCTCAGCCTCAATAACGACGTTACCCAGGCGGGGTCCCGGAGGAATCTGAATCTCTTCGAAGTCAAGCTTGCGGGTCTTCTCAGCCTCCGCAGCCATCTCCTCGTAGCGTGCCAGACGAGCCTTCGACTTAGCCTGGCGGCCCTTAGCGTTGGAGCGGACCCAGTCCAGTTCCTCGCTCAGGCGCTTAGCGAGCTTAGCGTCCTTCTTGCCCTGAACTTCGAGGCGGGAGCGCTTCTTCTCCAGGTAGGTGGAGTAGTTACCCTCGTAGGGGTACAGGTTACCGCGGTCAACCTCAGCGATCCACTCGGCAACGTGGTCGAGGAAGTAACGGTCGTGGGTAATCGCGATGACGGCACCCTCGTAGGACTGCAGGTGCTGCTCCAGCCAGAGCACGGACTCTGCGTCCAGGTGGTTAGTGGGCTCGTCGAGCAGCAGCAGGTCGGGCTTCTGCAGCAGCAGCTTGCACAGTGCCACGCGGCGGCGCTCACCACCGGAGAGGTGGGTGACGGGCATGTCAGCGGGCGGGCAGCGTAGCGCCTCCATCGCCTGCTCCAGCTGGGAGTCGAGGTCCCATGCGTTAGCGGCGTCGATAGCTTCCTGCAGCTGACCCATTTCTTCCATGAGGGCGTCGAAGTCAGCGTCGGGCTCAGCCATGAGGGCGGAGATTTCGTTGAAGCGGTCCAGCTTGGACTTGATTTCGCCCACGCCTTCTTCAACGTTGCCCAGAACGGTCTTCTCTTCATTCAGCGGCGGCTCCTGCATGAGGATGCCCACACTGTAGCCTGCGGTCAGGCGCGCCTCACCGTTGGAGGGCTGGTCGAGGCCAGCCATGATCTTCAGGATGGTCGACTTACCCGCGCCGTTCGGACCAACCATACCGATCTTGGCGCCGGGGAAGAACGACATCGTCACGTCGTTAAGGATGACCTTGTCGCCCACAGTTTTGCGGGCCTTGATCATCTGATAAATAAATTCAGCCATAGTTACCTATTTTAGCGTGGATTCGGCTGAGGGTACGAGAGTTTTTGAGGGTACGAAAGTTTTGGGGTGCACGCTATGCGGAGTACCGCACGGGTATTAGACTCGAAGCTATGAGCACAAACCCCTCCCCCAAACTTCTGGCACCCGAAGACCTCGAACATGCCGTTGACCGCCTCGCACTCGCCATGCCTCTGGCAACCTCCGACCAGCCGTTCGGGCCCGAGCACACGGCGTACCGGGTGGGCGGCAAAATATTCGCCATGTACACGGAGGGTATCGGCTACCCCATCGTGAACCTGAAAACCGACCCGGAAGAATCAGAGGTGCTGCAGCGCATCTACCCGAGCATCATTCCGGCGTGGCATATGAATAAGCGACACTGGATTTCTGTGGGTGCCGGCGAGGGCGTCACCGAGCGAGTGCTAGAGGAACTGGTGGAGGATGCGTACCTGCGCGTCATGTACTCGCTGCCCAAGGCGAAGCGACCCATCGAGTTCCGCGAACGCCCGGTACCCGAGAAACACTAGGCAGAGAAACACTAGGCCGAAAAGTACTGGGGAAACGTGGAGTTTGAGGCGAGTGAAAAGCGGTCTTTAACAGCGGAGCGGGTGAGCACCGGTCCGGACCACCGGCTTGCTCACCCGCTTTGCAAAGCACATTCCTATCCGCGACTGAATGGGTCATCAACCACAATGAACGCTCGAACCACCAAGCTCCCATCCATATATTGCGGGGTTCCGTACCATGCACCACTTGTGTGAATACGTGATAGTTGAGTTGGCTCCCTTGCCAGACCTCCTATGCAGAGGAGGCACTCACATGGGTGCACTGAATATTTCCCTTGAGTGACTCAGCTACGTCATGCGATGCAGCCAAGAGGGGATTGCTGTCTTCGCCCGAACTACCGGCACGGACGAATGTGTGCTCTCGGGAACAATAATAACCTTTTTGCATCAAGGTGTCACTTTCGGATTGAGGTATTCCGCAAGCACTTATTGAGCATATTTCAGGTGTTTTGTAGCACCGAACCCACATATCCAATCAGGGCAAAACACCCACGGATTTCAACCCCCGGAAAATCAAGGAGGGGCCGCCCTAAACTCTCCTTATATCGCCTCCACATGGGCTAATACCCACTTAAAGCAATATGTAGAAAAGTTAGTGCGCCCCCTCAGTATTTGAGATAAAAATAGGATAAAACCCCTACTCAGAGCGATTACCTGTGGGGTTTATCTATAGTTCCCCGAGTGACCCGTTACTCGCTGAACTCCACCTTCTCGAAGCTCATGGTGCCATCAGCGTGAGAGACAACAGTATTCGGGTCACGCTCACGACGAGCCGCCGCGTACGCATCATGGCTTGCCTCATCAACCCAGCGGGTCACCACAAAGTAGTCGCCACCCTCATCCAGGGGGCGCCAGAGCTCAAAACCCTCAAAGCCGGGGAAAGAGTCAGCAATGTGGCGGGCAGCGGCAAAGCGCTTCTCCAGCTCAGCGTGGTTGTCGTCAACGACAGTCAAACGGTGAACCTTAACAACGGACATGTGTCCTCCTTCTGTTGAGTACGTGCTTTCAACGATGAAAGCGGGTTACAACCTCGTACCAGCTATAGGTAGGCTATATTCTTAGCGAGGTCAACCTCAGCATAACGGTTCACGGGCACAAAAAATAGGGGTTAGCGCCAACTAACAGTTATATGACGCTAACCCCCATTCAGAGAATCACGAGGCGCCCACGAGCACCTGTTCGAAGCTTAGGACTCCGGCTGGGTCTGCACGGTATTAGGCTGTGCGGTATCTGCCTGAGCCACGCTATCGGTCTGCGGTGCGGAGTTCTTCTTCGCCTTCTTCTGAGCCGCCTTCGCCGGGTTCGCAAAATGCACCCCGCGCTCAGCCAAGAAGCGGCGATCCTTCTTATCCCACTGCTCCACCGGGTACGCCTCCAACAGGTCCGGGCGGCGCTCCAGGGTGCGCTCAATCTGACGGTCACGACGCCAACGTGCAATCGCACCGTGATTACCCGACAGCAGCACCTCCGGCACCTCACGGTCACGCCACACGGCGGGCTTCGTGTACACAGGATACTCCAGCAGACCGCCCGTATGCGACTCCTCCTCCAGGGAGGCGGGGTTGCCCATCGCGCCCGGAATCAGGCGGGTGATAGCCTCAATCATTGCCATGACCGCAACCTCACCACCGTAAAGCACGTAGTCGCCCAGGGACACGGGCATCACGCGGAAGCTCTCCTGCGCCCAGTCCAGCACACGCTCGTCAATACCCTCATAGCGCGCCGGAGCGAAGACAATATGCTTCTCCTCCGCCAGCTTGTACGCCATCGCCTGATCGAAAACAGCACCCGCCGGGGACGGGACAATCAGCAGCGGGCGGGTATCAGCCTCGGGT
Source organism: Rothia mucilaginosa (assembly GCA_963539245.1). Classification (GTDB taxonomy): domain Bacteria; phylum Actinomycetota; class Actinomycetes; order Actinomycetales; family Micrococcaceae; genus Rothia; species Rothia mucilaginosa_H. The sequence goes on from CAUTJW010000001.1 coordinate 370,185, forward strand.
TCATCCCCCTCAGACTTAGCGCCCTCAGTAGCATCTTCAGCAGCCTTCAGTGGGGAGGCGGCAAGCACCTCATCCAGCGCCAAGCCCCACGGCTCCGCCTTCATCACCATGCCCGCGCCACCGCCGTACGGGGTGTCATCCACCGTGCGGTGACGGTCAAAGGTGTACTCACGCAAATCGTGCAGGTGCAGGTCCACCAGGCCCTTCTCACGCGCCTTGCCCAGCAGGGACAGCTTCAGCGGCTCCAGGTACTCGGGGAAAATCGTGACCACATCGTAGCGCACGGACTACTCCCCCGCCTGCTCAGTTACCTGCTCAGTTGCCGCCTGCGCAGAATCCTGCTCAGCGTCCTCGACCAGGTCAATCAAACCCGCCGGAGGGGTCAGCAGCACAAAGCCGGGCTCATCCTCGGTCGAGGGAACCACTTCGGGCACAATCTCCTCAACAAAAGGAATCATGATCTCTTCACCCGCACCGGATGCAAGACGCGGCGAACGAGCCAGCTTAATCAGCAGCAAATCCTGAACCGGCATGGTCTGCAGACCGGTCACCTTACCCAGCGGCTTACCCACAGCCGGGTTATCCACGGGGCTCTCACCCTCGGGTACATCCGCCAGCAGGTACACGGGCAGGTTCACCAGCTCCTGCTCGTAGAAGCCCTCTTCGTCGCCCTCGTCCTCGGGAACCTCGTAGACCAGGCGGCTGCCGCGCAGCTCCTCAGCCTGGTTGCGGGTAGTCACCTCATCAAAACGGACCACCAGAATCTTCTTGTTCCAGCGGGCACCGGCAACCGTCAGCTCGCCGGTGGGCGCCACCGAAGCGGCAGCAGAGCCGGGCTTGAAATTCTCGATACCGAGCACCTCACCGCGGGCAAAACGCTCCTGCGGGGCATCAGTAAAGAGCTGAACCGTCACCTCACCACGAATACCGTGAGGCTTACCGATACGAGCCACCACAACCTGCATAATTTTCCTCCGCTGGGTACAAGTCGAAAACCTACGCCGTGCACGTGCACGGCTCCCACTATTCTACCGGGCACTTAGGACGGGCGCATTCTGCCGCCCGCATTACCCCACCGGGCCCCGGGTACGCGAAAGCCCCCGCCTTCCGGAAAAATTCCGGGAGCGGGGGCTTCAAGCGTTAACGAGCTAGCGTCGCTTTTTGTCGGTGTCGATAATGTCGATACGCATCGGCTCGCCATCAGAAATAGCGTCCATCACCAGACGGATGCTCTTGGCGGTACGACCAGACCTGCCGATAACTCGGCCCAGGTCATCCGGATGCACGCGAACCTCAAGGGTTTCACGGTGACGCTGGGTGCGCAGGCGCACCTTCACGTCCTCCGGACGATCGACAATCCCTCGAACCAGGTGTTCGAGTGCGTCAGCCAACATAATTACTCAGCTGCTTCCTCAGCCTCAGCCTCGGGTGCTGCTTCCTCAGCAGCCTCTTCAGCCTTCTCAGCCTTGGGGGTGATAGCCTCGGGCAGGATCACGGAACCCTTTTCGGGAACAACGAACTCAGCCTTAGCCTCGACGGGCAGAATCTTGGACTCTGCCTTCTCGCCCTTGAATGCAGCCCAGTCGCCCGAGAGCTTCAGCAGAGCCAGAACCTGCTCGGTCGGCTGTGCGCCGACGGAGAGCCAGTACTGAGCACGCTCAGAGTTGATCTCGATACGCGAGGGGTGCTCGGTCGGGTGGTAAATACCAATCTCTTCGATGGTCTTACCGTCGCGCTTGACGCGCGAATCAGCGATCACGATGCGGTAACGAGGATCGCGGATCTTACCCATACGCTTGAGACGAATCTTAACAGCCACTTTAGTGGTTACTCCTGTTTCATAATTTGGTGCGAGGCACACGGTTCAGCACCCGTGGGGCGGGCCATTCACGGCGCCTCTATGGACACAACGGCGCGCGAAGAGAGGGGTCGCGCGTCGCCGGGTACTCAGCTAGGGTATCAGAGCCCAAGATTTTAAGCTAGCGACACGGAAAAATAATTGCCCAAGGCACCGAATATCACTTTTAAACAGCGTTCTGTACCCCGGGATGCACCCGGTAGCTTCCCGGCGAGCCGCAGCGTAGCCGCCGCCAGTCGAGGTTATTAGGAGTCGAGGTTGCTCAGCTCCAGAGTCTCCCCCGTCTCCAGGGCGCGGTAGCACCCACGCAGACGCTCTACCATCGACGAGCGCACGTAGCCCTCCAGGTTCTCCGGAGCAACCCACTCATAGGTCACCAGCTCAGCATCCTGCAGGGTAATCTTCGTATCCGCTGCAATCACGCCGCCGTCATACATGTAGTAGGTCGAATCGCCCCACACGCCCAACGCCAGGCCGTGGAAAATCAGCAGCACGCGGCCCAGTTTCAGGTCCAGGCCCAGCTCCTCCGCAATCTCACGCTCACAACCGGGCTTGGGCGCCTCGCCCGCCTCCACGGTACCGCCGGGAAGAATCCAGCCGTCCTTATAGTTCGGCTTCACCAGCAGCATCTCGCCGCGCTCATTACGAATCAGCGCGCCCGCCGCCAAACGGCGCGTGGGCAAGGTGGCGATAAAAGCCTTCAGCTCTTCATCGCTCAGATAGGAATCCTTCATGGCTTCTTTCCTTTAGCGGTCGGTTTTCTTCGCAGCGCGCTGCCTGATGCTACGCACTATACCCAGGGCACGCTCACGCAGTCCAGAGGGCGCCTGCTCCGTGGACGGGGCAACATCCTCCACCGTGCGGTAGTGGCCCTCACGCAAATCATCAATCAGAGTGCGCTTCTTGGTCGAGCGCTCATCGCTCGCACTACCACCCGGATGCACCAGCTCAGCATCCGCCACCGGGCGGGCGTGCTTCTTCATCTGAGTCTGCTCAAAAGAACGCAGCACCGTGGGAATCAGGGCAGATTCCACGGTGGCATTCAGTGCAAAGAGGGCGGCAGCCACCGAGAACTTACGGCTCGCCTTACCCTGAGCGCGACGGCGGCGTGCCACCTTCGCCAGGGTCAGGGCGATAGCGCTCTGAGCGGTCACATCCGCGCCCAAGACAAGACCCACGCGGCGGGTCTTCGCACGAATCTGCTCCGGAGTCAGGCGCTTTTTCGAGGCAGGCTTCTTCGAGACAGACCACGCGGAGGGGGATGCCTGCGTTGCCTGAGACGGAACATCTTCAGCAGATGCGTTCTCAGACGGTGCATCATCAGATCCCGCGGCATCAGAAGGCGCGTCCTCAACCGGGGTCGCCTCGGACTGTGAGACAGCAGGCTGTTCTGTTGCGGACTTGGCGGAGTGCGGTGCGAGGGCAGCCCTCAAATGCGCAAGAATAGCTTCTTCTTCCTCCGGGGTGAAATTCCTGCCACCCGTAGGCCGGTTCGCGTCGTCCTTATCGGAATCACGGTCCTGTTCGTAGGGACCCTCGAAGTCGTCAAACGCCTCAGCGTCCAGGAAGTCTTCTTCCTCATCAAGAGCGTCTTCCGGGAAAGACATATGAGTGTACTCGAAGGGAATATGACCTTCGCTAATGGCATCCATCCACTCGGCGAGGGTCACGCGGCGACCGGTCGCAACCAGTCGGTAGCTACGCTCCATGGGCGAGGGGAAGTTACCCGGGTAGGGTTCAATCTCCTCGTCATCCTCGAAGGAATCATCCTCTACGGGGGTGCTCTCGGAGAAGGTAGCCTCGACAACGGAGTCATCCAGCGGGAAGGTAACGTCCAGGGCTTCAGAAGTCTGCGCCTCATCAGCCGAATCAGCTGCGTCGGCAGAGTTAGTCTCAGCAGAGTCAGCCGCAGGCTGCGCGAAGCCCTCATCCTCATTGCCGAAGATGCGCGCCGTACTAATCGACGCCACATCAAAACCGGTGGTCGGCACCAGCGCCAGCTCCGTGGGAACATCCAGTAGCTGCAGCACCGACTCCAATGCCAGGGTATTGCTCGTATCGCGCAGGTACGCGTTCAGGCGGCGACCGGTAATGGAGTCAGCCTCCACACCAAACATCGCCATGACATTAGCGATGCCCTGCTCGATCTCATCCTCATCGGAACCGAAAATCTTCGAACCCGACAGCTCCGGGGCGCTACCGGGAAGCTCCGAGAGCAGATCCTCCAGCACCCCGCCAAAACGTGCGACTTCCTCACGGCTGAGGGCACGGTTCAGGCGCTTAGGCACGCGCTGCCAGGTGAACTCCTCCACGATATTCTCGTAGGGTTCACCGAACGCCTCCAGGTACCATTCCTCATCCGAGTAGGGTTCGCGGGCGGGCTCCTCATAGATCACCAGGTGCTGCTGGTTCGCGTTGCCCTCAGCAATCAGGGCGTTGCAGTTCAGCAGGCCCAGCAGCGCCATCAGATCCACCGGGTCGGCAGAAATGAGGGTCCACTCCCCCGCCGGCGCGGCAACAACCTGCCGAGTACCGGCAGGAAGGTACGCCAAAAGAAGCCCCGTAATCATGTCAATGGGCAGGTCAACGAGCATGGCGGCGTCGCCGTCCACCAGGAACTCCAGCTCGCCCTGTCCGCCGGGCAGCTCCTCCCACACGGTCGCCTCACCCTCAAGGGCGGCACCGGTCACCGGCAGCTGATCCACCAGCTGCGCCACGTAATCCTCAACGGGAGTACCCACGTGCAGGTGGCCGTCGGCGACCTCCAGCACGTTCATGTAGCCCTCATCATCCACGGCGCACAGCACGTAGAGCTGCACCTGATGCTCACCCATCTCGTAGGCAATCAGCTCCGGGGAGGCGGCGGTCGCCTCAATGAGGGAGGCAATCAGCTCCTCATCGGTGGTGGAACGAGCCATGATGCGGCGGCGCTGAATCTTCTCCTCCAGCTCCATGGTCTGCTCGATGCGCTCATTGCGCTGCTTCTCGGCGGTGCGCTCCTCATCCTGCGCGCGCAGGTACTCGGGGCTATCCGATTCGCCGGTTCCGGCAGGTGCGGGGGCCTCATCCCACATGCCGGTGAGCTTATCGACGGTCCACTCTTCGTTCTCAAGGGCTGCAGCGAGGCGGTCGACCTTCGTGCGGTCGTTCCAGGCGCGCTGCTTATCGGGGTCTTCCGCCTTCACCTCATCGTGCATGCTGCGGGCTTCACGAATGAGGTTCAGGATGGTTGCGGCAACGTCGTCAACGGCGGGGTCGTCACTCTCGCTGGAGTAGACGAGGTCGCCCGCCAGTTCGGCGGAGTGCTCCCCGTACTCGAGGGCGATACGCGCCCAGACGGGGATGTACCCGGGAAGGCTGCTCGAATCATTATCGAAGCCGTCCGCAAAGTCGTCTGCAAAGTCGCTCGAAAGGTCGTCTTTACCATCCTCTGCGGGAGCATCGGAGAAGCCCAGCGAGCCCTTCTCAGCTACAGACTCACCTGCAGACTCGTCTACAGATTCGCCGGCAGATTCGCCGGCAGGGTCCTCTACAGCATCATCAGCGAAGGCGCGCTGAGACCACGGCGCAACCTGCTCATTCAGCTGATCATCCGCATTCTCTCGATCCCAATTCTGCTCATTCTGAGCCATTGATACCTTCCCTTCACACACCCATTTACATGCCCAAACCGGGCACCATACCGGTACGGGTGCGCCCCGTCACCACGTGCGCACCCGTACCACCCCTCGCGGGGCTCATATTTGCTCTTACTGCAGGAACTTCTCGAAGCCCTTCGGCAGGTTCATGCTGGACAGATCCATCTCCTGGTTCTGAGCCTGCTGACCGAATGCAGCACCGGCGCGAGCCTGCTGCGCCTTAGCTGCTACCGCCTCCTGCGCCGCACGCTTCTGCGGGTTGCCGGAGCGAGCCTTCTTCTTCTTCTTGTTGTTGTTCTTCGCGTTCTTACGAGCACCACCGGCCGCAGCCGCCATACCGGGCATCTGCATACCACCGGGCATGCCGGGCATCTTACCCGAAGCGAGCTTCTTCATCATCTTCTGAGCCTGAGCGAAACGCTCCATCAGCTGGTTCACCTCAGACACGGTCACACCCGCACCCTTAGCAATACGGGCACGGCGAGAACCGTTAATGATGCGCGGAGCCACACGCTCGTGCGGGGTCATGGAGCGAACAATCGCCTCCACGCGGTCAATCTCACGCTCATCAAAAGCCTCAAGCTGCTGACGCATCTGAGCCGCACCGGGCATCATCATGAGCAGCTTCTTCATGGAACCGAGCTTACGAATCTGCTGCATCTGAGCCAGGAAGTCCTCAAACGTGAAGTCTTCCTGATCGATGAACTTCTTCGCCATGCGGTCGGCTTCAGCCTTATCCCACTGAGCTTCAGCCTGCTCAATCAGAGTCAGGATGTCACCCATATCCAGGATGCGGCTTGCCATACGGTCCGGGTGGAACTGCTCAAAGTCAGTGACGTTCTCACCGGTGGACGCGAACATAATCGGCTTGCCGGTCACCGAAGCCACCGACAGCGCCGCACCACCGCGGGCGTCACCATCAAGCTTAGACAGGACCACACCGGTGAAGTCCACACCCTCGTTGAAGGCGTTAGCGGTGTTCAGGGCGTCCTGACCGATCATCGCGTCGATGACGAACAGAACTTCGTGCGGCTCAATAGCGTCACGAATGTTACGTGCCTGCTGCATGAGCTCAGCGTCAACACCCAGACGACCCGCGGTATCGACAATCACCACGTCGTGCAGCTTAGCGCGAGCCTCAGCCACACCGTCACGTGCCACCTGCACGGGATCGCCGGTGGGTACGTCAAACTCGCTGGTCACACCGGGGTGCGGCGCGTACACGGGCACGCCCGCGCGCTCACCAACGACCTTCAGCTGGGTCACCGCATTGGGGCGCTGCAGGTCGGATGCAATCAGCATCGGGGTGTGGCCCTGGCCCTTCAGCCAGTGAGCCAGCTTGCCCGCCAGGGTGGTCTTACCGGCACCCTGCAGACCCGCCAGCATGATGATGGTCGGGCCGCTCTTCGCCATGTTGATGCGGCGGGTCGAACCGCCGAGGATGCTCACCAGCTCCTCGTTCACGATCTTGACGATCTGCTGGGAGGGGTTCAGCGCCTCGGAAACTTCCGCACCGAGAGCGCGTTCCTTCACGTGGGCGGTAAATTCGCGGACCACGGGGACGGCGACGTCAGCGTCGAGCAGGGCGCGGCGGATTTCGCGGACGGTTGCATCAATGTCTGCCTCGGAGAGGCGGCCCTTGCCGCGCAGGTTCTTAAAAGTTGCCGTCAAGCGGTCGGAGAGAGAATTGAACACGAGCCGTGATCACTTTCTTAACGTTGAGGTGGCCCCCAGCCGCGAAGGCGAACGGGGATGGTTAGTCAGTCTTTAAGGATACAGGATGCGCGCTTTCTCCCCCGCCTCCACCTGTGGATAAGTGGCGCCGGTTCACCCTGAGCTCAGGATTTACACTCAGGATTTACACTCAACGTCCCCTCCCGCGTCCCTCAGCAAATGCGCGGCAGGTATCAGACTTACCCCTCATAGAGGCACAGCAGAAACCCTCAGTAGATGTTCCGCGCCCCGCCTCAGCCTGCTCAACACGTCAGATAGATTAGATTTTCTAGACAGCCTGGGTTAGAATTCTAAAGGTGTTACGCACGAATGCGTGATACGCCCGAGTGGCGGAATTGGCAGACGCGCCTGACTCAAAATCAGGTTCTTCGGAGTGTGGGTTCGAGTCCCACCTCGGGCACCAACGAACAAGCGGCGGGAAAGTTTGAAGCTTTCCCGCCGCTTTTCTGTATCCGCTTCTGTACCCCTTGTACCCCACCCGCGCATCAGATGGGACAACAATAAAGGCACAAGAAAGATTAAAGACGCAATAAAGATAAAGACACAAGAAACCGCCGCCCGATCGTGAAGTCACGACCGGGCGGCGGCTTCTATATACCGAGCGTACAGGCTGAGGATTATCCCCCGCTACGCATCGAAAAAGATTGGTGAGCGGCTTAGCGCTTGACCTCGTTCTCCTCGTAAGGACGCAGAGCCTCACGCTCGCCCTCAGCACCGTAGACGCGGTGTACCTGAACCATGTTGGTGGTACCTGCGCGGCCTGCGGGAGCACCGGCAGCAACGACGACCAGGTCGCCAGCTTCTGCCAGACCGTTCTTCAGCAGGTACTCGTCCACGAAATGGAACAGACCTTCCTGATCGGTGATCATCTCAACCTGCTCAGCGTCAACGCCCCACAGCATGGACAGGAAGGAACGAACCTTCGAGCTGGTGGTGAACGCAACGATCGGGGTCTCGGGGCGCAGACGTGCCAGACGGCGTGCCGAGTCGCCGGACTGAGTGAAGGTCACGATGAGCTTGGCATCCAGCTGATCGGCAATGTTCACTGCCGCACGGGTGATGGCGCCACCGCGAGTGCGGGGCTTGCGATCCAGCTCGGGCACGCGGTACAGGCCGCCCTTCTCGGTGTCCTCAATGATGGCAGCCATAGCCTGCAGGGTCAGAATCGGGTACTTACCGACCGAGGTCTCACCGGAGAGCATTACTGCGTCTGCGCCGTCGAGGATTGCGTTAGCACAGTCAGAAACCTCTGCACGGGTGGGAACGGGGTTGTCGGTCATAGACTCGAGCACCTGGGTTGCCACGATGACGGGCTTTGCCCAGCGGCGTGCCATGTCGATGGCCTTCTTCTGGACGAGGGGAACCTCGGAGAAGGGTAGCTCAACACCGAGGTCACCGCGTGCAACCATAATGCCGTCGAACTTGTCGATAATGTCCTGCAGGTTATCGACAGCCTGGGGCTTCTCAATCTTGGCGATGACGGGCACGCGAATACCCTCTTCGTCCATGATCTTGTGGACGGGGTCAACGTCTGCACCGGTACGAACGAAGGAGAGCGCAATAATGTCTGCACCCATCTTCAGTGCGAAGCGCAGGTCGTTTGCGTCCTTCTCGGTCAGCGCGGGCAGGGAGACTGCTGCGCCGGGCAGGTTAATACCCTTGTTGTTGGAGATGGGACCGCCAACGATAACGCGGGTGCGAACGCGGGTGGGGGTAACCTCAATTGCTTCGAGGCGAATCTTACCGTCGTCGAGCAGGAGCTTGTCGCCGAGCTTGACGTCGCCGGGCAGGCCCTTGTAGGTGGTGCCACAGATTTCTGCGGTACCTTCAACGTCTTCGGAGGTGATGGTGAAGTCTGCGCCGGGCTCAAGGTATTCCTTGCCGTTTGCGAAGCGCTCGAGGCGGATCTTGGGGCCCTGCAGGTCGGCGAGGATTGCAACGTCCTTACCGAGCTTCGCAGACTGTTCACGGATGGTGTTGTAGCGTGCCTGGTGCTCGGCGTGGTCACCGTGGCTCATGTTCAGACGGGCGACGTTCAGGCCAGCCTTGATTGCCTCGGAGATCTTCTCGGGGGACTCGATTGCCGGACCGATGGTTGCAACGATTTTTGCGCGCCTCATGTACCTAACCTTTGTGTGTTGTTTTGTGTGACCACTGGAGGTTCACACTGATTTTCCGGGGAAGACTAACGTCAAATTCCCAATTATTCCCACGCGTTCTAACAGTTAACCACGTGCCGGATGTGTGGGACTCTTTCTCAATTATAGGGGTTTTAAGCCCGCTTGGGTATGGTTCCCCCAACTCTTTCCATCGAAGAATTTGTGTTTCACGTCGCATTTCGAGCACCGCTTCCCACCCGCCAGGCATGCCACGGAAAGCCAGTTTTCACCCCCACTGCCCCGCCTCACCCCGGAAAGTAAATTAGGGTGCTTTTCACCCATAGAAACCAGCCGTTGCGCAATATTTAGTCACACTCGAGAACCTTCGGGTGTGTTTCAAAAACATAGAGACACTCAGAGTGGGCTATGAGAAGATAGATGGGGCATCCAAAAGCTGGGCGATTTCACATTTTCGCGCGCCTAGCCTATATTGGAACCCATAATTAGTATTTGAAATGCGAAATATATCTGGAAGGTTCACAGATGACTACTCGCGTGCTGATTATCTTCGGCTCCACCTACGGCTACACCGAACAGTACGCCACCTGGCTGGCAGAAGATCTGCGTGCACTCCCGCAGGCTCCCGAGGTTGAGATTGTCCCCGCCTCCAAGGTCACCCCCGAGCAGGCTGAGGCATTCGACGCTTTCGTCATTGCCGGCAGCGACTACGGTGGATTCCTCAACGGCGCACCGGCACTTCGCAAGAAGATCCTGCCGGTCATTGCACCCAAGAAGAACCGCACCGCGTTCTTCACCGTCTCCTTCACCGGTGAATACTCCAAGAAGCTGCTGGACAAGGCCGTCGCCAAGAGCTACACCCCCGAACTGACCGAGGGTCGCCCCGTCTACCACCTGCGTGGCGGCATCGACTTCGACAAGATTTCGCTGGCTCACAAGACCGCCCTGAAGGGCCCGGTGCGCGCATGGCTCATGGCAAACCCGAACCCGAACGAAGGTATTCAGCAGATGCTCGAATGCTACAAGACCGGCAAGGCTGAGTACATCGATCGTGAGACTCTCAAGCCGCTGGTTGAGGACATCGCAAAGTTCCTCTAAATCCTTCGGGAAACACTAACTTTCGTTGACCCCGCCTGCCCCTCTCGGGTAGGCACGCAAGAAGCCGAAAGAGCGGGCGGGGCTCACCGAGATAAACGTGCCAACAGGCACCATAGCGTGGCCGATGACTATTCATCTCTCCTGCATCGGCCATGAAACTCCGGGTACCGGTGCGAGGCCGCGCTAATTACAGTACCCGGAACATGAGGGGTGGGTCTTTGTGTGTGCGGCCCACCCCTTTCCTTATGCCCCGGCTGCGCTCCAGCGACATACCGAAACGGCAGTCCACAGAGTGAAATTCGTAGCTCCCCGGCGTGTCGCGCACCTAAAATTTTTCGCAAAAATTTGAGCCCAATAAATGCACCGACAAGCCCCAAAACAAAACATGCTGTCCAAAGACCCCAAACTACTGTGCACTCCGTGAAAATCATCCCGCGATGACGACACCCCGATAGCATTGCGCACAGCGGTGCAGGTACCGTAGGCTGTTAGCTGTGCCGGTCGCTTGACACGGCAACAATTGACACATCAAACTCACTCAACTGCACCCCTATTCACTCGCGCCAGAAGCCCCCACACAGGGCCACATCGACGCATCCACCTCTCAAACACAGGCAAAAAACCTATGAAGAAACTCCAGACTGCCGCGCGCTCCACGGCAGCCCGCTCTATCGTGGCGTCCGCAGGTGCACTCGCCCTGGTCGCCACATCCCTCACCTCCGTTCCCGCAGCATTTGCCGCTCCCAGCGTAAGCGCAGCCGCGGATGTCAACCCCGTCAACCCCAACGCATCCTACGAAGAGCTCAGCTACGCTCCCGCCCCGGATGCATCCCTGGTCGAACGCTCCAACCCCGCCATGGGCGCGGGCGAACGCGAACGACTGGGCACCGCAAACGCACGAACCGGTGCCACCTCCCCCGCTTCTACCGCAACCCTGAGCGGTATTTCCGCGACCCAGCGCTCCGCGCAGGGTCAGGCGGCTGGTCAGGGTCTAGCATCCGGTCAAGCACTGGCACCCGGTCAGGCACTAGCTCAGGGCCGCTCCTACTGGACCCCCTCCGGCGGCACCCTCGGCATGGATGTCTCCTCGCACCAGCAGAACGTGGACTGGGCGAGCGCCTACGCCGCAGGTTCCCGCTTCGCCTACGTGAAGGCAACCGAGGGCACCTACTACACCAACCCCTACTTCGCTCAGCAATACAACGGCTCGGCGCAGGTCGGTATGGTGCGCGGCGCCTACCACTTCGCGAACCCCAGCACTTCTTCTGGCGCCGATCAGGCGCGCTACTTCGTGCAGAATGGCGGCGCGTGGACTGCTGACGGCCAGACCCTGCCGGGCCTGCTGGACATCGAATTCAATCCCTACCCCGAGTACGGCAACACCTGCTTCAACATGACCCCGGCGCAGCTGACCGCTTGGACCCGCGATTTTGTGGACACCTACCGTTCGCTGACCGGCCGCGCCCCGATGGTGTACACCGCAACTTCCTGGTGGTCGCAGTGCGTGGGTTCGACGCAGTTCGGCACTCTGCCGTTGCACCTGGCAAGCTACTCGACCGTGGTCGGCGCAATTCCGGCGGGTTGGAGCGGCTACGACATTTGGCAGTTCACCGACTCGGGCCCGTTCGTGGGTGACTCGAACTTCTTCCCCGGCACTGTGAACGATTTGAAGGTTCTGGCGAAGAATCCCAAGGCTACGCACCGCAACTGGTCAAACGGCCAGGACCGCGCAGTTGAGGAGCGTGCGGCAGAAGACCGCGCCGCTCAGGATTCGAACGTGGTGACCACCGCGACCGGTTCGATTGATATTCGCACCGGCATCGGTGGCTTCTGGAACAAGAACCGCGCGTTCTACGGCAACCCGATTGGCACCGAGTACTCCCTGGGTCACGGCGTGTACGCGCAGAAGTTCACCAACAACAAGACCATCTACTGGACGAACTCTCACGGCTCGCACTGGCTGGTCACCAACGGCGGCCTGGACCAGAAGTTCCGCTCCGACGTGGCACGATTCCGCGGCCTGACCACCAACGAGGAAACCCGATCCGACACCATCGCGGTCTCCTTCGCCAACGGTGAGGGCGCGTACTGGTCCAACGCCTACGGCACCCACATTATCAACGAGCGCGGCTCCATCTACGCGACCTGGCGTGCAGCTGGCATGAGGGGTGTGCCCACCACCGATGAGCAGAACCTGGGCAACGGCCTCATCAAGCAGGAGTTCACCGGCAGCACCACCTACGTGTGGTCCGCGCAGACCGGCACCCACCGCATGCACACCGGCGGCGCGTTCTACCACCGCTTCCTGCAGCACCGCGGCGCCTGGGGTGCACCGGTGACCGACGAGACTGTCACCTCCACGGGTGCTCAGGTGCGATTCGCCTCCGGCAAGGTACTGCTCTGGTCGGATGCGTACGGTGCGTACGAGACCAACGGTAACGGCGCAATCTTCAAGCACTGGGAGAAGAATACCGCTCGCTACGGTGCGGCACGCGGCGACGAGTCCTACGCGAACGGCGTGTACTACATGGACTTTGAGCGTGGCACGATCCGCTGGACCGCGCGGCGCGGTATCTACTAAGAGCGTGGCATTTACTCAACGGCGCGGCAGCTAATAAACACTGCAACGCGCATATAAAAACGAGGGGCACCTGGCAGAGGTGCCCCTCGTTCTTTTGCTACAGGAAGCATCTTCTGAACAACACAAAAATCAAGATGCGTTCTGCAGCGGGTGGGTTACCGAGTGAGTAGAGAACCCGGCTATGTTACCCGTGCCGGCAGGTAAATTTATAGCGTGGCGGGCGAACCACCACGAAGTCATGCAATGTCCTAAAAGCCCCGGATTAGTGTGGCGGACATAGTCCCCATTGACTATGTCCGTGGGGCCCACACTAATCGTTGGTGAGACCTCAATCCGAAGGTGTCTAGAGGGGCGCCTGACCGGAAGTAAGGACTCAACGGTGAATAACGGCACGGTACGAAGATGCTGAAATTCACCCGGGTATGGCGTTCCGTAAGAAGGAATCGATATCTAGGAGGGCCGAAACCTTCACGCGTCATATCCCGTTACATCTAGGGTAGGTGTAGCGACGTGCGAAACCTATCTCTCCGGCAAATATTACGCTTCAACCAGTGGTTGAATGTTTACAATACAAGTATGCATTTTGAGGTCTATAGATGTCAAACAAAATGCTATATTGAACTAATTTTGTGAGAATTTTGAGATATTCCCCGAATATTTCAAAATAAATTCCTGCGTATATTACGTTTAGGTGCCTAGTACTCACAGAGGAATTCGGCTCCTCGCGATAACGGCTCTCAACAATCCGGAACCCTAAAACGCCGCGTTAAAAACACTAAGGCGCACCCCGCATCGTATGCACAGCAGAAAGAGTACCCCTACTCCCCCGCCACACGGGATGCGCCCTAGGCGCTATAACCATCGAAACTACCGGCAAGACCCCAGCCGAGTGAGATCTTGAGGCCCTACCGGGCGCCTCGAACCATCGCTAGCTTAGAGGCTAGCGAAGTCCAGAACCATACGGCCGGTAATCTTACCCGCCGCCATTTCCTCGAAGACAGCCGGTGCCTCGTCAACCTCACGCAGCTGAACCACCGGAACCACGATGCCGTCAGCACCGAACTGGAACGCCTCCGCCAGATCCTGACGGGTGCCCACCAGGGAGCCCACCACGCGGATGCCGTCCAGAATAATCTTCACAATGGACAGCTCCATCATCTCCGAGGGCAGACCAACAGCCACCACGGAACCGCCCGCACGAACCGACTCGACAGCCTGGTTGAATGCAACCTTCGACACCGCGGTCACCACAGCAGCGTGAGCGCCACCGCCGGTCAGCTCGCGAATACGAGCCGGAACATCCTCAACCTCACGGCCGTTGATGACGTGGTCAGCGCCGGTCTCACGAGCCAGAGCCAGCTTGTCGTCGTTGATGTCAACAGCGATAACCTTGGCGCCGAAAACCTTCTTAGCGTACTGAACAGCCAGGTTACCCAGACCGCCAGCGCCGTAAGCAACCAGCCACTCACCGGGGCGAACCAGCGACTCCTTGATTGCCTTGTAGGTGGTCACACCAGCGCAGGTAATGGAGCTAGCCTGCGCCGGGTCAAGACCCTCAGGAACCTTCACCGCGTAATCAGCGGTCACCAGGGTGTACTCGCTCATGCCGCCGTCAACCGAGTAGCCTGCGTTCTTCACCGAACGGCACAGGGTCTCACGGCCCGAGGTGCAGTACTCGCAGTGACCGCAACCCTCGAAGAACCAAGCCACCGACACGCGGTCGCCTTCCTTCAGGGACTCAACACCCTCACCGACCTTGACGACACGGCCGATGCCCTCGTGACCCAGAATACGACCCGGAACCTCACCGAAATCACCGGAAGCCACGTGCAGGTCAGTGTGGCACACGCCCGAGTACTCAATCTTCACGAGCGCCTGGCCGTGACCGACAGCCGGAACGGGGACCTCACGGACAACAACCGAACCGTCAACCTTCTCAGGGACAACAACAGCCTTCATGGTTTCCTTGCACATAACCTAAACTCCTTAGTTATCGGTAGCCGCGCTCAAGCCGCAATCTGCAATCTGTGCCGTGCAACCTAGCGGGGTGGGCGCGTATATTCTTTACATTTCCACCGTAAAATGATGAGCCGCCAATCTAAAGGTTCACCCCCGAATATGACAGAGGGGTTATTTAGGGGTCGGCACGCGAGCGAGGATGAGCTTTCGATAAGGTCTATTCCGACCAATGCGCTAAACCGCCAAAGGTTGATATGACGCTATGACGAACCGACACAGAAGATGAGAATGCCTCCCAAACCAGCGGTCTGGGAGGCACTCAGAAAAAATTTAAATATTAAGTTTGAGGCGCATACCACCCTAAAGAAAGGGTTCAATCTACACCTATACGACTCCTACAGGCTCATAGCAGCTCTAGAAGCTCGCAGCCGCCGCCTAGAATCCGTTGAGAAGCCGCCTAGAAGCAGAAAGCAACCTCAATATAGCCGGCACCGCGCTCACCCGGACCATTCGGAGCGTTCAACGCCCAACCCAGATCCATGATGCGCACCGTAGAATCCATGAACGTACCGCCGCCAGCGCCACCGCCAGCCAGCTGCACCGAACCCACCGCATAGCGGGCACGAGCCGAATCATTATTCCACTTCTGCGACACCACACGAGCCGAAACGCTCAACGCAGCACCGGAGCCGCCGCCGCCATAACCGGCGCCACCGCCTCCAGAAACCACCGACTGGTAGCCGTTAAACAGCTCGCCAGCGTTCGACGGGCGGTTATCGGTACCCTCCGGAGTCTGATCCCACTGGTACGAATAGCTCGCCACACCATCGGCGCCCTTCGCGCGGAAACCGCTCGCACCCGCCGCACCGGCAGTCGCAGTGCTCACCAGCTTCTGGGTGGAAGTGCTCGAAAAACCAATCACCGAACCGTCAGCAGTCGGCGGGTTCAGCTTCTCACCGCCAGCACCGCCCACACCACCGGCGGCACCCGAACCCGGGTTCACCGTCAGAATCGGATTAGACTGCGCCTCGTACGAGGTGAAACCAACAAAACCGGGCGAACCGTCGCCATCACCCGAACCAGCGCCACCACCGGTGCTGAACTGGTGCTCGCCACCGGAGCTATCAAGCGAATAGTGCGCGGTCGGGCGCACAGCACCCGCATTCGCGGGGTTCGGCAGAACCGTCGCATACGACGCCAGGACGCCAGCACCGCCGCCGCCACCGGCGACAATCATGGGCACGCCGTCCACCTCAATAGCGGAGGAACCACCGCCGGACGCCGAATACAGCACAGCGCTCATGCCGCCGCGACCGGTCACACCGCCAGAAATGCGGGTCAAATCATTAATCGCAGAAACAACGTTCGCGGGAACCGGCGAAGAAGCCTTCGAGGAGCCGCCCACGCCGTAGCCGTCGCCGCCCTCGGCGGGCTTCAGCTCACCATTACCGATACCGCCCGAACCGGCAGTCAGAGTAATAGTCTGGCCGCCGCGCACAGCCATAGAACCCTCCACCATGGCGCCGGAACCGGCATCAGCCACAGTGTAGTTCGTGCCGCCAGCACCGCCCACAGCGGTAAAACGCATACGCTTAGCGCCCGCAGGAACCGTCAGCACGGCAACCTTCTTCACGCCGTCACCGGCAGTAATCATCGTCGAATCCTCGTAGGGACCGGTGCACTCGCCTTCCTCATCAGAAGCCGCATACGCCGGAATCACCGACGACGCCACAACAACCGGGGCAGCCCACGCCGCACCAGCCACCAGGCGGCGGCGCGACAGGCCCGGACGAGAAGAAGGAGAAACGGCGCGCGAAGAATCGCCGGATGAAGAGCTCACGATAAAATCCTGTACGTTGAGTGGGTGTTTCTAAACGCAGACGCGGCAGGTATCACCATTCGAAGAGCCTCATACTACTGAAGCGGATGCCCACCACATGCAATACCTCTATTATGCCTTCTCAGCGGCCTAAATCCACGCACGGCACCGTCACATACCACTGTGTGAATGCTACACGCGCGCAGGAGAACGCCAGAGCGACAGAATGCCAGAGTGGAGAAGCAGGTACAAAAAACCGCCGGACGGGGGTTCTTCCCCATCCGGCGGTTTTCTATGAATGTAGATGAAAGCTAGGAGCTCTTCGTTTGGGAGTCCTTCATCTGGGAGCCCTTCGTCGAAGACCCAGAAGAGTCAGAATCCTCGGCAGACTCTGCTTTCTCGGATGCCTTCTCGGATGCTTCCTTCTCCGCGGTCTTATCTTCGGGCTTCTCCTCAGCAGAAGCCTTCACACGCTCCGCAGGAGCCGGCTCAATACCCGCAGCAGCCTTCGCCGCCGCACGACGACCAGCCACCACAAAACCAGCAGCACCCAGCAGAACCAACAGCAGAGCAGTCCACACGTGAATACGAACGCCCCAAAGCATCTCCGAGGTATCAATACGCAAGAACATCTCAATGAAGAGGCGACCCACACCGTAGTAGAACACGTACAGCCACAGGGTCTGACCCAGCTTCAGCACGCCCTTCTTACCCAGCCACAGTAGCAGCGCCACGCCCAGCAGGTTCCACAGCGACTCGTACAGGAACGTCGGATGGAACAGCGTACCCGCCGGATACTGCGAGGGGAAATTACCGCTCGAGGTGCTAATCTCCAAGCCCCACGGCAGGGTCGTCGGCTTGCCGAACAGCTCCTGGTTGAACCAGTTACCCCAGCGACCAAATGCCTGAGCCAGCAGAATACCCGGCGCTACCGCATCCGCAAATGCCGGGAAATTCATGCCGTAGCGGCGGCAACCATACCAGGCGCCCAACGCACCAACCGACACGGCGCCCATAATGCCGATGCCGCCCTCCCAAATCTTCAGGAAAGCCCACGGATCAGCAACATTCGGACCGAAATAGCTACCCGGGTCAGTAATCAGCACGTGGTAGGCGCGGGCACCAACAATGCCCGCCGGAATAGCCCACATCGCCACGTCAAACACGCGCTCAGGGGTACCACCCACCGCCTTCCAACGGCGAGAACCCAGCCACAAGCACACCGCCATACCCGCAAGAATACACAGGGCATAGAAATGCACACGGAACGGGCCCAGCTGCAGGTACGAAACGCTCGGAGAGGGAATCGAAGCCAGCACGTTAGCTACCGGCACACTCGCCAGCGACAGCACATCAGACATTAGCCTTCACGCCCCGCCAGCTCACGGGTCAGCTTAGCCACCGCCTCAATACCGCCAGAAGCCAAAGCCTTCACCAGCGCGGTACCGACAATCACGCCGTCCGCATACTCGCCAATCTCCTCAACGTGGGCACGAGTCGAAACGCCCAGGCCCACGCACGCACGAGGCGCACCGGCTGCCTTAATGTCCGCAACCAGGGTGCGAGCCGCCTCCGACACGGAGGTGCGGGCACCGGTCACGCCCATCACCGACACGGCGTACACGAAGCCGCTCGACGCCTTCGCAATGGTCGCCAGACGCTCCGGCGAAGAAGACAGAGCCGCCAAGAAAATACGATCCAGACCGTACTCGTCAGAAGCCTCAAACCATGCCGACGCCTCATCAGGCACCAGGTCCGGGGTAATCATGCCCGCGCCGCCGGCAGCCGCCAAATCACGTGCAAAATTCTTCACACCGTACGCCAGAACCGGGTTCCAGTACGTCATCACGACAACCACAGCGTCGGTCGCCTCGGTAATACGGCGGACCGCTTCAAACAGCTGAGGAAGCTTGAAACCGTTCTCCAGCGCCACGCCGGTCGCCTTCTGAATCACCGGGCCGTCCATGACCGGATCAGAATAAGGCACGCCCAGCTCAATAATGTCCGCGCCGTTATTGCCCAGAGCAATCGCCGCGTCAATCGACTCGTCCAGGGTCGGGAAGCCCACTGGCAGGTAGCCAATCAGCGCCGCACGGCCCTGCTTCTCGCACTCAGCCAGACGAGCCGCCAGAGGCGACTGCGCGTTCGGAGCGGGGAAAGAACCATCCAGCACCGTAAAAGGTGCCGCCTGAGAAATAGCGTCCTGGTAGCTCATTACTTAGCCTCACTTTCAGCCTGTGCGTTCTGTGCAGCGGATGCGGCAGCTTCCTTATTACCGGTCGTCAGGGTCGAGGACGGAATCGCCTTACCCAGGCCGAACCACTTCAGGGCGGTCTCCATGTCCTTATCGCCACGACCCGACAGGCAAACAATCATCGTCTTCTCGCGTGCCGCCTCCGGATCCTCAGCAGCCCAACGCTGGCACACGCGCAACGCACCCGCCAGAGCGTGCGAGGACTCAATCGCCGGGATAATACCCTCGGTGCGGCAGAGCAGACGCAGAGCGTCCATCGCCTCGGTGTCAGTCACCGGCTCGTAGGTCACGCGACCAATATCGGACAGGTAGGAGTGCTCCGGACCCACGCCCGGGTAATCCAGACCGGCAGAAATCGAGTGGGACTCAATGGTCTGACCGTCTTCATCCTGCATCAGGTAGGTCATCGCGCCGTGTAGCATGCCCGGGCGACCCAGAGTAATGGTCGCCGCGTGACGACCGGTATCCACACCGTCGCCACCAGCCTCAAAACCGTAAATCTCGACCGAAGAATCGTCCAAGAACGCGTGGAACAGGCCAATCGCGTTCGAACCGCCACCCACGCAGGCGGCCAGGCCGTCGGGCAGGCGGCCGGTCTCAGCCAGAATCTGCTCGCGCGCCTCCTCACCGATAGCGTCGTGGAAGAAACGCACCATCGCCGGGAACGGATGCGCACCAGCGGCAGTACCCAGCAGATAGTGGGTGTTCTCAACGTTCGAAACCCAGTCGCGCAGCGCCTCGTTAATGGCGTCCTTGAGGGTGCGGGAACCGTTCTGAACCGCAATCACCTTCGCGCCCAGCAGCTGCATACGAGCCACGTTCAGCGCCTGACGCTCAGTGTCTTCCTCACCCATGTAAACCACGCACTCCATGCCGAAGAGCGCAGCCGCAGTCGCAGTCGCAACACCGTGCTGACCCGCACCAGTCTCAGCAATCAGACGGGTCTTACCCATACGCTTAGCCAGCAGAGCCTGACCAATCACGTTATTAATCTTGTGGCTACCGGTGTGGTTCAGGTCCTCACGCTTGAGGAACACACGCGCACCAGCATGCTCAGAGAACTTCGGAACCTCAGTCAGCAGCGACGGACGGTTCGAATACTCAGCAGAAAGACGCTGGAACTCAGCAATGAACTCGGGGTCGTTCTTCGCCTCGTTAAAGGTTGCCTCCAGCTCATCCATGGCGGCAATCAGCGACTCGGGCATCCACCGCCCGCCGTACTCACCAAAATAGGGGCCGGGGGCATTCTTCAACGACTCGCCGTTGAGGAAAGCATCTGCCAGGTTCTCGCTCATCACTATTCCTTCCCTGGATGGTTACCGCCGGATGCGCGCCGCGGGTAGGGCGGGGCATCAGGCCTGATCACAGCGAAACACCACGCAACCGCAAATAGGGCGGGGCGGCGTTCGCACATATCCCCCTATAGTACCCGGGTGCAGGCGGTGAACAGTACCCTGGGGTGCACATGACCATTCCTAGGACATGTGACGTTCGCCAGGGTGGGTGCGTTTGGCTGGGCCAGGGACGCGCGGCTGGGTCGGGGACGCGGCAAGCTACAGCAGCTCGCGCAGCTCCTCCATCTGCTGAGAAAGCACCGTCGACACGCCACCGCGCATCGACACCCCGTACAGGGTCTCCGCAATCTGCATCGTGCGCTTCTGATGCGTAATCACAATCAGCTGCGAACGCTCCCCCAACTCACCAATCACCTGCAGCAGGCGCGACAGGTTGCGGTCATCCAGCGCCGCCTCAACCTCGTCCAGGGCGTAGAACGGCGAAGGGCGAGACATATAAATCGCAATCAACAGCGCCAACGAAGCAAGCGAACGCTCACCGCCAGAGAGCAGCGACAGGCGCTTAACCTTCTTACCCGCCGGGCGCGCGTGAATCTCCACACCCGAATTCAACGGATCGGACGGGTCGTCCAGCTCCAGGTGACCCTCGCCTCCCGGGAACAGGGTCTCAAAGATGCGGCGGTAGTGGGTGTTAATGTCCTCCAACGCGGCGGTGAACACCTCCGCAATGTGGCTGCTGACCTCGTCCATGACCGTGTTCAGGTCGCGGCGGGTCGCCTTCAAATCCTCAATCTGCTGGTTCAGGTAGGCGTGGCGTTCAGAAAGCGCCTCGTACTCCTCCAGCGCCAGCGGGTTAATGGCGCCCAGTGCCTCCAGTTCGGCGCGGGTTGCCTTGAGGCGAGTGCGGACGCTCTCGGTGGAGGCTTCGGTAGCAGTATTTTCGGTGGCGGTATTTTCGGAAGCCGCGTTTTCGGAGGCGTCGTTTTCGGACGTCTCCTCTGCGGGCACGTCAACCGGCAGCTGCTCGGAATACTCCTCCTCCAGCTGCTCCAGGGTCAAACCGGTCACCAGGCGGGCACGCTCAGCCAGCGCCTGCACACGCTCCTGCACGCGCGCCGCCTCCGTCTGGGTGCGCGCCAGCAGGGTCAGCGCCGCCGCGTGCGCCGCCTGCAGATCCTGCACCTCGTCATTGGTGCTGGTCAGGCCCTCCTGGGCGTTCTTTAGGGCGGTGCTCAACTCGTGCAGCTGTTGCTCACGTTCGCTCACCTGCTCGGCAAGCACCTCACCCAGACGCTGGGCGCGGCGCTCAATGGTCGCCGCGGGAGCCTGCTCCCCCGTGCCCGCCAGGTAGGAATCCTCGCGGATGCGCGCCGACTCGTAGGCGACGCGCGCCTGCGCCACGGATTCCTCCGCGGCGGCAAGGCGCTCGTTCAGGCGGGCGCGCTCAGCCTGAACGTTCTGCGCGGATGCCTCCAGGGACTCCGCCTGTGCGCGGGCGCGGGCATGCTCGGAGCTCGCCACGCCCGCCGCCTTCGCTGCCTCGCGTTCTGCCTCAACCGCCGCCTCTGCCGCGGTCTGAGCCTGCTGAACGGTCTGCTCAGCCTCGTCCAGTTCGGCGCGGGTGCGGGTCACGACCTGGGACGCGGCGCGGTATGCGGCGGCAAGTTCCAGGGGGCTGGCACCCTCAGCCGGGTAGAGCAGGCTGTAGCGGGTGTGCTCGGTGCCGGCGGGGTCAAAAATACGCCAGATAGTGCGCTGACCTGCGTCTACATTCTTGGTGAGCAGATGCAGGGCGTGCTCTGCGGAGGCGGCATCCGGCGCGAACAGCACACCCGCCAGGCGCTCACTCAGCGCCGCGGTCACGCGCGCCAGGGCGTGCTCGTCGATGCCGGCGAGCGCGGCGGCATCCTCGCTGAGCGGTTCAATAATCTCGGTTGCGGGGCGGATACCCAGCTCGTGCAGCTCGGCGGCGCAGAAAGCGGGCAGGGTGGTTTCGGGCAGTTCTGTTGAAAGTTCCTTCGCGGCAGATTCGCCGCTTTCATCCCCCTTATCACCGCGCAGCTGCGACACCTCTGCGCCCTCAACCGGCACGCTCAACGCCGCGGTCGCCAGCGAGGTCAGCGCCGCAGAAGCCGCGCGCGCGTACTCGGGGTCAATCTGCACGGCATCCAGCACGCGTAGCAGGCTCGCGCCCTCGCTCGAAGAATCCATGAGCTCGCCGGTCTCGGGGTCGAACACCGCCTCAGCGGATTCAGCGCCCGGCTCGGCGGGTGTCTCCCCCAGGCTCTGACCCAGCGCCTCACGCAGGGTTGCGGCACGCTCAGCCGCCGCCGCGTAGGCGCGGGTCGCCTCCACCGCCGCGGCGCGGGCGACATCCAGCTGAGCCTGCGCGCGGGCACGAGACTGCGCCGCCTCACCCGAGGCACGTTCAGTCTGCGCCACCTCGGATGCCGCCTTCTCAACGTTCTTCAGCGCCGCATCGTAGCGTTCCTCAAAGCTGGCGTAGCTCTCCACCGCGCGCTCTGCCTCTTCGCGGCGCTCCTCCAGCAGTTCCAGGGCGCGTTCGTATCCGGCGCGGGCAGCGGCGGTCGCCTCGGTCAGCTCCACACGGTAGGTGCGCACGCGCTCGGCGGCGATAGACTGCACGGTGCGCACGCGCGCGGCGGACTCGCGCAGAGTCGACACGGCCTTCTGGCAGGCGGTGACCTCGGCGTTCAGGCGGTTCTGCTCCTGCTGATGCTTCGCGGATGCGGCACGCGCCGCCTCCAGCAGTTCTTTCAGGGTTTCGGCGCGGCGGGTACCTTCCGCCTCGGAGGCGAGAGCCTGCGCCTGCTCAGCCTGCAGAATACCCAGCTGACGAGCCAAAAGTACCGCCTCCAGCTGGCGGATACGCGCCTGCAGCTGACGCGCGGTCGCGGCGGATTCCGCCTGCTCGCTCAGCGGCTGCAGCTGCGAATCCAGCTCGGCAACCAGGTCGCTCAGACGGGTCACATTCGATGCCACAGACTCCAGCTTGCGGCTGGTCTTCTCCTGGCGGCGGCGGTACTTGACCACGCCTGCCGCCTGCTCGATCATGTCGCGGCGCTGCTGGGCGGTAGCGTGCAGGACCGCATCCAGCTGGCCCTGGCCGACGAGCACGTGCATCTGCTGGCCCAGACCCGCCTCCGAGAGCAGATCCTGAATATCGGCAAGGCGCGCCGGGGAACCATTAATCTCGTACTCACTGCCGCCGGAGCGGAACATGGTGCGCGAAATCTGCACCCGATCAGCGGGAATGCTGAGGGTGCCGTCAGAATTATCGAAAGTCAGGGTGACTTTGGCGCGACCCAGGGGCGCACGCTGGGCACCGTCGCCCGAACCAGCCTCGCCGGAGCCCGCGAAGATCACGTCCTTCATGCTGCCGCCGCGCAGGCTCTTAGCGCCCTGCTCACCCATAACCCAGGCGAGCGCATCCAGCACATTGGACTTGCCGGAGCCGTTGGGTCCAACCACCGCGTTAATGCCGGGGGTGAACTCAAAAGTGGTGGCGGAGGCGAAAGACTTGAACCCGCGCAGGGTCAGCGACATCAGGTGCACAAGGGGCCTTTCTGCAGAAGAACTAGTGTGTGCCGGGCACGTTCTGTGGTGCGTGGCGGCATCCCTCTAGTGTACGCGGTGCGGCGGACGGGCGGCGTGAACGTGCACGGGGTGAAGGGGGTTCAAAGTTCCTCATTGTGCATCATCTTACGCGCGGGGTGAACGGGCGCCTTCATATTGGGTCTACGGATACGGATTCGCCCGGTCGGTGCGGTAGATTGGAATGAGCATCACGAATTCTGCGGGGCCGCTGTGCGTTTCCCCGCCGTCTTTGCATCCCACTGACTTCTATTTTCAAGGGCCACACCATTGTTGAATGCACCCGCCGAGAAGGTCGGCACGAACTCTGACATTCGCCACGCTAATGCAGCTCTGCTGTCTATTACCCATGAGCTGCCTCCGGAGGTCGTCACGAGCGACTACTTCGATGAGCAGCTGGCCCAAACCTACAAGCGTCTGCGCATGCCCAAGGGCCTGCTGGAGCGTCTTGCCGGCATTAGTACTCGCCGCGGCTGGGCTGAGGGCCAGACCTTCGAGGACGGCGTGGTTGCCGCAGCCGAGAAGGCTATTGCGGAGGCGGGTATTGACCGTTCCCAGATTGGCCTGCTGATTAACGCTTCGGTGACTCGCGATAACTTTGAGCCCGCCGTTTCGGTGGGTGTGCATGACCGCCTGGATTTGCCGCGTCACGCACTGAACTTTGATATTACGAACGCCTGCCTGGGCTTCGTGAACGCGATGACTGTCGCCTCCACCATGATTGATGCGGGCGCTATCGACTACGCCCTGATTGTCGCTGGCGAGGACCCCTCCCCGTGGCACCGTACCGCGGTGCGCATCCTGAACAACCCCGATTCGACCCGCGAGGATGTGCTGGCTCAGTTCGCGACCCTGACCCTCGGTTCGGGTGCGGCGGCGGCTGTGATTGGTCGCGCTGACCGCCACCCGGAGGGTCACCGCATCGTCGGTTCGGTGTCCCGTGCGGGCACCGAGCACCGTAACCTGTGCATCGGCGGCGAGGCGGATCAGGGCATGAACACTGACGCCGAGGGCCTGCTCAGGCACGGCCTGGAGCTGGTGGCGCAGGCGTGGGAGCAGGCGCATCAGGACGGCTGGGAGTGGAACGACATGACCTCCTACGTGACTCACCAGATTTCTAACGCCCACACGAACGCCATTATTGAGGCGGTCGGTATTGAGCGTGAGCGCATCCCCCTGACTTTCCCGAAGTGGGGCAATGTGGCTGCGGCGGCTCTGCCGATGACTCTCGCCGAGTGCGCGCCGACTTATAGGGAGGGCGACCGTATTCTGTGCATGGGTGTGGGTTCTGGTCTGAACACTGCCCTGCTTGAGATTCAGTGGTAGCCCCTTAGCAGGCGACCCTAGCTGGCAGCTCTTAACCGGCTGCTCTTCACCTTTGTGCGGTAGACATTCACCGATTCGATCCGGAAGGATTCCCAGTATGCGCCATTTGAATTTCCCTAAGGCTCAGCCTCCCTATAACCCGGAGGAATGGGCGGGCGTGAACCCGCGCTACTCCCACCTTCTGGAGGTGCCCACCACCGCCCCCATTGAGCAGCGGGCGCAGCAGGCTGGCGCGCGCCGCTGGCACTACCTGGATAACCTTCCGGTGCTGGTCGAGCAGGGTTTGGAGCCGATTGGCACGATTCTGTGCGTGCACGGTAACCCGACCTGGTCGTACCTGTGGCGTACCGTGCTGGATGCGGGCGTGAATGAGCGCGCCCCGTGGCGTGTGGTTGCGGTTGATCAGATTGATATGGGTTATTCGGAGCGCACCCACCTGGATTTGGAGGGTGAGCGCCGCACCCTGACCGACCGTATCGCTGACCTGGGTGATTTTACGAAGGCGCTCGGCCTGGATGAGACTGACAAGCCGCTCGTGACTCTCGCCCACGACTGGGGTGGGTTGGTGTCGTTCGGTTGGGCGCTGGAGCATCGTGAGATTCTTTCGGGCGTGATGCTGACGAACACCGCGGTCTACCATGACGGCATTGAGAATATCCCTGCCGCCCTGCGTCTGGCGTTGGGTGTGCACGAGTGGGGTACTCACGATTCGACCGCGTTTATTGATGTGACCCTGGGTCTGGCTCAGAATGAGGGCCGCCTGCCCGCGCCGGGTTCTGCCGGTGCCGGGGCGCTTGATGGTGCCCTGCCGCAGCCGGTGGGCCCGCAACCTAAGCGCCTGTACCCGAGCCCTCTGAACGAGGCGATTTACCGTACGTACCGTGCGCCGTACGCTCATTCGGCGTGGCGTGAGGGCGTGCGTAATTTTGTGGGCGATATTCCGACCGGCGCCGATGTTCCTTCCTATACGCCGATGCAGCGTATTGCCGAGCAGATTCGTGACCTGGATGTGCCCGCGTTCTTCCAGTGGGGCACGAAGGACCCGGTGTTCCAGCGCCGCTACCTGTTCGACCTGATGGAGCGCATGCCGCAGGCGAAGGTGCACCGCTACGAGAAGGCCTCGCACCTGGTCATTGAGGATTACGATATTGCCACCCCCATGATGTCGTGGCTTGCGCAGACCTTTGGCACAAGGGAGGATGGCGCTCTGGTGCCCCCGCACAACGTTGAGGCGGAGCATCGTGCCGCCCGCGCGCGCCGCCACGGCCTGACGACCGGCGAGGGCACCGCCGCTGAAGCCGCTGAGGGTACTGTTCCCGCGGCGTTCCGCCCCATGCTCGCCGCCCTCACCGAACGCGCCGACGACACCTCCACCGCCGTGGTGGACATGGACCCCAAGGGCGACGGCACCTCCGTGTCCGTGACCCTGACCTGGGCTGAGCTGAACCAGCAGGTCAACGCCGCCGCGACCCGCCTACACGCCCTGGGTGTGCGTCCGGGTGACCGCGTGAACCTGATGGTGCCTCCGGGCGCCCGCCTGACCACCCTGATTTACGCCTGCATGAAGCTGGGCGCTGTCATTGTGGTGGCTGATACCGGTCTGGGTATTCCGGGTCTGACTCGCGCGTTGAAGGGCGCTAACCCGAGCTTCCTGGTGGGTATTCCCGCCGCGCTCAGTGCCGCCCGTACCCTGCTGTGGCCGGGTGTGCGTATTTCTGTGGAGCCGCTGGGTTCGGTGCAGGAGAAGCTGCTGGGCGTTGCCGGTTCGGTGTTTACCGCACCCGCCGCTGACGGCACTCCGGGTGCGCCGGTGCCCACCCCGATTGTGGTGGAGTTCCCCTCCCCCGTGCCGGATGCTGATGCGGCGGTGCTGTACACCTCCGGTTCGACCGGCCCGGCTAAGGGTGTGGTGTACACGCAACGTCAGCTGGCGGGTATGCGCGACGCCATTGCGAATACGTACGGTTTTGCGCCCGGTAGCGGCCTGGTGGCTGGCTTCGCGCCGTTTGCGCTGTTGGGCCCGGCGCTGGGTGCTACCAGTGTGACCCCGACGATGGATGTGACCCGCCCGAAGACCCTGACGGCTTCTGCCCTGGCGTCGGCTGCGGCGGCTATTGACGCGACGGTCGTGTTTGCGTCCCCCGCCGCCCTGGTGAATGTGGTGGCGACCGCTGACGAGCTGAACGCTGAGCAGCGTGCGGCGTTGGCTAAGGTTCAGACCGTGCTGAGTGCTGGCGCGCCGATTCCCGTACCCCTGCTGGAGGCGCTCTCCGCCCTGGTGCCGAACGCTTCCCTGCACACCCCGTACGGCATGACCGAGGGTCTGCCGGTGACCGATGTGTCTTTCGAGATGATTCGCCAGGCGATTGCTGAGGGCACCCCGAATGCTGCCGGTGAGGTGCTTGACCCGTTCGCCCGTGACGGCGTGTGCGTTGGTTTCGCGGTGTACGGTGCGGCGGTGGCTATTGCGCCGCTGCTGCAGGACGGTTCGGTGGCGGATGAGCTGACCCATGAGCCGGGTGTGACCGGTGAGATTCTGGTGTCGGCACCGCACGTGAAGGACCGCTACGACACCCTGTGGGTGACTGAGGAGCAGTCCATTAGCACTCCGGGTTGGCATCATACCGGTGACGTCGGACACTTGGATGCTTCGGGTCGCCTGTGGGTTGAGGGTCGCCTCGCGCACGTGCTGCTGACTTCGCAGGGTGTGCTGACCCCGGTTGCGGCGGAGCAGTCCGCCGAGTCCCTGCCCGAGGTACGCCGCGCCGCCCTGGTCGCGGTGGGCCCTGCAGGTACCGCCGCCCCGGTGCTGGTCATTGAGGCGTCCGCGAATACTGCCGCGTTGGAGTCGCGCCAGTCGGCATCGGGTCTCAAGCGTGCCCTGCTCGGTCGCGTGCCCGGCGCCAACCGCTTCCCCATCGCGGAGGGTGTGGCGCCCTTCGAGCTCTCGCAACTGGTGCGTCAGAAGGTCGCCGAGGATACCGGCGTGGAGCTTGCCGCTGTGCTGGTGGTGCACGAGCATCCTACCGATATTCGCCACAATTCGAAGATTGACCGCCCCGCCCTGGGTGAGTGGGCGTCGAAGGTCCTCGCGGGGGCATAAGCGCCTGCCGGATCCCTAAGTCTAAGGAGTATGATGTCCCCTCATTCTTCGCGTGAGTCCTCGTCCCACGAGTCTGTACCCCGTTTGTCTGAACCGCGCCTGTCGACCTCGCATTCGGCGACTTCCCCGACGGCCCGGTTCCGCAAGCCGGCGCAGCCGCTGGCGGCACGCTACACCGACCCCGCCCCGCGTTCGCTGCGCCCGGTTGAGGAGCCCGATTTCGCGCCGCGTATTGGCGAGCGCATCCTCTTTACCGGTGCGAGCGGTCTGCTGGGTCGTGAGAGCGTGCTGGCGTTGTTGCGTGCCGGCTATGATGTGCGCGTTTTTCAGCGTGGCGATTCGGGTATTGCGGCGCTTCTGCCCGATTCGGTGCGCCCCCGTTTTGAGCAGGTGCGCGGCGATATTACGAACGTGCAGGCTGTGGATCTGGCGATGACCGGCGTGAACGGCGTGGTGCATGCCGCGGCGAAGGTTTCGGTCAGCGGCGAGTGGGCTGATTATGAGCGCATCAACATTGAGGGCACCCGCACCCTGTTGCAGGCGGCGCTGAACCATTCGGTGGGTTCGTTCCTGTACATTTCGTCGCCGTCGGTGGCTCATGCCGGTGCGGCGATTGTGGGTGACGGTGCCGGCGTGGCGTCCCCGGAGCATGCGCGCGGTAACTATGCGCGTTCGAAGGCTGCCGCTGAGCTGCTGGCGCTGGAGGCGAACGGCACTGCCCTGCCCGGTGGCGGGGTGTTGCGCGTGGGTGCGTTGCGTCCTCACCTGATGTGGGGTCCGGGCGATACGCAGCTGGTCGAGCGTATTCTGGAGCGTTCCGCCGCGGGCCGTCTGCCGCTGCTCTCTGGTGGTACGGGTCTGATTGATACGCTCTACATTGATAACGCCGCGGATGCGCTGGTGCGCGGCTATCAGCGCCTCGACGCTTTTGCGGGTCGGGCGCTGGTGGTGACGAACGGTCAGCCGCGCACTATCGCTGAGCTACTGGGCGGTTTCTGTGAAGCGGTGGGCGTTCCCGCCCCGCGTTTCTCGGTTCCGGCGAAGGTCGCGGCCCTGGCGGGTAAGGTCATTGAGCGCGTGTGGGAGCGTCTGCCGAAGAACGTGACCGCCGGTGATGAGCCGCCGATGACGGAGTTCCTCGCCGAGCAGCTGTCGACCGCGCACTGGTTTGATCAGCGCCGCACCCGCGAGCTGCTGCAGTGGGAGCCCGCCGTGTCGATTGAGGAAGGCTACGAGCGTCTGGGCTTGTTCTACGGGGATAGGTACAGCCGCTAGGTGCTTCTTGTCGGGGTGGCTTTCGGGCTGGCTCCCCCGCCCCCTGTATATACAACTGAGGTTTAAACGAATGACGGCGTAGCTACATCCCCCGTACGGGAGGAACGTAGCTACGCCGTCATTTTTGCGCCGGAGCGTCTATCTAGCGTGATGCTTTATGGAGCTTTTATCTAGCGTGAGCGCGGCGCCCGCTGGCAGTGCGGGCAACGATAGGACGAGCGGTTCTGGAACGGTTCGCGCACCATCAGGGAGGTGCGGCCCGCCTCCGCGCAACGGTGGCAGGGCTCCCCGGCACGACCGTAGGCGTTCAGCGAGCGCTCAAAGTAGCCAGACTCGCCCAGCACGTTCACATACAGGGCGTCGAAGCTTGTGCCGCCCGCCGCCAGGGACTCACGCAGCACCTGGGTAACCGCCTCCAGCAGTTCGCGAGTCTGCGCGGCGCTGAGGGTGCGTGCGGGCTTCGCGTAGTGCAACCGCGCACGCCACAGCGCCTCATCGGCGTAGATATTGCCCACGCCGGAGATCACCGACTGGTCCAGCAGCACCTTCTTAATACCGCTGGAGGTGCGCAGAAACTTGCGGCGCACCGCCGCGGGGTCGAAGAATTCGTCCAGCGGGTCGCGGGCAATGTGCTTGACCGCCTCGGGGACCAGAAAACGTTCGGGTACTTCGCTCTGCCCCATTTCATCGGGCGCTGCTTTATTCGCTGCAACCGCTGCGGGTGCGTCCGATACCAGCGGGCTGAGGAACATGCCGCCGAAGATGCGCTGGTCCACGAAGAGCAAGCGCTGCCCGGTGCTTGCCCGGTTGGTGCTCGCCGCACCGCCGGTGGCTCCCGCCGGTCCTAGCTCAAGCGCCACGCGCAGGTGCCTCGGCTGCTCATCAAAGGCCGCACGCGCCTGCAAATCATTACCCGAGTCACTGCCCATTTCGCCGCCCGGCTCATCGCGCACGAGCAGCTGACCGCTCATGCCCAGATGCACCACGAGCGCCTCGTCGGCGAGCGTGCCGTCCGTCTCGCTTAGGGTCAGCCACAGGTACTTGCCGCGGCGGTAGGCACCGCGCAGCGCCCTGCCGGTGAGTGCCGCCTCAAAGTGGGCGGGACCGGGCAGGTGCCTGCGCAGCGAACGGGCATCGAGCACGCGAACCTCCCGCACGGGGCGGTTCAGCGAATGGTCGGCAATACCCGCGCGAACGGTTTCCACCTCGGGCAGTTCGGGCATGATTCCCTCCAATCAGCGGGACTGCAGAATCAAGAGCCCGCAGAGTTAGCAGACCTGCAGGATGACTGAAGGGGCCTACACCAGAACGCGGTACGCCTGCTCAGCGGCAAGGCGCTCCGCCTCCTTCTTGCTCGGCCCCACACCGGTACCGGCCTGCTGGTTCGCCACAATAGCGACCGCAGTGTACACGCGCGCGTGATCGGGACCCTCGCCGGTGACCTCATAGCGCACGTCTCCCCAACCGCGGGCGGTGGCGAGGTTCAGCAGCTCGGTCTTCCAGTCGCGTCCAGAGTTCAGGACCTTCTCATCATCGAGCAGCGGCGCAATCAGGCGCAACACCAGGTCACGAGCCGCCTCGCGACCGCACTCCAGGTAGGTCAGGCCGAAAATCGCCTCCATGGTGTCGGCAAGAATCGAGTCCTTATCGGCGCCGCCGGTGTGAATCTCGCCCTTACCGAGCAGGATGTACCGGCCCAGGTCCAGGTCGCGTGCCACCTTCGCCAACGCCACCGTAGACACCACCACGTGGTGCAGCTTCACGAGCTCACCCTCGGGCAGGTCGGGGTAGCGTCGGTACACTTCTTCAGCAATCGCCAGGGAAAGCACCGAATCGCCCAGGAACTCCAGGCGCTCGTTATGCTCCACCCCGGGGTTCTCGAAGGCGTAGGAACGGTGCGTTAGGGATAGCAAAAACGTCTCGGCGTCGATATCGACCCCGAGACGTTTACGCAACTCCCTAGTATCAACACTAGGAAATTCAAACATAAGGATTCACCGCTTCTTAGGCGTCTGCAACCTTACGGCCCTTGTACTCCAGGAACAGGGCGTTGCCTGCAGCGTCGGTTACAACCTTTGCCTGGTGGGGCAGGCTGTAGGTCACGCGACCGTTTTCAACGGTCTTAACCAGCTGGGGCACGGATGCCTTCCACTGGGAACGGCGTGCGCGGGTGTTAGCGCGGGACATCTTGCGCTTGGGAACAGCCACAGCTATCTCACAATCTCTAGTAACAACAATTTAGTTTTCGGTATCTGCACCGAGCAGGCCCTGTAGGGCCGACCAGCGCGGATCCAACACCTCGTGATGATGCCCGGGGTCATCCTCCAGGCGCGCACCGCAATCGGCGCACAGACCCTGGCAGGTGTCCCTGCAAACAGGCTGGAACGGCAGTTGAAGGATTACTGCGTCCCGCAGAGCCGGTTCAAGGTCGATGGAATCATCCTCAACGGCGTACTGCTCATCTACTTCGTCTTCGGGGCCGCCAGCCGGGGCCTTCTCAAAGACGAAAAGCTCTTGAATATTGGCCGACATCTCGTAATCAATCGGATCCAAGCAGAGGCTACACTCGCCGTGTACATCCACAACGACGGAGCCGGTAACTAGGATACCATCAACAACAGACTCCATACGAATATCGAGGTCAATATCCGAACCCTCTTCCACGCCGATGAGCGTGTTACCCAGGTCTGCCGGTGCGGGCAGAACCTCAGTGAGAGTTTCCATGGTGCCGGGGCGGTGAATCAGGTTAGTAACCGATACCACCAGCGGCGATGCGTCTGCACGTGAAATGGCGTTTCTCCTTACGAAATGTATAAACCAAAGTCCCATTTTAGGGGTCATTCGCACCGTTAATCAAGATTAAGCGCCTTTTAAATCTCTTTAAGTGGCGCTCACCTCTTAAATATCCCCTTAAGGAGGCGCCGCGCGGCACTTAATCGGCCGGTCGGGGCTACTACTGGGGGACTTAAGTGCCCGGTCGGCGGTGCGAGTTGCCTGGTTAGCGGTAGTTTGCCTTGTCGGTGGGCATGTCGGGCGTGTCGGATGGGCGCGCCCGCCGGTTTTGCCGGGCTCTCTACTAGGCGTTTTTCAGGGCGCGGGCGACCGCCTCCGGCACGAAGGGAGTCACGTCACCACCCAGCGACGCCACCTCACGAATAATCGTGGACGACACCGCACCGTAGCGGTCCTCACCCGCCAAGAACACCGTCTCAACCTGCGCCAGGTGGCGGTTCATGCTTGCCATCGGAGCCTCATAGCTGTAGTCCGTCGCCGAACGCAGACCCTTCACCAGCACCTTCGCGCCACGCTCCGCCGCGTACTCGGCAAGCAGCACGCCCGGCGGAATCGGCTCCACGCTCACACCCTCAATGCCGAGCTCCTGCAGAGACTCACGCACCAGCTGCACGCGCTCCTCCAGGGAGAAACGGTACTTCTTGGAGCTATTGTGCGCCACGCCCACGATCACCTTGTCAAAGAGCTGAGCGGCGCGGGCAATGATTTCCAGGTGGCCGTGGTGCACGGGGTCAAAAGATCCGGGGCAGAGGGCAATCATGGCGGTCCCTTCACGAATAAATATCAGACGTTGGAATGACTAGATACGGGCGGGTTTAGGATGCGGGATAGCGGCATGCGGGCGAGCGCAGGCTGAGGTAGCAATCTTAGGCAGCGAGCTCTTCTGCGTCCTCGCCAGATTCGTTGCCGAACTCGTCGCCCGCCTGCTCTTCCGCCTCATCAGGCTCCACGTAGTAGAGAACCGTCTCGCCGTGCTGACGGGTCGAAAAACAGTACAGGCCCTCGCCCCACACAGGCTCCGGGTCGCGAGAAGAACGCTCCACCACGACCACGGCACCCTCGGTGAGCTTGGGGGTGAGCGCCTCCAGTAGCTCGCTGACCTGCTCATTCGGCATGGCGTAGGGCGGGTCAACAAACACCAGATCCCACGGACCGGAGGCGGACTTTACGTAGGTCAGCGCCTGAGACTGCTGCACGCGCGCCGCAGAACCGGTGCGGCCCATTGCCTTCTCCACCGCGGCAACGTTCTTGCGAATCACCGCAACAGCCTTCGGGTACGTATCCAGCAGAGTCACGGAGGCCGCACCGCGCGAGAGCGCCTCACAGCCCAGCGCACCCGAGCCACCGAAAGCGTCCAGCACGCGGGCGCCACGAATAATGTCATAGCTCTCCAGCTTAGAGAAGAGGGATTCCTTCACCCGGTCGGTGGTGGGGCGAGTATTATCCCCCGGAACCGAGACAAGGCGAACGCCTCCGGCGGCACCGGAAATAATACGGCTCATAGGGTCTCTCCTCTGAAGTAGTAAACAGCTAGGTGGTGTGTTGCAGTTGTTTTTGTGCGCGGGTAGTTCAAGGGGTGGGGCAGAGCGCTCTCCCCCGTCGGGCGCCTATCCCCTGCCGAGGAACGCCTCACGGTCAGCGTCCAGGGCACGATCAATCGTACGCGCCAAGGACGGGTGCTTAGCCAGCGTCGGGTCCTTCTCCACCACCGAGCGGGCGTCCTCGCGGGCACGCTCAATAATGTCGGCATCGGCGAGCGCCCGCAGGAACCGCAGGGTGCTCTTCGAGCCCGATTGTGCAGCACCCAGAATATCACCCTCGCGGCGCTGCGCCAGGTCGATGCGGGAAAGCTCAAAGCCGTCCGTGGTGGAGGCGACCGCATCCAGGCGCTCGCGGGACACGCCGCCCTCCTCCTGGCGGGTCACCAGCAGGCAGGTGCCCGCGTAGCCACCGCGGCCCACACGACCGCGCAGCTGGTGCAGGCCCGAGATGCCGAAGCGGTCGGCGTCCATGATGATCATGAGCGTGGCGTTCGGAACGTTCACGCCCACCTCAATGACGGTGGTGCTGATGAGCAGGTCAATTTCACCGCGCTCAAAAGCAGTCATGACGGCGGTCTTCTCCGCCGGGTCCATGCGGCCGTGCAGGGTGCCGATACGCACGCCGACAAGGGCGTCCTCAGCGCTCAGGTACGAGTACATTGAGGCAACCGAGGTCAGCTGAACCTTGCCGTCGCTGCTGGCGTTACCGCCCTGACCGAAATAGCCCTGGGCAGAGTTGCCCGCGCCGGTTCCAGCACCGTTCAGGCTGGATGCACCAAAGAACGCGGCGCCCTCCTCCAGGCTATCGCCGTCCTCCCCGATTTTGGGTACGACAACATACACCTGGTGGCCCGCGTCGATTTCTTCGCGGGCGCGCCTCCACAGCCGGGACGCCCAGGCGGGCTTCTCGGCGAGGGGCACCACGTGCGTTGAAATTTTCTGGCGACCGGCGGGCAGGGTGTCGAGCACGGACACGTCCAGGTCACCGAATACGGTCATGGCGACGGTACGCGGAATGGGCGTTGCGGTCATGACCAGGCGGTGCGGCAGGGCGCCGTCGGTGCCGCGCAGGCCGTCACGCTGCTCCACGCCGAAGCGGTGCTGCTCGTCCACGACGACCAGACCCAAATCGTGGAAGCTCACCTCATCGGAAAGCAGGGCGTGGGTGCCGATCACGATCTGGGCGGTGCCGTCGGCGAGCTCCTGCAGTACCTTGCGCTTAGCGCGGGTACCCATGGAGGCGGTCAGCAGGCGCACACACACACGGTCGGGTTCCTCCCCGCTCCCCGCGGGGATTCCCTCGGCGGAACCGGCGGCAGAATCATCAGCGTCAGAGTCTTCGGGCGCCGCCATATCCCCCAGGATGTCCAGCACCGAACGCAAATGCTGCTCGGCAAGCACCTCGGTCGGGGCGAGCATCGCGGACTGGCCACCCGCATCGGCAACCTGAAGCATGGCGCGCAGAGCCACCACGGTCTTACCGGAACCCACATCACCCTGCAACAGGCGGTTCATGGGCGATTCGCTCGACAGATCCGCGGCAATCTCAGCGCCCACCTTCTGCTGCCCCTCGGTCAGCTCGTAGGGCAGAACCTCCAGCAGCTGATCGGCGAGGCCGCCCTCCACTGCGGGGCGCGGCTGGGTCAGGTGCGCGGCACGCACCGAATGCAGGCGAGCAAGCGCGCTCTGCAGCACGAATGCCTCGCGGTAACGCATCTGCGCCTGCGCGGCACGCCAGGTGTCCTCCGAGTCGGGGGTGTGCAGGGCGCGGTACGTCCACTCCAGCGAGGGCACCTTGCGGGCGCGACGAATCGTGTAGGGTACCGGGTCTTCGAGTTCTTTGAGCGGCACCTTTTCGAGCAGCTGCGCCATGTAGCCGCTAATACGGTCGGTGGGCAGCTTCGCGGGGGCGCGGTAGACGGGCACGGGGGCGGTGGCGGCGTCGGTGACGTCCGCGCCGGAGGCATCCTTCGAGAGCAGGGCGTAGTGCGGGTTGGTGAGGGTGTATTCGCCGCGGTAGATGCCGACCCTGCCGGAGAACATCATGGTTTCGCCCTCGCGGATTTCGCGGGCAGCGGTCCAGGCGTTGAAGAAGGAGAGCTTCATCTGCGAGCCAATGAGCGTACCGGGGTTCGTCATGCTGGGTGCGGGCACGCCAAAGAGGCCTCCCTGGGCGAAACTATCCGGCGTGAAGCTGTCCTGGCCAAATGAATCTTGGCCGTAGCTGTCTGCGTAGCCGCTGTAGGAGGCGGGTTGCGCTCCCCTGCCCTGTGCAGGGTTCTGCGTGGCTGGGTTGTGCGTGGAATGAACGAGCGCGTTAATGCGCGGGTTGTGCATCCCGGTCGCCTGCCAGTTCTGCACGGGCACGCCGGATACTCTGGATACGCCGGATGCACCGGGGCGGTTAGCGCGCCCGGGCACCACGGATACAGGGCCACCAGCGTTGAGGCCAGCAGCACCAAAACCAGCGGCACCAAAACCGGCGGGCGCATCCTGCCCGGTGGCATCGGAGAGCCGGTCGGTGATGGTCACTTCCGTGATTTTGCCGCGGCGCGCCGCCATGGTTCGGGTACTCACGTGCACCACGCGGGCGATGATGGTGACGTCCTGACCCTCAACGAGTTCGGCGAAGGAGCTGAGCTCACCGCGCGGCAGGTACTTGCGCGGGAAGTAATCGAGCATCTCCCCAACGGTGTGCAGGTCAAGGTGCGTGGAGATTGCCTTGGCGCTGGGCGCGGGAAGGTACTTTTTGAGCGGCGCATTTTCGATGCGGTCTTCGGAGGCGTAGCGCGCCAGAGCGCGGCTCTTAGCCTCCGCGGCAGCTGATGCGGGCTTCGCAGCCGCAACCTTCTCAGTCGTTGCCTTCTTCGCGGAAGCTTTCTGGGCGGGGGCTTTCTTTGCGGGAGCAGTCTTCTTCGCTGGGGTTTTCTGCTCAGCAGTTTTCGATGCGGAGGCTTTGGAAGCAGAAGCCTTCTTTGCGGGCGCAGTCTTCTTCTGAGCTGGCTTCTTCCGGGCAGATTCTTTCGGCTGTTTTGCTTCCGGCTGAGTTGCCTGCCGTGCCGCCAACGCAATATCAACCAGCTCGTAGATAGCGTCGTCGGTCATGGTGTGCGCGGCGGGACCCAGCGAATGCTTGAGCGCCTTGAGTGCCTTACGGTAGGGTGCGCTGGCGCGCTGTGCCGCGCGTTCGCTCAGCTCGGCGCGGCTCACCTCGCCTCGGGCGTAGGCAGCGAGATCACGCACGGTCAGCTCGGCGGTGGTGCGGAGCTGCTCATCGCTCAGTA
Organism: Rothia mucilaginosa; assembly: GCA_963539245.1. Taxonomy (GTDB): domain Bacteria; phylum Actinomycetota; class Actinomycetes; order Actinomycetales; family Micrococcaceae; genus Rothia; species Rothia mucilaginosa_H. The sequence goes on from CAUTJW010000001.1 coordinate 407,475, forward strand.
GCGGTGCATCTTTTGCCCCCTGCTGAGCTCGGGTCGTGGAAGCAGCACGGGTCGCAGAAACAGGGCGGGAGGCAGGCACAGAATCTACGGGCTCACCCTGCGCTACCTCAACCTTCGCGGGCTTGGTCTGCGAAGCCTTGCTCTTCGTAGCCTCAGCTGTTGCACTTTTAGCCGACGCAGCTTTGACCGGCGCACTCTTGTTAGGCGCAGGCTCGGGAAGCCCCAAGTCCAGGGCTTCCTGCTGCGGGTTCACGGAACGTCGGGCGGGGCTCATGCGCCGCCCTCCGCACCGCACGCGTGGTCGGCGTGGTGGCCGTCCGCCAGGGAGGAAATACGCTCATCCGACCACTGACCGTAGCCCATAATCAGCTCGCGGGCGGGGTCGATGTCGGGCACGTGCACGTGCAGCGCCCAGAGTCCAGCCGCCATGTCCAGGGGCGTGATGAGCAGGCTGTCGCCCATGGCTTCAAGTTCGGGGCGCAGCTGCGCCAGGGCGAGGGGCTCGCAGGTCAGTGTGCCCATGAGCTCCCAGCCGCTCCGCCCCGCATGTTCTGCGTGCTTATCTTCTACGTGCCCGGCGGGTTCAGAGCCCGCCCGCGCCGCATCCGCAGCTGAGGGCGCGCGGAGCATAGACTGCACCTGTGCCTCGTTCAGGGTTGCCCCCTCCCAGCGCGGGTTGGAGTGCACCACGGCAAGGTAGAAACCGAGCGCGCCAGCATCCACGAAACCAGCAAGCTCGGGTGAGGGCGGGAACTGCGCGGTACGTTCCAGGGCGGCACGCATCAGCGCACGTCGACGCTCTTTCAGCGCCTCGTCAGCAGCATCCTGTGATGCATCGTAGTGTGCGTCCAGGCGAGCAAGCTCCACCATGACCGACAGCATCGTGGAGGGCACCATCTGCTCCCCCACGCTGGCGCGAATACGCTCAGCTGCGAACGCCATCGCGCGCGCCTCCGCGTGGGCGTACTCCAGCTTCACTTCGCGGTGCTTCGGCAGGGATCCGCCAGCAATGACAGCCGCATAGTCTGCTTCCAGGGCGCGCACGAGCGGCAGCTCATCGGCTGCGTCGTCGAGCTCCCGAGCGAGGTTTCCGGGCAGGAACCAGTAGCTACGCACCGCCTCCAGCGCCCAGGCACAGAGCAGGGTACCGGAGTTGCCGCGTGCCACGCGGGATGCGCGCATAATCGCGTGCTCGTAGATGCCGCCCAGCTGAATCCACAGGTGGGCGAGGGTTTCCTCTTCGGAGGCGCCCGCCGCCTCGGGCGCATACGCATCTTCTCCGCCAGACAGGTCCCCGTTAGGAAGAACCTGCTCCATGCCCCGCTCAAACTCTTCGGTCAGGGTCAGCAGGGTGTGGGCGATATTGGAGCCGGTGTCCTTATCGGGCACGGGGAACCCGTTGAGCTCGTTGAGCGCCTCGCGGTAGCGTTCGATGGTAGTGCGGGCGGCGGTGGACCATGCTACGCCGAAGCGGTAGGCGCGCACGCAGGCGCGGCGGTAAATCTCGCGCTCTTCGGTGCGCTGGTTCTGTTCTGCGTTCACGCTACCCTCCTTGTCGATTTCGTCGGTTCCGTCAGTTTCGCGCGGTTCTCGGCTGAGTTCTCAACTAGTTCTCGGCTAGTTCCCAACTGATTTCTCAGCGCCCGCGGCACGGGCGGAATCCAGCCTATTTCGTACTTCTATGCTAGGTAATTTCGGTTAAATGTACGGTATTGCCCGCCACCCATCCCGCGGGATGAAAGCCCGGACGGAACACACAAACCGCACGCGCCTCGCGGCGCTCAGTGACTTGCAGCGCTCGGTGACTTGCAGCGCTCGGTAACTTGAGGCACTCGCTCAAGCTCCTACGCGGACGCTCCATAGTGTTCCCAGCCCATGCCGTCCAGGGAGCGGCCGTCCATCACGACCGCCGCGCCGGTCACCGCATTGTGGCGCCGCTCGGCACCGTAAAGCTCGGCACTCAGACCGCGCTCCGGGGCGTCCGCCACGCAGGTGCCCAGTGGCACGAATTCTTCGGGCACCTCACCGGGGAAGGTCGCCAGCAGGCCGTGGTCTTCTCCGCCGACCAGCACGAAGGTGCGTGCCAGGGATGCGGGGCTCTCCCCCGCCTCGTTGCGCTCACCAATCGCCAGCAGCAGGCGCGCCAGCGGTAGCAGCGGCTCGGCGAACGCATCCACGGCGGCGCGGTCGAGGCGCATCTGCACCCCGGAGGCGGCGGCTACTCGCCCGGCGTCCTTGACGAGTCCGTCGGAAAGATCCAACATGGAGCTTGCCTTATGCTGGCGTGCCACCTCACCGGCGGGGATGGGGCTGACCGGGTGGTGCTGCGAGTCGACGGCGCGCTCGCAGACCGCAATCATGTGCGCGGCCTCTTCGGGGCTGAGGGTGCGGGCAAGCTCGATGAGCCCTTCGGGAAGAGCGCCAGTACCTTCCGGTTGCTGCTGAGCCCACGCCTGAGCCACCGCATCCAGCGCCGCCTCAGCATCCTGACCTGCGGCAATGGCACGCAGCAGTGCCGTGGCGGGCAGGGAGAGCGGGTTGAGCAGCAGGCGCAGACCGGCATCGGACCAGGCGGTACGTCCCGCCAGGGCAATAGTGTCACCGGGGCGTGCGCCGGAGCGCAGTACAGCGTGATCCGTGTAGCCGAGGGCGGTGACGGTCACCGACATTTCGGTGGAGTCGCCAATATCGCCGCCGCCAATCACGCATTCGGTGGCACCACAGGCGTTGATTCCGTCCACAATGCCGTGGGCGAAGCCGTCGATCCAGCCGTAAGGCGTGCTACCGGGCAGGCTCAAGGAGATGAAGAGGCTCGCCGGGCGTGCGCCCATGGCGGCAACGTCGGCGAGGTTCTGGGTCGCGGCTTTGCGCCCCACATCGTAGCCGCTGCTGCGGGCGGGTTCCAGAATGAACTCACCGCCTTCACCCATCCGTGCGATACCGCCGGGCCAGAGGTTCATGAAGTCCTGGTCCTCAACGAGAGTGTCGGTGGTGACCACGGTACGCTGACCGGGCGCAGGCGCGGCGAGAACGGCACAGTCGTCGCCGGGACCCACATCCAGGGGTTCAATGTGCCCCGCCTGGCGTGCCGCAGCGGCAACCTGCTCGTTGTGGGCGTTGATAATCGGCATGAAGGCGCGCAGAACGCGGGACTCCCCCAGCTTTGAGAGAGGTGTCTCTCGCATGGGGTTGTCCCGCGTTTCGCTAAAAGTCTGAGGATTCACATCCTCTATTATCGCGTATTCTTACGCGTTATGTTCGCCTTATGCTCCGCGGCTGAAGTAGCGGATTGCCAGAGCAATCAGCACCAGACCGATGAGCGAGAAGAGAATCAGCGGTGCAATGCCGGAAAGTCCGGAATCGTCCGCATCCGCGTTCTTCACGGCCTGTTCCTGAGCGGCGTTCGCGCCGTCAGCCTTTGCCACGCTCTTTGCGGAGCGGCTGGCGCTAGCCGAGCTCGAGGAGCTGGGCGACTTCGAAGCCGATACCGAGCTTGAGGAGCTCGAGGGGCTTGTCTCCTGGGAGTGGTCCTCATCGGTCTTATTGCGCGAGAGGTATCCAGCAACCCAGTCTGCCGCACCCGGGATGGAGTCATTCGAGCCATTATTGGCTGCGATTCGTCCGAGGGTGGTACCACCAGAACGCAACGGATCATCTTCGTCGCCATCAAGCTTGTCATTCGGTGCCTTGGTGCTCGGTGAAGAGCTTGAAGATCCCGAAGAGGAGCTTGAGGACTCAGAGGAGTTGCCCGGTCGCGGAAGCTCGATGGAGATGACGACATCTTCCCCTGAGGTTTCCTGACGGTTTCCAGGGATGGTCACCGGGTTGTTCGCCGGAGGAATCGGGGCAACAGGCTCAGTCTCAATCGGGGTAACGATCTTGGCGTCTGAGCTGTCCTTGGGGTCCTCTACCGGAGCTACGGGAACCACCGGAATCACGGGGATTTCTGCATCCTTAGTGGGTTCCTTGGAGGGTTCCTGAGTCGGCGCGGGCACTACCGGAGCCTGAGTCGGCTCCTCGGAGGGTGCTTTGCTCGGCTCCTGAGTCGGCTCGGGAGTTACATCCTTGGTCGGCTCGGGAGTGGGCTCCGGATTCGGTTCCGGGGTTACGTCCTTGGTCGGCTCAGGAGTGGGTTCCGGAGTAGGCTCCGGTTCCGGGGTTGGCTCAGGATTCGGCTCAGGAGTGGGCTCCGGGGTCGGTTCAGGAGTAGGTTCCGGTTCCGGAGTCGGCTCTACCGTCGGATCAGGCGTGGGCTCCGGGGTCGGTTCAGGAGTAGGCTCCGGGGTCGGTTCAGGGGTAGGTTCCTGAGTCGGCTCTACCGTAGGCTCGGGAGTCGGGTCCTGAGTGGGCTGAGGGGTTGCGTCCTTGCTGGGTTCCGCGGTGGGCTCCGCAGTAGGTGCAACGGTCGGATCCGCGGTAGGCTCAGCAGTCGGGGTTGCGGTAGGAGTAACACTCGGTTCAGCACTTGCGCTGGGAGCTACGGTCGGCGTAGCGCTAGGTTCAGCAGTTGCTTCCTTCGAAGGCTCTACGCTAGGACTCGCCGTAGCGGTAGCACTCGCAGAAGCGGAAGGCTCGACAGTGGGCTGCGCGGTCGCATCCGGAGTGGGAGTAGCGCTCGCAGAAGGCTCAGCGCTAGCCGTGGGCTGAGCACTCGCAGAAGTGGAAGGCTCGGCAGTGGGCTGCGCAGTAACATCCGGGGTAGGCGTCGCATCCGGAGTGGGAGTAGCGCTCGCAGAAGGCTCAGCACTGGCGGTGGGCTGAGCACTCGAAGAAGCGCTAGGCTGAGCGGTGGGCTCTGCCTGCGCATTGTCAGTCTTATTGTCTCCCTGAGCGGTGGGCCATGCGCTCACGGTAGCGAGCGTAGGTACTGCCGCCTGAGAGGAAGATGCCGCGGTCGCGGCGGGGTCCAGGGTTTGGCCTGCGGTGCCGACAGGGTTCGGCGGAAGCTGTGACGCTGCCTCCTGCACATTTTGAGCAAATGAGGCTACGTATGGGCTTCCGGAAGCAACCAGTGCTGTCGCCAGACTCGCAGAGACCACCTTACGGTTTCGTTTTCCCAAAGGTTGTCCTTGACTTTCTGATACGTTGTGAGTGAATAGATACCCAATCGCTAGGGTAGATTGGATATGCCTTCGTCTATTCTACCGAATCGGCTTTTTCTTCATTACTCATTTTAGCGCTTTCATACCGATCTTTGAGCTTCACGATGTGCAAAGACTATCAACAACACCTTTTCATCACTCAGAAGCATCATTTCATGCACTTATGAGCAGAATTACGTTTCACCTTATCAACACCGCTTTAAAACTTGCACTCTCCCATTCAAGTAGCTCTAAGGCAGGTGCAAGTGATTTTTCTCATGAGTGAATCTAGAGCGATTCTCATCAGCATATCTGCGGAAAATACGTACCAATTCCCCGTTTTCCCCAGCGATCAACTTACCAGCCGCGCAAAAAAGCGCCCCGGTACAGACTCTCAAGAATCCGCACCGAGGCGCCTTACAGCAGGGACACTCCCCCACTGCTACGTATTCAAAAACTAGCGCAGACCTAAGACCTAGCGCAGACCCAGGGGGCGTTCCATCGCCAGGGTCAGCAGCTCGCTAATCAGGTCGGTGTAGGAAATACCGGTGTTCTCCCACATGGTCTTGTACATCGAAATCGGGGTGAAGCCGGGCATGGTGTTCACCTCGTTGATGACCAGGCGGCCATCCTCGGTGTAGAAGAAGTCCGCGCGAGACAGACCCTCGCCGTCCAGCGCCAGGAACGCCTTCACAGCCAGCTCGCGCAGACGATCCTGCACATCCTGCGGCAGGTTCGCCGGGCACACGGTCACAGCGGAAGACTCAGAAACGTACTTCGCCTCAAAGTCGTAGAAGCCGTGGTCCTCGTCCACAACCTCAATCTCGCCGGGGTAGGATGCGCGGGGCATCTCGCCGTGGTGGCCGTCGAGCACAGCGCACTCAATTTCGCGGCCCACAATACCCGTCTCAATAATGATCTTCGGGTCGTGGCGGCGCGCCTCTTCAATCGCGGGCACGAGCTCCTCCACCGAATCCACCTTGGTAATACCGAAGGAAGAACCAGCGCGGGTCGGCTTCACGAACATGGGGAAGCCCAGCTTCAGCACACGCTCCAGAATCTGCTCGCGGTCCTCGTGCTCCCACTGGCGGTTAGTGACGACCTCGTAGGGGCCGACCTCCAGGCCAGCGGACTCGAAAGCAACCTTCATGAAGTGCTTGTCCATACCCACAGCGGATGCGGTCACGCCGCAACCCACATAGTGCAGGTCAGCCATTTCCAGTAGACCCTGCACGGTGCCGTCCTCGCCGAAGGGGCCGTGCAGCAGCGGGAACACAACGTCCACCGGTGCGGTGCGGGTAACGTTACCCTCAGCATCCACCAGGGTCAGGCGGGAATCACCGGCACCCATCGGAAGGAACACCTGCTGGGTACCCTCGGGGAACTCTGCGGTACCGCGAGTGCCAGCGGTCAGCTCGGCGAGCTGCTGCTCATCGGTCAGGTACCAGCGGCCGTCACGGGTAATGCCGATAGTGATGACGTCGTAGGCGGTGCGGTCAATAGCGCCCAGAACGCCGGCAGCGGTAATGAGCGAAATCGGGTGCTCGGAGGAGCGGCCACCGCACAGCAGGGCGACGGTCTTCTTCTCGGTCATATATTTCTCCTAGTCAATGTTCCCCTACCCTCTGGTTCGGAAGGTGGAACGGCAATGCGTCAATAATCCTAACGCACGAATACCGTCGCGGTCACTGATACGTTTCTCACGCACCGGCTCTTCGCAACGGTATCCGTCCTTGGATGTTTACATTCAATCTTCTTCTAGTATGTCCTGGCACACAACCCGAATCAAGAGGGTGCCAGCACACCAGAAAGCTTCAAAACCTAGTGGCCCTCATGCTTGAGGCGGCGGCCCAGCAGCTGAGGCGCCAAATCCTCAATGCCGATACGGCCCGAAAGCACAGCCACCACAGCCTCAACAATGGGCATCTCCACGCCGTGACGACGAGCCAACTCAGCCACCACCGGCGCCGACTTAATCGACTCAGCAGTCTGGCTCATGTGCTCATGCAGGCGGTCAGGGGTAATACCCTGAGCCAGCAGGCGGCCCGCCGTGTGGTTACGAGACAGCGGCGAAGAGCAGGTCGCAATCAAGTCGCCCATACCGGCAAGACCGCTCATCGTCGCAGCCTCGCCGCCCAACGCCACCGCCAGACGGGTAATCTCCGCCAGGCCGCGAGTCATAATGGACGCCTTCGAGTTATCGCCGTAATTGCGACCCTCGCAAATACCCACGCAAAGGGCAATCACGTTCTTTACCAGGCCGCCAATTTCGGTACCCACCACATCCGTGTTGGTGTACGGGCGGAAGTACGCGCACGCAATCGCGTGAGCAACAGACTCAGCCACCGGCAGGGTACGAGCCGCAACCACGGAGGCGGTAGGCTCCTCCCCCATGATTTCCTTCGCCAGGTTCGGGCCCGACAGCACGCACACGCGGTGCGGAATATGACCGATCGCGCGCACATCAGCACCGCGCAGAGCCATAGCCTCTTCCAGCTCCTCGGTAATGACCTGCGACATGCGCAGACCCGTACCGGTCTCCAGGCCCTTCGCCAAAGACACAAGCATGGCGTTCGGCTCAATATAGCGGGCGAAGCTCTGCAACTGCGAACGCAGAACCTGCGCGGGCAGGGCAAGAACCACGATATCGGCGCCGGTCAGCGCGGCGGGGGCATCCGCCGTGAAGTGCATGTTATCCGGCAACTTCATTCCCGGAAAATAGCGGGCGTTCTCGCGGCTGCGCTCGCACTCAGCCATCACCTGCTCATCACGACCGATGAGGGTCACGCGAGTGTCATCGCCGCGCTCGCGGGCAGCATCCGCCGCAATCTTAGCGAAAGCGGTGCCCCAGCTACCGGCGCCGAGCACCGCAATAGACTGTACGGTTGCCGGAGGGGTAAATTCAGGGCTTGCTGCGGGGGTGCGTCCAAAAAAGGTCACGAAAACACCATCTTCCTTGTGAGGTCCTTGGGTGAGGTCCTTGGGGTGAGCCCCCTGATAGGCGCCCGGTCGGGTACCTATCGGGGGCTCTCAATGGTTCCCAGCGGGAATACTACTTTTCGTCCGGTTCGCCGAGCGCGCCACCAACCGGACCGGAGGGGGTGCCGGGAGCTTCACGACGCTTAGTGCGCGGGTTCCAACGACCCTCAGGAGCCTTCTCGCCGCGGATCTTCTCCAGCTCGGCGGTAATAGCGTCCAGCATGGCGTCGGTGACCACGCCCAGTTCGGTGCGGGTGTGCTTAGCCTCGGGGCTGGCGTCCTCAACGAGGGAGGCGATGTCCAGCGCCTTACCAACCTTCACGCGAACAGTCTTGCGCGGGAACAGCGAAATCCTACGCTTCTCCTTGATGCGGCCGTCCTCGCCGGCCTCATCCACGTAACCGAGAATCTGCTCGTCACCCCAGTGCGCCACCGGGAAGACGGGCGCGCCGGTCGCAAGAGCCAGACGAGCCGCACCGGTACGCGCCTGCATGGGCCACAGCTGCGGATCGTGGGTGGTGGTGCCCTCCGGGAAAATCACGACGGCACCGCCAGCCTCAACAATCTTGCGGGCAGTAATCAGGGACTTACGCGCATCCACCGAACCGCGAACCACAGGAATATGCGCGAGCTTGCGCATAATGTAGCCGAGCACGGGTGCGCGGAAGAGCGAATCCTTCGCCAAGAAGCGCGGCAGGGCGCCCTCAACGAAAGCAGGGAAAGCCACGGTCACCGGGTCAAGCTCGGTGGTGTGGTTAGCCACGATAATGTACCCGCCGCTCTTGGGCAGGTTCTCACGGCCGGTAATCTCAACGCGTGCGATGAGCTTGTACAGCCCGCGCGCAGCGTTACCGAGCACCTTGTACAGAGCATCACCGGAGGCGGTGGGCTCAATCTCAGGCAGAGCCTGCTTTCCCTGCTGTCCGCTCACTAGTCCTGAACCTCAACTTCCTCGGGCTCAACAACGACGATTGCCGCATCGGGCTTGGGAGCCTTCGACGCCTTGCGTGCCAGCACCTCAAAGTTAGCACCCAGGCCCTTGAGCTTCTCCTCGAAGTTCTCGTAGCCGCGAGCAATCAGCTCAACACCGCTCACGTGAGAGGTGCCCTTAGCCGCCAGAGCAGCAATGATGTGGGAGAAGCCGCCGCGCAGGTCCGGAACCTCAATGTCGGCGCCGGTCAGCGGAGTGGGGCCAGAAATAATAGCGGAGTGGCCGTAGCCCTTACCCTCGAAACGGCAGGGTGCGCCGCCCACGCAGTCACGCATGACGACAATATCTGCACCCATCTGCTTCAGCGCGTTGGTGAAGCCGAAACGCTCCTCGTACACGGTCTCGTGCACAATGGACGCGCCCTTAGCCTGGGTCAGCGCCACAACGAGGGGCTGCTGCCAGTCGGTCATGAAGCCGGGGTGCACGTTGGTCTCAAAGACGATGGGCTTCAGCTGAGCACCGGGGGTGCGCTGAGCCGGGTGGGTGAAGCGGATACCCTCGGCGGTCACCTCGTACAGGCCGCCCATCTTGCGGAACTGGTTCAGGAACGCGGTCATATCCTTCTGAGCTGCGCCGCGCACGAAAATATCGCCGCCGGTAGCCAGAGCTGCAGAAGCCCAGGAAGCGGACTCGTTGCGGTCGGGCAGGGACGCGTGATCGTAGCCAGTCAGCTCGTCCACGCCCTCAATGACGATGGTGCGGTCCTCGTTAATGAAGATGATGGCACCCATCTTCTGCAGAACAGCAATCAGGTCAATAATTTCGGGCTCAATCGCTGCGTTGCGCAGGACGGTCTTACCCTTAGCACGCACACCGGTGAGCAGAACCTGCTCGGTAGCGCCCACGGAGGGGTAGTTCAGCACAATCTCTGCACCCTTCAGACCCTCTTCGGGAACGATCAGGGTGGTGCCGGTTTCATCGTCCTTCTCAACGACTGCGCCGAACTTGCGCAGTGCAGACATATGGTAGTCGATGGGGCGGTCACCAATCTTGCAGCCACCCAGGTTGGGGATGCGTGCGGTACCGAGGGTGTGCAGCAGCGGGCCCACCATCAGAATCGGGATGCGGGAGTTACCGCCGAAGAGCTGAATCTCCTCTGCGTTCTTTGCAGCGGTGGTTGCATCCTGTGCGGGGTTGAGGGTCAGAACACCAGCTTCGCGGTCGTAGTCGACCTTTGCGCCGTGCAGCTCCACGAGGGTGGTAACGATTTCGACATCGCTCAGGTCAGGGACGTTACGCAGGGTCGAGGGGGTCGAACCGTGCAGTGCTGCGACCATCGCCTTGGGCACCAGGTTCTTGGCGCCTCGAACGTGGACCTCACCAACGAGCGGAGTGCCACCTTCAATGCGAAGCTTGCTGATGTTCTCAGTCATTAAAAATCCTTTGTGGAGTCGGCTGGTTTAGGCCGAACTTTAACAGTGTGCCGATACGCCGCGTTCTCATACGCTCATACGTGCCGTGCCCTCTGCCGGTAGCAGGGTGAAACGGGCGCATATATTCATCATTATTCTAAGCCCTGCGTAAAGGTGCTCCAAACGCCGAAGAGCCTTTGGAACTCGTGACTGAGATTTTGCTCTGTTGTATGTGTGATAAACCGCTCTGACCCCTCCAGATTCAGAGCTAGAAAAAACAAAAAGATACACAAACATTCACACTAATGCAAACATTTTCTGGTTCTTCACCGAAATTTGACGCCAGTTTCGTCTTTTTGACGCACGAATTTGAACTTAAGAGTAACCTCACCCCTACAATAACGTGCACACTCGTGCCCGCTGAACGGCGCCTCCACTCTCTAGGGGAGCCAACCGGCTCTCAACTGCGGCATCGGCGCCGGCATTGCCGTTACTCCATGCAGTACGGAGCCTCACGGCAGGGAACGGGCGTGTATTCACTGCATAAACCCTGCGATGACGCCCAACCACAACGGTTCGGCTTCCTGCTTCACTTCAACTTCAAAAATTCACCTCAACATCACCGTAAATATTCGAAAGTCAACTAAAAACCAGGGCACATCGCAACCAACCACAGGTTATTTCGCGGCTGCATCCGCGAAACAACCGGAGGACCCAATATGACACATCACAACACTGCATCACGCATTTCACGCCGCCGCCTCGTACAGGGTGCGGCATGGAGCGCCCCCGTTATCATCGCCAGCGCAACCGTCCCTGCATGGGCGGCAAGCGGCGAGCCCACCTGCTCCCCCGCCCTGACCCTCAAGCCGACCGCAACCGGCTTCGACGACAAGGCTGGTGCATACACCGAATGGCTCGTTCCCGAAGGCGTTGGACGAGTCCGCTTCGACCTCGTGGGAGGTGCCGGCGGTGCTGCTTCTTCCTTCACCCCCAGCTACCTGACCGACGTCACGAATGCATCCCTGGCTGGCGGCGGTGCCGGCGCACAGCTCAGCGGCGTTCTGACGGTCAAGTCCGGCGACATCCTGCGCGTCTGGGCTGGTAACGGCGGCGTCGGCTCTGTAGCCGGCGCGCAGCCCGCATTCGGCGGCGAAGGCTACGCAGCGGGCGGTGACTCCACCGGCTCCAGCACCGCAACCGGCGCAGCGCAGGTAGTGGGTACTAACAGCGGCTACGTATACGGTGCATCCGGCGGCGGCTCCTCCGCGGTCGAGCTCGTCCGCGACGGCGCAGTCACCGTCGTAGCCGTTGCGGGTGCTGGCGGCGGCGGCGCCCAGCTGGGCACCCTCACCACCCACCAGAGCCTCTTCGACACCCAGCCCAATGATCAGCTGAACCCGGCACTGCGCGTGGCACTGGACAGCCGCGACGCATCCACCACCGCAGGCGGCAGCGCAGGCGGTGACTTGGGCACCGACAACACCGGTCAGGGCGGCATGCTCGTGGCAAGCCCCTACCAGGAATTCATGCCCCTGGACGAGGACGACAAGACCCTCGACATGCGTTTCGTGGTCACTGGCGGTACCGCTGGTCGCTCCGGCGCACCCGGCACCCTCGGTGAGGCGCTGGCAGGCGTTCTCGACGAGAACAACGCGCTGAAGCTTCAGCCCATGTCCGAGGCCTGGTTCGATTCCTACGATTTCCCGCGCTACTACCGCTACGAGGGCGACTCTGTGAGTGAGAAGGAGAAGGGCACCGGCGGTGCGGATGCTACCGGCTCCTACCGCGGTAAGGGCGGCTCCGGCGCTCTGCTCTCCCACACCTACGGCAAGCTCTCCCTCACCACCGTTGCTTCCGGCGGAGGCGCCGGCTACGGCGGCGGCGGCGCAGGCCTGAACATCTGGACCGTCGGCGCGTACTACGAGAGCGTTTTCGGCCGTCAGGTGCAGTTCGAGAGCGAAGGAAACATCTACTCGATCAGCTCCCTGAGCAGTGGCGGCGGCGCAGGCGGCAGTTACATTAACCACGAGGTGGTTTCTGACTTCGCTCTTGCCACCGCGCAGAACGCCAACCCGACCGCGGGCGTGCGCTCCCCCGGTTCGGCGGCGCTGTACAGCTGCACCGAGAACGCAACCCTGAACACCCCCATCACCGAGGGTGCCTAAGCTCTAGGCATTGAATAAATACGCCTCCCCGGAGTCTGATACTTCGGGGAGGCGTATTTATCTGCGTGCCAATTTATATGCGTGCCCAGAGGTTTTGGGTGCCGAGGTTCGGATGCAGAAAAGCTCGAAGGCGGCGACTGATTTAGTCGCCGCCTTCGAGCTTTATATCTCTAGGTTTTAGAGTTCCTGAGTGCGGGGCATCCAGGAGGGGCGCTTCGCCTCGTACGCCTCGATAGCCTCGAGGTTCTGCAGGGTCAGACCGATGTCATCCAGGCCCTCCATGAGGCGCCAGCGCACGTAGTCGTCAATCTCGAAGGGAACAACCAGCGCGCCCACGGTTACGGTCTTGGTTTCCAGGTCAACGGTGATTTCGGTGCCGGGCTCGTGCTCCAGTGCCTTCCAAATCAGCTCAATATCGTCCTGTGCAACCTGTGCGGTGACCAGGCCCTGCTTACCGGAGTTGCCGCGGAAAATATCGGCAAAACGAGCGGAAATAACGACCTTGAAACCGTAGTCGCGCAGCGCCCACACGGCGTGCTCACGGGAAGAACCGGTACCGAAGTCCGGGCCCGCCACCAGCACGCTACCGTGCTTGTAGGGCTCCTGGTTCAGGACGAACTCGGGGTCCTTACGCCAGTTAGCGAAGAGGGCGTCGTCGAAGCCGGTCTTGGTCACTCGCTTGAGGTAGACGGCGGGAATGATCTGGTCGGTATCAACATTCGAAGAACGCAGCGGCACGCCAATGCCGGTGTGCTTAATAATGGGTTCCATAATGGCTCCTTAGCTATAGCGGCGTGCTAGGCCACGACGTCGGACGGGGCGGACAGGGTACCGCGCACAGCGGTTGCGGCGGCAACCACCGGGGAGACCAGGTGGGTGCGGCCACCCTTACCCTGGCGGCCCTCAAAGTTACGGTTCGAGGTGGAGGCGCATCGCTCACCGGGTGCCAGCTGGTCGGGGTTCATGCCCAGGCACATGGAGCAGCCGGCGAAGCGCCAGTCGGCACCGAAGTCCTTGAAGACCTTGTCCAGGCCTTCTGCTTCTGCCTGCGCGCGGACCTTCTGGGAACCGGGCACGACCATCATGCGTACGTTCTCGGCGATGGTGCGGCCACGCACGATGTCTGCTGCGGCGCGCAGGTCCTCGATGCGGGAGTTAGTGCAGGAACCCAGGAAGACGACGTCCACGGGGATTTCCTTCATGGGGGTGCCCGCCTTCAGGTCCATGTATTCGAGGGCGCGTTCTGCTGCGACCTTGTCGTTCTCGTCCTCGAAGTCGTCCGGGGAGGGAACGGCGTGACTCAGCGGAATACCCTGACCGGGGTTGGTACCCCAGGTGACGAAGGGTTCGAGCTCGTCAGCGTTGATGAAGATTTCCTTGTCGAAGACGGCGCCTTCATCGGTGGGCAGGCTCTTCCAGTACTCGACCGCCTTGTCCCACTCTTCACCCTTGGGTGCGTGCTGGCGGCCCTTGATGTACTCGAAGGTGGTCTCGTCGGGGGCGACCATGCCGGCGCGTGCGCCCGCCTCAATGGACATGTTGCACATGGTCATACGACCCTCCATGGAGAGGGAGCGGATCGCGGAGCCGCGGTATTCGAGCACGTAGCCCTGACCGCCGCCGGTGCCAATCTGCGCGATGACGGCGAGGATGATGTCCTTAGCGGTCACACCGGGCTTGAGGGTGCCTTCAACGTTGATTGCCATGGTCTTGAAGCGTGCCAGGGGCAGGGTCTGGGTTGCCATGACGTGCTCCACCTCGGAGGTGCCGATACCGAACGCGAGAGCGCCGAACGCACCGTGGGTGGAGGTGTGGGAGTCGCCGCAGACGATGGTCATGCCGGGCATGGTCAGACCGAGCTGCGGGCCGACCACGTGCACGATGCCCTGTTCCTCGTCGCCGAGGGAGTGGATGCGCACGCCGAATTCCTTGGCGTTGCGGCGCAGGGTCTCGATCTGGGTGCGGCTGGTCAGGTCGGCAATGGTGCCGAAGATGTTGTCGGTGGGGGTGTTGTGGTCCTCGGTGGCGATGGTCAGGTCGAGGCGGCGCAGGGGGCGGTTCTCGATGCGCAGACCTTCGAATGCCTGGGGCGAGGTCACTTCGTGCAGTAGCTGCAGGTCGATGTAGAGCAGGTCGGGCTTGCCGTTTTCACCGGGGACGACGACGTGTGCGTCCCAGACTTTTTCTGCCAGGGTGCGCGGACGGGTGCCCGCGGTGGTTGCGTTCTGTTCGCTAGTCATGCTTTCTCCTGCTTGATGCGTTCCTACGGTGGATGCGTTCGGGGTGGTGCGTGCCGCCGGTTTGTGGGGTTGAGGAGCGGATTATGTACCCGATGGGACCCTCAAATCGGTATTTCCCTGCGGCGTGTCGCACATTTTTTCACGGATTCTTAGCCTGTGAGACGGCCTAGAAACACCCCGAACCAGCGAGTGTTTTTGTGTGGGTTTATTCTATGACTCCAGGGTAATTTTGCGGGATTATCCGCATTTTTCTGCGACTTTTCGCATATTTTCACCCATAAACCCACATAAACACTTATTATGAAAAATTCATAATTTATCCCGTAGGGGGTGATTCCATCTTCAGCTCTGCACCCCAAAGAGTCCATGAAGTCCGGGGTATCTTTCATATTCTGAGATAGAATATAAGAATGACTCCTTCCGCCTCACGTTTTAACGCACACGGAATGCGTCACCCCAACGCATCCACACACCACAACGCACCGATTGTCGACCCCGTCAAGCCGCCCGAACACATGGCCGCCGACGAGCAGATGGTAGAGGTACACTCCCACGGCTCCTCCGGCGTTGGCGTGCTCGACAAGGCGACCCTCATTCTTGATTGCCTCGAGGCAGGACCCGTATCTCTGGGCGACCTCGTCAAGGCAACCGGTCTGGCGCGCCCCACCGCACACCGCCTCGCCGTGGCACTGGCACACCACCGCCTCGTAGCCCGCGACGTGCAGGGACGCTTCATGCTCGGCCCCCGCCTGACCGAACTCGCATCCGCAACCATTGCTGACGAACTCATCACCGTGGCTGACCCGATTCTGCAGAAGCTCAGCCTCGAAGCTGACGAGTCCACCCAGCTGTACCGCCGCCAGGGCGACTGGCGCGTGTGCGTTGCAACCGCGGCACGCCCCTCCGGCATGCACGAATCCATCCCGGTGGGTACCCAGCTGTCCATGCAGGCTGGCTCCGCCGCCCAGGTGTTGCTGGCTTGGGAAGATCAGAACCGCATTGTTGAAGGCCTGCGCGATGCGCACTTCAGCGCCGCTATGCTCGCGGCTGTGCGCCGCATCGGCTGGGCGCAGTCCGTGGGTGAGCGCGAGCGCGGTACCGCCTCGGTCTCCGCTCCGGTGCGCGCTCCCGGTGGCAAGGTGATTGCGGCTGTCTCTATCTCGGGTCCGATGGATCGTATGACCCGCCAGTCGAACCGCAACTACCCCGAGCTGGTCGTCAAGGCTGCTCAGGCGATTACAAACGGTCTGCGTGAGCTTTCTACTTCTCACTCGGCATCGGATGTTGAGGAAAGCTAAGGCTCCGTTATAGATAGTTTTCACGAAAAGAATCCCTCCCCGCCTTATTGAGGTGGGGAGGGATTCTTTTATGCGGTTTCTCAGATGATACGCCGCTAAATGTCCAGCGCCTTGCGGTAGGAGTTGAGGCGCTTAGCTTCCAGCTGCACCGGGGCGACCACGCAGGACTGCACCGCCTTCTCAACACCGGTCTGCAGGCGACCCCGCAGCTTACGCGCGTAGTAGCGTGAGCCCATGGCGGTGAGTAGTCTGCCCACACCCGCCGAGGCGATGCCGAGGAGTATGCCCAGCAGCAGAAGCAGGGTGGGCAGGGGTACCGGGGAGCCTTCGGGAGTCGGGGCGGGCGGTAGTTGAATCTGCAGGTACGCCATGCCGGAAATGAGGGTCAGCCAGCCGACGCCTACCAGGGCGCTCAGTAGCGCGATCCACTGCAGGGTGTTGAAGATGACCCAGGGTGCGCGGGTGCGGCCCAGACCGTAGTCGATGCGCATCATGTCACGTTCGAGCAGTTCGGGTAGCTCCGCCTCGCGAGAGAGTGCGGCTTCCTTCATGCTGCGCTTCCACGGGTCTTCGACGCGGTCCGCCATCTGCTTGCTGTATTGGCGCACGGCATTTGCCATGCCTGCCTTCTGCGCGGCGCTCAGCGGGGGTAGCGAGGATGCCACCAGCTCGGGTGCGTTCTCGCTATCGGAGCCGAGCATGCCCGAGGACTTCTCCGCCTTAGACGCGCTCTTCGTTTCGTCCTGCTGCCCCAGGTGCAGGCGGCGCAGGGGGTCAGCTTTCAGACGGCTCATCCAGCGGGTGAGGATCCAGCCGGTGTGCTGACCTGCGGCGCGGCGGTAGGAGGCGGTTGCCGCCTGCAAAACCTGCTCAGCCTGGCTGGAGGTGTAGCACGCCTTCACGAGCTTCTGTTCCGCGTCGAGGGCGTAGGCCCCGGCGAGCACGGCCCCCTCTCCCCCGGCATAGGCGCGCAGCTGGGATGCGGTGGCGTGCAGCTGCGCGTCGGTTCGCTGCAGGGATAGGCTCTTGGCGGCGGCTACCTGGGCGAGCAGGTCGCGGAGCACGTCGATGCCCTCGCCGGTTCGAGCGGAGACGGCGATGGGTGCGGCGAGCAGGTGCGCTTCGGTGCCCTCAGCCTGGAGCAGGCGGGTGAGGGATGCCAGCACGGCGGGCACCTCGGCGGGTGCGAGCTTGTCCGCCTGGTTGAGCACGCAGAGCGCCTGCGCGCCGGAGGCGGCAAGCGGCACCATGAAGTCGCGGTGGATGACGGCGTCGGCGTATTTTTGGGGGTCGACAACCCAGACGAGTACGTCTACGTAGCGCATCATGCGGGCGGCGAGGTCACGGTTGGTGGTGGTGACCGAGTCGAAGTCGGGCATGTCCAGCAGGATGAGGCCGCCGGTGCGGGTGCGCATTTCGCCGCGTCCGCCTACTGCACGGCGGATGCGGTTGAAGAGTCCGGGTGCCGGCTCGGTGACGGCGTTGGGCGCCGCCGCTCCCCCGGCTGCTTTATTGTTTCCGTCTGCTTCTCCTTCGGCGGCGAGCGCCTGAGTTTGCGGATAGACGCGCTTGTCAATGCCGAGCCAGTCGAGCAGTTCTTCGCTGCCTTCTGCCTCCCAGATAGCCGCCTGCACGGTGGAGGTGGTCGGGCGCGTGGGGGCGGAGAGGGCAATATTTTGCCCGGCGATGGCGTTGAAGAGCGTGGATTTGCCGCTGCCGGTCGCGCCGAAGAAGCCGATGACGGTGTGTTCGGTGGAGAGTTCGCGGCGCTGGCTGAGGCGTTCGAGGGTTTCGGCGGCGTCAAGCAGGACGGTTTCGGGGACTCGTCCTTCACCGTAGCTGATGGCTTCTTTCAAGGATGCGACGGAGCGAGCGAAGGGCGAGGTCGCCACGGCGGGGGTGGCGTCTCGCTCGGTGTGGCGCTCAGTGGCTTTGTTCTCGAATTTCTTCTCAGGGGTAGTCATAGTGCGTTTTTCTTCGTCTGTGGTGCGCGGTGAGGTGGTGCGCTGTGGAGATGATCTGGTGACAGGCGGTTGAGCGCGCTGCCCCGACTATGCCGTAGCCGACCAGGGGGTCTGCGCGCCCTGTGCCTGCGCGCCCTTTGCTTGGGCAGCCTGGCTCTGCGCGCTCATCTCCGCGGCAATTTTCTGCACCTGCTCGGCGGCGCGGTAAATGTCCTCCGCCTCAGCCTGCGGGTCGGTTTCTTCCAGCACGGCGGTGAAGGGCTGAGCGTGTTCGGTGAGCAGATCCGCCATGCGTTCGAGCAGGTCGGCACGGGCGCGGGTCGCCATGCGGCGCACCGCATCTTCACCGAAGATAGACTCGAGCAGCTTCGTGCCGACCACGCCGCTACCGCCCGCAATACCCGCCTCAATACCGGTAATGCCGCCGGTGAGGCTGAACGCGGCGACCATGAGCATCACGGCGGCGGCATTCACACCAAGGGAGAGGAAGCGGGCACGTTTACGCTTATCGGCGCCTTCTTCACGGATCATTTCGAGGACGGAACCCTGCCAGAGGCGAATCTGCTCGGCAACAGCTGCGGAGAAGATGTCCTCGGCGGACTGCACCTCGCCCCTCGCATCGCCGTCTGCGTTCTGCTCGGGCGCCGCTGCGACAGCCTGCGGCGAATCAAGGCGCGCCAGCAGGGAGCGTCCGGCGCGGCTGGCACGCCAGCGGGTGCGG
Organism: Rothia mucilaginosa; assembly: GCA_963539245.1. Lineage (GTDB taxonomy): Bacteria > Actinomycetota > Actinomycetes > Actinomycetales > Micrococcaceae > Rothia > Rothia mucilaginosa_H. The sequence goes on from CAUTJW010000001.1 coordinate 426,269, forward strand.
GTGTTTTCGGAGGCGCGGGCGGCAGCATCCAGCACAACGGCGTGGATGCCGCTTTCGAGGGCGTCTTCTACCTTCTGGGCGGCGGCGGGCTGACCGCGCAATGCGGAGCCGACGCGGTCGCGCAGGCGACCGATGGTGCTGTCGAGGGAGCGGAAGAAGTCGCCGGTTCCCACGAAGTCGTGCCAGCGCGAGAGCACTTCGCCGCGAAGCAGGGAGCCGTCGGAGAGGGCGCCGTCGATGGTGGTCAGCGCATCCTCGTATTCTTCGGCTGCGATGGTGGCAAGCGACTGGTGCGCCGCCTGCTGGCGTGCCTGTTCTGCGGCGAGCACCTGCAGGTTACCGGCGAGGGTTTCGACGGCACCGGCTAGGGTCTGCCGGGCGATGGCGGCGCGGGCGGGTGCGTCGGCGCCGAGTTCGCGGATCCACAGGGTCAGCGGGGCGAGACTGACGGGGGCGAGCATGCCGCTTTCGTCGCGCGGCTGTTCGGTGACGGTGTGAATCAGTACGGCGTGGATTCCGGCCTCGTCGAGCATGCGTCGCAGGTCGTTTTCGATAGCTTCTTCGTCGCCTTCGGGCACGCGGTTGAGCACCACGGCAATGGCGATGGAGCGTGCGGCTGCTTCGTGGAGCAACTCCCAGGGCACGGCATCGGCATAGCGGTTGGCAGTGGTGACAAAGAGCCACAGGTCAGCGGCGGAGAACAGCTCCTTGGCGAGGGTGCGATTCTCCTCGGAGACGGAGTCGATATCGGGTGCGTCAATGAGCGCAATGCCCTGCGGTAGCGCCGAGGTAGTAATAGGAATGAGGGCGCGCGCAATCTTCGGGTCGAGGCCGGGCAGTGCCTGCGATCCGGCGTTCATGCCGGAGGTGCGGGTGCGCGGCAGGGTGGGCAGGAAGCGTTCGGGTGACAGAGCCGCTTCGTCTTCTGCGCGGTGCAGTAGAACGGGATGGCGGGTGGTGGGTCGAATCGCGCCGGACTGGGTGAGCGGCTCGCCGAGCAGGGTGTTGACGAGGGTTGATTTGCCGGCGCCGGTGGAGCCTCCGACCACGATGGTGAGGGGGTTGTCCACGCTGGCGCTGCGCGGCAGGATGTAGTCGTCGAGTTGGCGTGCCATGGCGGCAAGTAGGGTGCGCGCGGTGGCGGTGCCGTGTTCGGCGGTACCCTCGTGGGTGACGGTGTAGGGGGTGCCGGGGATTTCGCCGGCTTCTACGTCGAGCGGGAAGGGGATTCGAGTGAGCAGTTCGCGAGCTGCTTTGAGCTGCGCATAGTCGGTGGTAGTCACAGCGCTATTGTCCCATAGGGTGCATCTGCTTTATGCCATGTTTGGGTGTTGGCGCGGTCGCGTTGTGGCTAGGTTGCGCGGTTGGGGGTGCTGAGGCTGTGTGAGGGGCTGTTTTTGATAGGTGTTTGGACAATCTGAAGGGGTTGAGATACTACTTGCGCATTGAGTGCAATAACTCCAATTTATGATTTACTCACAAGAAGAAAAGATGAGAAAATCCCTAAGTTTCCGCGGGAAAACAGTATGTTTCATTGCGGTTATCCCGAACACATTGGTACGTTCTATAACCCGCATAAACCGGGCAAATATTAAGATTTGATAACTTTTTACGCTCAGGGGCAGATATGGTCATTTCGAACCTGAAAGTACGCTTAGAATCGTTGAGCACGACAACCAGGCAGGTCATAACCCACACCGATTCCTTCAGGGGGCTTCTGGCCTGCCCTTTCTATCGCATCCGTACTCACCGCGGTATGCCACACCTACCGGGAACGCTCACCGACCCCTCACGCAACTGCATTCAAAATTTACTGCCGTTGAGGTTCACTGCATCCGAGCTACCCGTTATTACCTGCCCGTCTTTACTCTTGCGAAAGGTTGCGTATGTTCGGTTCGCTGTCACGCCGCCATCTTCTTGCTCTTTCTTCCGGAGCAGCATTGAGTGCACTCGCAAGCGCCTGCAGCCCCGTCGTTTCTCGCCCTCAACCGCTCACCAAATCTTCTCCCGATCATGCCGCACCGGCACCTCAGAGCACCCAGACCAAAGCTGCAACCACCACGCGCAGTATTACGCAGGCCGAGCCTCTGCCTGCGTCGGCTCTGGATGGTCGCGGACCGGCGATTCTGCCGGATCACTTCTTTGAGCGTTCCGGAAATTTCTCGAACGGTACCCTGAGCCATCGAGCCATTAATGTCCCCCGCCCCACCATGCCCCCGGAAGCTAAAGAGCGCACCGTTGAGGGCCTGCATGCTTTCCTGCAGTACTGGGGTGCGGCGCAGAACTATATGCTCCTCACCGGCGACACCGACCCCTTCATGAACCTGCCCGGCCAGGAGCACTTCAGCAACATGGCGCAGATGTACCGCGATATCTACCGCTACAACATCGGCTGGCTGGTCTCTAAGAACAACCACCCCATGTGCATTAACCTGAGCTCCCCGCAGCCGGTGCCCGCCACCGAGCAGGACGTCTACTGCTGGAAGGCGACCCTGAAGGTGGACGAGAACGCGTTCCTGTTCAACCATGAGACCCGTCAGCGCGAGCAGCTCACCGGTATCTACGGCAGTAATCAGAAGGCGGACGCTTACGTCTACTTTGGCGCAGAGGGCTGGCAGATGCTGGAGGATCCGAAGTCTTCCCCGAGCACTACCGCCACCCCTGCGGCTAACCCCGGACCGTCCACGAATACTCCGAGCGCGCAGCCGACCCCGAATGAGAGCACCTCTTCTAAGGCGGCTCGTTATATTCGAGGCTCAGCCTAAAGCTTCTTTACATCCGTGCCTCAAAGATCCCGTCATATTGGGTGATATGTGGCACGGATGAGGGCTTTTATTTGTGTGCCACGCGTGAAATCTATAGGCTAGGGCTAGATGAGGTCCGCCCATTTTCGCCTCAATGCGTGTCTACCCGCCCCGCGGGTGACTGCTTCGCGCCCTCCGATGGGGGCGTGATGTTAGGCTGAGGATTAGGGTGTGAGCTCTTCACCTATCACCGATACTTCCGCATCACAGCACATTCAAGGGGATCACTATGATTCACAGCCGCCGCCACTTTATTGCGTTCACGGGCACTGCCGCCCTGGGTGCGATGCTTGCCGCTTGCGGTTCCAAAAAGACTGCGGAGGCGACCGCCTCCCCCACTCCTTCCGCTTCGATTGCGGGTGCCTACGATAACCTGTCGGGCGAGCTGAAGTGGACCAAGTACGTTCCCGGTCATGGCGCTGCCCCGATGAGTAGCACCGACCCGGAGACCGGTCAGGTCTACACGATTGAGCCGACCGCCGGCCCGGCAAGCGTGGATTCTAAGGCGAGTGCCGTGCCCATCCCCGTTGAGGATGAGAGCATGTACGACAAGAACGCCCGCGGTCTGCGTGCGACTTTCGCGTATTTTGCGGCGGCGGTGAACTATGCCCGTATGACCGGTGATCCCGGTCCGGCTCTGCAGGTAGTTCAGGCGCAGAACGCTACCGACCGTGCGGCGTTGGAGAAGCTGCGTGCGTTCTACGCGCCCGGCACGAACTGGCTGGTGGGTGGCGAGTGGACGTTCCGCCTGACCGATAAGCAGCCGACGACCCGCGGTACTAAGTATTCGTGGGCGTGTTCTGTTACTCAGGCGCACGGCCTGCAGGTTGAGAAGGCGACCAATACGACCAAGCCTCTGGAGGACACTGAGGCTGCGGAGATTAAGGCTCTGTACGCTGAGTACGATGAGGAGGCGAAGCGCTGGTTGGTGATTGCGCCTCAGCAGTATGATCCCGCGTTGACCCCGAAGCCGACCCATACTCCGCGCGCGCATCCTTCGTCGACCTATACCCCGACGGTGACTGATGACAGCACCGTGGCGGCTAATGGCGGCGCGAACACTGGCACAAATAACGGTGCGAACACTGGCACAAATAACGGTGCGAACACTTCGGGTAACGGTGCCGCGCAGGGTACCGCAAATAATGGTGCGGCACAGAACGGTGGCGCACAGAATGGCGGCACCCAAAATGGCGGCGCACGACAGTACACCGGCTCCCAGAATGGTGCGGCACAGAACGGTGGTGCACAGGCTCCTCAGCCTGCCGCTACCCAGGCGCCTGCGGCTACCGCGCAGCCTGTGGCGACTCAGCCTGCCGCTGCGACGGCTCAGCCGAGCGTAGCTCCCGGCGCTCCTGATCCCGGTGCTCCTGATCCCGGTGCCGCTCAGAATGGTGCCGCTGGTGGAGAAGCTGCTCCCGCCGGGGGTGCCCAGTAGCCCCTCCCCTATAGACAATCCCTATAGACGATGAACGCGTCCTCGCCTTCGCTATGCCCTGTGCCCCTCGGTGCGCTGGTACCGCTGGTTGCGGTAAGTTCGCTGATGGGCGGCATATCACGCTCACTTGAGCGGTGGTACACACGGGTGTGAAGGCGGGGGCGCGTTATACTTAGGACTGTCTCTAGAGGGATATCCGCGTGTGATATCCGCTCGTCGAGGCGCACTCTCACTCGTCTCTCACCTGAGATTCTCACTCGAAAGGTACTCCGTGGCGCTTTTCCCTTTGACCTCTGGGCTTTCTAATGGTTCCGCTACCGGCATCAGCCGCCGTTCTGCTCTGCGTTACGCCGGTGCGGGCGTTGCAGGCGTGTCGTTGAGCGCCCTGCTGGTTGCCTGCGGTGGTTCTTCGTCCACCACCGAGAACGCTGACGTGGATACCCCTCAGATGTCCCCCTCGGCTTCTGCGCGCACTGATTTTAGCGGCGAGGTCACCTTCGATAACTATGAGAAGAAGGGCACTTTCGTTCCGGCGACCGAGTCTGCTCCCGCGCAGAACGTGCCGGTGCCCAAGCGCCCGGCGAGCGCTTCGGAGAACTCGGTGCAGGGTCTGTACGATTCGATTGCGTTCGTGTATGCGGCGATTAACTACCTGGTGTTGACCGGTGATGCGGCTCCGCTGCGTGAGTCGAAGGCTGATGAGAAGTTCATTGCGTCGTTCTCTTCGTTCATGGATGAGTCGAATGAGAGCTCGCAGGCGCGTAACTGGTTTGTGTCTCCGAAGGTGACGATGACTGCGTTCACTGCTGTTCCGACCCTGGTGAAGAAGAGCGTGCAGTGGACTTTCGACCTGGTGATTGATTTGGGTCCGACCGTTGTGGTTGATGGCGCTCCTGCGGAGATGTCTGAGAAGGTTCGCCGCACTGAGCGTGGCCTGGTGGTTACCGGTGTGCGCCACGATAATGACTGGACTTTGACTATTCAGGACGAGTATGAGGCGCAGGCTTCGGCTCAGCCTAAGAATGGTGGCGGTTCCGGTGGTTCCGCTAACGGCGGTAATGCTGGTGATTCCGGCAACTCCGGTAATGGCGGCAATTCTAATGGTGACAACCTTTAAGCCCTCAGATGGATGAGGCGTCATGCTCTAACTCGCACTCGGGTTAGGGCATGATTTGTTTTACTCTGGTAGTAACGAGCTTTCCTGGATTCAAGGTTTTTCTCTTATGTCTTCTTTTTCTCAGTCTTCTTTCTCTCGCCGTTCCCTGCTGCGCCTGGGTGTGGGCGTTTCTGCGGTTGCCGGTTCTGCGGCGCTGTTGAGTGCGTGCGGTTCGGGTGGTTCTAGCCAGCAGTCTGGTTCTCAGGGCGGTAGCTTGAGCGGTTCGAAGTCGAGCGCTAACCCGAATGGGTACAGTGATGATGGTCAGAACTATTCGGGTCTGGTGGAGTACACCCACTATGAGGGCGCGTTGAATTATGAGCAGGGTACGGTGGAGCATCCGCCGCGTAATGCTCCGAAGCCGAAGGTGACTGATGCGTTGTCGGCTAATACGGTGACGGGTTTCCATGAGGCGATTGCTTATTTTGCGGCGGCTATGGATTATCTGGTGAAGACCGGTAGCACGGATGCGTTCTCCACCGGTATTACGTTGTCGTCAAAGACTCGTTCTGAGGTGGATGCCCTGTCGGCTTCTATTCTTGCGGGTGTACAGAAGGGTTCCTGGTATGTGAATCCGTCGGCTTCCTATGCGCTTTCGAGTGCGCAGCCGTCCATTATGAGTGATGGCAACCTGCTGTTTAAGGGCAAGTACACTCTGGACTTCGGTACGGAGGCGGTGGCTGAGGGCAAGATCCAGCCGGTGGTCGCCTCCGCGAGTGCTTCTGCTTCTGCTGAGCCTACTGAGCCTTCTGAGGATGCGCTGGCGTCTGAGGCGGCGTCCCCCAGCGCTTCTGCGACCGCGGCGGGTCCGGCGTCTCGGGTGACGGTTCAGGAGTGCGATTTCCGCGGCCGCTACCATGCCGATTCTAAGATGTGGGAGCTGAGCGTGGCGTACGGTGCGACGCTTCAGGGTGGCGCTACTGGTGGCACCGCTACCCAGGGCACCGCGAGCGCGGCGGCATCCGGTTCGGCTTCCGCACCCTCTTCTGCCGCCTCTTCTGCTGGGGCTTCCGCTGAGGCGTCCGCCACCTCCGCGGCGTCATAGTTCGTCATAACGCTTTGATCTGCGAGGCGCTTCTCACGCTTCGCCCACTCAACTCTGTATCCTGTTGGGTTTGCGGCTAAACTGGTTGCAATCACCGACTGACTGAAAGGTATCACTATGTCCGAGAACCTGACCCGCCGCGCGGCGCTGGGTGTACTGGGCGTCAGCTCCATGGCTTTGCTGGCGGCTTGTGGCTCTAAGGCTACTTCTGAGGCGTCTGCTTCCGCTTCTGGCTCTGAGAGCGCTTCTGCGGCTGCTTCTGAGTCTGCTACCGCGTCTCCGAGCGCTTCGGCTTCGGCGTCTGCTTCCCCTTCCGCTTCTGCGTCGGCTACCGCTACGAATTCTCCGCTGCCTAATGACAATAAGGATTACAGCGGCGTAGCGAAGCTGGAGAAGATGGAGGAACACGGCGAGTACCAGCCGGGTAACGCTGAGCACCCGCCGCAGAATGTTCCTTCCCCGATCGTTCCGGAGGCCATGCACCAGAATTCGGTGGCTGGCTTTGCGGCGGCTCTGGCGTACTTCGGTGCGGCGTTTGAGTACCTGCTGCGTACCGGCGATATGCACTACATGAACGAGGTCAGCACCGACCAGGAGACCCTGGCGGCGATGAAGAAGTACGCGGACTCCACCAAGGCAGGTATTGACGAGAAGAAGACCTGGTACGTGAACCCGACCGCTACTTTGACTATTGGCACCAAGCAGCCGGTTCTGGCTCAGGGCGCATACAACTGGACTGTGACTCTGAACGTGGACCTGGGTGAGAAGCTGTTCAAGGACGGCAAGGAGCAGACCGTGGCGGCTGATAAGCGTCACGTGAAGATGTTCGGTGAGGCTGTTGGCCGCTACTTGAACAACAAGTGGGACCTGCACATGGACATCAACTAGTCCTCTGAGGCTGGTTTTCTCCCCTGTTTTTGGGTCTTTTCCATCTCAGGATGCGGTTTTTACTGTTTTTTCCATTGATGGCAATAAAATTTGTGGCTCCAGCTTGCGGTGAACAGAGTTCATCATTACTCTTATATACAGAGGTTGTCTTTTGGGCTACATAATGTTTCTAGAGAGCGCCGCACATTCATCATCCTTTATCGAGAAAGGGTTTGTGCGGCGCTTTTCTGTACCCTCTTCCTGAACCTCGTTCCTTGAGGTTTTTCTCTGGCATTATTACGAACTGTGACCGCAGGTTTAAACCTGCCGCCGGCGAGTAGTAGAGTTGCCACGTAACCGATTATTCATTGCGGAGACCCCGTCGCGGCTGGCCTCCCTCCAAGCTCATGTAAGGAGCACCCCATGGCAAAGATTCTCAACAGCATTGTTGAAGCAACCGGCCAGACCCCCCTGGTTAAGCTGAACCGACTGGACGAGGGCCTTCCCGGTAACGTTGCGGTCAAGCTTGAGTTCTACAACCCCGCAGGTTCGGTTAAGGACCGTATCGGCCGCGCCATCATTGACGCTGCTGAGAAGTCGGGTGCGTTGAAGCCCGGCGGCACCATTGTTGAGGGTACTTCCGGTAACACCGGTATTGCGCTGGCTATGGTGGGTGCTGCTCGCGGTTACCGCGTCATCCTGACCATGCCGGAGACCATGTCTGCTGAGCGTCGCGTGTTGCTGCGCGCTTACGGTGCTCAGATTGTGCTGACCCCCGGTACCGAGGGTATGCGCGGTGCTGTGGAGAAGGCTAAGGAAATCGTTGCGACCACCGAGAACGCTATCCTGGCGTCTCAGTTCTCTAACGAGGCGAACCCCGCTATTCACTACAACACCACCGGCCCCGAGATTTGGGAAGCAACCGACGGCAAGGTCGACATTTTCGTGGCGGGTATTGGCACCGGCGGCACCATCTCCGGTACCGGTAAGTACCTGAAGGAGCAGAACCCCAACGTGAAGGTTGTTGCGGTTGAGCCGAAGGACTCCCCGCTGCTCTCTGAGGGTCGCGTTGGCCCCCACAAGATTCAGGGCCTGGGCGCTAACTTCGTTCCGGACACCCTGGACCGCGGCATCTACGATTCCGTGACCCCGGTCAGCGCTGAGGACGCTATGCGCACCTCCCGCCTGCTGGCTACCCAGGAAGGTATTCTGGGCGGTATTTCTTCCGGTGCGGCTGTTTGGGCTGCTCTGGAGGAGGCTAAGAAGTCTGAGAACAAGGACAAGCTGATTGTGGCTATCGTTCCTGACTTCGGTGAGCGTTATATCTCCACCGCTCTGTACGAGGACATCCGCGGCTAATTGAGCTTTTAGCTAACGCCTCGTCTGCCGGTTGCATACACGGCAGGCGGGGCGTTTTGCGTGCCCCAATCTAGCGTCTGCGGGTGGAGGCTCTTGGCAGGGCCGTACGGGGCGTAAATATTACGTTCTGCACGGAATTGTGACCGAGATTTCGGAGGGGGCGTCCACTATGACAGCTGAGGGTGCGGGAATAGGTGATTGGGCCTCATTGTTGGTACCTTTGGAAAGGTCGCACACATACAGAGCACGACCGATGAGGGAAAGGGAACCCATGAGTTTTATTGCGCGTCTGCGTGAAGATATTGAGAACGTCCGCCAGCACGACCCTGCTGCGCGTGGCGCTGTCGAGATTGCGCTGAACTATTCGGGCATGCACGCTATTTGGGTTCACCGTCTGACTCATAAGCTCTGGCAGAAGGATGAGACGAAGGCTCTGGCTCGTACCCTTTCGCAGTTTGCTCGTTTTCTGACCGGTGTGGAGATTCACCCCGGCGCGACCATTGGCCGCCGTTTCTTCATCGATCACGGCATGGGCATTGTGATTGGTGAGACTGCTGAGGTTGGTGACGACGTGATGCTGTACCACGGCGTGACTCTGGGCGGCCGTTCCCTGGAGAAGGTGAAGCGTCACCCCACGATTGGTGACCGCGTGACCATTGGTGCCGGTGCGAAGGTGCTGGGTCCGGTGGTTATTGGTGCCGATAGCGCTATTGGCGCGAACGCCGTGGTGGTCAACGATCACCCCGCCGACTCGATTATTACCGGCATTCCCGCGAAGCACCGCCCGCGCACCCCGGAGAAGAAGAAGCCGCTGGTGGACGCTGTGGAGTACATTGACCCCGCCATGTGGATTTAGTGCTTGGCAAGCGTTTTGAGGCGGTAGAGACGCACCTGGCGGCTCCTCACGAGGCTCCGCGCTCCTCACCGGGCTCCGCAGGTCTTCTCCCCTGCTATGCATGCCCCTCAAGATACCCTGAGGCATCTCGGGGGGTGCCCCGTCAAGACATAACGAACAAGACATAACGAAAGCCCGCCTTCGACCGGATTCTCATCCAGCCGAAGGCGGGCTTTGACGTATTCAGCTACGGGAGCTTAGTGAACGTGAATGTCCGCTGCGTTCACCTCGGAACGGTCACCGCTCCACATGGTGTGGAAGGCGCCCTCTTCGTCAATACGACCGTAGGTGTGTGCACCGAAGAAGTCACGCTGACCCTGAATCAGGGATGCGGGCAGGCGGTCGCGGCGCAGGCCGTCGTAGTAGGACAGTGCGGAAGCGAACACCGGCACGGGGATGCCCAGTGCGGTTGCCTTAGCCACCACGCGACGCCAGGAAGGAACGAGCTCCTCCATGAGGTTCTTGAATGCGGGTGCCAGCAGCATGTTTGCGGGTGCTTCGCCTGCGTAGGCAGCCATGATGTCGCCCAGCAGCTCGGCGCGGATGATGCAGCCTGCACGCCACAGCGATGCGATGGTGTCCAGCTTCAGGTCCCAACCATATTCCTTGCCTGCGCGGGTGAGCAGGTCCATGCCCTGTGCGTACGCAACGAGCTTGGATGCGAAGAGTGCACGGCGCACATCCTCAACGAACTCGGGGTCGCCTGCACCGATGCCGGTGGTTGCAATCAGGCCTGCGGGCAGTTCGCGCTGTGCCTGCTCGCGCTGCTCACGCTCAGAGGAGGAGAGGGCGCGTGCGAACACGGACTCAGCGATAGCGGAGACGGGGGAACCGAGGTCCAGGCCAGCCTTAGCGGTCCACAGGCCGGTACCCTTCTGGCCAGCTGCGTCAACGATAACGTCGACCAGGGGCTTGCCGGTCTTTGCGTCTACCTGTGCGAGCACCTCTGCGGTGATTTCGATTAGGTAGGAGCTCAGGTCGCCTTCGTTCCAGGTCTTGAAGATTTCTGCCTGCTGTGCCGGCTCAATGCCTGCAATGGAGCGCAGAATGTCGTAAGCTTCGCCGATAACCTGCATATCGGCGTACTCGATACCGTTGTGGACCATCTTCACGAAGTGGCCCGCACCGTCGGTGGAAATCCATGCGCAACAGGGTGCCCCGTCCTGGGGTGCCTTCGCTGCGATCTTTTCGAGCAGCGGGCCCAGGTGCTTGTAGGACTCTGCGGAGCCGCCGGGCATCATGGAGGGGCCCCAGAGAGCGCCCTCTTCGCCGCCGGAAACGCCAACGCCTACGAAGTGCAGGCCCTTTTCAGCCAGGGCGTGCTCGCGACGGATGGTGTCGGGGAAGTGGGAGTTACCGCCGTCGATGATGATGTCACCCTCGTCGAGCATGGGGGTGAGCTGCTCGATCACTGCGTCGACGGGTGCGCCCGCCTTGACCATAATCAGGATGCGGCGGGGAGACTCGAGGGAGTCGACGAGTTCCTGCAGGGACTCGGTACGGATGAAGTCGCCGTCTGCGCCGTGCTCAGCCAGCAGTGCGTCGGTCTTCTCTACGGAACGGTTGTGCAGTGCCACGGTGTAGCCGTTACGTGCCAGGTTGCGGGCGAGGTTTGCGCCCATGACAGCAAGGCCGGTGACACCAATCTGTGCCTTCTTGTTTTCAGTCATGTATATAAGGATACGCGCTGAGGGCAGGCTATATATAGGTGGACTGCAGTTTTATGCCCCGGGGACTGGCACTTCTGGCCGGATTTTCTTCTGAACCCTTGAGTAAGTCGTTTCTAAACCTTTGAGCGAAGCGTTTCTAAACCCTGAGCGAAACATTCTGGGAGCCGGTACGAGGGTAAACAAAAACCCCGGCACCTTGCGGTACCGGGGTAATCAGTGGGTCCTACCGGGATCGAACCGATGACATCCACGGTGTAAACGTGGCGCTCTACCAGCTGAGCTAAAGACCCGTAGTTCTCACTGATTCGTTTTCGTTTCAGTGGCGAACACAAGAGAAAACTATACGGGCTTCTGGTGTGGCATGCAAATCGAAAACATGTGTTCTATGTCTCAGTATTTTTTTCCTTTTCGCAACCCACCCCACAGCAAACCACATCAAGCCATGGCGATTCTTGACCTTTTAGGTAAACCATACCCTTTTATTCCGCGCCATTCCGCCCGCCCCACCATTCCGCGCTATATAGGTGCAAAAAGACCCTAACTAGTACTTTTGATGCGCATATTTTTCGCTTAGAGAGCTAAGCCGCGAAACCCACATCACAAAAACCTTCGTTTGATGCCAAGAAGCCCACATTTAGGTCTAAGATAGTAGAGATAAGTAGCGAAGTAGACCCCACGGATCTATGGCGCTTAAACACAAAGATTGTTCGACAACGCAACATCGCGGGCGGGCGATCTCACAACCGCACAGAAGAGAGGTTGGATTAGTTTGGCTAACGTACCGAACGAGCACTCCCTGAGCACCCTTCTTGATGGCCTGAAGGACATCGACGTAGAAGAGACCCAGGAATGGGCTGAGTCCCTCGAGGACCTTATCAAGACTCACGGCACCGAGCGTGCAGAGTACATCCTTCGCGCGCTGCTCAAGGAGGCTGGCGAGAAGGGCGTTAAGGTCCCGACTCTGGTCAAGACCGACTACATCAACACCATCCCCGTCGACCAGCAGCCCGAGTACCCCGGTGATGAGGAACTCGAGCGCCAGTACCGCGCATGGATTCGTTGGAACGCAGCAATTATGGTTCAGCGTGCCCAGAAGAAGGGCATCGGCGTTGGCGGTCACATCTCCACCTTCGCAGGTGTCGCTGACCTCTACGAAATGGGCCAGAACCACTTCTTCCGCGGCCGTAACCACCCCGGTGGCGGCGACCAGGTCTTCTTCCAGGGTCACTCCTCCCCCGGTGTCTACTCCCGCGCATTCGTTGAGGGCGTCCTGAGCGAAGAGCAGATGGACGGCTTCCGCCAGGAGAAGACCAAGGGCGCAAACGGTATTCCTTCGTACCCGCACCCCCGTTGCATGCCCGAGTTCTGGCAGTTCCCGACCGTTTCCATGGGTCTGGGCCCCCTGAACGCTATCCACCAGGCATCCTTCAACAAGTACCTGCACAACCACAAGATCAAGGACACCTCCGAGCAGCACGTCTGGGCATTCCTGGGCGACGGCGAGATGGACGAGCCCGAGTCGCGTGGCGCACTGCAGCTGGCTGCAAACGAGCACCTGGACAACCTGACCTTCGTCGTCAACTGCAACCTGCAGCGTCTGGACGGCCCCGTTCGCGGTAACGGCAAGATCGTTCAGGAGCTTGAGGCATTCTTCCGCGGCGCAGGCTGGCACGTCATCAAGGTCCTGTGGGGCTCCGACTACGACGAGCTGCTCAAGAAGGACAAGAGCGGCAAGCTCATCCAGCTGATGAACGAGACCCTCGACGGTGACTACCAGACCTTCCGCGGTGAAGACGGTGGCTACATCCGTGAGCACTTCTTCGGCAAGTACCCCGAGACCAAGGAACTGGTTGCAGACCTGACCGACGAGCAGATCTTCAACCTGCGCCTGGGTGGCCACGACGACAAGAAGCTCTACGCAGCCTACAAGGAAGCTATGGAGACCAAGGGCAAGCCCACCGTCATCCTGGCACAGTCCATTAAGGGTGCGGAGCTCGGCCCCTACTTCGAGGCACGTAACTCCACCCACCAGATCAAGAAGTTCACCATGGAAGCACTGAAGGGCTTCCGTGACCACCTGAACATCCCCATCTCCGACGAGGAGCTGGAGAAGGATCTGTACAACCCGCCGTACTACCTGCCCGAGGCAAACCACCCGGCACTGCAGTACATGCAGGCACGCCGTAAGGAACTCGGCGGTTACATCCCCGGCCGCGCAAACGCACAGCCCGAGATCACCCTGCCCGAGTCCAAGGTCTACGCACAGACCAAGAAGGGCTCCGGCAAGCAGACCGCTGCTACCACCATGGCGTTCGTCCGCCTGATGAAGGACCTCATGCGTGTGAAGGGCTTCGGTCACCGTATCGTTCCCATCACCCCCGATGAGGCACGTACCTTCGGTATGGACTCCTTCTTCCCGTCCGCTAAGCTGTACAACCCCAACGGCCAGAACTACGTGCCCGTTGACCACCAGCTGATGCTGACCTACACCGAGTCCCCCGAGGGCCAGATCGTTCACGTGGGTATTAACGAGGCAGGCGCAACCGCAGCGTTCACCGCTATCGGTACCTCCTACGACACCCACGGCGAGCCGATGATCCCGATTTACATCTTCTACTCGATGTTCGGTTTCCAGCGCACCGGCGACGGCTTCTGGGCAGCTTCCGACCAGCTGTGCCGCGGCTTCGTTATCGGTGCAACCGCAGGTCGTACCACCCTGGCCGGTGAGGGTCTGCAGCACGCTGACGGTCACTCCCCGATCTTGGCGTCCACCAACCCGGCGTTCAAGATCTACGACCCGGCATACGGTTACGAGATTGCGCACATCATGGAGCGCGGTATCGAGCAGATGTACGGCACCAAGGACGAAGACCACAACGTCATGTACTACCTGACCGTGTACAACGAGCCGATTCACCAGCCTGCTGAACCGGCAAACGTTGACGTTGAGGGCATCATCAAGGGTATCCACAAGATCAGCGAGTCCCCGCTGACCTCCGGCCCCAAGGCACAGCTGCTGGCATCCGGCGTTGCTGTTCCGTGGGCCGAGAAGGCTCAGAAGCTGCTGGCCGAGGACTGGGGCGTCTCCGCAGACGTCTGGTCCGTCACCTCGTGGACCGAGCTGCGCCGCGACGGCATTGCCGCTGAGGAAGAGGCTCTGCTGAACCCGAACCAGCCCGCTCGCGTTCCTTACGTGACCCAGAAGCTGGCAGGCGCTGCTGGCCCGATCATCGCGACCACCGACTTCTCCTCGGAGGTTCCCGACCAGATCCGCCAGTTCGTTCCGAACGACTTCGCAACCCTGGGTGCTGACGGCTTCGGCTTCGCAGACACCCGCCCGGGTGCACGTCGCTTCTTCCACATCGATGCAGAGTCGGTTGTTGTCCGCACCCTGCAGATGCTGGCGAAGCGCGGCGAGGTTGCAGCAGACGTTCCCGCGAAGGCATTCGCTAAGTACGACCTGCTCAACGTGAACGCTAACTCCGAGCTGGAGCAGCACTAAGTATTTAGCGGTAGAACCCCGGTTCTGCGTTAGACGCTAAACGATGCCCCCGGTTGATGATTTATCAACCAGGGGCATTCTATTTATTGGTTTTTGAGAACCCACTCTTTATATCGGAGATTAACTTCTGATTGCTGCTTTCGCTGTTCTTCTAGTTTTGTTTCATTATCTCGAATGAGCGGTTTCTGATATGAGGCTACAAGGTTGGCAAGACCTTGAGCCATTCCTGTATCTTTACTGCATTGTGCTTCAATAACGCTGAGCCGAATTTCTTCTTCTGATGCCGGGGCATTATTATCACCGCTAGCGCGGGTTGCATTTGATAGTTCTTGTGTACCCCATTCATAGTCGCCTTTTCGTGGCGTTAGACCTTTATCCGATAGGCATTTCCACCATGCTTCACGGTATTTTTTCCATTCGGGATGATTCATGGCAGCCGCATAGGACTGGCCGTAGATTCGACGATAGGTTTCTGAGAGGCCACTCTGATCTTCGATACTGATGCCCGCAATCTCTTTCATAGTGGCTGAGATTTCAGGCATGCATTGTTCCATAATTTTTGTGTCATAACCCCCGGACGATGGCGCATTCCCGAATCGCTTGAAGTTTCCATATTTGGCGGAGTATTCGGGGTTCCAGAGACCAAACTCGCGACCGGACGAATTAATTTTAATATCTTCTATATCCGGGATATATATTTCGTAGGATTGGCCGTGTTTTGCGAAACAGCGCTGCCTGAGAATTTCCAAGGCTTGAGTGTAATACTGGGAATTTTCATCGAAAATTTCATTGTATTCTTCGAGTGGAGTAATGATTCGGTTGTTTTTATAGTCTAGAGTTGCTTGGGCCGTTTCATCACGTTCTAGTTGCGGGCCTGTAGAACAGGATGTGCAGGCTAGCGTGAATGCAAACGTTATAGCCATTGCGGGCTGAAAGAATTTCTTGAGGTTCATGATTTTTCCTTTCAAGAACAACAAGGGGATATATTTTATGGTTGGGTGGCATAGTATTTATGCAATACCACGCCACCCAGCCATCTACACGGGGAAATTACTTTACACGGCGAAGGGAAGTAATCTTATCGTTCCAGTCTCCGTTCCACCAATTTCGACCTTCATAGAAACCTTCGAGGCTGTTGAAGTCGCGATAATTGATATCGAATGAGAATCCCTGGTAGTTTTCATCCTGAAAAGCGACGTAACGTTCGCCATGGCTTCGGATGGAAGATACGCGGTCATTCATGTCACGCAGGTGAGGCACCTCCCGGTTGCCGTAGGTGTCGTGAATACCGCCTGCCTCGTTATAGTTGCGCCAGTCGTAAAAGACTGCGGCGTTACCGGCGGGCATCGCTGCCATGGTAGCTGCCGTTGCAACCATCGCGGTTGCAAGAGCCTTGTAGAGCTTCATCGTAAACTCCTAGTGTTTTGAGAAGGATATCCTTCTGCATGAGTGAGATATGTTTCAAGACCTGGTGTTTACCCAGTCCTCCTCTTAGATGCGAATCCTGTCTATGTAATCGGAATCATATTTAAGAGGTGGCTACAATGTAGCACTCATTAAGGAGTCTTTTCAAGCAATGAGTGAGGCGTGTATCACAAAATTTAAGAGCACATGTATAACAAAGGCTGTAAAATTTGGTATTTGACGCCATTTGCATAGTAATAATTTTTTGCACGAATATTTTATGTGATTAAAATCACTCAAAAGATACTCTTTGTGATAATAAAACGATGCCCCCGGTTGATGAATCATCAACCGGGGGGCATTCGTGCTTTAACTCACCTACATCAGTTATAGGGGGTAGCTAGCGGAGGTGACCGGCCACTTCGCCAATTAGCCCGCTCTATCTGTAGAGTAATTAATAAATATAAAGGTCCCCGATTGATGATTCATCAATCGGGGACCTTCTATTTATTGGTTTTTGAGAACCCACTCTTTATATCGGAGATAAACTTCTGATAGCTGCCGTCGCTGTTCTTCTAGTTTTGTTTCATTATCTCGAATGAGCGGTTTTTGATATGAGGCTACGAGGTTGGCAAGACCTTGAGCCATTCCTGTATCTTTACTGCATTGTGCTTCAATAACGCTGAGCCGAATTTCTTCTTCTGATGCCGGGGCATTATTATCACCGCTAGCGCGGGTTGCATTTGATAGTTCTTGTGTACCCCATTCATAGTCGCCTTTTCGTGGCGTTAGACCTTTATCCGATAGGCATTTCCACCATGCTTCACGGTATTTTTTCCATTCGGGATGATTCATGGCAGCCGCATAGGATTCACCGTGGATTCGACGATAGGCTTCTGTGAGGCCACTTTGCTCTTCGAGGCTGATGCCGGCAATCTCTTTCAACGTGGCTAAGATTTCAGGCATGCACTGTTCCATGATTTTTGTGTCATAGCCCGCGGATGATGGTGCATTCCCGGATCGCTTGAAGTTTCCATATTTGGCGGAGTATTCGGGGTTCCAGAGGCCAAACTCGCGACTGGACGAAAAGAATTTCCTATCTTCTACATCCGGGATATATATTTCATAGGATTGGCCGTGCTTTGCGAAACAGCGCTGCCTGAGAATTTCCAAGGCTCGACCGTAATACTGGGAATTTTCGTCTAAAAGGTCATTGTATTCTTCGAGTGGAGTAATGATTCGGTTATTTTTATAGTCTAGGGTTGCTTGGGCCGTTTCATCACGTTCTAGTTGCGGGCCTGTAGAACAGGATGTGCAGGCTAGCGTGAATGCAAACGTTATAGCCATTGCGGGCTGAAAGAATTTCTTGAGGTTCATGATTTTTCCTTTCAAGAACAACAAGGGGATATATTTTATGGTTGGGTGGCATAGTATTTATGCAATACCACGCCACCCAGCCATCTACACGGGGAAATTACTTTACACGGCGAAGGGAAGTAATCTTATCGTTCCAGTCTCCGTTCCACCAATTTCGACCTTCATAGAAACCTTCGAGGCTGTTGAAGTCGCGATAATTGATATCGAATGAGAATCCCTGGTAGTTTTCATCCTGAAAAGCGACGTAACGTTCGCCATGGCTTCGGATGGAAGATACGCGGTCATTCATGTCACGCAGGTGAGGCACCTCCCGGTTGCCGTAGGTGTCGTGAATACCGCCTGCCTCGTTATAGTTGCGCCAGTCGTAAAAGACTGCGGCGTTACCGGCGGGCATCGCTGCCATGGTAGCTGCCGTTGCAACCATCGCGGTTGCAAGAGCCTTGTAGAGCTTCATCGTAAACTCCTAGTGTTTTGAGAAGGATATCCTTCTGCGTGAGTGAGATACGTTTCAAGACCTGGTGTATACCAAGCCCTCCTCTTAGATGCGAATCCTGTCTATGTAATCGGAATCATATTTAAGAGGTGACTACAATCTAGCACTCACTAAGGAGTCTTTTCAAGCAATAAGTGAGTCACATATCACAAAGTTTAAGAGTACATGTATAACAAGGGCTGTAAAATTTGGTATTTTACACCATTTGCGTACTGATAATTTTTTGCACGAATATTTTATGTGACTAAAATCACTCAAAAGATACTCTTTATGAGAGTAACGCGAATGCATGTTTTAACCGATGTAGCCCGGAGGTAACGACTATTACCTCCGGGCTAAATCAGTTATTGGGGCACCGGTGAGGCTAGCCGGCGAAGTGGCCGGTCACCTCCGCCAAACGCGCCGGATTCACCAGGTCAGGGTGCGTACCCTCCAGCAGCACCGCACGGAACGACGACGCATGCGCCGCCCAACCCTTCGCATCCAGATACGGCTGATCCTCATGCGGCACACCCACCAGGAACACATCACCATCAAAGAACGCCTGCTCAGCACCACGCATCAACGCCGCCGAAGCACGCATACTACCCAAGCACACGCCCAGCTTCTCCTCCGGTAGGTAACCCATCGCCGAACCTGCCCTCTGCAGACGCTCCAACGTACCCGGCAGGTCAAGCCGCTCGTCGGCGGCAGGCTCCGGCAAACCGCCCATACGCAACAGCGCACGGAAGCTTTCCTGCTCATCCGGCGCAGGCACGCCCTGCCACTGCTCCGAAGGATACGCATCCAACAGAACCACACGCTCAACCTGCGCACCCGCAGCCTGCGCCAGAGCCGCCACCTGCACCGCGGCAGTACCGCCCACAGACCAGCCCATCAACGCAAAACGACGCGGCAACGAACGCTCCGCCAGAGTCTTCTCAATCTGTGCCAGGTAGCCCTCAGCCAACTCCTGCAGGCTCGACGCAAACCCAGCCTGCGGGTCAGAGAACGCCTCAGCCTGCACAGCATACACACCCTGCTGAGCAGGAAGATGCGAGAGATACCCCGCATAGCACCAGCCCAAACCACCCGCAGGCGGCAGAATAAACAGCGGCGCGGGGGCATCGGTAGTATCGGGGACAACGGGCTGCTCACGCAGTGGAAGAACAGGCGCGAACTCCGCACCCTCGCCGCGCTCGCCCGCAATGGACGCCGCCAAAGCCTGCACCGTCGGATGCGCAAAAAGCGCACCGATACTCACGCGCAGACCCAGCTGCTCCTCAACCGCGGCAATCACCTCAAGAGCCGCCAGCGAATGACCGCCCGAGGCGAAGAAATCCTCATCCACGCCGAAACGCTCACGACCCAGCACTCCCGCAATAATCGAGCACAGCTGCTGCTCCAGCAGACCGTGCGGACCCTCAGCATCAGAAGTCTGCGGGGTCAAATCGAGGGACGCCAACAGCTTGCGATCAGCCTTACCGGAGGGGCTCACCGGCAGAGCAGGCAGGGTGTGCCACAGGGTCGGAACCATGTAATCCGGCAGAACCTGCGCACAATGCTCACGCGCCGCCTCCACCAGCTGCTCAGCACGCTCAGCGGGCACGTCGCCGACCTCCAGCACCGCCGCCAGGGCAGGCTCACGCAGGCCGCGGTACAGCAGAGCCACCGAAGCGCTCACGCCCTCAACCGCGGCAAGAGCCATCTCAATATCGCCCAGCTCCAGGCGCTGACCGCGCACCTTAATCTGGTAGTCCGTGCGGCCGCGGTAGCCGATGACGGCGCGACCATCGGGAAGAATCTCCCAGCACGCCAAATCGCCCGTACGGTACAGGCGCTGGCTCTCACCGTTCAGCAGCGCGAGCGCACCGGCAGGAGCCTGC
The DNA here is from genome assembly GCA_963539245.1 of Rothia mucilaginosa. GTDB lineage: Bacteria > Actinomycetota > Actinomycetes > Actinomycetales > Micrococcaceae > Rothia > Rothia mucilaginosa_H. Next base: position 446,144 of record CAUTJW010000001.1, read on the forward strand.
TCCACGAAAGCCGCCGCGGTCGCCTGCGGGTTGTTCTTGTAGCCGCGCGCCAGCTGCACGCCCGACAGGTGCAGTTCACCGGTCACGCCCACCGGCACGGGGTGGCCGGTCGGGTCAAGAATCAGGGTGCCGGTGTTCCAGACCGGCTCGCCAATGGGCACGCTCTCGCGCTGCGGGTCGGTGGAAGTCTCCCAGAAGGTCACGTCCACCGCAGCCTCGGTCGGGCCGTACAGGTTCAGCGGGTACACGCCCAGGACCTCGCCCGCAGCCTGCACCTGGTCCTTCTGCAGTGCCTCGCCCGAGCAGACCACGTAGCGCAGGGGCTGCTCTCGTTCCCTGCCGAAGCCAGCATCAGCCAGGATGCGGCGCGCCGCCGGCGAAGAGGTCAGCGCCGAAAGCATGGTCGGAACAAAGTGCACCGCCGTGACGGACTGCTCGGCAATCACGCGCGCCAGATAGGCGGGATCGCGGTGCCCATCCGGGGCGGCAATGACCACGGCGGCACCCTCGGCAAGCGGCCAGTACAGCTCCCACACGTGCACGTCAAAGGAGATGGGGGTTTTGTGCAGAACGCGGTCGCCCTCCCCCACCGGAATCTGGTGCTGCTGCCAGCGCAGGCGGTTATCAATCGCGCGGTGGCTGATGGCAACGCCCTTAGGCCTGCCCGTGGAGCCGGAGGTGAAGAGTACGTAAGCGTCCTCGTCCAGGCCGGTTTTTACGCCCGGAAGCTCCTCGGCGGCGGGTGCAGAGGAGGGAGCCGGGGTAGGCTCATTAGTGTTTACCGGCGGCAGGGTCGGCTCAGGCAGGGTCTGCTCAGACAGTACGTGCTGGGGCAGGTTCGCGTGACGCTGCGGATCCTGCGGGTTCAGCTCCTGCGCGCTCAGCGGCTGCAGACCGGGGCCGTGCAGCAGCAGGGAACATTCGGCGTCCTCCATCATCACGCCCACACGCTCGGCGGGCAGATCCGGAAGCACCGGCACGTAGGTGGCGCCAGCGTACAGCAGGGCGTACAGCGCCACGTACTGCTCCACACCGCGGTGCACACGCAGACCCACCGCATCGGAAGGGCGAACGCCCCAGTCCAGTAGCTGCGCGGTAAGCGCACGGGCGCGCTCATCCAGTTCGGCGTAGGTGAGGGCGCGGTCAAAAGCGTAGGCGCGCTCCGACTCGGGGGTGAGCACCTCACCGGGCGCGGGGGCAGAATCCAGCACCGCGAGCGCCTGCGGATGCGCCGCCACCGCATCACGGAAGCGACCCAGCAGGGTCTTGTACTCCAGCGGATGTTCGGTCAGCGCCGGGGCGGTCAGCTCGCGCAGGGTCGCAAGCTCCGCCTCGGTCGCCACACCCAGGTTGTTCAGGGAGGCACCCTCGCGCTGCGCCTCCGCGGCGTAGGCGGGCAGCCACTCGCTCAGGCGGGCGGCGTGGCGTTCCAGCTCCTTGGCGGTGTAGAGCGCCGGGTTCATGTCAATCTCACAGGAGATACTGTTGCCGCGGCCGGGCATGCCGCGCAGGGTGAAGGTCGCGTCAGCAACGGGACCGGCAGAGATATTGTGAATGCGCGCGGTCGGTACCGCGGCTCCGGGCTCGTCCTTGGAGGGTGCCGCCAGCGGCAGCACCGCGTCAAAGGGCACCACGTTAATCTGCGCACCAAACAGCCTGGACTGGGCGTTACGTGCGGTACGTTCGAGGTCTTCCTGACGGGCCAGCGGATGCTCAGCGTTACGGGCGTACTGCTCCTTCACCGAGTGCAGGGATTCCGCAATGGGGCCGGTCGCCGCAACCTGCACCGGCAGCACGTTCACCGCGGTACAGCCGGTCTGCGCGCTCGCCGCACCCAGGGCGCGGGTCGCCTCCGGCAGGGTGCGGGCGAACATACGGTTCATCTGCGGCACGCCGAACGAAGCCTGCGGGTAGCCGCCCACACGCGCCAGGTACGAGCCCACAGCGGCGGTCGCCAGCACCGGCCAGGAGACGGCGTGCTGCTTTGCCGCATCCAGCAGAGCCTGCTGGGTGGGCACGTCGATGCTGAATGCCAGGCGCACAGACCGCGCCGACGGGGAGGCGGTACGACCCGCCAGGGAGGTGTCTTCCTGTTCCAGGGCGCCGCTCGCCTCCCAGAAAGCGACATCTTCGTCACGAGCGGTGGAGGCGGCATCGTCGGCATCGAGTAGCTGTTGCAGGCTCATGCGGCGGGTTGCCGGGACCGGCTGACCGGCGGACAGGGCGCGGTATATCGCCGCCACGCGGGAGAGGCCGTTGAACGCGGCGAACCCGTCGGCAACCACGTGGGAGAAGGAATGGTACACCCAGAGGAACCCGCCGTAACGCACCGCTGCACTGCGCACGGTCACGCCCTCATCGGTGGTGAGGGGCTGGGCGAGCAGACGCTGCGCCCAGGCGCGCACCGGCGCGGGCAAGTCAGAGTCAGGCAGGTCAGAGATGTTCTCCTCCCCCGCCTTCGCGGTGTCGCTCAGCTCGCCCCCGTCCAGTTCGCCCCCGTCCACGAGCAGGTCAATGCCCGCGAGGAACGCCTCAAGCGGCAGAATCTGCTGGGAGGCGGCACCATCGGCAATGCGGGTGCGCACGCGGAAGCCCTCGTTCTCGCGGTAGAGCTGCACCAGCGCCTCACGCAGCAGGGCGAGGTCGGTGTCCGCGGGGCATTGCATAACCTCCGCGGTGTTGTAGCAGGGGTTCGACGGGTCAATCGCGGCGGCAAAGTAGATGCCGCGCGCGTTCGTGGTCAGCGGCAGCCAGGGACTGTCAGCACTGTGCGATGCGGGGTCAGTCGCGGCGGTGCGAAGGTCGGAAGCAGTCCCGAAGCTATCGGGTGCGGTAGTATCAGCTACGCCCATGGTGGCCTCTCAAGGTCTGGAGTAAGGGTCTGGATTAGGGATGATATGCGGTGTGTGAAAGGTAGGCTACTGCCCCACCGTTTCGCGCTGGCAGAAGTGCGCTGACTAGGGTAAACCGACAGTGGCAACCCCAGCCACGCCTCCGGCATGAACGCGGCCAAGAGCTCCGCCACAAAATACGGCGCGAGACGGCACAGATCAGGCAGGGCGAGCGAGGCGAGTAGCAAACACCCCGGGCACCCGTCTGCATGCGCGGCAGGCGGGCACTCGGGGTGCGGTAACGCTTAGCCCAGGCGGGAGGCGATGAACTCCACGGTCGGATTCTCCACCAGCTCGGTAAACTCAATCACGGCGCCTTCGGCAGCAAGATCATCGAGCAGCGCGAAGGAACCCATCGAGTCCAGGCCCAGGGAGAACAGGTCGGTGGTCGGCTCGTCAAAAGCAGTCTGCAGGGAGTCGGGCTCGACGATGTACTTCTCCATGATGGGGCGCAGGGTCTCAAGTGCGGACATTTTTCTCCTCAATAGGGGTAGGAATACGGGCTTAAGGTTTAGCAGAAAAGGGTTTAGCCGAAAATTTCGGCAAGCTTGGCGCGCAGTTCGCGGCGAGAAATCTTACCCACGTTCGTGGTGGGCAGTTCCTGCAGAACCTGCACGCGCTCCGGGATCTTGAAGTCGGCGAGCTTCTTCGAGGTGAAGAACTCGTGCATCGTGCGGCGCGGGTTTTCACCCAGGTCGGCGCCTTCCTGCGGCACAATGACCAGGCCCACGCGCTCGCCCACGGTCTCATCTGGGATGCCCAGAACCACGGCGTCAAAAACGTCGGGGTGGGTCAGCGCCAGCTCTTCAATTTCGTCCACGGCAATCTTCTCGCCATTGCGGTTGATCTGGTCCTTCGCGCGGCCGGTCACCTCAAGGTACTTGCCGGCGACCAGGCGCACAATGTCGCCGGTGCGGTAGAAACCGTCCTCGGTAAAGCCGTAGCGGTTCGCGTTCTCCTCCAGGTAGTAGCCGCGAATCGTGTACGGACCGCGGGTGAGCAGGTGGCCGCTCTCGCCGCGCTGAACCGGCTGGTCCTGATCATCAACAATCAGAATTTCATCGTCGGGGCTAATCGGGTAGCCCTGAGTCCTCAGACGCATCTCAATCGGGTCGGTGGAGCGGGTGTAGTTCACCAGGCCCTCAGCCATGCCGAACACCTGCTGAACGGTGCAGCCGAGCACGGACTCGATCTTGCCCGCAACCGCCGGAGCCAGCTTCGAACCGCCCACCTGCAGGGTCTGCAGGGACGGCAGGGACACGCCGCGCTTCTCCGCGGAGGCGACCCATGCCTGAGCCAGCGGCGGCACCAGCGCGGAGGTGGTCACACCCTCCATCTCAATGAGGTGGAACGCAGTCTGCGGGGACGGATCCGCCGCAAACACCAGCTTGCCGGAGGCGCACATGACGCCCAGAATACCGGGCGAGCTCATCGTGAAGTTGTGCGCGGCGGGCAGCACCACGAGCATGGTCGTGTTGTTGTTCAGCTTGCAGATATCGACCGAGCCGCGCACCGAGTACAGGTAGGCGGCGTGGGTGCGAGGAATCAGCTTCGAAATGCCGGTCGTACCGCCGGAAAGCTGCAGGAACGCCACCTGCTCGCTCGCGCGCTGGTTCTCGGTGTTCTGAACGACGCCGGGCACGAACTCTTCAGCGAGCTCCTCTTCGGTCAGCGGGGTCAGCGGCTCGGCAACGTCAATAGCGACCGGCGGCTCCTGGGAGTTCTTGCGCAGTTCGGCGGCAACGTCCTCGTGCAGGGCGGCGAAATCTGCGCCGGGGGTCAGCGAAGAGAACACGTGCGCCGCCGCGTCGGTGCGGGTCGCAAAGTGCACGAGCTCGGTGGTGCGATGCTGCGGCAGGCAGAACACCGGCAGAGCCGCCGCCCAGAAAATACCCAGCAGGTACACCAGGTACTCGGCGGTGTTACCCAACTGCAGTAGCACGCGGTCACCGGGCTGCACGCCAGCCTGAATGAGGCGCGCCGCAGCGGCACGACCTGCCGCCTCCAGCTCACCGTAGGAGAGGCGAATCTGCTGGGGCTTGCCGTCCTCATCGAGCTGCGCGTGCGAAATCGCCACGAGCGCCGGGAAGTGCGGCTTTGCGCGGCAGGCATCCAGCAGGAACTCGGGGATGGTCTGGTCAATCCAGTAGCCAGCTTCGCGGTACTTCGCGGCAAAAGACTCGGGGATGAGCGGTGTGGGGGCCAGGGGGCTACGTTCTACGGTCATCTTCTCTCGATTTCTGTGTCGTTTGCGGTTTCTATAGCGCTCACGTGCTGCGTGCATTCGCAGCGTGATGCCATCTCGTCAATGAGGGCGGGTGTACAGCCTACGCCGGGTACCTTTCGGTACCCCTCGCGGCGCGGTAGTACTGCACTCTTCTTAGGCTGTACTTCTCTAGGATACGGGCGCGGCGGTGTCTACCCTAACGGGAACCCCGCACGCCCACCATACGGGGTGTGCTCTACCCGGGCGGAGCCCTAGGCTACCTCTCGCTGGTCCTCTTCAGAGCCTGGCTCAGTGCGTTCAGCCTCCCGGCTGGCAGCAATAATACGTTCCAGGGCCGGCACAATCGCACCGCGCCAGCACGCATAATCGTGACCGCCGTTGAAGGTCGTGCACCGCACTCTCTCCAGGCCCAGCTTTTCTAGACGCGCCTTCAGCTCGCGGTGAGGAGGCACCAGAACCCATTCCTGCTCCCCCACCTCAATCTCAAGGTACAGGTGGCGCAGACGATCAATCTCGCCCGCCGCCTCCAGCTCGTCCAGGCGGTCCATGACCTGCGGCTGCCACAGCGACGAAGACTGCGCGATTGCGCCGCCAAACGCCTCCGGGCGGCTCAGCACCGCCAGCAGGGAGGACAGGCCACCCAGCGACTGACCGTTAATCACGATGTTCTGCGGGTCGGTCTTAATGCCGTACACCGCCTCCAAGTGCGGGAACGCAATCTCCACCAGGTAGTCGGCAATCGGGTTGTCACCGTTCAGTTCCTTCCAACGATTCTCACGGCCGCCAGAGTGCAGGAAGAACACGTGCATCGCCGGAATACGGCCCGCCTCATGGGCGCGGTTGAGGGTCTGCTCCATGCCCTGGCTGAACCACATCTCACCGTCGAACTGGATGAACAGCGGCGCATCCGGGGCGGGATCCCCCACACGACCGAGCACGTACTGGTGGCCGTCAGAGGTCTGCATCCACTCGGGGGCGGGCAGCGCGTCAATCTCTTCCTGAGTCAGGATGAACTCCTGCACCGGCGCGTGCTCAAGCTGCACCACACCCATGCAACGACCGATACGGTTGCACACGGTCTCGGGGTTCAGCGGGTCACCCTCGCCGGAGTCCAGGGCGGCGCGCAGGCGCACCTGGTCGTCATCGCCCAGCCAGGCGGGGCGCTCGCCGGGCAGCGCCGGCAAGAAGTTGTAGGAGGCACGCCAGGTAGTTTCCATCTGCATGCTCAGCTGCCACCAGCCGGTGCCCTCGATGCGGGCCATGAGGGAACGATCAAGGTTCTTCTCATCGGTCAGGCGGTTGATAAACATGAGCACCTGCTCCGCCTGCTCGTTGTAGTACAGGAAGGTGACGATGCGCTCGTTCTCACTGATGGTGCCGTCGTCAAGATGCACCGGCTCGATGATGGGGGTGCCTTCGGAGACAACCTCAACGATGCGGGCGTTCAGCTCTTCGGGGCTGACCGCCTCGGCGATGAGGGCGCTGATGAGGGGGCTGTCCACGCGCGGTGCAGGTACAGGGCGCGGGATCTTGGGAGGGCTCGGGCGCACAGCCGGCGCAACGGTACGCGGTTGTGCAGAAGCAGCCTGTGCAGAAGCGTTCTGCGCGGGAACGGTCGCGGTGGGTTCGTGCTCGCCCAACGGTTCCTCCTTGGTCTGTGGAAACACTCAATCGGTGAGAATCGGTGAGGAGGCGCATTATCGTTAGTTAGCCTCTACTACCTCACTCTATGGTATCCCTTACCCAAACTCCAGCCAAAGGGAAAAATGAAAGAACCAAAAAATGACAAGAATGACAGCCAGCACACGCTCCTCAAACCCAAACACGAAGCCGCCACCCTCACCCCTCCAGACCAGCCCCCCTCCCAGGCCAGCGCAGCCCAGCTCAGAAGTTAAAAGAGATGAGGCACCGAGACCGTGCATCAAACCTCTCAAGTCGCAACTTTCAAAGTCTCATGCGGCAGTCTCGGTGCCTCATCTACGGGTTCCCAAAATGGAACCTACCCAGTGCTCGGATCCGTTCATGCGTCAAAGACGGGCGAGCACCGGGTAGGCGCCCTACGCGCAGGGGATCCTGGGTCCCTCAGATCCTAGCGTTCGCTGCTTGGCGCAATGCCGAGCTTTTCCAGCCGTACTGAGACGGTTGGTGCAAACTCCCACGCGGCTTAGGGGCGAAAACTACTCGCTTTCGCGGGCCGCCGAAATAGCGTCAGCGGCAATATGAATCGTTTGGTTCTCCTTCGGAATCACCAAAGGGGTACCAGTGCACGGATCAGGAATAATGACCGATTGCAGGTCAAAAACTTCCTGAATAAGTTCCGGTGTAATTATTGCACGCGGATCACCCTGAGCGATAATCCGACCCTGCTTCATTAGCACAACATGAGTAGCATACCTGAAAGCAAGGTTCAGGTCATGCAACACCACGGCTACAGTCCGCCCTTCGGAATGCAATTTCTTCGTCAGGTTCAGCACCTCAATCTGGTGCGTGATATCCAGGTAGGTGGTCGGCTCATCGAGCAGAATCAGCGGGGTCTGCTGCGCCAGGGTCATGGCGATCCACACGCGCTGACGCTGACCGCCCGAGAGTGCCTCAATGGGACGCTCCGCAAGCTCCAGCACGTTCGCCGCCTGCATCGCCTCCACGCAGGCTCGCTCGTCCTCATCGGACCAGGAACGCAGCAGCGACTGGTGCGGGTAGCGGCCGCGCGCCACCACATCCGCCACGGTCACGCCGCTCGGCGCCTCCGGGGTCTGCGGCAGCATCGCCAAAATCTTCGCGATGGCACGGGACTTCATCTGCGGCAGCGGGGTGCCATCCAGGCGAACCTCACCCTTCTTGAGCGGGTTCACGCGGGCAAGAGCCTTCAACGTGGTCGACTTGCCGCAAGCATTCGGGCCCAGGATGACGGTCAGCTCCCCCTCCGGCACCTGAAAATCTACCCCGTTGAGCACCGTATGCTCACCGTAGGCAACCACCATGTTCTCGCCTTCAAGGCGGGTCGTCACACTAGTGTTCACTAGCTCTTCTTCCTTTCGAGGTAAATCAGGTAAATCAGGTACAGGCCACCAATCGCGCCGGTCACCACACCCACCTGAATGATGCGTCCGGGAACAGCGAAACGGCCAATCAGGTCGGAGCCGAGCACCATGAGCGCACCCATGAGTGCCGCGGAGGTGAAGCCCACCCCGCCACTGCGGGCGAGAGTCTTCGCGATGTGCGGTGCCGCCAGGGCGACGAAGGCAATCGGGCCGGTCGTCGCGGTCGCCAGCGAAACCAGAAGCACACCGATGAACAGAGCCGCCACACGGTACGCGTTCACGCTCACACCCAAACCGGATGCCACCTGGTCACCAAAACGAATCGCGCCCAGCGGGCGGACCAGCATCAGCAGCAGCGGAGTCACCACGAGCAGCAGACCCAGCAGCGCGTAGGTGCGCTCCCAAGTGATGTCATTCAGCGAACCGGCAAGCCAGGACGCCGCGGTCTGCGCCTGAGTCAGCGAAGCGCGCACCACCAGCAGCGAATTAAACGCCGCCAGGGTCGAACCCACGCCAATACCGACCAGCACCAGACGGAAACCGTGCAGACCCGTGCGGCGCGTCAACAACCACACCAGCACCGAGGTCGCCAAGCCACCAACCACAGCGCCCAGGGCAACCTCAACGGGGCCGGAATTGAACACAATAATCTGCAACAGCGCACCGGTCGCGGCGCCATTCGTGAAACCGATAATATCCGGCGATCCCAGGGCATTACCCGAAATCACCTGGAAAATCGCACCCGACAGACCAAGTGCCGCACCCACCAGAAGCGCCGCCACAATACGCGCCGCACGCTGCTGAGCGAAAGCCACCGTAATCTGCTTGCCCTCACCCAGTAGCGCCGGGATCATCTTCTCCGGGGCGATCTTGTAGTCACCCTGCAACATGCCCCAAAACGCCAGTGCCGCAATCAGCACCACCAACGCCACATTCAGGATCAGCACACGCCACGGCACCTGAGCACTCACAGGACCGCGCACAGTCAGCACCGGGCGGCCACCCAAATCGCGGCCACGACGACGCGCCGAACGATTAGCGGAAGTGGTGGCAGTCGCCATCGAAAGAGCGGAAGAATTCGACATTAGAGAGCCTCCACCTTACGACGAGTCATCAAGAACAAGAACACCGGGGCACCGGCAAGAGTCGCCACAATACCCACCTGAGTCTCCTGCGGAGCCACCAGCACACGCGCCAACACGTCAGCACACAGCAGCCACACCGGACCCAACAGCGCCGAACCATAATTCACCCAGCGCACATCATTACCGAGCAGAGCACGCACCACAAACGGCACCGCCAAACCCACAAAACCAATCGGACCCACCGCAGCAGTCGCAGCACCGGCAAGCACCGTCACCGCCAGCAACGTCAAATTCTGGGTCGTACGAACACTCACGCCGAGGCTGGTCGCCGCCTCCTCGCCCATACTCAGAGCATTAATCGCGGGAGCCACAAAGAACGCCACCAGCATACCCAGCACAATCACCGGACCCACCGTCGACGCAATATCCATACCGCGGCCCTCCAGCGAACCGGCAACCCACACACGGAACTCGTTATACGCATCCTGATCAGCCAAAATCAGGCCCTGCGCAATCGCCGACAGTGCAGCAGAAATCGCCACACCCGCCAACGCAAGCTTCACGATCGACCCGTCACGACCACGACCCAGCGTATACACCAGCACCGCAGCCAACGCGCCACCAATCGTCGCAGCAATCATGTACTGCCAAATACCCATCACACCGAAAACCACCACGGAGCCAATCACAGCCACCGCAGCACCGGCATTCACACCCATCAGACCGGGCTCAGCCAGCGGGTTACGGGTCAACGACTGCATCAACGAACCGGCAACCGCCAACGCGGCACCCGCCGCAAGACCCACCAGGGTACGCGGAATACGCTGCTCCATCACAATCGTCTGCGCCTGCTCAGAAGCAGTGCCATTGAAAACAGCCAGAACCTGATCCGGCGGAAGATTATTCGACCCAAACAGCAAAGAAGCAGCCACAGCACCCACCAAAAGCACCGCAAACAGGAACAGAAAAGCTAGGCGCTTACCTAACTTCTGCCCCTGAATCACAGAACCCTGACGGGACGTACTCTCCTGCTGAACATCTCGGGACAATGAGCTCGTGCGGGCCACTATGCTCCTTATGCTCGATACAAGAAAACAGGGAGGCGCACCCGGCACCCCACAGGAGGGGCACCCGGCACACCGGTAAATAACGAGAGAAACGCCGGAGCGGGCAGGGCACTCCCCCACCCGCATCCGACGTTAAGTCTTAGCGCTTGCGGGCAATCAGCAGCGCAGCGGCAGCCACCACGCTCACGCCCAGAACCACCACGCCAATCCACGGGAAGGCAGCACCGTAGGTCACGGTCTGCACGGTGGATGCGGTGTTAGCCGAAGCCGAAGCGCTCGGGTTCGACGCAGTACCGCGCGCAACAGCCGAAGAGGACGCGCTCGCCGAAGCGGTCGCCTTCTTCTGGGCATTTGCAGAAGCCGAAGCAGCCGGAGCGGCGGAAGAACCGGAGGAAGCAGAGGTACCGGAATTACCGGAAGAGTCAGATTCCGCGTTCAGGCGGTCGTACTCCTCCTTGGTGATGGTGTTACCCTCAGCGTCGGTGTACACAGTCTCAGCCTCAGCCGCACCGCCTGCCGAACCATTCGAGGAACCGTTCGAGCCGCCATTGGACGAGGACTCGTTGGAATCGTTAGAGCCCTGAGCCTCATCTGCAGAGTCGGAGCTATTAGAGTTCGAGCCGCCGTTCGAGGAACCACCGTTGCTCTTCGAACCAGAAGAGCCACGGTTCGAGGAAGAACCCGAAGAGTTCGAGGAGGAGTTATCCGAGCCACCCTCGCCCACCACGGTGAACTCGGGGCTACGGTTGGTGTACGCCTCGGTACCCAGGTACTTGCCGTCCTTGTCACGCTTCTCGCCGGTCGCCAGGAAACGCAGAGTGTGGGTGCCAGCGCCTACATCCGGCAGAACGAAGGAACCGGAGACATTGCCGTTGCTATCGGTCTTCTGCTGGTGCACCACGCACGCGCCCTGAGCAGCATCGGAGGGGCACAGGTCGCCGTCGTCCACCTTCACGGACACCACAGTATTCGCGGGGAAGCCGCTCAGGGTAAAGGAAATCACGCCGTGCTCATTCACCGAAGAAGAGACAGTCGAGGAGGTGCCGGGGGTAGACGCCTTCGCACCGCCCGGAGGCAGAGCGGATGCGGTGCCAACACCCAAGCCCAGCGCCAGGGTTGCTGCGGCGCAGGCGGTCAGCGCCTTAGAGGTCAGGGATGCCTTCGGGGCTCCCGAAAAAGGTGCACGCATGGTGGTCCTTTCAAAATTACCGGGGTCGAAGCTGAACGCTACCGGGTTCGTGTCAGTACAGTTCAGTAGGTCAGTGCAGTTCAGTAGGTTGCGACCCGAGTGGTTAGTGGGGCACCCGGTCCACGCTCCTGTTCAAGGGTGCAAGGTCAAGAGTGCGGGGCGTGAGCCGGTGCCGATATGAATGTGTGGTCAGAGCTTACTTTTTGAGAGAGCTTACTTCTTGGAGGTACGCAGGATCAGAGCCGCGGCCAAAACCACCAGGCCAGCCGTCGAGAGCAGCAGGTTATTGGCATTGTTGACCAGCCACTTGGTCAGACCGGTCAGCTCGGTACCCTCAATGACCGGGCCCTGCGCCTTGGTGCCTGCGGCGGAGTTCTGAGTTCCCTGCGTGTTCTGCGAGTTCTTCGAACCGGCGGCGGCCTTCACTGCCTTCTTCGCGTTGGCTTCGGTCTTCTGCAGGCTGGTACCCAGGGACTTCTGCGCGCTCTGAACCTTCGCCTTAGCCTGCACGCGGTTCACAACCGGAGCGGTGCTCTGCGACAGGGCGGCGAGGGATGCATCCACGTCGGTGGCGCGGGTGCTGATGCGACCGCCCGCGTTACGCATGGGCACAGGTGCCGTGGAGGTTGCGGTTGCGGGGTTCTCATTCAGCTCTTCGACCAGCTGGTCGGAGGCGTCCTGCTCATCGCGGGAAACTTCCTGACGAGGGGTAACAGCACGTTCCACGGTCATGTCTGCGAAACCGAGCACCGCATTGTCAGCACCCTGGTTGCCGTTGTGCACGACCACACGGTAGGTGGCGGCGGGCATGCTCACGCTGGTTTCATAGCTGAAGCTGCGGTTACCGTCCAGGCGCTTCCAGCCGGAGCCGTAGAGGGTCTGCGGGGAGTTGCCAAGGTAGGTCGCGGCGTACACCCAGGTGCCCGGTTCAGCGTTCGGCACGGTCACGGTCACGGTCGAACCGTCACGGCTCACCTGTACGCCATTACCAGCGGTCAGATCGGAGGCGTTGACCGGCTCGGGTGCGTCACCGGGGGCGTACTCACCGATGGTGAAGGTCGTGTTGATGCCGCCCTGACTGTTGGCGCCGCCGTAGGTGCCGGATCGATCGCCCTCACGCAGGCTGCCGGTCAGCAGTCGCAGAGTGTGCTCACCGGAGGCGTACTTGGCGGCGTCTTCATCATTCTTGAAGGCTGCATTGTCGCGGGTGGGCAGGTCAATCCAGGTGTCGATATGGCCGTTTTCATCGGGGGTGATGACAGCCCAGATGGTGCGGTTATCGTTGACCGCGGTGGCGTCGTTACGGGATACCTTGCCGTCGTCAATCTTCAAGCCAATAACGGATGCTTTCTTATCCTCAGGGTTGCACCAGCCGTCACCGGTCAGGTGCAGCTTGCCGCCCTGAACCGCCTTGGGGTTCTCGATGGTCAGGCGCGGGGTGAAGGAGTCGTCAGCGGGGGCGCAGGTTTTCGAGTCTTCGCTGGGTGCGGGGGTAGGGTCTGCGGTTGCGCTCGGCTCGGGGGTCGGCTCAGCAGTAACGCTCGGTTCCGCGGTGGGCTCAGCGGTAGGTTCAGCAGTCGCACTGGGCTCGGCGGTTGCAGAAGGCTCAGCGGTAGCGCTCGGCTCCGCAGAAGGCTCTGCAGTCGCAGAAGGCTCAGCGGTTGCGCTGGGCTCTGCGGTTGCGCTGGGCTCTGCGGTGGGTGCCGGGCTCGGAGCCTGGGCACTCAAGGTAATATTCTGCGACACAGACACACGACGGTCGTAGGTGTTACCGTCCGCATCCGTACCGCCCAGGGAGCCAGAAAGCACCTGAATACGGTGGCTGGTACCCTCCACGGTCCAGCCCTTGTTCTTCAGCTGTTCAGCGGTCAGACCGGTGTTTTCGGGGGTCGGCAGGGATACCTCAACCTCAAAGGTGCCATCTTCATTGGCGGTTGCCATGAAGTTTGCGGGCGAGTTGCCGCCCTCATTGGTGAGCGGGTTACGTGCCTGGTGAGCCTCATCCGGCAGGGCGTCGAGGAACTTCACCGCGAACACAGCGCCGCGACCGGGAGCGGTGCTGGTGAAGCCGGTTCCGCGCAGCACGAGCTTACCTTCGCGCCACTTCTCGGTGGAGATGGTGACGGTAGCCTTATCCGCCTGCTGGGTGGCTGCGGGGGTCTCCGCGTAAGCGATGGTGGTACCGGTCAGAGCGGCTCCGGGGGTGATGAGCGCGCCAGCGAGAGCCACGACGGCACCATAGCGGGCTGCGGTGCGTGCGGGTCGAGTTTCGGTCATTGTGGTCCTTGAGGATGGTGTGGTGGGTCGTGCATCCCCTTCCCGCCGCGGGTCTAGGGCGCGGCGAGAAGGGGTTCAGGAAGCTTCAACGGGTGATTGCTTCACGGGGTGTTTAGAACACGGCGTTTAGAGCGGAAGCGCCTTCTTGACGTCTTCAACAATGCCGTTGAGCAGCAGCGGGCCGCCGGTGGAGGTCCACTTGGAGCCGTCCACGAGAATCACGTGGTCGTCCTTGACTGCCTTCAGGTTGGTGAAGCCGGAGGTTTCCTTCGCCTTGTTCAGTGCTTCTTCGGCGCCCTGCAGGCCTGCGGAGCCCTGCGCGTTCGGGTTCTGCTGGCTTGCGCCGCCGAGAGTGCCCAGGAACATGTAGTCCGCGTCGATGCTTGCCAGGTTCTCCAGGGAGACGGGCTCGGAGTGGCCCTGGCCGTTGCGGTCCTGCGCCTCGGGGCGCTTGAGGCCCAGGTCGTTGAGCACCTGACCGGCGGGCAGTTCCTTGAGAATCAGTGCGGGGCCGTTACCTGCCCAGCGGACGATGGAGAAGGTCTTGTCGCCGTACTTGGGGGCGAGCTGCTCCTTCAGCGCTGCGGCGCTTGACTCGTATGCCTTGATGACCTCTTCGCCCTTGTCGACCATGTTCATGGCGTTGGCGACGTTGCGGAAGTTGATGCGCCAGTCGCCGCCCGCGTAGCCGCAGTAGACCACGGGGGCGATCTTCTTGAGGGTTTCGAAGGCGTCGGAGCGCTTGTCCACGCCGGTGGAGTCGACGAGAATCAGGTCGGGCTCAAGGTTGCCGATCTGCTCGTAGTTGACCTGGGCGACGGTGCCGATGATCTGCACGCCCTTGGCGCGGTCGGCGAGGTAGTTGGGTACGCCGGACTGGCCGCGGCCGGAGACGGAACCGACGGGAGTCACGCCGAGGGCGAGCAGGCCGTCGAGGGTGGGTTCGGAGAGGACGATAACCTTCTGCGGGTTGACGGGAACTTCTACATTCTCGTCGTCGATGTCCTTGATGGTGCGGGTGCCGCTGTTACCGCCGGAGGTGGAACCGCCGGAGGTGGTGGTCGTGGTGGTCTCGCTGCTGCATGCCGCGAGGGCGAGAGCAGCCGATGAGGCGAGCGCCAGGCCGAAGAAGGCGCGGCGGTTAACGCCCGGTGCGCCCTGGTTTTCGGTGTCGGTCAGCTCGGTTCGATTGAAAGACATAGTTCCCCCTAGATATGACTAAACTATACCTAACCTTACAGATATCTGAGTGTTACATCAAGACGCGTTCTATTTGTCTTCTCAGACCGTCAGGATGCCCGGTTTTGCCGCGGAATTCCGCGGGTAACATATTTCACTCTTTGTCACAGTCTTGCTGACACTATGTCGCTTAAATGGGTGGCCCTCCCCACCAGTTTTCGCTATAAATCTGCCATGGTTGAGAAAGCGTTGAGAAAGCAGAACACGCAAAACGCCCCGCCGCGAAAAACCGCGACGGGGCGCTCTTCACAACGAGGCGCTCTTCACAACGAGGCGTTGAGGCTTTATAGATGCCGGGCACCATTACTGGCGTGCGCCGTTACCGGCGAGTACCGCTAGTGGCCGCAACCGCATCCGCCGCCGGAACGCTTGACCGATGCAGCCGCCGCACGCCGCAGGGAGGCGATCGCCGCCTCCGGGCCGCCGAGTGCCTCGTCCACGCCGTAGACCGAGCTACCGGCAACGAAGCAGGTTGCCCCCGCCTCCGCCGCACGCAGGATGGTCTCTTCGGTGATGCCACCGTCCACCTGCACGGTCACCGGCAGGTTCGCACCCTCAATCGCCTTGGCGGCGCGGGCGATCTTCGGCAGGGTCACGTCCAGGAATGCCTGGCCGCCGAAGCCAGGTTCCACGGTCATGATTAGCAGCATGTCCAGTTCGCTGAGCATGTCCAGGTAGGGTTCCACGGCGGTTGCCGGGCGCAGCGCCATACCCGCCTTCGCGCCCTCAGCACGCAGGGTGCGCGCCAGCTTGATGGGGGCGATAGCCGCCTCCGCGTGGAAGGTCACCGATTCGCAGCCCATGCTGGCGTATTCGGGTGCCCAACGGTCGGCGTCCTCAATCATCAGGTGCACGTCGAACGGCACCGGGGAGATTTCGCGCAGACGCTTGACCACGGGCGGACCCCAGGTGAGGTTGGGGACGAAGTGGTTGTCCATCACGTCAATATGCGCGGCGTCTGCGGTGGAAATGCGCTCCAGCTCGCGCTGCAGGTTCGCGAAATCCGCCGAGAGAATCGACGGGTTAATGGCAATACCCATGGGGTTCCTTTCAAATCCGTGCCGTATGGCGGATGATGCTAGGCGGTGAAGCGGCTAGTTCTTACGCAGCAGGGCGAGGAACATGGCGTCGGTTCCGTGCACGTGCGGCCACAGCTGAGCGGTGGTCGGGTTCTGCGAAGCCTTCACGACCGGGGCGCCCTTCTTGACCTTGATCTCGGGGGTGTGGCCGGGGTCCTTCTCCCCCGCCAGCACGCTCACGGGTTCGCCGTTCGCACCTTCGGTGTGCAGGGCGACTTCGCGCAGTGCGGCGGCGGAGTCGAGCAGGCTGACCGCACCGCTTTCGAGCACCTCAGCCACAATGTTCTGGGTTTCTGCCGCGTGCGGGGAGCAGGTCACATAGGCGATGACACCGCCTGAGCGGGTCGCCTCAATGGCCGCGTCCAGGAGCTGACGCTGCAGGGGCAGTAGCTCTGCAATATCGCGCGGGGACTTGCGCCAACGCGCCTCGGGGCGGCGGCGCAGGGCACCCAGACCGGAGCAGGGCACATCCACCATGACGCGGTCGAACAGCTGACCGGGTTCAATGGAGCCGGGCAGGTTGGAGGCGTTCTTGCGCAGGGTCTCGCGGATCTGGCGGCCGTCGCCGGTGAGTACCGTGTAGCTGTCCTCGGGCAGGGGGCGCATGGAGGATTCCACGAGCTGGGCGCGGTGCGGTGCCGCCTCGTTGGCGACCAGGGATGCGCCGCGCTGAATACCGAGCGCGCCGAGCAGCGCCGCCTTGCCGCCGGGGCCTGCGCACAGGTCGAGCCAGGCGGTGTCGGTGCCGTCCAGGGGTGCTGCGGCGAGCGCGCGTGCTACCAGCTGGGAGCCGGCGTCCTGAGCGCGGACGGTGCCTTCACGCACGGATTCCAGGCGCGCCAAGTCGCCGGAGGCGTACAGCGCCGAACCTTCAACCAGTTCACCGTCGACGGCGCCCTGTTCGCGTGCCTCGTCGAGGCTACCCAGGCCGGGCAGCGCAACCAAGTTCACCACGGGGGCGAGGTTGTCCGCTTCGAGCAGCTGCTCAATTTCGGAGGCGGGGCGGCCGTGCGCGACGAGTGCCTGGCGCATGGAACGCACAATCCAGCCGGGGTGCGAGGCGAGCAGCGCCATGCGCTCGGTGTCGTCCTTCGCGTCCTCGATGATGAGTTTGTACCACTCTTCGGGGGTGCGCTCGGAGACGCGACGCAGCACCGCGTTAATAAAGCTTGCCGGGCCCGCACCAATCTTTTCGCGTGCCAGGGACACGCTCTGGTTCAGTGCCGCGTGGGCGGGAACGCGCATATTCAGCAGCTGGTGCACGCCCATGCGCAGCACGATGAGGGTGGTGGTGCCGACCTTCTCGAGGGGGCGGTCTACGCATCGGCTGAGGATTGCGTCGTAGGTGCCCTGGTGGCGCAGCGTGCCGTAGGTCAGCTCGGTTGCAAAGCCTGCGTCGCGGTGGTCGAGGCGGTGGCTACGAATCGCCTTGGGCAGCACGAGGTTCGCGTAGGCGTCAGATTCTGCCACGGAGCGCAGCACGTCGAAGACAGTTGCGCGTGCGGTGTCTGCGGTACGCGAGCGTGCGGAGGGTGCCGCCGCGGAGAATTCGCGGGCGGACATGGAGCGGCGGTTGCGTTCGTGGCCGCTCTTATTGCGCTGGGAGGTGCCGCCGCCACCGCGTTTGGTGTCGTCGTGTTCGGTCTTGGCGCGGCGTGCGGCGCGTTCGACGCTGGTCAGGCCGTCAAAGCGGCGACCGATGCGCGATTCGGGGCGGGAGTTGTCGTCCCACTTCTGCGGGCGGCCCTGAGCACCCTGCCCCTGCGAACGCTGGTTCTGCGAGCGCTGATTCTGCGAACGCTGGTTCTGGGAACGCTGAGAATTCTGAGACTGCTGGCGGTTCTGCTCGCCTGCACCCGAGCCATTACCCGAGCCGGAGCGGCGGCGACGCTTACGCTTCGCACCGCCCTCACCCTGACCGCCGCCCTGGTTGAACTTGCCGTTACCGGCATTACCGGCGTGACCGGGCTTGCCGTGTCCTCCCTTGTAGGGGCGCTTTTCGTTGCTCATGCGAGTACCACCAGGCCTTCCGCCATGTCTTTGCCAGCGCCGCGAGCCCACGCGGGCGCATCCATCATTTTCTTACCGGCAGGCTGCACCTGCAGCAGCATCAGCGGTTCGGTACCGGTGCCGACCAGTACCTTCTTCGCGTGCAGACGCACCGCGCCGGGTGCGAGGGGGCCGCCGTTCGCCTCAATCAGGGACTGCACCAGGCGCTCGTCGGCAACCGCCAGACCACCGATTTTGAAGCGGTTTTCGCCCAGTTCGCACCATGCGCCGGGTTCGGGGGTCACGCCGCGGAAGCGTGCCAGAATCTGCTCGGCGGGTTCGGTCCAGGTGAGGCGGCCGTCGGCAATGCTCATCTTGGAGGCGTAGCTGACCGACTCGTCCTCGACCTGCACGGTTCCGCTTTCGCCCGCTTCGAGGCGTTCGAAGGTGCGTTCAAGCAGTGCACCGCCGCTGGTGGCGAGGCGCATTAGCACGGTACCTGCGGTGTCGTCGGCGGCTACGGGGGTGGATTCCTGTTCGAAGGTGGGGCCGGTGTCCAGGCCTTCTTCGAGCAGGAAGGTGGTGGAGAAAATTTCCTGCTCACCGGCGATGAGGGCGCGCTGTACGGGGGCGGCGCCGCGCCATGCGGGCAGCTTGGAGAAGTGCAGGTTGACCCAGCCGTAGCGCAGGGATTCGAGCGCGGACAGCGGCAGCAGGGCGCCGTAGGCGACCACGGCGGCTGCGTCAGCGTTCAGTTCGGCGACGGCTGCGGCGGTTTCATCGTTCCAGCGGTTTGCCTTCACGATGGGCAGGCCGAGCTCTTCGGCACGCTGCGCGACCGGGGAGGGAGTGAGCACGCGCTTGCGGCCCACGGGGGCGTCTTCGCGGGTGAGCACGCCGACCACGCGCACCTTATCGGAGTTCGCCAGGTAGTCGAGCGGGGGCACGGCAACGTCGGGGGTGCCTGCGTAAATGATGTTGAGCATGTGAGCCTACTTTCCGAAGCTACCGAAGGAGGAACCGGCACCGAACGCACCACCGCCACCGAAGGCACCACCCACGCGGGCTGCACGCTCGGTCACGGTCTTAGCGGCGACCGTGTTGTAGTCTGCGGCGCGCAGGGCACGCATCACGCGCTGGCGGTCTTCGCCCACGAGGCGGTCAATGAAGAGCTTGCCGTGCAGGTGGTCGGTTTCGTGCTGCAGCATGCGCGCGAACAGGCCCTCACCCTCCAGCACGAGGGGTTCGCCGTGGCGGTCCACGCCGGTCACGCGCGCCCAGTTCTTGCGCGGGGTCGCGGACTTCTGGCCGGGCACGGACAGGCAACCTTCGCCGCCTTCCTGATCTTCTTCACCGACCTCGAGCACGGGGTTGATGATGTAGCCTTCGCGGTCGTCAATGCCACCGAAGGTGAAGATCTGCTTGGAGATGCCAACCTGCGGGCCTGCAAGGCCCACGCCGCCCACGTCGTACATGGTTTCTAGCATGTCGTCGATGAGTCGTGCCAGGTCGTCGTCGAAGACGGTGATGGGGTCGCAGACGGTGCGCAGCACCGGGTCACCTACGGTGCGGATGCTCAGGATGGTCATGGTTCTCCTTTGCCGGCTGGTGCCGGGAATGTGCTTACGGATTTCAAAATGGTGGCAGAACTACGCTGACGGTTTCGCAGAGGGTTTTCCCAGAAGGTTCTTCCTAGCGGGTTCTTTACAGTGGACCGCACGGGCGCCGTTCTGCCTATTGTTCTATTGTCGCCGATTCAGTAGCGCGAATCTAGAACGAATCGAGGCGGCAGAGTGAGGGCTGAGCCTCACCTCCGCAGGGCTTTGATACCTCTCCCCTATGCCGCGGGCGGAGGTACCGGCCTATGCTCCCGGTGGCGGTACTGATCTATGCCGCGGGCGGGGGTACTACGGGCATGAGCGCGGGGTCTTCAAATTCTTGGACCTGGCGGTCGAATTCCCAGACGCGGCGCAGGGCGCAGAACTTGTACCAGTTGCGTTCGAGCACGGCGGGGTTTGCCTGCTGCGGCAGCACCTGCGTTTCGCCGAGTGCCACGCCCATGAGGACGGGCGCGTCGCCGTATTTCCAGGGTTCCCAGGTGCCTTCGTCGGGGTCGACGAGGGATTCTTCGGCTTTGAGTCCGGCGACGAGCTGCATGACGACTTTTTCGTCGAGTGCTTTGACGCGGCCGCGTTTGTCGGTGCCTTTGGTTTTGTAGTCGATGATGCAGGTTCGCCCTGCGATTTCTGCGACGAGGTCGAGGGTGCCCGCGTAGCCGACGGTGTCGTTCCAGATGGTGACTTCGGCGGCGAGGGGGCGGGGTTTGAAGGCTTCCCACCATTCGTCAAAGCGGTCGGCGTAGGCTTGTTCGCCGTTGATGATGAGCTGTTCGCGGCTTTCGTCGAGGTTGTGTTCGCGTCCCATGGCGCGTAGGGCGACGGCTTCGGCGTAGTTGTGCACGCGGTCGCCTCGGGCGGCGGCGGCATCACGGTATCGTTCGGAGGCGCTGGCTGCGTCGCGGATGATGGCGAATTTGAGGCCGTGGGATCCGGTGGCACGGTAGGCGCGCTGATCTTCGAGGGCGGCTTTGGCGGCCATGTACCCGTGCCAGCCGCTGAGGTCGCTGGCGTGCTGCCCGATGACGGTGGTGATGGAGGGGACGAGGGGTTCTCCTCCGCGGACGCGCGCGTACATGCGTCCGTAGTCGGTGGCTGCGGCGAGTTCGGGTGTTGTCACGGGGTACCTCATTCTCGGGCGGTTGTGTCCGCGGCTGGGTTTGTACTGCTTGTGGGCACAAATACCGGTGGGCATAATAAAACCCCCGTTCCTTGAAACGGGGGTTATTTGGTGCGTGATACTGGGTTCGAACCAGTGACCTCTTCGGTGTGAACGAAGCGCGCTACCACTGCGCCAATCACGCTTACGGATAAGACTATACCGAGGCTTGGCGTGAAGGTCAAATTTTGCGCGCCCCTTTTTTATCCCCGTTTTATTCCCGCCGAGAAGCCACTTGTGTTTCGAAAAGCCACATAAGTGGTGGCTTCTCGAAACACTTGTGGCTTTTCAGTGAGTATGCGGCGGCACCACAGAGTCTAAGAGGTCTTCCCGCCGGAGGTGACTGCAGGTTCAGTAATGACTTATGGACTCTGGTCATGAGTTACGGACTGTGGGGTTAGGTTAGCGTCTTCAGCGATAGCTTTTAACCATTGCTAAGGTCACTAAGTCATGGCTGAATCTAGAATCCGGTTTTCGCTGGATAAACAAAAAAGCCTGGCTTCCGAAGAAACCAGGCTTTTTCCTAGTGTGACCCCAACCGGATGTGTACGGTGATGAGGGCGCATAATGCCGAGCGCGCGAGGGATTTCATTATGCGTCCGAATGCCACGCCGTAAGAAGTGGCGCCGTGAGAGGCTCACGGCGGCACCACAAAATCTAAGAGATCTTCCCACCGGTACAGGCATAAACAAAAAAGCCTGGCTTCCGAAGAAACCAGGCTTTTTTCCTAGTGTGACCCCAACCGGATTTGAACCGGTGTTGCCGCCGTGAGAGGGCGGAGTACTAGGCCGCTATACGATGGGGCCGCAACCTCCGTGAAGAGGTTAGCTGGGATACCAGGACTCGAACCTAGAACAAAGGAACCAGAAACCTTCGTGTTGCCAATTACACCATATCCCATTACTCTATTGAGTTACCGTTCCGTTTTTCGCCTTTCGGCTTATCACCGGAACGAGTAATAACTATACGGGTCTTTCTGGAGGCGTGCAAGCTGAAATCCGGAGAGCCGCCTCACATTCACGACTTTATACCCGCTACTTCCGCTTATTTCCGGGGTTTTTGGGGTTAAAAAGTTTTTTAAATTTCTTCAAAAAGAGGGTTTTGGGGCCGATTTTCACTCCTCAAAGCAGCTTCGAGGGGGCTCGGAGAGTAGCTTTACCCCCTCCCTGCATGCTTTGCACCCCAAATTTTTTTGAAGATTTTTCCTTCCTACACCACCTCCCAGCAATCAGATATCCAAGTAGCCAGATAGCCAGATAGCCAGATAGCCAGGTAACCAGGCAACCAACTCACCCAATCAGTCACCTCGGGAAGATCACAAGATCCCTACCCCGCTCCCGCCCCGCACCTCCAAAAGTTCAAACTTTCAGAGACGGCGAATTTCAGAGACAGCAAATTTTAGAGACAACAAAAAAGCCCCGAGGCGAACCTCGGGGCTTTAGTGGAGCGGTTGACGAGACTTGAACTCGCGACATCCACCTTGGCAAGGTGGTGCTCTACCAACTGAGCTACAACCGCATGTTTTCGCTTTGAACTTTTCAGTTCGTCGCA
>CAUTJW010000002.1:0-326481 GCA_963539245.1 Rothia mucilaginosa
GAAATAGGGTGAAGTAGACCACAAATACGACTCTATAAGGGTCTCAAACACCCTCACAGGCACCAAAAAGCCTAGTCAGAGCGTTTTAAGGGTGGCAAAAAATCTTCAAAAAACTTCCAAAAAACCTCAAAAATCTGCGAATTCCCCTCCCCGGAGGCCGCTGGAGCCCGAAAACAGGGACGAAAGGTGCCCCAAAGCCCTCGTGAACAAAAGCCCTCGTGAACAAAAGCCCTCGTGAACAAAAGCCCTCGTGAACAAAGGCCCTCGCAAACAAAGACAGGCGCAGAACCAGATGGCAGCAGAACTATACAAGAAGAGCCCCTCCTGACGGAGGGGCCCTGTGTATATAAGGAACGTATATAGGGAATAGAAAAGGAGGGGCACTCCCCCGCCGAACATTCAGTACCGGACACTCAGTACTAAACACTCAGCAGAGAAGAACCCCTCCCCATCTATATGTATCGAGAAGACTAAATCAGCTCTGTATTAGATCAGCTCTACAGCGCCCTGGTTCTTCTTGCCACGGCGAACCATCGCAAAACGACCGTGCAGCAGATCATCCTTAGAAATCGCTGCGTCCTCGCCCTGAACCTTCACACCGTTCACCGAAGCGCCGCCCTCCTTCAGAATGCGACGAGCCTCAGAGTTCGACTTCGCAAAGCCCAGCTCAGTCAAAACAGAAATCATATCCAGACGATCCGCAGGCAGCTTAGCCGAAGGAAGCTCAGCAACCACAGACTCCAGGGTAGCCTCATCCAGAGCAGCGAAATCGCCCTTACCGAACAAAGCCTCCGAAGCAGCCACAGCCTGATCAGTAGCCTCAGTACCGTGAACTAGCGAAGTCACCAGGTACGCCAGAGTCTTCTGAGCCTCACGTTTAAACGGCTCCTTCTCAACCTTCTCCGCAAACTCAGCAATCTCAGCACGAGTCAAGAACGTAAAGACCTTTAGACGATCCACTACATCCGCATCCGCGGTGTTCAGCCAGAACTGGTAGAAAGCGTACGGCGAGCACATCTGCGGGTTCAGCCAAATAGCGTTACCCTCGCTCTTACCGAACTTAGTGCCATCAGAGTTAGTAATCAGCGGAGTACCAATAGCGTGAACGCTCTTACCCTCCACCTTACGAATCAGCTCAGTACCGCTCGTCAGGTTACCCCACTGATCAGAACCACCGGTCTGCAGAGTACAACCGAAACGACGGTTCAGCTCCAAGAAGTCCAGGCCCTGCAGAATCTGGTACGAGAACTCGGTGTACGAAATGCCCTCATCAGAGTTCAGGCGCTTCGCAACAATCTCCTTCTTCACCATGGTGCCCACGCGGAAATGCTTACCAACATCGCGCAGCAGCTGCAGAGCAGACATCTGACCGCTCCAGTCCAGGTTATTCACCATGCGGGCTGCGTTCTCACCCTCGAAAGAGAGGAAACGCTCAATCTGAGCACGCAGAGACTTAACCCACTCAGCAACAACCTCAGGAGAGTTCAGCACACGCTCAGACGTCTGACGCGGATCACCAATCAAACCGGTGAAACCACCCACCAGACCCAGCGGCTTGTGACCAGCCAGCTGCAGACGACGCATCACCAGCAGCTGCACCAGGTGACCCAGGTGCAAAGAAGCCGCAGTCGGATCATAACCCGTATAGAAAGTCAGGCTCTCCTCGCTCAGCGCCTTCTCCAGAGCAGCCTCATCAGTGCTCACGTGCACCAGGCCGCGCCACTTCAGCTCCTGCCAAATATTCTCGAAGGTATCGTCATTATGCTGCGCGTTGAGGATCTCGGCAGACATGCTTCTCCCATTCACAAGGTAACAACGCCCAAAGGCGCTCGAACAAAATATGTAACAAGCCTAGCACCGCACCAGCCCAAACGCTCAGAAAAACCTAAGCGAGCGCCCAAACCGGTGCGGCACCGGCTCACAGAAATAACAGATAGAGGCTACACGAGCCGCAAGGCTACAGACCCGCGGGCATCCGTGAACCCACCATGTGCAGGCGCTGAGTCGGACGAGTCATCGACACGTACAGGTCACCCACAGCACCATCAGCATCATCAATCAGCTGCTGCGGCTCAACAATCACCACAACATCAAACTCCAGGCCCTTCGCCTCCCACGGAGTCAGAACCAGCACCTGATTCTCCAACGCAGTCTGCGCGGTACCCGTACGATCAGCATGAGCACGAGCCACAGCCTGAGCCGTCTGAACATACAGGCTCGGCGGGCACACCACACCAATCAGAGCGCCACCCGAATGAGCGACCTCCTCGCTGACCACAGCCACGGTCTGCTCCACAACAGACTCGGAAGCAACCTCATGAACCAGCGGAGCCCAACGGCCCTCACGCACAGCACGAGGCGCAGACACCTCATAGCCAGCAGCCTGAGCAACCGACACCGCCGCCTCCGCAATCTGAGCCGGAGTACGGTAATTAATCGTCAGCTCCTCCAGGGTGAAACGCTCACCCACAAACGGCTCCAACGCCTGCGACCACGAGGAAGCAGCCGCAGCAGAAGAAGCCTGAGCAATATCGCCCACAATCGTGAACGACTTCATCGGGCAACGACGCATCAGCAGACGCCACTGCATGGGCGAGAGCTCCTGAGCCTCATCCACCACAATATGGCCATACGCCCACGTACGATCAGCCGACGCCGCAGCCGCAGCAGTCATACGCTCGCCACGAACCTCATTCATCATCGCAATCTGCTCAGGAGTAATCACGCCATCAGCGCCAATATCCTCCAGCGACTGGTGAACATTCTCCAGAGCCTTCGCCGCATTCTCAAGGTTCGCGCGATGCTCCGCCGCAGCACGAGCCGCCGCAGCCGCACCGGTCACCTTCGAAAAATCACCCAAAAGCTCAGCAGCCTCATCCAGCAGAGGAACATCAGCCTCCGTGAAAGGGGCATCCGCCGGGCGAGCCAACAGCTCACGCTCAGCCTTCGACAGCTCACGAGTCGCAGACTCCAAATAGTGCGGCTTCGAGAACAGCGAGCGCAACAGAGTCTCAGGCGACAGCGGCATCCACGCCAGGTTCAAGGCACGGCGCACATCCATCGAGGCACGCACATCATCCTGCAGATACGGACGCTCCACCACACGACCCGCCGCACGGTTCAGCTGATCATCCAGCTTCGCGGTCAGCTCCTTCAACAGAATCTTCACGAACGTCTCACGAGCCTCATTATGCGGCTTGCCCGTCGAACGAGCACGAGAACGAGCCGAACGAACCATCTCCGGAGTCAACTCAACATCAGTACCCTCAACATTCAGACGCTGAACCTGAGCCGGCACCTTCTGACGATCCGCCACCGCACGCTTAATAACCTTCACCATGCGCAAATCGCCCTTCAACGCGGCAACCGCGCGGTCCTTCTCAGGCACAGCACGCAGACCCGGATACAGGGTCGCCAACGAAGACATCACCACGCCGGTCTCACCCAGCGAAGGAAGCACACGCTCGATATACCACATGAACGAATTCGACGGACCAACCACCAGCACGCCAGCCTTCGACAGGCGCTCACGGTTCGTGTACAGCAGGTACGCCGCACGATGCAGCGCCACAGCAGTCTTACCGGTACCCGGACCGCCCTGCACAACACGCACACCCGGCAGCTCCGAGCGGATAATCGCATCCTGCTCAGCCTGAATCGTCGCCACAATATCGCCCATGCGGCCGGTACGCTTCTTATTCAACGCCGCCAATAGAGCGCCCTCACCGTGGAGGGTGTCCTCATCCTGCAGCATCTCCGAATCGAAGACCTCGTCCTCAATATTGGCGACAGTGCGGCCCTCAAGCATCAGGTGACGGCGGCGGCGCACGCCCATCGGGTGGAAAGCAGTCGCCTGATAGAACGTACCCGCCTCCGGGGCACGCCAGTCCATCAGCAGACGCTGCTGATTGCTATCCGTAATACCAATACGACCGATATAACGCACCGCATCGGCGCCCTCACGGTCCATATCCAGTCGGCCAAACGTCAGACGAGAGTCCACAGCATTCAGCTGCGCCAAACGATCCTCATAGTGAGTAGCAAAAGAGTCACGCTCCGAACGGTTCTGATGACCGCCCACCGCCTGATTCTTACGCACAGCAGCCAGCTTCTCAGCCGTCTCCTCGCGGAGCTCATCCAGGCGAGCATACACGCGAGCAACATACTCACGCTCCGCAGCCATCTGCTCAGCAAACAGCTTCTCAGCCGCCGAAGAATCAGCAGACTGCTGGGGTAGAGATTCAGATGACACGTAAGCTCCTTAAACCTATGGTGTCTCAAAGACAGGGTGCGACAGACACCCAAAAATACGGGTCACTATTTTACAGGACAGGCTCCGAAGGGCAGAAATATTACCCCCACAGAAAACCCTCACAGGCATACACAGCAAAGTGCCCCACCGGCTCAACCGGCGGGGCACCCCTCATCAATATCAGCTGCACACGCCCAAAGGGCGGTCAGCCTCACACTCTATAAAACTACTTCGACGGCAACGGGTACTCAGACACCAAGCTCAGCGTCTCAAGACGGTAACCGTCCAGCGCCTCACGGCCACCCAGGCCCTCCAGC
This sequence comes from Rothia mucilaginosa, assembly GCA_963539245.1. Lineage (GTDB taxonomy): Bacteria > Actinomycetota > Actinomycetes > Actinomycetales > Micrococcaceae > Rothia > Rothia mucilaginosa_H. Next base: position 4,570 of record CAUTJW010000002.1, read on the forward strand.
TCCAGAAGAGCGCCAACGCCGGCAACCTTCAGGTTCGCGCGCTCCACCAGCTTTGCGGCAGCCACCAGGGTACCGCCAGTCGCCAGCAAATCATCCAGCAGAAGAACACGAGTGCCCGGCGCGAAATCATTACAGTGAATCTCAATCGCCGCGCTACCGTACTCCAGCGCATACTCCTCACGGTACGTCTCACGCGGAAGCTTACCCGCCTTACGAACCGTCATAACGCCAGTGCCCGTAGCGTACGCGAGCGCAGAAGCCAGCAAGAAACCGCGAGCCTCAACACCAGCCACCACATCAAACTGACCCTCAAAACGAGCAGCCAGCTCATCAATGCACGCCTTGAACACCTCAGCATTAGCGAAGAGAGTGGTCACATCGTAAAAGAGGATACCCTCGTGCGGGTAATTCGGAATCGTAGCGCAAGCAGCCGGAATCAACTGCTCAATAGGGGTTCGCGAAGCCTCAGAAGCGGGAACGCTCATGCTCTCTCTTTCGTGAAGTGGATAGCCCCGGAAAAAACGCCCGGGAACAATAACGCGGTAGAAGCCGCCTACAAAATTCTACCCTCTTCACCCGCGCTTGTCCTCAGATGAGCGACAAGAACCACCTGCCGGGATTAGCCCCGCTGAATCACAACCCGCAAGTCACGCTTAAGAATCTTACCGGTCGGCCCCAGCGGCATGCTCTCCACCATCACGTAGCGGCGAGGATACTTATACGCCGCCAAACGAGTACGCGCCAACGCATTCAACTCCGCCTGCAGCACGCCCTCATCAGCACCCGGACGCGGCATCACCACGGCGACAACCTCCTCGCCCACGCGCTCATCCGGCACGCCCAACACAGCTACCGACTGCACCTGCTCATGGGTATAGAGAACATCCTCAATCTCACGCGGATACACCGAATAGCCGTTACGCAGAACCATGTCCTTGATACGATCCACAATAAAAATATTGCCCTGCTCATCAACACGAGCAACATCGCCGGTCGCAAACCACTCGCCGTCAAAAACCTCAGCAGTAGCCGCCGGATTATTCCAGTAGCCAGCCATCACGTTCTCACCGCGCACCCACAGCTGACCGCTCACACCCGGTGCGCACTCGGAACCTTGCGGGCAACGGACCTGCACCTGCACGCCCGGCAGCACACGACCCACCGAACCGAGCACCATGCCAAACTCCGCCTGATTAAACGAAACCACCGGCGACGTCTCGCTCAAACCGTAGCCCTCATACACCGGGCACTCAATCAGCGTTTTCAACGCAGAATGCACCGGCGCAGGCAGCGGCGAACCGCCCGAAATACCGAAACGGATGCGACCACGCAGCGAGCGCGCACGCTCAGGCTCAGCCTCCAGCGCCGCCGCTAACGACACATACATGCTCGGGACCGCGGCCAACACCGAAACCCCTGCACGCTCCATCAGATTCAGCGCACCACCAGGGGTAAAACGCGGCAGCAAAGCAACCGTAGCCGACGCCGCAAACGCCGCGTTCATCGACACCGTCTGACCAAACGCATGGAACAGCGGAAGACCACCAAAAATGACGTCTTCAGCGGTGAAACCAAAAACGCTCACGCAACTACGAGCATTCGAGAGGATATTCGCGTGAGTCAGCGTTGCGCCCTTCGGACGGCCAGTCGTACCCGACGTGTACAGAATAATCGCCGGGTCACTCGCCGCCACTGGGAGAGGCTCCAGCACCGCAGCCGACGGCGGATCAAAAGGAGCCACCGGCGAACCCTCTCCCCCGGTGAAAATCTCACAACGAACCGAACCGTTCTTCACCGGCACCGTCGAGGAAGCCTCCGACGCCAGACGAGTACCTGCAAAAGCAAAAAGCACCTTCGCCCCGCTATCGCGCAGATGATACTCCAGCTCAGCACCCGACAACAGCGGATTCAACGGAACACAAATCGCACCCGCAGCCACAATGCCGTAATACAGTGCCGGCATCAACGCCACATTCGGCATAGACAACGCAACACGGTCACCACGCTCAACACCGAGCGCCGCCACATGACGCTGAACCTGCGCGGCCGCAGACGCCAGCTGCGCGTAGCTCACCACCTGCACATCAGCAGAGTCAGAAGCCGGAATCGCCAAAGCCGCCTTAGCCGCAGAATCAGAATCAGAACCAGAAGCAGCCTCCGCCAAAAGGTAGGCAATATTGTTCGCTGAATCGTGCATTTCAGACATGATAGAAAACTCTCACCACAGAAAAAATCGGTATATCTAGAAAAGAAGAAGCCGAGCTAAAAGCCCGGAAAAGAGCCCAAAGACAGCAGAAGGGCGTACCTTCAACCGCTCCCCCGACACATCAGAAGAACAGCGCAAGATACGCCCCAGCCACTACTGAGCAGCAGACCAATCCAAGAAGCTCTCGGCAAGCGCAGCCCCACCATTGGGGTCACGAGTAACCACTATGACCGTATCGTCACCGGCAATAGTGCCCATAATCGCTTCAAGACCGCCCTGATCAATCGACGACGCCAAGAACTGCGCAGCACCCGGAGGAGTACGCAGAACCGTAATATTCGCCGAACCCTCAGCGGTAATCAGCAGCTCCTTAAACAGGGAAATCATACGGGCATCAGGTGCAGTACCACCGCCACGACGAGCAGGATAATTCGGCACAGCATAAATCAGGCCGGCGCCTTCATCACGGATGCGCTCAGCGCCAATTTCAACAAGATCACGGGAAAGGGTCGCCTGAGTAACCTTCATACCATCATCGGTCAGGTACTGCGCCAGTTCAGCCTGGGAGCGGACACGTCGGGTCTGCAGCAATTCAACGATGCGTGCCTGACGCGCGATCTTGGTCGAGGGGAAAGGCATAATATCTCTTCTTCCTACGGTGCCAATCACGAATTCAGAACGGAGCTGCCCAACGGTGGCGCAGCGCAACATTCTTTACTACCCAAGATAATACATATGCACATAAATATGCGCACCAAATACGGATTATTCCAAGATATGGGGGATTTTTCAGGGTTTATCTCACCAGCTGTCACGCAAAACGCCGCGAATGTAACGTGTATCTACACATTCGGGCGCATAACCTCGCAATGAATGCATAGCGTGCAAGAACATGGTGGGCTGGTGCGCCGCACCGATCAAGAAACCCCCGGTAGGCGAGCACGAAAAAGGAGCCCGCCTCCAGCACACCACGTGCACCAGAAACAGGCTCCCTCAACAAAACGTCAATCGGTGAGTCCTTAGGATTCAGAACGCCTAGCGCTCATCCTCCACCAGACCATCCAGGTCCTCATACTCAACATCGCGCGAACGGCGGTTCAGCCACACAGCAAAACCCAGACCCAGCAGAAGCACCAGCACCGCACCAACAATACTTGCGATACCGGCAAAACGCTCAGCATTCACGCTGTCCTCAGTCACAGGCTTCAACGTGCCCTTCTCAGCGGTGTAGACAACCTCAAGGCTACCGTTCTTCTCCACCAGCAGGCCATCCACCTCACGCGGGAACTCGGAAGGAACATCACCAGTCTGCGAACCACGGAACTCAATCGGAGCCCCCGAAGTCACCTGATACTTATCCTTCAGATTCGACACATACGTCTTACCATTCAGAGCGTCATCAGCCGGCAAGTTGCCCTTATAACGAGCCACATTACCCTTCGTAATCAGGTCAGGAGTCAAATCCTGATAGGTGCCCTGAATAACCCAGCTCTTACCAGCATACTCAGCGTTATTATTCACCGACGCAAAAGCACGAACACCCACAACAGCCAAAACAATGGAAAGAATAACCGCAACAGCAGCAGAAAGAACCGACAACCAGTTCACGCCCGGACGGTCATCCAGCTCTTCCTCACTCATCGCGAAAAGAGAGGAGTTCTCTTCCTCATCGTCGTAATCCTCGTACTCGTCGTACTCCTCATGCTCAGAATCCTCGTACTGAGAATCACCATACTCAGAATCTTCAAAGTAGGTTTCTTCGACCTCAGACTGCGACAGCTCATCCTGTTCGCGCGAGTTCTCTCGATTAGCCATTACTCTCTCCCTCACTTCATCTATCTTCTAGGGTACCCATAACCACATGAGTTCACCAATGAAAGCGCTTATCAACGCTTCATAAACCAACCCCACCGGTAAACCCGCTACACAACACCAAAAGCTACGGGGTGGGAGCCAACAACTCCCACCCCGTCAGCACAAGGCATTACGCCATAGGGTCAGACCCAGTTAGACACGCGGTTCCGCACCCAGCTGCTCAACAGCCGCAGCCACAGCAGCCTCACGAGCAGCCGACGCCTCATCAGCAGTCAGCGTACGATCCGGCGCACGGAAACGCAGAGCAAACGCCAAAGACTTCTTCGATTCATCAATACCGACACCGCGGTAATCGTCAAAGACGCGGATATCCTCCAGCAGCTCACCAGCGCCCTCACGCAGAACACGCTCCACCTCAGAAGCAGGCAGATCGCGGTCCACCAGAAGCGCCACATCCTGAGTAGCAGCCGGGAAAGTCAGCACCGGAGTAGCCTGACGCGCCTCAACACGACCAGCAAACAGCGCCGAGAAATCCAGCTCAAACGCGCAAGTACGCTCAGGCAGGTTCAGCTCCTGCAGAAGCTTCGGATGCAGCTCACCAGCAAAACCAACACGCTCACCGTCAGCGTTCAGAACCTCAGCCACACGGCCCGGGTGGAACGCAGTATGCACACCGTTACGCACCTGAATCTCAGCCGAAACAGCGTCAGCCACCAGACGCACAGCGTCCAAAGCATCACGCCAATCGTAAGCGCGCGGAGTAGCGCCCGGCATCACCTCATGCTCAGTACCTGTAAACAGGCCAGCAATGAACATGGGCTGCTGCGGAATACCCGCATTCAAATCAGCCAGAACCTCATCCGAAGGACGAGCGCCCAGCGGAGGAATGGACTCCGAACCCAGCTGCTCACCCGGGATGAACACGTGACCGGCCTCAAAAATAGCCAGGTTCTTGAAACCGCGAGACAGGTTACGCTTCAGAACCTCAACCAGGCCCGGCAGCAGCGAACGGCGCATCCAGCCCTCAGCCGAAGAAATCGGGTTCTCCAGGCGAACCGAAGGAACCTCAGTCACCGGGTTCTCGGGGGTGCTCACCCACGGAGCCGACCACAGGTTGTTCGCATCAGCCGACACGAAGGGGTACGCGAAAACCTCAGTCAGACCCGAAGCCGCCAGCGCGTTCAGCGCACGACGCTTACCCGCCTGCTCCGGAGTGTAACCGCGACCCGCAGGAGCCACCGGCAGAGTCGAGGGGATGTTCTCGTAACCGTCAATACGTGCGATTTCCTCAGTCAGGTCTTCCTTTGCACGCAGGTCAGTACGCCACGACGGGACAGTCACCGCGTAACCAGACTCGGTACGCTCCACCGAGCAACCAATCTCACGCAGGCAAGACTCAATCTGCTCCGGCGAGTAATCCACGCCAATACGACCAGCAGTGTAATCAGCCGGCAGGTCAATCACAACCGGCTCATAGCCAAGCGACACATCGGTAACGCCCGGCTCAACCTGAGCGCCAGCCAGCTCAACCAGCAGCTCAACCGCACGCTGAGCAGCCGCAGCCTGAATCTGCGGATCCACGCCACGCTCAAAACGCTTCGAGGACTCAGAAATCAGCTTGTGACGGCGAGCAGTACGAGCCACCGACACCTCATCAAAACGAGCAGACTCCACCAGAATGCGGGTGGTCGAATCGGTCACCTCAGTCGAGGCGCCGCCCATCACACCGGCAAGACCAATCACGCCGGAATCATCAGCAATGACAATATCCTCCGGGTGCAGAGTACGCTCAACACCGTCCAGGGTCACCAGCTTCTCGCCGGCAGCGGCGCGACGCACCACAATCTCACCCTGAACCTTGTCAGCATCGTAGAAGTGCAGAGGCTGACCGGTCTCCAACATCACGTAGTTCGAAATATCCACCGGCAGCGACAGCGAGCGCACACCCGCCAGACGCAGACGCGAAGACATCCAGGTCGGAACCGGCGCATCCGCCTTAACACCCGACACCTCACGCATCACGAAACGAGTGCATGCGGGGTTACCGTGAATCGGGGCGTCATCACGCAGAGAAACCGGGTGACCGGACTCGTTCGCCTCCGGGGCGCGCTCGCCGTACGCCAGCACAAAATCCTCAAAGGAAGAACCGGTAGCGTGGCACCACTCGCGAGCAATACCGCGCAGAGAGAACGCGTAACCGCGGTCCGGGGTCACGTTCACCTCAGCAGCCTGATCGTACAGGCCCAGCAGCTCCATCGCGTCGGTGCCAATCTCCGGGTCCAGGCCCAGGGTCGAAAGCACCAGGATGCCGCCGTGATCATCGCCAATACCCAGCTCACGAGTCGAGGCAATCATGCCAGCCGACTTGTGGCCGTAGGTCTTACGGGCGGTAATCGCGAAACCACCGGGCAGAACAGCGCCGGGCAGGGTCACAACAACCTTGTCGCCGGGCTTGAAGTTGTGGGCACCACAAATAATGCCCTGAACGCCGGAAGGCTCAATGCCCTTACCGGTCAGAGTCTGCTCCTGGCCCTCCGGGACCACACGCACCTGGCACCAGTTCACGGTCTTGCCGTTCGAGTGGGTCTCAGGCTCCATCGAGAGCACCTGACCAACCACAATCGGGCCGGACAGCTCATCAGAGGGGCGGTGAACGTCTTCTTCTTCCAGGCCAACCTTCACCAGGGTTGCCATCACATCTTCAGCCGAAGCATCCTCAGCTACAGGCACGAACTCGCGCAGCCATGACAGGGGTACACGCATAATTTAGATCTCCATCCCGAACTGCTCAGAGAAACGGATGTCGCCTTCAACCATGTCATGCATGTCAGCGACGTTGTTACGGAACATGAGGGTACGTTCAATACCCATACCGAAAGCGAAGCCCGAGTACTCCTCAGGATCAATACCCGCAGCACGCAAAACGTTGGGGTTCACCATGCCGCAGCCACCCCACTCAATCCACTGCGGGCCGCCCTTAGCGTTCGGGTGCCACAAATCCAGCTCAGCGGAAGGCTCAGTGAACGGGAAGAAGTTCGGGCGCAGGCGAATCTTAGCGTCCTCACCGAACATGGCGCGTGCCATGTACTCCAGGGTGCCCTTCAGATCAGCCATAGTCAGGCCCTTATCCACGGCAAGACCCTCGATCTGGTGGAAGACCGGGGTGTGGGTCGCATCCAGCTCATCGGTACGGTACACCTGACCCGGGCACACAATGTACAGCGGCAGCTCGCGAGAAAGCAGCGAGCGCATCTGCACCGGCGACGTGTGGGTGCGCAGCAGCAGGTGAGCGTTCTTCGGCTCAACGTAGAAAGTGTCCTGCATTTCGCGTGCCGGGTGATCCAGCTTAATGTTCAGAGCGTCAAAGTTGTACCACTCAGACTCCAGCTCCGGGCCGTCAGCAACTTCCCAACCCATACCGACGAAAATGTCGGTCAGGCGCTCCTGCATCAGAGCAATCGGGTGGCGGCCACCCAGAGAACGGCGAGGCGACGCAGCCGAAACATCCACAGCCTCCTCAGCCAGGATGCGAGCCTCACGCTCAGCCTCCAGCTCAGCGGTACGAGCCTCAATAGCCTCAGTCAGAGCCGCACGAGCCTGACCCATCAGCTTACCCACCGGGCCCTTGTGCTGGTTCTGAAGATCACGCATCTGGCGGTTAGCGATGCTCATGATGCCCTTCTCACCGAAGAAGCTCAGGCGCACCTCCTTGAGGCTGTCAAAGCCCTTAGCCTTCTCGCGAATCTCCTGCTTGGCGCGCTCACGCTCAGCCTCAAAAGCCTCACGGATAGCGTCCAAACCGTTCTCGGGGTTCTCCTCCAGAACCTGCGCAATGCGGGCGAGAACCTGAGCCGGGCCGTTAAGACCCTCGTGTTCCTGCACGGAATCGGTCATTGTCACTCTTCTCTGCATACCACCGGCACTATACCGGCTGGCTCGTAATACACCTTAGGCAGCACCGTCTGCTCTCCCCGGCTGCCCGCACAGGATACGGAACAGAGGTTGGCGACGGGCGCATATCCTATCCATTTTAGACCAGAGAGGCAAGCGCAAACAGCAGAACGCCCGGATAGTCCATCCGGGCGTTCTAGAGTATATCTTTTCAACAACAGGGTTGAAGGGGCGTCTCTACTTCAGAGCCTGCTTTACAGCCGGGTCGAAAGAAGCACGAATCCACAGCACGTTCGCAATGAACCATGCCGCGTACAGGGGCACGAAGCCGTAACGCTGAGCGTCAATGACATTACCAATCAGAGACAGAATCGCCACGAACGCACCCAGAATTGCAAAAATCAGACCGACAGTCAGGCCCAGACGTTTACCCTTCTGAATCGTGAAGTAGACCCAGATGTACATAACCGCAGAAACAACCAGCAGGCCGATACCGCCTGCAACGCCGACCTCCGGCAGACCCTGCAGCGGGGACAGGTTACCCGGCGCGAACGCGGAAATAACACCGTGAATCAAGCAGAGCAACGCGGAGACAATCATAATCTCCTGCAGGCGCAGAATCTTCGGGTGCTTGGTCGGCGAATGGAACAGAATTCCGCGCGGCTCAGCGCCGCCTTCCTGAATATAAATAGCTTGAGTGTCCGAGGGAACCGCGTCAGAGCGGTAGGTACCCGGATCAAACGGGGGTTGAGCAGTCATCATTGTCTCCCAATACGTATGTGATTTCTCCCTCAATACTACCCGCCTACCGGTTGGTTTCCAAAGTATGCACCCGTGTCGAACCCATATGTGACAAAGTCCCCTCCCCCACCAAAACCCACCAAGAGACAACCCAAACACCCCGCCGCTAGCAAAGCAGCCACCGCACGAGTCTTAACGGAAGAAAGCAGGAGGCAAAACACCTCCTGCTTTCACCGTGCACAATGCACAAGCCAGCACGCTAGCTGAAAAGACCCGAACAAATGTAGTCGTTCTCATCCTTCACACCCGGCGGCACCGCAAACAGCGCACTACCGGTATGACGCAGATACTCACTCAAAGCATCCGAAGAAGTCATCGTGCTCAGCATCGGAATAAAATGCGTGCGCGGATCGCACACATACGCAATGAAGAACAAACCAGCATCCAGGCGGCCCAGCTCATCAGCACCATCGGTGTAATTGAAACCGCGGCGCAGAATCTGCACACCGTCATTCTGATCCGGGTGCATCAGACGCATATGAGAATCCGCCGGAATCAGAGGACCTGAGCGGCCCTTCTCCGAAAAGTTAGGAGCCGTGAACTCATCGCCACCAGACAGCGGCGCGCCAGTGACCTTAGTGCGGCCCACAATCTCCTCCTGCTCACGCAGACGGGTGCGGTCCCACGTCTCAATATTCATGCGGATACGACGAGCAGCCAGATAGCTACCGCCCTCCATCCACGCCGGGCTATTCGCCGAATTCTCAGAAGAAGTCCACACATGCTTCTTCAGCAGATTCGGGCTCTCCACCTTCAGGTTATTCGTACCGTCCTTGAAACCGAACAGGTTACGAGCCGTCACCTGGCTCGTCGACGTCGAAGAGGTACGACCGAAGCCCTGCTGATTCCACGCCACCACGGCACGGCCACCAGCAATACGAATCAGGTTACGAATCGCGTGGAACGCCACCTGCGGGTCATCCGCACACGCCTGAATGCAAATATCGCCGTTGCTACGCTTATCTTCCAGCGCATCACCGGTCATATGAGGGATGCGGACCAGCGCCTCCGGGAGCTTAGAGGCAAAGCCGAAGCGATCCTTGCCCTCATCATCAACGAAGAAGCTACGACCCAGACCAAAGGTGAGAGTCAGGTTCGCGGCAGACAGGTCCATCGCCTCGCCGGTGTCCTTAGGAGGTGCCTCATAAGAGCGGTCCTCCCCCACCAGCTCGCCCGCCAACACCTGCATCCTGCAGCTGCTGAAGAAGAGCCACAACAATCGGCAAATCCGCCGGAATCCACGGCAAACCCAGCAGGTCATCATACGCCTGCGCGTCATCTTTAGACTTCGGCAGCGGCATCCACCGCAGCGCGCTATGATCTTCCAAAGTATCCGGAGTGCCCGAAAGAATCTCCGCAAAGAACACACGCATCGCCAGACGCTCGCTCAGACGCCAGCCCTGCGGGTACGCACCGGGCACCTCAGCACCCAAGCGCGCCTGCACGCCCAGCTCCTCCTTCAGCTCACGCACCAGCGCCTGCTCGCAGCTCTCCCCCGGCTCGACCTTACCGCCAGGGAACTCCCACATACCGGCAACAGTCTGCGGCTCAGAACGCTGAGCCACCAGCATACGGGTCGGAGCCACCAAAGAATCAACCACGGCGGCGCCAACCACCTGAACCTCAAACGAGGGCGACACTTCACTCATCTTTCTCTACCTTCTTCTACGCTTTAGAATCCTTCATCGGATGCGCGTCCTCAGCAGCGTGCTCCGCTACTTCCTGCTCGGCATCCTCAGTATCCTCAGGCTCGGGAGCGTCCTCCACGCCTTCCTGCCATTCTTCTTCCTCATCATTCATATTCGAGGCTTCTGCCACCTCACGGCGAATATTAGTGCCGTCATTGAGCAGAATCAGAAGGCGGTTACCGTTCTTGAACTCCATGAGGAAGACATCCTCAAGCTCGACCTCAGCGGCACGCAACTGTAGGTACACCCAATCCTCGGTCTTGTGCGCATCCGCGATATCGCGAGTGACCAAGCTACCCTTCACAATCAGAGCAAAGTTCGGCACACCGTCACCCTTACGGATCACGCTCAGCGCACCGTTCGGTTCAATCTGAGCGAACTCAATGTCTTCCAGGTCGTAAATACCCTGCGCACGAAGGTCAGCAATCAGGCGCATCGGATCAAGAACCACATCTGCCTGCTGGAAGCTCTTAATATCGATATCACCATCCGTAATGACCGGCACGCGCTGCTCACGCACCGCCATATGCAGAAAACGAATCTTCGTGGTCGCCACGTTCAGCAGCTGAATCATGCACAGCGCAAACACCATGTAGATGACAAAGTAGAACAGGCTAATCTGCGTGCTGTACAACACGCCACCGAACACACCACCGATGACAAAGTTACCGATGGTATCAATCGGGGTCTGGTGCCCCGCCTGAGAACGGTGAGTCAGACGCAGGTACACCAAAAGAATGATCAGGCCAACGAAAATCTTTAGCAAACCATCAACGATCATCTCAACGGTCATAACAAAAATCTCCTAGAGCTAGGCCCGGAAAATATCCGGTTCCAGATAAATGATGCGCGCCGCAGGAACAGCCTCGCGAATACGCACCTCAGCCGCGTCAATCTCATCAGCTACCGCACGACCAGTATCAGCATCATGAATACGAATCTTTGCCGCCACCAGAATCTCCTCAGGACCCAAGTGCACGGTCTTAATGTGGATAATGCGCTCGCTATCGCCATCCTCAATCGCCGCACGAATCTTCGCCAAATCCTCCGGCGAAGCAGCCTCACCCAAAATCAGGGACTTCATCTCCACCGCAAGGAACACAGCAATAAAGACCAGCAGCACACCAATAGCCAGGGTGCCGAACGCGTCCCACAGACCATTACCGGTCAGCAGGGTCAGACCCACGCCAAAGAGCGCAAAAATCAGACCCAGCAGCGCACCCGCGTCCTCCAGCAGAAGCACCGGAAGCTCCGGGTTCTTCGAAGTACGCAAGAAACGCATCCAGCTCTGCTTGCCCTTCAGCCCACGCGACTCCTTCACCGCCACGCGGAACGAGTTACCCTCCAGCAGAATCGAACCCACCAGAACAGCCACCGGAACCCACTGCCACTCAGTAATACCGTGCGGGTCATGCAGCTTCTCATAACCCTCATACAGAGCGAACAAGCCACCCAGGGCAAAGATAATAATCGACACAATAAACGCGTAAATATAGCGGTTACGGCCATAACCAAACGGGTGTTCCTCATCAGCCTGCTTCTGCGAAGCGCGACCGCCCAGAAGAAGCAGAAGCTGATTACCCGAATCAGCCACCGAGTGAATAGCCTCCGCCAGCATCGACGAAGAACGAGTCAGCGCAAAAGCCAAAAACTTCAGCACCGCAATACCCAGGTTCGCACCCAGCGCCGCAATAATCGCGCCCGAACCCGAATGACCAGAAGGAGCAGACATAATTTCCCTTTCTCAGCCCTCAACTAAAACTCTAAAACCTATAAGGCTAAAGCGGCCCACCGCTGTGCCACAGCCGCGAACCGCCCAAAACCTAGCGAGAAACGCCGCGCTGAGCCATCGCCGAAGCATACAGACACACAGCAGCAGCCGTACCCACATTCAAAGACTCAGCCGAACCATAGACAGGAACAGCCACGCGCATCGTAGCGGCAGCCTTCTCCTCAGCATTCAAGCCCTGAGCCTCATTACCGAAAAGCCACATGGTCGGCTGAGAAAGATCAAAATTACCCTTCACGCCGGACGGGGCACTCGCCTCCACACCGGCACGACGAGCCGCCGTGTACTCACTCAGCTCCTGCAGATTCACCGCACCATAGCCGTCAGCAGCCAACACAGCAGTACCCTGAGACTTCACATCCTCCGCGAAATCCTCCAGCTGCACGCCCTGAATAATCGGCACATGGAACAGCGAACCAGCGGTAGAACGCACCGTCTTCGGGTTATACAAATCCACCGAACCCTTAGTCGTAATCACCAGGTCGGCACCAGCCGCATCAGCCACACGAAGAATAGTGCCCGCATTACCCGGATCCTGCACACGAGACAGCACAGCAATCAGCTTCGGATTCAACGCGCCCTCACCCCACAGCAGCGAGAACGACGCATCCACCATGAAGGAAACCGCAATAATACCCTGCGGGCTCACCGAATCAGCCATCGCCTCCAGCACCTCATCGGTCACCACACGCATAAAGACGCGGCGGCCTTCCTCCGGGGTGGGGGTGCCGTACACCTGCTCCAGTAGCTCAGCAATATCCTCATGACGGTCAAAAGCCGCCTCCGTAACGTAGACAGCATCCAGAATCGGCTTCTGCAAATGCGCCTTCAACGCCTCACGCACAGCCTGCGGGCCTTCCACCAGGAACTGGCCCTTCTTCGTGCGGGCGGCGCGGGTACGCAGCTTCGCAATATCGCGCACACGATCTGCCTGCGGATTGGACATCACAACGGGGGTACTAATACGTTCAAAAAAGTTCACTCTTAAAGGGTACAGGCAAAGGCGCACCCAAAAACGCAGAACAGTCACACGCACAACCCCAGATACGCAGAAAGCGGCCGCCCACACTCAAAAGTGCAGACGGCCGCTCACGACGCTTAAGCATCCTACCCCGAACCTAGATCTTCGAGGCAAGAACACAACCTAGGCTCATTAAGCCTTGGGAGCCGAGGTGTCCTCGGGCAGGTTGTTCTTAGCAATCTCAACCAGTGCGTTGAAGGCAGCGGGCTCGTTAACAGCCAGCTCAGCCAGCATACGGCGGTCAACCTCAACACCAGCAGCCTTCAGGCCCTGGATGAAGCGGTTGTAGGTCAGGCCCTGTGCGCGGGAAGCAGCGTTGATACGCTGAATCCACAGGCGACGGAAGTCACCCTTCTTCTTACGACGGTGGTCGTAGCTGTAAACCAGCGAGTGAGTGACCTGCTCCTTAGCCTTACGGTACAGGCGAGAACGCTGACCGCGGTAGCCGGATGCACGATCGAGAATAGTACGGCGCTTCTTGTGCGCGTTAACCGCGCGCTTCACACGTGCCACGTGTGTCTCCTTCGTCTTATGTCCTGAACAGCTCACATATCACGCTGAACAGGAGCGAGTCTTTAATCAGTGCGCACCACTATCGGTGCGCCAGGTGCAGAGAGTAAGCGTTGCTTACTTACCCAGCATCTTCTTGACAACCTTTGCCTGGCCGCCGGTAACGATCTGGTCAGAAGCCAGACGACGGGTCAGACGAGAGGACTTGTGCTCCAGGTAGTGGCGACGGTTCGCCTGCTGGCGCTTAACCTTGCCGCTACCGGTGAGCTTGAAGCGCTTCTTAGCACCAGAGTGGGTCTTCTGCTTCGGCATAGCTGCCGTTCTCCTTACATTCATCCCCCGCCACAGTGGCGGGGTAGCTTAGTGGGGCTGCGTACGCGAACGCATCAGCCCCAAGGACCAAAGGTGAGGCACCCCTCGCGAGGTGCCTCGGAACCGGCACCGGGTGAACCCGCAACACCCACCCAACGGTGGAGGCACGTGCCCATCCTAAAGTGACGACCCGGTTCCCTACTCGGCGGAAGCCTGCGCCTTCAACTCGGCAGGCATAGCGTCTGCCAGAGAATTAGTTACGGGCTTCGCCTTAGTCGTGTCAATACGCTCGCGACCCTTGCGACCGCCGGCGCCCTGCTCACGGCGAGCCTCTGCCTTACCGCGAAGCGGAGCCAGAACCATCACCATGTTGCGGCCATCCTGACGGGGGCGAGACTCAACGGTGCTCACCTCAGCCAGCTCAGCCGCCAGACGCTCCAGCAGACGCACACCCATCTCGGGGCGCTGCTGCTCACGACCACGGAACTGAATCATTGCCTTGACCTTGTCACCACCGGAAAGGAAACGACGAGCGTGTCCAACCTTGGTTTCGTAGTCGTGGGTATCAATCTTCAGGCGGAAACGGATCTCCTTCAGAACGGCATTAGCCTGCTTCTTGCGGGATTCACGAGCCTTGATTGCGGCTTCGTACTTGTACTTACCGTAATCCATGAGCTTGCACACGGGCGGCTTCGCGTTCGGGGCAACCTCGACCAGGTCGAGTTCGGCGTCCTCAGCCAGACGCAGAGCGTCCTTCAGAGGGACAACGCCTACCTGCTCGCCACCGGGACCGACAAGACGGACCTCGGGAACGCGGATACGATCGTTAATGCGTGGTTCGCTAATGACTAGCTCCTGTGCTCTGTGGGTTTCCCCGTGAATACTATCCGTTGCGGGCACTAAAAAAGCCCCCGCAGTTACACAAGCGGAGGCACAAACCAGCGTACGCCGAAAGCGGCGGACAAACCCGTTCACCTCAAAACTCGCAAGCTAACGCTTGCGGCGGTCAACCGGGTGGGAGGCATGCTCCACTTGCAAACTGCCTACAACGATACCGCAGAATCCCCGATAGACGCAAGGAAATAGACGCAAAACACCATAAAAATTGCGGGGACTCCCCCAGAAAGTCCACAGAAGCGCCCACTCTTAAGGACGCATTTACCGAAACAAACGAAATATGAGATTCTAGGACTATGAGCACTGAAAACACGAGTTTCCGCTTCACCGCGGAAGAAGAAACCCCCGTACACGGCCACACCGAACTCACCGAAGAGCAGGTCGAAGCCGTCAACGAACAGCTGCGCGACATCGCAGACGTACCCGCCATCGAAATCATCAGCTCCGCAGCCATCCACATGATGAGCGCCGCAGCCGTCAAGTGCGGCCTGGCCGCAGAGGAAAACGCCGACGACCTCAAGGACCTCGACGAAGCACGCAAGCTTATCACCGCACTGGCAGGCCTCGTCACCGCCGCAGCACCCGAAATCGGCTCCCAGCACGCAGCACCCCTGCGCGACGGCCTGCGCACCCTGCAGCTCGCATTCCGCGAAGCATCCCCCTTCCCGGACGAACCCGGCAAGGGCCCCGGCGAAAAGCTCACCGGCCCGGTGTACTAAACCAACTGGTGTACTAAGCCAGGACGTGCGCTAAACCAGCAGGCCTACTAAGCCATATCTGGTGTATGCCATCACGAAGCCCCGCATCCCTCGTATTGAGGAAGACGGGGCTTCGTCATATATAAAACCTATGCGGATAAGAAATCTACGCGGGCTAAAGCAGAGCGGTAGCTTTAGCGGGAGCCAGCGACCTCAAGAGCCTGTTCAAAACTAAAGTTACCCACATACAGCGCCTTGCCAAGCACCACGCCCTCCAAACCATAAGGCACCATAGAACGCAGCTTCACAAGATCAGCCAGCGACGCCACACCACCGGACGCCACCACCCGACAGGCAGTCTGAGCCAGCACCTCATCCAGCAGCTCCGCACCCGGGCCCGCCAGAGAACCGTCCTTACTCACATCCGTGACGATATAGCGGCGCACACCCGCGCTCTCCAGCCACGCCAGCGCCTCCGCCAAATCAGGCCCCGACCAATCGGTACCGCGAGCCACCGTCACCCAGCCCCGCTCGGGGTTATAACGGGCATCGAGGCCAAGAGCCAGAAGATCAGAATCGGCATAATGAGCCAGAACACCTTCAAGCCAGGAAGAATCCGCCAGAGCCGCACTAGTCACGTTCACGCGGTCCGGATTCAGGCTCAGGGCGCGCTCCAGGCTCTCAGCATTACGAACGCCGCCGCTGACCTGAATACGAACCGGAGCGGAGCCCGTTCGGGTGTTCTCGGCACGGACTGCGGCAACCACCTCAGCCAGAACCTCGGTATTCGTGCCGCGACCAAACGCCAGGTCAAGGTCAACCAGGTGAATCCAGCGGGCACCCGCCTTCACCCAGGTCAGAGCCGCCTCAACAGGGTCGAGGCGCTGCTCACCACCGGACAGGGTGCCGCCCACCGGGCGCACCGCGTAGCCTTCAGAAATATCAACGGCGGGCAGAAGTTCAAGAACGGGCACAGACATTAGTTACCTCCCGCAGCAGTAGCGGAGTCGCCAGGAGACAGGCGACCGGTCGCCGCCAGGGACGCAACCCAGCGGCGCATAAACTCCGCCCCCAGCTCGCCAGAACCTACCGGGCAGAACTGCACCGCCGTCAGTGGACCGTTCTCAACCGCCGCGATATAGGCGGGCTCGGTGACAGTCCACGTCACCGCCGGAGGGGCAATATATTCAATGCTCTGATCAAAAGCCCACTCAAAAACGCCGTGCTCAGATTTGAAGTGAGCCTCACCCTCAAGATCCTTGAGCAACGTACTATCGGAGGAAGAACGCAGGGCAGAAGCACCGGGCGCCAGGTCTCGGGCAGAAAGCTCCACGCTCTCACCGGACCACTCCCCCATGCACTGCACCTGAACCTGCCCCATCTGCGGATGCTCCACCGTCACCGAGTCGAAGAGGCAGCTCAACGCCGCACCGGCAGCCAGCACCGGACGACCGCCAGCAACACGGCGACCAATCACGCGCTCAGCGTCCTTAGCTTTCAGGTCTTCGTACGCCTCGAGAGAGCTCACACCGCCGGTCACCACCATGCCGTCAGCCTCACGCAACTGGTCGGGCACAGCGGTCACGATAACGTCCGCCCCCGCATCCTGAAGAAGCTTCACCAAGGCGCCACGAGTTCCGGGATCCCCCAAAACGGCAACCACAGGACGAGCGGCCTGAGCACTCTGTACAGATTCAGTTTCGACGGGTGTGGTTGCAGCGGGTGTGGGTTCAGCGGGAACAGGCATCGGTGCGCTCCTATTTCATAGGCTCAAGAATTCGACTCAAGCGCTCAGCTTGAGAGATAGCGGGTTCGGAGTCAAGACATCAACCTCATGCAGAAGCCAACCACGTACGTGTCCATGCTTAGCGCTGAGTCTGAGGAATTTCCAGACGCTGACCGGCATCAACAGAGGTGCTGGTCAACGAGTTCAACTCCATAATACGAACCACAGTATCACGGGTGTCACCCTGCGGATCCACCGCCTGAGCAATATCCCACAGGGTCTCGCCATGCTTGACCACAACGACGGTTCGAGTCACCGAAGTGTTCTCCACAGAAGCAGAAGCCGCCGGGCCAAAGAAGCTAATAGCACCGAGCACAATCAGCGCCGCCAAAGTCAGCAGAGGCAGGCCCTTCAGGAAACCGCGCACAGTACCAAGACGACGAATAGAAGCGGGAACCGCACGCAGAAGCTCGCCTCCCTTAGCCAGAAGAGCACTCTTCACGCTAGGCGCCTGTGCGGCAGAAGCAGCCTGCGCCTCAGAAGCTACGGAGCGAACCGACGCGGGCGCTTGGGCAGAAACAGCAGGTGCAGAAACAGCGGGAACGTGGGTAGGCTGGGCCACCTGCGCGGGACGGGGCGCATGAGCCGCACGAGAAGAACGCACAGACTGCGAAGATGCAGGCACACGAGAACGCCCCTGCACGGTGCGGGCGGACACAGTGCGGGCGGGGTGAAGTACCACCAAACCTGCCGGAAGGTGTGCAGAAGTGCCGCGAGAAGCAATAGGTGCTGCAGTAGTCATTGTGGTTCCTTTCTCTCAGCTTGCCCCGGGGTTACCCCGCGGGTCTAGCAATGCCGAGCGATACCCGCTCGGAGGTCCTAGTTGAGTGATAACTATGGAGTGGTGATTGTTAGGCGATAACTATTGGGTAGCTATTCTCTAGTTAGGTCAGAGCGTCGGATGCACCGGGCTGCGCTGGGTCGCACTGGGTGACCCCGGAACCCCATCCCCTGCGCTCTCCCTTCGCCAGATGCTCCCTAGAGCATCCAGGGTAGATCATGCGAAGAGAGAGGCAGAGGATTCGAATACATTCGAACACTCATTCACTCTCCTCTCCCGAAAGACTCCGGGTCGAATCTTCGAACATTTTTCGAACATCCACCCGTAAATCCTGAATTTCAGGAGAGATTCAAGAGTATATACGAACTCTTGTTCTAAAGTCTAGCAGAGATGTACTAAAAATTTCTTCGAGTTTCGAAGAAAAAATCTAGAATATTTGTTTGAGTTTTTCGGTGTAGTGTTCTACACTGGTGTCAAGAGACGTTCCACACGCTCCTGATGAGTCCTACTCACAGCAGGTTTCTGTACCCGTTACAGCTTGGTTCTGTATCGAATGCAGGTGCTGCTGGCTGAGTTTTATAGGGCGGAGGCGCATACTCGTTGCCCGCGTATCGCTCCGGCACGGATAGAATTCCTCCACCCCCTGACGAGATAAGACCCATTTCGGCAGAACCCAAAAAATTTTTAGGACACCATCGGAAAACGTGTGAAGCACCCATCCGTGCCCCGACCGGGATACAAGGTCGGAGTACAGACCGAAGGAAAAGAAATGGCAACAGCACCCCGTCCGGCGCTGACCGCGCGCCAGCAGAAGATTCTTGACGCGATCCGCACCGAGATTGAACAAAAGGGTTACCCGCCGTCCATGCGCCAGATTGGTGACATGGTGGGTCTTGCGTCCCTGTCCTCGGTCACTCACCAGCTCGGCCGTCTCGAGACCATGGGCTACATTCGCCGCGACCCCAAGCTCCCCCGCGCCATTGAGGTGCTGGATGAGAACGGCGTCGGCATGCACGGTAGCTCCTCCTCGTCCCTGCCCGAGCTGCCGAACTTCGAAGTCGGCGATGAAGACCTCGTACCCGTTCCCCTGGTTGGACGAATTGCAGCGGGCGGCCCCATTACCGCCGAGCAGTCCGTGGAGGATGTGCTCGCCCTGCCCCGCCAGCTGGTCGGTAGCGGCAAGCTGTTCATGCTCAAGGTCAAGGGTGATTCCATGATTGACGCCGCGATTTGCGACGGTGACTGGGTGGTTGTCCGCGAGCAGCACACCGCTGACAACGGTGACATTGTTGCTGCTCTGCTCGACGATGAAGCAACCGTGAAGGTGTTCCGTCAGGTCGACGGCCACACCTGGCTCATGCCGCGCAACTCCAACTACGAGCCGATTATGGGCGACCGCGCAACCGTCATGGGTAAGGTCGTCTCCGTGCTGCGTAGTCTCTAGAAAACCACAGCCTCTAGAAGATGCAGTCTCTGAAAGACGCGGGCTCTAAACAGCCACAGCATCTCAAAGAAGCTGTTTTAAACAACACAGCCTCTAAAAGACATAGCTACGAGGCTTTTAGCTCTCTATAGAAATCACCCCGGTGATACGTGAACATTCACGTATCACCGGGGTGATTTCTATATGTCTAAATTTATATGCCCAAAGCGGGGCGGCGGCGCGGCAAGGAATGGACCCGGCCCGAGTTAACGCTCAATACTCGCCGAAAGACGAGCCAGCGCGCCAATTACGGCTGCCTTATTCTGGGTCGACCACATCGGCGGCATAGCCTTCATCAAGAAACCGCCGTAACGCTTGGTTGCTACACGAGAATCCAGCACAGCCACCACGCCGCGGTCAGACACCGAACGGATTAGGCGACCGGCGCCCTGCGCCATACGAATCGCCGCGTGGTGAGCAGAAACCGCCATAAAGCCGTTACCGCGGTGACGGTTCACTGCCTCCGTACGAGCCTGCGCAATCGGGTCATCCGGGCGGGGGAACGGGATGCGGTCCATCACCACCAGGCGGCAAGAGTCACCGGGAACGTCCACGCCCTGCCACAGGCTCATCGTGCCGAACAGGCACGAATCGACGTCCTCGCTGAACTCTTCCACCAGAGCCTTGAGCGAAGACTCGCCCTGCAGAAGAATGTTCAGGTCGCTGTGCTCACGCATGTATTCGGCGGCACGCTCGGCGGCACGCTTCGAGGAGAACAGGCCCAGGGCACCGCCTTCCGACGCCTCGCACAGCTCACGCAGACGCTCCAGCTGACCTTCATGCACACCGAATCCCGGAGGTTTCAAATCCCCGGCGACGTACATGATGCCCTGCTTGCGGTAGTCGAAAGGCGAACCTACGTCGATGCTCGTCCAGCGCGGCGCGCCCTCACCCTGCAGTCCCAGGGCACCGGCGGCAACGTCAAAAGAGTCACCCACTGTCAGGGTCGCACTCGTCAGAATCACGGTGCGGTCAGCGAACAGACCGTCACGTAGCTGCAAACCGACGCTCAAGGGGGCGATGTTCAGGGTCGCCGGGTCGGTATCGGAAGCAGCCACATAGCGGCCGTTCTCCCAACCACCCT
This sequence comes from Rothia mucilaginosa, assembly GCA_963539245.1. Taxonomy (GTDB): domain Bacteria; phylum Actinomycetota; class Actinomycetes; order Actinomycetales; family Micrococcaceae; genus Rothia; species Rothia mucilaginosa_H. Next base: position 25,332 of record CAUTJW010000002.1, read on the forward strand.
GACGAGAAATCCACAGCACGTCCTGCTCGCCCGAAGCCTCCAGGATGCGGCTACTCATATCGTGTACCTCAGAGACACGCGAGCGCGCCATCTGCAGGCCGGCGTCAACGTCCTGACCGTCCGGTTTGGTATCGGACAGGGCGGTGCGGGCGGCATCATTTACCGCAGAAATAGCGGTCAAAAGGCGACCGTCCAGGCCCTTCAGAAGGCCCTCGGCAAGACCCTCGAAAGCGGTCTCCAGGGTGCCAGCAGCCATTTCCAGCGCGCCGGAATCAGCCTTCGAATGCTTCTTCACGCTACGTGCCGCACGGCGAACCATCGCAACCGTCAAAGAACCAGACACGGCACCGGTCACACGGTCCACCAGTTCATGAGCCTCATCAATAATGACCGTCTCATGTTCGGGCAGAACCTTCATGCCTTCAAAAGCGTTAATCGCCAGCAGGGCGTGGTTCGTGATGACAATGTCAGCCTCAGCGGCACGGCTACGCGCCATCTCGCTAAAGCACTCTTCCACCAGCGGGCAGCGGCGGCCCAGACACTCGGCGGCACTGACCGACACCTGAGCCCAGGCGCGGTCAGAGACGCCGGGCTTCAGCTCGTCACGGTCGCCGGTCTCCGTGCGGTCGGCCCACTCGCGCAGGCGCACCACTTCCTCACCCACGCGGGAGGTCGAAGAAGGCATGTCAAAGAGAGCATCCGGTTCGTCTTCCGGGTAGCCGCCCTCCAGCTTGTGCAGGCAGAGGTAGTTATTGCGGCCCTTGAGCAGAGCCACCTGCGCCTGCGATTCCGGGCGCGGCTCCAGCGCTTGTAGAAGACGCGGAATATCGCGGTTCACGATCTGCGCCTGCAGGGCAAGAGTCGCCGTCGCAACGACAATCGGCTGGTCCGACTCCCCCACCCGCGCCAGGGCAGGCACCAGGTAGCCCAGGGACTTACCGGTACCGGTACCCGCCTGGACCAGCAGGTGACGCTGCAGTTCAAGAGCCTGCGCCACATGCGCCACCATGGTGCGCTGACCGGCACGATTCTGACCGCCGGTGGCGGCAACCGCCTCATCCAGCAGGGTCAGGGCATCCTTCGCACCGGGCAGGGTCTCAAGCTCCTGCCCGGTGAATCGGGTGCTGTCGGTCGCCGATCCGGGCAAAGTTTCCGGGGCGTTTTTGGGCGCGTTGATGCTCTCGGTCACGCTCATCCGCTCCTAGAGAGCCTCAGAGTTAGAGGGCTGTTCGGAAACAGAAGCGGTCGCTTCAGCCAGGGCGTGTGCCTCCGCAAGTTCCTCTTCCAAGACCTCCAGCAGGTCGCCCTCCAGCACATACTCGGACAGTTCGGAGGCGACATCCTCACGGACCAGAGCCACCACGAAGGTGCCGTCCGATACGAAATCGGTGCTCTTAATTTCGGCGTCCCACTCGTGCAGGCGCGAAATAATCTCACCGTGCGAATACGGAATCAGCAGCTTCACCTCAATGGAGGGGCGCGGAATGGTGTCCGCGATCTTCTGCTTCAGCTCCTCAATGCCCTCACCGGTACGCGCCGAAACGATCACGTGCTCCGGCTCGCGCTGGCGCATACGCTCCAGCACGAACGGGTCAGCAGCGTCCGCCTTATTCAGCACAATGATCTCGGGGATATGGCGGGCGTCAACCTCCGCGATGACCTCGCGGACGGCACGAATCTGCCCCTCCGGGTCCGGGTGCGAAGCATCCACCACGTGCAGGATGACGTCAGCGTCAGCGACCTCTTCCAGGGTGGAGCGGAACGCCTCCACCAGCTGGGTCGGCAGCGAACGCACGAAACCCACCGTGTCAGAGAGGGTGTAGCCGATGCCGTCGGGGGTCTGCGCCTTACGGACGGTCGGGTCCAGGGTCGCAAACAGGGCGTTCTCCACAAGCACGCCGGCATCGGTCAGGCGGTTCAGCAGGGAGGACTTACCCGCGTTCGTGTACCCGGCGATAGCCACCGAAGGCACACGGTTACGGCGACGGTTCAGACGCTTCGTCTCACGCGCCGGCGCCATCGCAGCAATCTCACGCTTAAGCTTCGCCATGCGAGCGCGCAGGCGGCGGCGGTCCATCTCAATCTTGGTTTCACCGGGACCACGCGAACCGATACCCTCACCGGCTGCGGCACGGCCACCCGCCTGACGGGACAGGGAGGCACCCCAACCACGCAGACGCGGCAGCATGTACTCCAGCTGAGCCAGCTCAACCTGCGCCTTACCCTCGCGGGACTTAGCGTGCTGAGCGAAAATGTCGAGAATCAGGGCGGTGCGATCAATGACCTTGACCTTCACAATGTCTTCGAGGGCACGACGCTGCGAGGGAGCCAGTTCGGAGTCGACAATGACGGTATCGGCACCGGTCGCCTCGACAATGTCCTTGAGCTCCAGTGCCTTACCGGAGCCGAGGAAGGTGCCGGGGTCCGGCTTGAGGCGGCGCTGAACCAGGCCGTCCAGAACCTCGGAACCTGCGGTTTCAGCCAGCGCTGCGAGCTCACGCAGGGAGTTCTCTGCGTCCTCGACGGTGCCCTCGGTCCACAGGCCGGCAAGCACCACGCGCTCGAGGCGCAGCTGGCGGTACTCGACCTCGGTGACGTCTTCAAGTTCGGTGGAGAGGTTCGCGATACGGCGCAGTGCGCGGCGCTCAGCGAGGTCTTCCTGGTCACCGTCATATTCGGAATGTTCGCGCTGAACGTCAGAAATTTCACGCGCGCGAGTATCCAGCACACGGCGGCTATTGTTGCCGTGAGCGCTGGAAGAATTATCGCTGTGATGCGCGGTACCGGCGGCGTCATACGTCGTGACGGAGGCGGCGGCCTGGGAGCGGCCCAGAACGCGGTCTACGGTGCGGCGCAGCTGCTCATCGCTGGGCAGCTTTTCGGTATCAGATACGGGGGTGTTCTTAGAATTCATACGACTATAATTCTACCGCCGTTGCCCGCATCAGGTAGGGGGTTCGGTCGCCTGTGCGCTCAGGGCGTGCAAGCTGTTGCCCCACCCCGCGCATACTCTGCCCGTGTGCGGCGGGTTCTTGCCCTACCGGTACACTGGATAGCATGAGCGAGCAGCATTATTTCTCTGAAACCCCCGAGACCGAATTCAAGCCCCGCCCCGTGCAGGTGGAGCTTGCCGGCCGCAAGGTCACCGTCACCACCGCTAACGGCATTTTCAGCCCCTCCGGCATTGATAAGGGCACCGCTATTTTGCTGCAGGAAGCACCCGACCCGCAGGGCGAACGCATGCTCGACATCGGCTGTGGGTGGGGACCCATCACCCTGACTCTGGCGATGCTCGCCCCGCAGGCGCAGGTGCACGCGGTGGACGTGAACTCCCGCTCCATCAGCCTGACCGAACGCAACGCCGCCGCTCTCGGCCTGTCCAACGTCACCGTGGGAACCCCCGACTCCGTCGACCCCGAACTGCGTTTTGACACCATCTGGTCGAACCCGCCGATTCGCGTGGGCAAGGAGGTGCTGCACGAGATCCTGCTGACCTGGCTGCCGCGCCTGGCACCCGGCGGCGACGCCTACCTGGTGGTTCAGAAGAACCTGGGATCCGATTCACTACAGAAGTGGATGGACGCGCAGCTTGAGGAGCTGCACCCCGGCGAGTTTGAGGTCTCGCGCTATGCAACCTCGAAGGGTTTCCGTATTCTGCAGGTGCACCGCTACGAGGACTAAAACCTCTGGTGTTAAATCCTCTAGCGCTAAAACTTCTGGCGCTCATTGCTTAAAACATAAAAGAGGCGGGTGTTTTCTGAACGTATTGTCAGAAAACACCCGCCGCTTTTGTCGATAAAACCTCTGTTCTAAGACTGCTCTATCGCAGCAGGGCTATCGCAGCACGACGGTTGCAACCATCTGCGCCGGACCAGCCAGAACAACATGCTCCAGGTCATCCGGGCCCAGCACGAAAGTCACCGCGAGGGTACCGCCGGGCACATGCACCAGCCACTCATCCGGTGCTTCCTCGCCGCCCCAGAAACGGGTCGCAGCAGCAGCCGCACACGCGCCGGTACCGCAGGACAGAGTCTCGCCCACGCCACGTTCGTGCACGCGCATACGGATAGCGCCCACATGCGCGCCGCTCTCAACGTCCAGGTCGACCGGCACCACAAACTCAACGTTCGTACCGTTGACCGGGGCGGGGCTCACCTGAGGCAGGCTGTGCAGGTCCAGGCCGTCCAGCTTACCGTCAGAGCCGAGCATCACCACGGTGTGCGGGTTACCCATCGAAATGGACAGGCCAGCACGCGGAGTCTTCAGGCCGCGAGCAGACACCAGGCAGTCCTCGCCACCCTCGCGGGCAGCCTCACCGTGAATGAAGCTCCACGGACCCATATCAATCGCGTAGCCCTCTTCGGTACGCGCCACAGTCTTCACGCCGGCACGGGTACCAATCTTGACGGTCTCGCCCACCTCAAGCTCAATCAGGCCCTCAGTGCGCAGGTACTCCACGAACGCGCGCACACCGTTGCCGCACATTTCAGCGATAGAGCCGTCACCGTTGCGGTAGTCCATGAACCAGACAGCGTCCGGGTGCTCCTCGAGCAGCTTCTGGCCCGCGCGGGAGGCGGTGCTGCGGGTAGCACGAATGAAGCCGTCCGCACCAATGCCGAAGTGTCGGTCGCAGGCGCGGGCTACCAGCTCGGGGGTGAGAGCAATTTCTGCGTTCTCGTCCGTCAGAAAGATGAAGTCGTTACCGGTGCCGTGACCCTTGGTGAGGGTCAGGCCTGCCAGCTCGCCCCAGGTGGAAGGGTTCTCGCTCATATGCTGTCCTTAAGGTTGGTGACCTGTCCGTTTATGATTTTACCGCGCCGACCGACTCGACGAGGTATCGGTTCGGCGACGGCTCGTTATTGTGGCTTATCGGGTGCTTTCGCGGATGATGGCTTCCGCCTCATCGGCAAGGGTGGGTGAGAGCGCATCCAGCCAGTGCACACGCGGGTCCGCGCGGAACCAGGTCAGCTGGCGGCGCGCAAACTGGCGGGTAGCGATCGTCGTATCCTCAATCGCCTGCTCCACGCTGTAGCCCAAATCCTCAAGGGCGCGCGCGAACTGCGCGTAACCAATCGCGCGGGAAGCAGTCTTACCCTCCTGCAGTCCCTGCTCGTTCAGGGTGCGAATCTCATCGAGCAGACCCTGCTCGTGCATCAGCTCCACGCGGCGGTGCAGACGCTCGTGCAGCAGGGCGCGATCCATATCCAGACCAATCTGAATACTCTCCGTCACGTACTCGCGCACCGGCATGAACGCCGAGAACGGGCGACCCGTCACCTCGAACACCTCCAGGGCACGAATAATGCGGCGCTCATCCTTCACGCGCGCAGCCGACTCCGGGTCTACCTCCGCCAGGCGGGCATGCAAAACACCAATACCCTCGGTACGTGCCTGCTCCTCCAGGCGCTCGCGCACCCGCGCATCCGTGCCGGGGAACTCCAACTTATCCAGGGCGGCACGCACATACAGGCCGGAACCACCCACCAGAATCGGGTAGCGGCCACGGCCACGAATCTGCTCAATCAGCTCACGGCTACGCTCCTGAAACTCCGCCACGGACGCCTCATCCCGCACATCCATAATGTCCAGCAGGTGGTGCGGAACGCCGCGCATCTCCTCCGCAGTAACCTTCGCGGTACCAATATCCATGCCATGGTAGAACTGCATGGAGTCAGCGTTAATGCACTCGCCGTTCAGGCGCAGAGCCAGCTCAATGGCGAGCGCACTCTTACCGGTGCCGGTCGGGCCCACAATAGCGATAACGGGCAGAGTTTCGGAGATAGTCATGCGCCCCATTCTACCGGTTCCCTCACCCCCACTTGCGGTGGCGGCAAGAGCCCGAAGAACAGGGCGCATGATTCGTTATAGGTTTTAGGGGCGCAGACCGATGGTCGGCATGCCCAGACCCACCGGCGCACCGGGCACCTGGGTGGTGCCGGTACCGCAAGAGTCAGCCTGGGAGCGGTCCCACGCGTCACCGGCGCGGGTGCGGCGCAGGTGGTACTGCTCGGCGGTCGGGTCAGAAATCAGGTGGAAGGAGCCGGCCTCGGTAATCGGCACGGTCACCATGTCGCCGGGGCGGGGAGTCTCGCAACCCTCGGGCACGGAGAAGTGCACGAGGCGCTGGTCCGGGCCGCGGCCCGAGAGGCGGTGAGTCTGGTCGGCCTTACGACCAGCCTCTGCAACGACCATCAGCTCGACGGTCTTGCCGAGCTGCTTGCGGTTCTCCTCGCCGGCGATGCGGTCCTGCAGGGCAATCAGGCGCTCGTAGCGTTCCTGCACGACCTCCTTCGGGATCTGGTTCTCCATGGTCGCCGCCGGGGTGCCGGGGCGAATCGAGTACTGGAAGGTGAACGCGGAGGAGAAACGAGCCTGCTCCACAACCTTCAGGGTGTCCTGGAAGTCCTCTTCGGTCTCGCCGGGGAAGCCCACAATGATGTCGGTGGTAATCACGGCGTTCGGGATGCGCTCGCGCACCTTGTCCAGAATGTTCAGGAACTTCTTGGAACGGTAGGAGCGGCGCATATCCTTGAGCACCTTATCGGAGCCGGACTGCAGCGGCATGTGCAGAACGGGCATGACGTTCGGGGTCTCCGCCATTGCATCAATCACGTCGTCGGTGAACATTGCCGGGTGCGGTGAGGTGAAGCGTACACGCTCCAGGCCCTCAATCTCGCCGCAGGCACGCAGCAGCTTGGAGAAAGCCTGGCGGTCGCCGAACTCCACGCCGTAGGAGTTCACGTTCTGACCAAGCAGGGTCACCTCAATAGCGCCGTCATCGACCAGCGCCTGAACTTCAGCGAGAATGTCGCCGGGGCGGCGGTCTTTCTCCTTACCGCGCAGAGACGGCACAATGCAGAAGGTGCAGGTGTTGTTACAGCCAACCGAGATGGACACCCAGCCGGAGTACACGTGGTCGCGCTTAGTCGGCAGGGTGGAGGGGAAAACTTCGAGGGATTCGAGCAGTTCTGCCTGCGCCTCGTGGTTGTGGCGGGCACGCTCCAGCAGGGTGGGGAGGGCACCAATGTTGTGGGTACCGAACACGACGTCAACCCAGGGCGCCTTCTCAATGATGGCGTCCTGGTCCTTCTGCGCCAGGCAGCCGCCCACGGCGATCTGCATACCCTTGTGGGCGCGCTTGACCGGTGCCAGCTGGCCGAGGTTGCCGTACAGGCGGTTGGAAGCGTTTTCGCGGACCGCGCAGGTGTTGAAAACAACCAGGTCGGGCTGGGTGCCTTCCTCAGCGCGAACGTAGCCGTTAGCCTCCAGCAGGCCGGACATTCGTTCGGAGTCGTGCACGTTCATCTGGCAGCCGAAAGTACGCACTTCGTAGGTGCGGGGGCTGGTTTCGGGGGTCTGGGCGGAATCGCTGAGGGTCGAAGTCATGCCCTATAGGGTATCCGATGGGGGATAATGGCTCTATGCAGGTTTCCCTTAGTAGTAACTTTCCGGCTCTGTCACCGAACGATTCTTCCGCTCCCGCCCCCAACGGGGAGCATCTGAGCGCCCTCATTGAGGAGGCGATTGCCGCCTACTCCCCCGTGCCGCCTCAGGCGAGCGCTGATTCTGCCTCGATGCGCCAGAATCTGATGCAGCTGCTTAGCTGGGCGCATTCTTTGGAGCAGGTGGCTGCCCGCACGGTTGAGCGCGTGCAGATTCTGGGCACCGGCATGCGTTCCGTTGTGGTACGTGTGGCGTATGAGCCTGCAGCCGAGCCAGCGGAGTCTTTGCCGACCTCGATTATTGTGAAGCGTTACCGCCGTAAGGATTCGACGGTGAACGCGGGCGGTTTCGGGTACCTGCGTGAGCGTTACGGTTTGGAGGCGCTGAACCTGCAGGTTCCGGGCCTGTTCCCGCAGCTCTACGGCGCGGATCCTGAGCTGCGTGTGCTGGCTCTGGAGGATGTGAGCGCCGGAACCGTTGAGGGCGAGCAGTATTCGGTCGCCCACGCCCTGCTGGAGGGCACCGAACAGCAAGCGCTGGACGCTCTGAACTACTACATTGAGGCGTACCGTTGCCTTGCCGCCAGCGGCATTATGGGTGAGGCGGTGGAGGATTACCGTCTGAACCTGGCGCGTGCCGATCGCAAGGCGCAGTTCCCGGGCGCTATTGCCTCGCCGGGTTTGGCTGAGCGCGGTTTGAAGAAGCTGTACGGTGTGGCTGATGAGGCGCGCTCCCCCGAGCAGGATGCTGGCAGCCCGGCTTCCAGCTCTGCCGCGCATGAGGACGTGCCCGTTCTTCCCGCCGCTGTTGAGGAGCTGTCCTTCCGTTTCCGCCGCGTTCTGCAGCCCTTCTTCACCAAGCGCCCGCCGGTACCCGAGCAGTTCAAGCTCAACCGCGGCAAGGTCTATATGCTCTCTTCGGGCGATTTTTCGCCGCAGAACGTGCTGATCGGTTCGGCGGATGGCGCGCAGGTGCGCATGGTCGATGCGGAGGGCACCTGCCTGCACCACCGCGGCTTCCCCTTCGTTGAGGCGATGCTGAGCTTCCCCTCCTCGCCGGAGTACCCGCGCTACCGGGTAGACCGCAAGAAGGCGCTGCCGGCGCTGTACTCTGCACTGTTCGAGGACGCCCCGCTGGATGAGCACCTGGCGGAGGATTTGGCGGTATGCACGGCGGTGACCGTGTGCGCTCTACTGGAGCTGTACTCTTCTTCGGCACGTGCCGATTTGTTGCCGCGTATTCGCCGTGAGGGTGCACAGCTGATGCGCCTGCTCCTGGAGATTGCTGGTTCTCAGGATGCGACCCTCGCCGAGTTCGCGGACCGCCTGGGAGCGGTCGAGTAAACAGCAACGCCATACGGCAGATACAGCCTTCGACAAGGTGTTTTATAAAGATTAAAACGTAAGGGTGAGCCCGCTACAGAGCATGTCTGTGGCGGGCTCACCCCCTTTAGTTATGTGGCAGAGACTCTTTGGCGGAGGCTCTTTGACAGAGACTCTAGAGCGGAGCGTACCTGCTCGCCCTCTACCAGAGTTGCAACCTGCCAGAGCCGCAATCTACCAGAGCTCGTCCTCCATCCCGTAGGCGGCGAGCTCCTCACGAATCACCGACATCGACACCGAGGAGGAGTACCCGCGGCGAGCCAGCATTCCCAGCAGTCGGCGGGTGACCCTATCCTTTTCGGCGCGGTTGCCCAGATCCATGCCGGGGCGTAGCTTCTTACGCACCAGCTCGGCGGCGTCCTCCCGTTCCTGCTCGTCGGTGCGCTGAGCCAGTGCGTTCTCCGCCTCTTCACCGCGCACCCCGCGTTCAGCGAGTTCACGGCGCAGCGCGGCGCGGGAGAGTTTCTTGGTGCGGCTCTTCTGCGCCACGAACGTTTGGGCGTATTCGGCGTCGTCAATGAGTTTTGCCGCCTCGAACTTATCGAGCAGCGGCTCAATGAGCTCCGCGTCAAAGCCTTCTGCCTGCAGCTTCTTACGCAGCTGACCTCGGGTTTTTGCCGAGTACGCCAGCTGGTTGTACACGATGGTTTTAGCGCGCGTGTAGGGGTCTGTTTCTTCGGCTGCGCGGGCGGCACGCACTTTCTGTTTCCAGGAAGGCACGTTGCCCTCCGGCGGTGAGGAAGTACGTCCCATCTGAGAGGTGCCCGTTTGGGAGCCCCGAGATCGAGAACCACCCTTAGGAGAACCATTCGAAGCGGCACGGCGCTTTCCGGTACCGACACCCTGCGCCTCTTCCTCAGCGATACCGCGGATGAGTGTTTCTTCGGCGGGGGTGAGTTCTTCGTTCAAGCTACTTCCCTCCCTGAATAGGTTGTTCCCCGAGCCGCGGCCCGTGGAACTTTTGCGGGTTTCCTCATCGTCGCTGCGAGCCCCGAAGGCGGGCGCGTAGGGTGAACGGCTCCGCATTTTCTCTTGCTGAGCCGCGCTCATGCGACGGAACCCACGCTTGCAGTCGGTGTTCTTGGAGGCACGCGAAGACTTGCGTTTCTTCTGCTTATCCCGCTGAGCTGCTTGCCTCTCGATCTCTTCCTTTTCTTCAGCGGTAAGCCCCGATCCGATGGAGGCGGCACCGGCTCGACTCATGCGGCCAGCCGCCATGGGGCGCGGCTCGGCACCGCCGGGGGTAAAGGCACGAACGGGCGCTTCGTCAATGGAGACGGCGGGCAGGTTCGGGTCAACGAGCAGGCTGCGGCGCTGCGACTCGCCGTCTTTCCCAAAGCCTGATGGCACAGCATCGGAAAGTACAGCGCCGGAGGGCACAGCTTGCAGGGGCAGCTCGGGTACGCGGAACTCCCCCGCGTAATCGCCACCGTTATCGCGGGCGATGCTTTCTTCAACGAAGCCGTGCGCAGCGGGGTGCCAGTCCGGGAACTCCTCAGCGGCTACCGAATCCGCGGCCCTGTTCCGCGCCCACTTTTTGGGTGCCTTTTCTGTAGCCGCTGGCTTTTCCGCTATCGTTTCTGCGGGTGCCGCTTCTGCGGCTGTTGCTTCATCCGAGGGTACCCAGTATTCCCCCGCGTACTCTGCTTCAGGGTACAAAGGCTCTGCCGGATACGGAAGTTCATCCTCGTAGGGAGGCTCGTCAGGGTACGGAGGCGCGTCCTCATACGGGGGCTCGCCAGGGTACGGGGGCGCGTCAGGGTACGGGGGCTCTTCAACAGCAGGAGGCGCTTCCCAGGTGAGAGTGAGCTCCGCCAGGGGCGCGGGCGCCTCAAAATTGAGCGCCTCGAAGCCGCCCACCTCAATCGGCGGGGCGGTGGATTCAAACGAACCAGTAGCTTCAAAAGAAATAACGGGCTCAAAGGAAACAGCGGGTTCAAAGGGAACAGGCGCAGAGAATGTAGCGTCCTGGAAAGCTGGGCTCTGGAAGGCTGAACCTTCCAGAGCTGAGGAACCGAAGTGCGGTTCGGTCGCGTCCAGCGCCGCAAAACCGGCGTCACCGTCACGCGCACTGTTGCGCTCGTGCTCTTCATGACCGTGCTGTTCCGTCATGTTCGGTTCCTCCTCTCCCCTGTGTTGGATCGCTTGATATGTTGGGCCGCTTGATGAGTGCCGCTTGATGAGTTGGGTCCGCCTAATGACCCGTGCGCCGCGCTATACGGCGCTCCCCCATTGTAACGAGGCGCTGTCTCGGCGCCCGCTGGCACTCCATTTAAGGCGCCCCCCGTTAACGACAGATTGCCGTGCACCGTGCGGAATGCACAGCACACGGCAATCAGTCGTGGCGTTAGCAAGAAGCTACGCGAGCCGGTTTAGAACTCCTCAGCCAGCTCGTCCAGCGGGTCGTTACCCTCGGACTCAGTAGCTGCCTGCTCGTCAGCTTCTTCCTCAATGATGCCCAGCTTCACCAGAACCTTGTACTGCAGTTCCTCGGTGAGCTCGGGGTTGTCCTTGAGCAGCTTACGAACGTTCTCGCGGCCCTGGCCCAGCTGCTCACCGTCGTAGGTGAACCATGCGCCGGACTTCTTGACGATGTCGTTCTCCACCGCCAGGTCCAGGATGCCGCCCTCAACGGAGATGCCCTCACCGTAGAGGATGTCGAACTCAGCCTGCTTGAAGGGCGGAGCCATCTTGTTCTTCACAATCTTGGCGCGGGTGCGGTTACCAATCGGGTTAGCACCGTCCTTGAGGGTCTCAATGCGGCGGATGTCGATACGGACCGAAGCGTAGAACTTCAGCGCCTTACCACCGGTGGTGGTTTCGGGAGAGCCGAAGAAGACACCAATCTTCTCACGCAGCTGGTTGATGAAGATTGCGGTGGTGCCGGTTGCGGAGAGGCGGCCGGTAATCTTACGCAGGGCCTGGCTCATGAGGCGAGCCTGCAGACCCACGTGGGAGTCACCCATGTCGCCTTCAATTTCGGCGCGGGGTACCAGTGCGGCAACGGAGTCGACGACCACGATATCAACGGCACCGGAGCCAACCAGCATGTCCATAATTTCCAGTGCCTGCTCACCGGTGTCGGGCTGAGAGACCAGCAGCTGGTCGATGTCCACGCCCAGCTTGGCCGCGTAGATCGGGTCCAGTGCGTGCTCAGCGTCAATGAACGCTGCCACGCCCCCTGCCTTCTGAACGTTCGCTACAGCGTGCAGCGCAACGGTGGTCTTACCGGAGGACTCGGGACCGTAAATCTCGATGACGCGGCCGCGGGGCAGACCGCCAATACCCAGAGCGGCATCCAGAGCGATAGCTCCGGTGGAGATAACCTCGGTCTTGGTGATTTCCTTATCACCCAGGCGCATGACCGCACCCTTGCCGTAGTTCTTGTCGATCTGTGCCATCACGGCTTCAAGTGCCTTGGCGCGACCCTCTTCGGGAACGCGAGCTACGCTCTGAGACTTGGTGTTCTTAGCCACGGTAGTACCTCGTTCTTTGTGTTGTCAGTGGTTGACGGGAGTAATGTTTCTTCGGAATCGGTGGGACTCGTAATCGAGACCTTGAAGGTTTTGGCCTACCGGTTCCTTCTGAGACTACTCTAGGGTCACAGCCTGACAGGATAAGGCCATTTTTTAAAATCTGTGGAAAACTTTGAAGATTTTTCCGAAAAATTCCTGATGTGGAAAAGTCTAGCATGAATCGAACAAAATTACGACACAGTTTCGAATAAATCGGATAGGATTTCGGCATATATTTTCGAAAAACCCCGGAATCTTACGCTAATTATTCGAAAATACCGCCCGCACAGGCGCTAGCACTCGAACAGATGCTAGGTCCCGCCTCCTGCGCTAGAACCTGCGCTAGAACACGCCAGACTTACCGACTAGCGCAACGGCTCCTTATCGGGACCCAGGCGGCGCTCCTGCGGAATCTCCTGCTCCTCGCAGATGGCAAGCCACACATCCTTCGGGTTAACGCCCTGGTCCAGCGCCTCCGCTGCGGTCACATGACCCAGCGAGCCCAGCACCAAGTCACGTGCCAGCACCGGAGCATACCCGGCACCGAACTCATACTCCATGCACGCCCAAAATTCGCTCAGCTTCACAAGCGCTCCTTCCGATCCACCGCTAGTTTGCTTCATAATTCGTCACATCGCCCGAGAATAAGCGATGCCGCACACCCACCTTACGGGGATGCACGGCATCGCTTCACGTTTTAGCGCGGCATGTGCCGCCTCGCGTTACTTCGAGAGAATGTAGTAATCGCTCTTGTACTGCTCAGACATTTCAGCCGGAACAGTATCCGGAATCTGAACGCCCTCGAGAACCGCCATACGGTCGGCAACCTCACGCAGCATCTGGGACATCGGAATGTCCAGAGCCTGGCAAATCCACGCCAGCAGTTCGGAGGAAGCTTCCTTCTGACCGCGCTCAACTTCGCTCAGGTAACCGAGGGAAACACGGGCACGCTGGGAAACCTCGCGCAGGGTGCGGCCCTGACGCTGGCGGACATCGCGAAGAACCTCGCCGATTGCCTGTCGCAGGGGAACAACCTTAGCTTCCTCAACGACCGGGGCGACCTGTCGGGGGGTCTCCTCGATTTCCTTCCACTTAGTAATGCCATTAATCGATACGCGCTGCTTAGCCATGAGCTTCTATATCACTTTCCTGAGTAGGTATTCCCGACCTGCGGGACTGTACATAGTTAAGCCTAACTGATTTTTGGGGCGCGGGCTAGGAGCCTCGCCATTTTCGTTCTCTTCTTACGGCCTGTATCTATTCAAACAGGCGAACCTATGCCTTTATTCCTGCGGAGCTGAAAGAACCCTGTGAATATATTTGAACCGTAAATTTTTCTCAGGTAGGCACTCCACAGACGGCTACACAGCCGTTTCAGGTACCACGTAGCCACTTCAGGCACTGCACAGCACACAGCCCAGCCCAGTCCAGCCCGGCACGCTACGCCAGCTCGTTCTCCAGAACCCCACCGGCACCGCCACGCACCGCACGCGCAAGCAAAGCAATCGCATCCGCGCTCGCCGCCGCACGAATCTGCGCCCGGTCCCCCGAATAGTGGCGTTCAAACACCTCAGAACCGCCCGGGGAACACACACCGATATAGACCGTACCCACCGGCTGGCCATCCGCAGGATCAGGACCAGCAACGCCCGTGGTCGACACCGCATAATCGGCACCGCACACACGCGCCGCACCGACCGCCATCTGCACCGCCACCGCAGGATGCACCGCACCCTCACGCGCCAGCAGCTGAGCGTCCACGCCCAACACCTGAGCCTTCACCTCGTAGGCATAGGAAATCACGCCGCCGCGGTAATACGCGGATGCGCCCGGCACCGTACAAATCGCGCCGCCCACAGCCCCGCCGGTCAGCGACTCAGCCGTCGCCACCAGCACCGGGCCCTCCTGGGAGGCACGCAACCGCACCGCATCGCGGAGTAGCAGAGCCGCCGCCTCCGGAGTGCCGGAGAAAACCTCAGCGGGCTCAAGGGACAGAGCATCTTCAAGTACGAGGGGAACCATCATTCTCTCCTTTCAGCAGCGAACCGCCGCCCAAAACCTCACGCGGCACACAACGCACCGCAGGTACAGCGAAGGGGAGCAGCACACGCCACTCCCCTCGCCTCTACATACCGCCGCCCTGGGAGGCCTGAGCCTGCAACCAGTTACGACGCAAAATATATGCATCACGCACATACACCAGACCGGTCCATACGGTAATCGCGGTAACCGCGCCCATCAGAACCCAACCAGGAATCAGCCAGCCAAGACCCAGCTGACCCAGCGGCAGAAGCATCAGCACCAGCGCCACCGTCTGCAGCACAGTCTTAATCTTGCCGCCCTTACTAGCGGCCATCACACCGTACTTAATGACGAACAGACGCATGATTGTAATGCCCCACTCGCGCAGCAGAATCACAATCGTGACCCACCACCACAGCTCACCCAACGCCGACAGCACAATGAACGCCGCACCGGTGAGAAACTTATCGGCAATCGGGTCAGCAATCTTGCCGAAGCTCGTAATCAGATTACGCGAGCGCGCCAGGTAGCCGTCCGCCCAGTCCGTGAGCATGGCAAGAATGAAAATAATCCACGCCAGCCAACGGTGCGTCGGATCAGCGGCACCGAAAGTACCGCCCGAAACCAGGGCAACAATGAAGAAAGGAACCGCAATAATACGCAGAACCGTCAACACATTCGGTACATTCCAGTTCGAAGGCTTCGCTGTGCTGACCGCACCGGCGGGTACGGAATTGCGAGCTTCACTCATAACGGCTCCTTACGGGTAAATGGCTTTCAACGGTGAGAGACCGCGTACGCACCGACACCTAAACGTATCGGGGATACGCAAACACCCCGTACCGTCCATTATACGTGTGCCGTAGCAGACATCACAGGGATAATACGGGGTGCATGTCGCACGCTCACTCGGCTGAGTGGGTTAGTTGGGCGGGTCAGCCGAGCGGGCAGAGCGCTGAGGCACTAGCGACCGGTCAGCTGCCAGGCATCCTCCGAGCCCTCATCATCGGGCTCATCGAAATAGTCGGTGACCGCCTCGCCCGGGTCCACCGCGTTCGCGTACGGGTCGGCAGCCGGAGGCTCCTCACCGCGAATACGTGCCAGGGTTGCCTGAAGGTCATCCGGGCGGATCAGCACCTCACGCGCCTTCGAGCCCTCCGAGGGGCCCACCACGCCCTGCGACTCCAGCAGGTCCATGATGCGGCCAGCCTTCGCGAAGCCCATGCGCAACTTACGCTGCAGCATCGAGGTCGAACCGAACTGGGTCGTAATCACAATCTCCGCCGCCTGCAGCAGATCATCGAGGTCATCGCCGATTTCCTCATCAATCTGCTTCTTCGCGGCAGAGACCATCACGTCCTCACGGTAGATGGTCGGCGCCTGCTTCTTCACGTGCTCAACCACGGCGTGAATCTCAGACTCAGACACCCACGCGCCCTGAACACGCATCGGCTTCGAGGCACCCATCGGCAGGAAGAGCGCGTCACCCTGGCCAATCAGTTTCTCGGCGCCGGGCTGATCCAGCACCACGCGAGAGTCAGTGACCGAGGAGGTCGCAAACGCCATACGAGACGGAACGTTCGCCTTAATCAGACCGGTCACCACATCCACCGACGGACGCTGGGTCGCCAGCACCAGGTGAATACCCGCCGCACGCGCCAGCTGCGTAATACGGACAATCGCCTCTTCCACATCACGCGGAGCGACCATCATCAGGTCGGCGAGCTCGTCAACAATCACCAGCAGGTACGGGTACTCGTGCACCGTGCGCTTGCTACCGGGGTCGGGCTGAACCTTACCCTCACGCACCGCCTTGTTGAAGTCGTCCACGTGCTTATAGCCGTAATGGGCGAGGTCATCGTAGCGTGCGTCCATCTCACGAACCACCCACTGAAGAGCCTCGGCAGCCTTCTTCGGGTTCGTAATGATGGGCGTAATCAGGTGCGGAATACCCTCGTAGGCGGTGAGTTCCACACGCTTCGGGTCGACCATCACCAGGCGCACCTGGTCGGGGGTTGCGCGCATCAGAATCGAGGTGATCATCGAGTTCACGAACGAAGACTTACCCGCACCGGTCGCACCGGCGACCAGCATATGCGGCATCTTCGCGAGGTTCGCCAGCACGAAGCCGCCCTCAACGTCCTTACCCACACCCATAACCATCGGGTGGTGGTTCGCGTGAGCCTGCGGGGAACGCAGCACATCACCCAGCGCAACGGTCTCACGGTCCGTATTCGGAATCTCAATACCAATCGCGGACTTACCCGGAATCGGGGACAGAATACGAACATCCGGGCTCGCCACAGCGTACGCGATGTTCTTGCTCAGCGCGGTCACACGCTCCACCTTCGTGGCGGGACCCAGCTCAATCTCGTAGCGGGTCACGGTCGGGCCGCGCGAGAAGCCGGTGACCTGCGCATCCACCTTGAACTGCTCCAGCACGTTCGTCAGAGCCTCAACCACATGCTCGTTGACCTCGGACGATTCCTTAGCGGGAGGGCCGGAAACCAGCATCTCCTCCGAGGGCAGCACATAGGTGCCGCGGGAGGACTGCACAACCTGCTCGCCGCGCGCCCGCTCGGTGGTCGCCACCTGAGTGTTGTTCTGCAGCGGGCGGGATGCACCAGCCTCGGGCGCTCGCGACGCCGCGTTCTTCGGGTGCGCACCCGGCGAGTGCATGCGGGTCGGAATCGGAGGCTGAGCCGCAGATGCGGCAGGAGCCTGGGATGCGGAAGCTGAGGCAGCGGGCTGTGCGGCAGACTGCGCGGGGTTCACTACCTGGTGCGGCTTCGTCTGCGGTGCAGCTTGCTCAGAAGCGCCGAAACCGTCGTATGCCTCAACGTCAAAGAGGGGTTCCTCGCCCGGAATACGGTTCACGCGGCCGTTCGCCACGGCGGCGCGCTGCACCTGGTCCAGGCGGGCTGCGGGCGCATCCGATGCCTCAACGTCGAAGAGGTCCGGGCTGCTCGAATAAGCACTGTTCTGCGTAGAAGTACCCTGCGCAGAACTACTCTGCGCCGTACCCTGCGCAGCCGGTGCCTGGTTGAGACGACCCGGCAGGCGAGACAGGCGGTTCGGCTTAGCCGCCGGGCGCGTCTGCTGAGCCGATCCCTGCGCAGAATCCTGTGCCGAATCCGCGGGCTGTACCGGCATCTGCGTAGTCTCCAGGTGAGTCTCATCCACCACGGCACTCACGAATGCTTCATCACCGGCGTACTCGTCCAGGGAAGAATCCGTCGAGGCTGCGGGAGCAAAACCCAACCAACCGCGCAGACGCGAGAACAGGCCACCAGACTTCGGAGCCGTGCGTGCCGGCTTCTCATCCTCGTACAGGTAGCTACGGTCGTGCTCCTCAGCATTCAGATCCACGGTCTGAGTCGCATCCGAAGGGCTATCCTTCACGGAGGTTCGAGTCGTGCCATTGGGCTTCTCACCCAGAGCCAAACCGACCAGGTGCAGGGTACGCGGTACCACCTGACGAATCGGAGTGTTCGTCAGAACCATCAGACCGGCAATTCCCAGCAGCAGGTGAATCAGAATCTCAACGAACGCAATACCGCCGCTCACACGCACAATGGGGGTGCCCAGCAGCACGCCAGCCACGCCGCCACCAGCCCAGACGGCGTTAAAACCATCCGCGAAGGTCGGGTGACCCGCATGGCGAGCAAAAAACAGGGAGGTCGCCACCAGCATGATGAAGGAACCCACCGCCACGCGGTTATTACGTTTAATCAGGTCGGGTCCACGGAAAACGCACCACGCCATGATGAGGCAGAACACCGGAATCAGCAGGGCGCCCTGACCGAAAATACCGCCCAACATGGTGTGCCAGGCGTCCAGGGGCGCTCGCAACAAACCGAGGGAGGTGTGGGCACGCCAGTTGTACCACTCCACTCCGGCGCTAATCAGGCCGAACAGCAGGATGGTGAGCGCGCCGCCGTCGCGGCGGTCTTCGGGCGCAAGGTCGGTGCGCACCGCGCCAATGGAGCGGAAGAGCCCACCGATAGCGTGAGCAATGCTCAGCCAGACGGAGGAGATAGCGCCCGCTACAGGGTTCATCGCGTTGGCACCGCGCTGGGCACCGCCTCGGGAGGTGGTGCGCTTGCGGGTGGTCTTCTTAGTGTTTGCTTTAGTAGAGGTCGTGTTACGACCCTTCGTGGTCCGTAGAGCCATACCTTTTAGGGTATCAACCTTCCCGTTAATGTACCGATTCTTTCGTTATCAGTGAGCTAAAAAGTGCGCCCCGCCGGTGTCTATGCGGGCATCGTTAGGGAGCTCATGAGGCGCTTCTCCCCCACCGTGTTCGCTTTCGCGTAGCTTTCGCACAACTTTCGCGTAGCTTTCGTCCATACCTTCTTCAGATACACAGCAGGCGGGGCCGACACAACGTATCGACCCCGCCTTTTCGCTGTTTACGGGCAGCTAGCCTCGCGCAGAGTGTTAGTTCTTCGTGTTAGTTCTTCGCGGCCTTCGAGGTGTTCTCAACAACCACGGGAACAATCATGGGCTTGCGGCGCAGACGGCGAGAAATCCAGGCACCGATGGTGCGGCGCACAATCTGCTGCAACTGCTGCACGGTGTGCACCTTCTCGGGTGCGCGGTGCAGAGCATCCTCCAGAGCAGCGGTAATCTTCGGAACAATCTCGTCAAAGACCGAGTCGTCCTCAGCGATACCGCGAGCGTGAATATCCGGGCCAGTCACCACGCGCTTAGTTGCGCGGTCAATGACGGTCACGATAGACACGAAGCCCTCTTCACCCAGGATGCGGCGGTCCTTCAGGTCGCTCTCGGTGACCTCACCGACGGAGCGGCCGTCAACGTACAGGTACTCGCAGGGAACCTCGCCCACCACGGACGCCACGCCATCGCGCAGGTCCACGACGGTGCCGGACTCGCAGAGCAGCACGTTCTTCTTCGGAACGCCGGTCTCCATCGCCAGGTCGCCGCTAGCAATCAGGTGGCGAACCTCGCCGTGAACCGGCATAACGTTCTTCGGCTTAAGAATGTTGTAGCAGTACAGCAGCTCACCGGCGGCAGCGTGACCGGAAACGTGAACCTTCGCGTTGCCCTTGTGTACCACGTTAGCGCCCAGCTTCATGAGGGCGTTAATGATGCGGAAGACACTGGTCTCGTTACCGGGAATCAGCGAGGATGCAAGCACCACGGTATCGCCGGGCTCAATCTGAATCTTGTGGTCACCGTTCGCCATGCGCGACAGTGCCGCCATCGGCTCGCCCTGCGAACCGGTGCACATCATCACGATCTGGTCGGGACGGTAGTCGTCAACCTTCTTCAGGTCCACCAGCACGTTCGCGGGAACCTTCAGGTAGCCCAGCTTCTCAGCAATGGTCATGTTACGCACCATAGAGCGGCCCACGAGCACGACCTTGCGGCCACGCTCAGCGGCTGCGTCCAGTACCTGCTGCACGCGGTGAACGTGCGAGGAGAAGGACGCCACAATAATGCGGCCGCTTGCGTCACGGAAAACGTTCGACAGCACCGGACCGATGTTCTTCTCGGTCGGGGTGAAGCCGGGGACCTCAGCGTTGGTGGAGTCCGGCAGGAACAGGTCCACGCCCTCCTCGCCCAGGCGGGCGAAGTGGCGCAGGTCGGTGATGCGGCCGTCCAGCGGCAGCTGGTCCATCTTGAAGTCACCGGTGTGCAGGACCTTACCCGCCTGGGTGCGGATGTAGACAGCCAGCGCATCCGGAATCGAGTGGTTCACAGCAACGAACTCACACTCGAACGGGCCGAAACGCTCTACCTGGTGCTCCTTCACCGCGAGGGTGTAGGGCTTGATGCGGTGCTCGGCGAGCTTCGCCTCAACCAGCGCCAGGGTCAGTTCAGAACCGACCAGGGGGATGTCGGGGCGGCGGCGCAGCAGGTAGGGAACCGCGCCGATGTGGTCCTCGTGGCCGTGGGTCAGAACCATGGCGACCACGTCGTCCAGACGGTCAACAATGTAGCTGAAGTCGGGCAGGATCAGGTCCACGCCGGGCTGGGACTCTTCGGGGAAGAGCACGCCGCAGTCAACAATCAGCAGCTTGCCGTTGATTTCGTACACGGTCATGTTACGACCGACTTCGCCCAGGCCGCCCAGGGGCACCACGCGCAGGGTGTCCTTCTTCAGGCGGGGAGGGAGGGGAAGATTCGCTTCAAAGACGCTCATCGTGTGTCTCCTCTTTCTTCTATGTTTTCTTGTGATGTCTGTGATTCGTAGGCGACGCTTCGTACCGCAAGCGCTCCCGCCGGTTCGGCTCTCACATGCCGAGCAGGTGGGGTGCTGCCGGTGCGTCCAAATCACCGAAAGTATTGAAAAGTATTTGGGGCGTAGCGCGCGGGTGCTTCTGCCTAAGGTAAGTCCCTGTCTGAGTGGGGACCGAATCATCGACGGTAAACCGCGGCAATACGCCAGAGCGGACCCCTCACCTAGTGTTAGGTGCGGAGTCCGCGTCCGTTGGCTACATGACGCACCCCTAAGGCGGGGCGTTACGGTAGCCGAAGTCCTCTATATACTCTATATATACGCTCCCCGCACTATTGCGTGCGGCGGGTAGGCGTCAAAGTTTAGGCGTTCTTCAGGGTGTGAGCGATGCTCGAGGAGAGCAGGTCAGCTCGCATAGCCTGGGCAACCTCCGGTTCGGAGAGTACGTGCGGCAGGCGAACGACGGGCTCATCCAGCACACCCTGCCAGGAAAGAATTTCCTTGGCGGCAACGCAACCGGGGGCACGGCCCATGGTTGCTCGGACAATCGGAGTCAGTTCCAGGTGAAGACGCTGCGCCTCCACCAGGTCCTGTGCAACGACAGCATCAATCAGGGCACGGAAGAGTGCGGGTGCCACATGTGCGGTCACCGAGACGAGGCCGACGGCGCCCATTGCCATCCAGGGAAGGGTCAGTCCGTCGTCGCCGCTGTAGTAGTGCAGGTCGGTGGTTGCCATGACTTCAGTTGCGGCACCGAAGTCTGCCTTGGCGTCTTTCACCGCTACAATACTATCAATTTCTGCAAGGCGACGGTAGGTTTCGGGTGCGATGGGGATGCCCGCACGACCCGGAATATCGTAAAGCATGACGGGGGTCTCAGTTGCTTGAGCAACGGTCGCAAAATGGGCGTAGACACCCGGCTGAGTCGGCTTGTTGTAGTAGGGGGTCACGACCAGCAGGCCGTCCACGCCAACCTTTTCGGCACGGTGCGCCAGCTCAATGGTGTGCGCGGTGTCGTTCGAACCAACACCGGCAATAATCTTCGCGCGAGAGCCAACGGTATCCTTCACAATCTGGAAGACGCGCTCGTTCTCGTCATCGGTCATGGTGGAGTATTCGCCGGTGGTACCGCAGACTACCAGACCATCGTGACCGTTCTCCACAAGGTAGTTCGCCAGGTCTGCGACCTGCTTTTCATCAACGGAGCCGTCCTTCGCGAAGGGGGTCACCATTGCGGTCAGGAGGCGACCGAAGACGGGTTCAACAAAAGTACCGGGGTTCGAAAGGTTCTCAGACATATGTCCAGAGTACGCCCGAAATGCAGATTTTTCCGTTAGAACGCATAAGTTTTCATGCGTGTTCTACTATTCGGACTCTTTCAAACCCGCGGTACTTCCACGAGAGCCTATGAAACCGGGCACATAGCCTCGGCGTTATCAGTCTCATACCGAAAATAAATGTGGCATTGACTAGGGATCGCAGGGTCAGAGCCTAACGCATGCCCTTCGCCTGACCGCCCGAACGCAACGCCCACGCGTTGCGCATCGCCGCACGGGCACGCTTGCGTTCACCACCGGCATCGTACATGCACGCCAGGTTGAACCACGCCTTCCAGTTCTCGGGGTCCTGCTCAACCGCCGCCGCAAAGCCTTCAAACTCCACCGCCGCCGCCTCACGGTCCACACGACCGGAGGGGGTGCGCGGCAGGGTATCCTCCGCCAGCTCACCCGAAGCAGCCAACTCCTGAGCCATACGCTGAATACGAGCACCGAAAAGCACCTCACGCACCAGCGCCCACGCACCCAGAATCGGCAGCAAAATCATACCCGCGCCAAGCACAATGCCAGCCACCGAACCGGAGGTGAGCATCACGAACCCCTGCTGCGCAATGTGTACCAGGTACAGGGTCAGCAGCGCGCAAGTCAGTGCCGCGAAGGTCTTACCCCAGCCGCCGGCATCCACCGTCACAAAGACGGCACTAAAAATCAGCACGCCCAGGATAGAGGCACGCGCCGCCAGAGGCAGCGGCAGAATCAGCACGGTCAGCACCATCAGCACGCAGGCGCAGACAGTCCACAAACGTAGCGAAGTCCACCAGGGGCTACGAGCCTCGGAAGATACCGGCGAGGTGTCGGGTGAAGTCTGTTCAGACAATATTCTCTCCTAGGACAAATCCATGTAGGCGTCCAAGCCCACGCTCAAACCCGGATGCGCCGCCACCTCACGCACACCCAACAGCACGCCGGGCATGAAGGAGACACGGTCAAAGGAATCGTGACGAATCACGAGCTGCTGACCGGGATCGCCCAGCAGAATCTCCTGGTGCGCCACCATGCCGCGCAGACGCACCGCGTGCACGTGAATATCGTCGATTACGGCGCCGCGCGAACCCAAAGGATCGGAGGTGGTGGCGTCCGGGCTTGCACCCACGCCAGCCTCCGCGCGAGCGGCGGCGACCTTGCGGGCGGTGTGCACCGCGGTGCCGGAGGGGGCATCCACCTTATTCGGGTGGTGAATCTCAATGATCTCTACCGATTCGAAGTAGCGTGCCGCTTTCGCCGCGAACTCGGTGGCGAGAATCGAACCAATCGCGAAGTTCGGGGCGATGAGCACACCCACCTCGGGGTGCTCTACCAGTAGCTCTCGCAGGGAGTCCAGGCGTTCGGGGGTCCAACCGGTCGTACCGACCACAGCGTGCATACCGTGCTCCACCGCGAAGCGCACATTCGCCTCGCTGGATTCAGGAACGGTCAGGTCAATAACAATCTCTGCGCCGGCATCAACCAGCTCCTGCAGGTCGTCGCCACGGCCCAGAGCAGCCACCAGGTCCATGTCTGCGGAGGTATTGACGGCGTGCACCGCCTCAGAGCCCATGCGGCCTGCGGCGCCGAGTACCGCTACCTTCCAGATTTTTTCGTCGCCCTCGTGGGTCATGTTCTCTCCTCCGTAGCTTTTGTGTACCCCGACTATGGGGCTTTTGCGGCATACAGCCCCTATTATCCCCTGTCCGAACGCGCTGGGCGTCATCGTACACACTGGGTGAGATGCCCCACGGAACCTCAACGGCATAAAAAGCACAATAATCTAACCGTCATATAAGCCGTTTAATACGTTATCTATAGATAGCAACCATATAATTAGGAAGTATTTCTCTATTTTCCATCCTACGGAGTGCTTTCACAGTATGAAGTCCCTCTTTACATCCTCCGTGCGTCCAGATGAGGCTAACCGGCGTTATGTTCTGCCGGGTCTGGACGGCCTGCGAGCAATCGCTGTGCTCCTCGTGATGGTGTACCATTTCTGGCCCACCGTGCTACCGGGCGGCATGATTGGCGTGGATATCTTCTTCGTCATCTCCGGTTTCCTGATTACCTCCCTGCTTCTGCGTGAGGGTGCGCTCACCGGCAAAATTGCCCTGGGCAACTTCTGGATTCGCCGTGCCCGCCGTCTGCTTCCCGCCATTACCCTGCTGATTCTGGTCATGGGACCGGTCAGCCTGCTCATTGGTGGCGATATTCAGGTGAACCTGGGCCGCCAGCTTGCCGGTGCGGCAACCTTCTCGTCCAACTGGATTTCTATTTTTGCCGGTAACGACTACTTCGCGCAGACCTCCCCGGAGCTCTTCACGAACTTCTGGTCCCTGGCGGTGGAAGAACAGTTCTACGTGGTCTGGCCCCTGCTGATTGTTGGCGCCGGGGTGCTGTTGCGCCGTTCGTGGCGTCGTTTCAGCGTGGTCATGGTGCTCGGTATTATTGCGTCGCTGAGCACCGCCACCGCACTGCTGATGTCCGGCGCCCCCATTAGCCGCGTCTACTACGGCACCGACACTCACCTGTACGGCCTGCTGCTCGGTGCACTACTGGCGTTTGCACGCCCCTGGTCGCTGTACCCGCCGCTTCAGCAGTCCGTGCTGTACCGTGTGGCTCAGCCCTTCGGCCTGGTCGCTTTCGCCCGCGTCATGATCAGCTGGCTGTCCCTGTTCGCGCTGATTCCCTACGCAATCCTGGTTCCCGAGTCGGCACCCGGAGCGATTCCCTGGGGCCTGTTTGGCGCCTCCCTGCTGGCACTGGGCGTGATTCAGGGCATGCTTCCCGACATGCTTGCTGGCGCCTCCGAGGTGTTGCGCCGCCTGCTGAACTTCGCTCCCCTGCGTTGGGTGGGCGAACGTTCCTACGGCCTGTACCTGTGGCACTGGCCGCTCGCCGTGGTCATGCACTACGCCCTGGGCGCTGACCGCTCCCCGCTGGTAAACGTGGGCGTTCTGGTGGCGACCTTCGCTATTGCGGAGATGTCGTACCGCTGGGTTGAAACCCCGATTCGCCGTTACGGTTTCCGCGGTAGCGCGAACCGTTTCATGGCGTTGTTCCATTCTTCACGCACGAGGCTCCTGCCGGTTTCGGTGATTATGGCTGTTGTGGTGGCTGCCGCTGCGACCGGTCTGTCGGTGCATACTGCCCCGGCGATGACTACCGCCCAGCAGGCCGTTGAGGACGGCAAGCGTGCCGCCGCTGAGCGTCTGAAGGCTCGTCAGGAGGCGCAGGCTGCGAGCGCCTCTGCAAACCCGAGTGCTTCTGCTGCCGGTAAGGACGCGAAGGCTTCTGCAAGCCCCTCGGCATCGAAGAGTGCAACCGGTTCGGTGGATTCTTCGAAGGTGACCATTGTGGGTGACTCCATTGTGGTGGCTGTGTCCCCCGAGCTGTACGACAAGATGCCCGAGGCGCAGATTGATGCGGCGGAGGCGCGCACCATCGCTAAGGCTCTGCCGATTATTAAATCCATGGGTGCCAACGGCCAGATTCGTAAGACCTTCGTACTGTCGGTGACCGCTAACTCGACTATTCTGGACGGTCAGCTTGATCAGGTGCTGGCTGCTATGCCCGCCGATTCTAAGCTGGTGCTGGTGACCGGTTACGGCCCGCGCAACCTGACCTGGATTGATTACTCGAACGGTAAGATTCGCGAGTTTGCGGCTCAGCATCCCGACCGTGTGATTATTGCGGATTGGAACGCTGCGATCCGCCAGGCTCTGCAGACTCAGAGCGGTCTGCTCTCCTCCGATGGTGTTCACCCGGAGGCTGCCGGTCAGGAACTCTACGCTCAGGTGCTGATGGAGGCTATCGCCAAAGCGCAGAAGTAGTCTTCAGAAGTAGCGCACAGAAGTAGCCCTCAGAAGTAGTGTTCTGGGGATAGCTTTCAGCAGTGGCTTTTCGGTTCTGCCGCTCATGCTGGGCGTCAAGAGCATGGGCGGCAGAGTACCCGGAAGCACTTCTTGGTAGCGCCTCTCGGAAACGCCCCTGCGATAGACACTGATACACACAAAATGCCCGTTCCCTCCCCCGCATTGGGGGTGTGGGAACGGGCATTTTCGTGCCGTAAGCGTTGAGGGTTAGCGCACGATGGTGGTGATCATCTGCTGCTGCCCCAGGTACGCCGCCAGGTCGCGAACCTCCTCCAGAGAGACCGCGCGGATCTTCTCCAGCAGCTCATCGGTGCTGGTGAACAGGCCCGAATCCAGCTCGGCGCGGCCCAGGCGGGACATGCGCGAACCGGAATCCTCGCTACCGAGCACGGTGGAGCCGGCCAGCTGGCCGCGGACCTTCGTCAGCTCTTCCTCGGTAATACCGGCGGTGGCGAGCTTATCGAACTCGTAGCCCATGACCTCGCGCACCTGCTCGGTCTTAGCGGGCAGGCAACCCGCGTACATGCCGAAGTAGCCGGCGTCCGAGTACGCGCCGGAGAACGCAAACGTGCTGTACGCCAGGCCGCGCTTCTCGCGAATCTCCTGGAACAGGCGCGAAGACATGCCCGCGCCGAACGCGCTGGTCAGCACGCTCATCGCGTAGCGGCGGTCATCCCCAGCGATAATGCTCGGGCAGCCCATCACAATGTTGGTCTGCTCGAAGCCCTTCTCCACCTCACGCAGCTCGCTCAGCGGAACAATGCCGCTGTCGGTACGCACGCGACGCGGTGCCGGTGCCACGCCCTCCTGCAGGTTCCAGCCGTAGCGGGTCAGCGCCTCCAGCACGAGGCGGACCATGGTGCTGTGCTCCAGCGAACCGGCGGCAGAAATGACCAGGCGGTCCGGAGTGTAGTAGCGCTTATAGTGCTCCCACACGGCGTCACGCGGCACCTCGGTAATCTCCTGCGGGGTACCGCCAATGGGGCGGCCCAGCGGGTTCTCACCCATGAGCTGCTCCACGAAGTTCTCGAAAGCAACGTCGGTCGGGTCGTCCTGGTCCATGGCGATCTCTTCGAGGATCACGCCGCGTTCCTGCTCCAGGTGAGCCGGGTCCAGCAGGGCGTTGGTGACCATGTCGGTGATGACGTCCACCGCCATGGGCGCGTCATCGTCGAGCACACGCGCGTAGTAGCAGGTGTGCTCCTTAGCGGTCAGGGCGTTGGATTCGCCGCCTACCGCGTCGAAGGAGGATGCGATGTCCAGGGCGGTGCGGGTGCCGGTGCCCTTGAACAGCAGGTGCTCCAGGAAGTGGGTGGAGCCGAGCATGCCGGGGGCTTCGTCGCGGGAGCCGACTCCCACCCAGAATCCGATGGATACGCCGCGGGTACCGGGCATTTTTTCGGTAATCACGCGTACACCACCGGGCAGGATGGAGCGGCGCACCTCGTTACCGCCTACACCCTCGTAGATGAGACGGCCGTGCTCGTAGTTGAGCTCTTCGGCAATTGCCTCAAGCTCGACGGGCAGGGAAATAGACATTCAGCATCCTTCGATATTTCGATTAGCTAATTTTTCGTTCAAGAGGGCGAGGCAACGCAAACAGCGGAACCCTCAACTTCTGAGCACAGTACCCCATCAGGAGCGAGGCGAGGATCGCGAAGATCGTTCCTCCCACCAGGAACAGGGGTACCGAGAAGAAACCGGTCTTAATCAGTACGAAACGGAAAGCTGCACCGCACACAATATGCGCGATGAAGATTTCCAGGGAGTGACGGCCCAGGTAGGCGAGCCAGCCGCTCCACGGAACCCGCGCCAGCAGGTAGGAGAGCGAAAGCACCGCCAGCGAGGACATCACCGTTGCAAGAATACCCGTAGCTACCGCACCGGCGTTATTCGTGAAGTACGGAATGACGGTAGGCGGAGTAGCCTGAAAGTTCATCAGAAGATAGATGTAGTCGAACAGGGCAACAGCGACGATACCCGCGTGAGCAGCCAAAGGAATGGAGCTCATAATGCGTTGGAATCTCTCATGGCCAAGTGCGACACCAACGAGGAAGAAGAAGAGCAGCGAAAGACCCTGCGTGCCGACATATTCGCCGATGTACCCCCAAGAGGCAAGCGCAAGAATCGCCGAGCCAGCAATCGTTAGGGCGGCAATAGCGTTCTTCTGCCATACTCGCGTCACCACAGCAATAATGGTGACAATCATGAGCCACGGGAAGAACCAGAGCTGACCCTCAGGCTTCCACAGCTCGAACAGGCTCATAACAGTCGTCTTCTCGGAAGAATTAGACGGAAGCACAAGCTTCATGCCCACCTGCAGAACCTGCCAAATAACGTAGAGGTATCCGAAGAGGACCAGACGCTTCGTCAGGTATGAGGAGGGGGTAGTTTTCGTTGCTCCTCGCGCCACAAAAAGGCCGCTCAGAAAAGCGAAAACTACCAGGTGCCAAAAATAGACACCGTAGTCAAACACATACTTGTAGGGGCGGAAGGCTTCCGTCCCCAGTCCAGATGCCCACATCCCTCGATGAATGTGCCCAAACACAATTGCAATGATTGCGATGCCTTTAGCAATATCAATTGTGCTGTCACGTCGTGTCAGCATTCGCTCACTTTCCTTCCAGTGCAAGAGAAATATATTAATCTTATATCTCTTACTCGCGAACAAGGGGCGCCCGGCGCATCCGGCGGGGAGTGAACCGCACCGGGTGCGCCGAACGCCCCTCATCACTTAGTGGGGGTTACGACTACTCGTCGTCGCCACCCTCAACAACCGGTGCCAGCGAGAGCTTGCCGCGGTCATCAATCTTGGTAATCTCCACCTGGACCTTCTGGCCCACGGAGACAACGTCCTCAGCGTCAACAACGCGCTTGCCGTCGTT
This sequence comes from Rothia mucilaginosa, assembly GCA_963539245.1. Taxonomy (GTDB): domain Bacteria; phylum Actinomycetota; class Actinomycetes; order Actinomycetales; family Micrococcaceae; genus Rothia; species Rothia mucilaginosa_H. Next base: position 53,963 of record CAUTJW010000002.1, read on the forward strand.
GAGCTTACGCATCTCGGAGATGTGCAGCAGGCCGTCCTTACCGGGGGTCAGGGAGATGAACGCACCGAAGTCGGTCACCTTCACCACGGTACCCAGGTAGCGTTCGCCAACCTCGGGAACCTGCGGGTTAGCAATAGCGTTCACTGCCGAACGTGCAGCCTCGGCGGAGGGGCCGTCAGCTGCGCCGATGTACACGGTGCCGTCGTCCTCAATGGAGATGTCTGCGCCGGTGTCTTCCTGGATCTGGTTGATCATCTTACCCTTGGGGCCGATGACCTCACCGATCTTGGCGACCGGGATCTTCACGGAAATAATGCGCGGTGCGAACTCGCTCATCTCATCCGGTGCGTCAATCGCGCTGACGAGCACCTCGAGGATGTGCAGGCGAGCCTCACGTGCCTGGGTCAGTGCACCAGCGAGCACGGATGCGGGGATACCGTCGAGCTTGGTGTCCAGCTGGATAGCGGTCACGAACTCGGAGGTACCTGCCACCTTGAAGTCCATATCGCCCAGTGCGTCTTCCGCACCGAGGATGTCGGTCAGGGCTGCGTAGCGGGTCTCGCCGTCAACCTCGTCAGAGACCAGGCCCATTGCGATACCTGCAACGGGTGCGCGCAGCGGCACACCGGCGTTCAGCAGGGACAGGGTCGATGCACAGACCGAACCCATGGAGGTCGAGCCGTTGGAGCCCAGAGCCTCAGAGACCTGACGGATCGCGTAGGGGAACTCTTCGCGGGAGGGCAGCACCGGGGTGATTGCGCGCTCTGCGAGTGCACCGTGGCCGATTTCGCGGCGCTTGGGCGAACCCACGCGGCCGGTCTCACCGGTGGAGTACGGCGGGAAGTTGTAGTGGTGGATGTAGCGCTTGGACTTGAGCGGGTGCAGGGAATCCAGCTGCTGCTCCATCTTGAGCATGTTCAGGGTGGTGATACCCATAATCTGGGTCTCGCCACGCTCGAAGAGGGAGGAGCCGTGCACGCGGGGCAGGACCTCAACCTCGGCGGTGAGCTGACGGATGTCGGTCAGGCCGCGGCCGTCGATGCGCACCTGATCGGTGAGGATGCGCTGGCGCACAATGTGCTTGGTCAGGGCGGCGAATGCCACGTCGACCTCGTTGGAACGCTCTTCGAATTCCTTACCTTCGCCGGTCAGAGCCTCCTTGAGGTCTTCCTTCAGCTCGGCTGCGGCGGCTTCGCGCTCCTGCTTGCCGGCGATGGAGTACACCTCGACCAGGCGGTCTGCGGCGAATTCCTTCACGGCTGCGTCCACGTCCTCGCCGTGGCCGCCGAAGAAGGGCAGCTCGAGGGCGGGCTTGCCGGCGCGGGCTGCCAGGTCGGACTGAGCCTTGCACAGGGCGGCAATGAAGGGCTTAGCGGCCTCTAGACCCTGGGCGACGACCTCTTCGGTGGGGGCGGTCTGGCCGTCCTCCTTGATGAGCTTCCAGGAGTTGTCGGTGGCCTCAGCCTCGACCATCATGATGGCCACATCTTCGGTACCGTCAGCCTTGGTGACGATACGGCCTGCAACAGCCATGTCGAAGACAGCGTTTTCCAGCTGGGAGTACTTGGGGAAGCAAACCCACTGGCCGTCAATCAGGGCCATGCGCACGCCACCGATGGGGCCGTTGAACGGCGCACCGGACAGGGAGGTCGATGCCGAAGCCGCGTTAATCGCGAAGGTGTTGTAGATTTCGTCCGGGTTGTAGGTCAGGACGGTCACGACGACCTGCACCTCGTTGCGGATGCCCTTGGTGAAGGCGGGGCGCAGCGGGCGGTCAATCAGGCGGGCTGCCAGAATGGCCTCGGTGCTGGGGCGGCCTTCGCGGCGGAAGTAGGATGCCGGGATTTTGCCGGCTGCGTACATGCGCTCTTCCACGTCCACGGTCAGCGGGAAGAAGTCGAAGCCCTCACGGGGAGACTTGCCGACCACGGTTGCGGAGAGCAGGGTGGTCTCGTCATCGATGGTGACGAGCACCGAGCCGTTAGCCTGCTTGGCGAGACGGCCGGTTTCAAAGCGCACGTGGCGCTTACCGTAAATGCCGTTGTCGATTTCGACTTCAGCAAACTTGATTTCGGGACCTTCCACGGTTCCTTCTTTCTTCTTGGCAGGCCGTACGGCGCACGAGTCGGCCTTCGATAGGAAACCACGGCATCTCCCCCCCTACCTTGTACATCACGTGTGTGCGCGACGTGTGACGGCAAGGTCGTGGGGGTGGTGTTATTCCGTAATTCGCTACCGAGGACCGCGGCGTGTGTGCCGGCACGGCCTTCTGTTCTTTCTTTCAGGTGAGGGAGGCGGCATCTTCCAACGATTTCTCGCTGTGGAATCTAGCGGTGGACTCTAGCGCCGGAATCTCGCTTTGGATTCGAGCGTTAGAATCTCGCGGGATTCTAGCGAGCGGAAGATGCGCCCCTCAACGCGGCAGTACGGACGCGCTGGCGCTACCCGCCTCCGTGATGGAGGCATGGTAGTGCTGACAGCACGTCCGCACACACCGCCTAAAGGCGATTAATCACCACAAAAGCGTCAAGACGCTCCTGTTTTATCGGCGCAGACCCAGGCGCTCAATCAGCGAACGGTAACGCTCGATGTCGACGCTCTTCAGGTAGCCGAGCATGTTGCGGCGACGACCAACGAGGATCATCAGGCCACGACGGGAGTGGTGATCGTGCTTGTGGAACTTCAGGTGCTCGGTCAGGTCGGCGATACGACGAGACAGAACTGCAATCTGAACCTCGGGCGAACCGGTGTCGCCCTCGTGGGTTGCGTATTCCTTGATGATTGCCTGCTTGACAGCGGGATCCAGTGCCACTTTTTAACTCCTAGAGTTAGTACCGCATACGTCCCGTACGGACGGTTGCCGCCGGGTGGTGGGCTTACGCCCTGTAATACACGTCGTCTACTGCGGACTGCAGACGCGTTCTTCCCATTCTACGCTACCGGGGCGCTTTCGTGGAAGGGTGAGCAGAAGCCCGGCGACAGGTAGCTCATCACACTACCGGTCGCCGGGCTTCACAGTATAGTTCTCACCCCGGGCTCTTGCACCGGGCTCTACGTTTATTCGGTGTTTACGCTTCAGCGCGAGCGCGGACCACCACGAGGCGGTAGTAGCCCAGCAGGAACAGGCACCAGATTGCGCCCATCACCAGCGCCAGCTGGGTATCGGCAAAGCAACCGAAGAGCACCACGATAAAGATCATGAACGCCAACGCCAGGTAGCTCAGCCACAGGGGCTGGCGCACCGGCTGCGCCTCGGTATCGGCGCCGCTGCGCTTGAACGCAATGTGCGCCAGCAGAATCATGACCCACACGAATACGGTCGCGAAGGTTGCCAGGGAGGCGACCACCTCGAACGCGTTCTCGAAGAGCACATTCACGATCACGCCGACCGCCATGACCAGCACCATGATGAGGGTGGTCATCCAGGGCGCACCGTTCTTGGTGACCTTCGCGAAGGAAGCCGGTGCCAGGTTCTGCTTCGCCAGGCCGTACATCATGCGGCCGGCACCGTACACGTCCGCGTTCAGCGCAGAGATTGCGGCGGTAATGATGACCACGTTCAGAATCGAAGCGGCAGCCGGAATGCCCAGACCCTCAAAGATCTGCACGAACGGCGAGTTCGCCTTCGTCACCGAGTACCAGGGGTACAGGGACATGATGACCGACAGGGTCAGAATGTAGAAGATGAGGATGCGGAACGGCACCGTGCGAATCGCCTTGGGGATTGAGGTGCGCGGGTCCTTCGCCTCACCGGCGGCAATACCGATATTCTCGATACCGCCGAAGGCAAACATCACCACGGTAAAGCAGGCGAGGAAGCCGGTAAATCCGTTCGCGAAGAAGCCGCCTTCAAGAGCCCAGAGGTTCGTGACGGAGGGCGCCACGGAGTCGTGTGCCTGCACGCCCACAAAGAGCAGGATCACGCCGCCAACAATCATGGCGATAATGGCGCTGACCTTCACGAGGGTGAACCAGAATTCGGTCTCGCCGAATGCCTTGACCTTCGCTAGGTTAATGGCGAGCAGAATCAGCAGGACAGAGACGATCCAGATCCAGGAGGGGCTGTTCGGGAACCAGAACTTCATGTACACGGCAAAGGCGGTGACGTCCGCAATGGCGACCAGCGCCATTTCTAGGGCGTAGGTCCAGCCGGTCACGAAGCCAGCCCAGCGTCCGAGGTAGCGGGTGGCGTATTCGGAGAATGCACCGGAGACCGGGTGCGCCAGGGCGAGTTCGCCCATTGCGCGCATCACCATGAACACTGCCGCGCCGCCAATAACGTAGGCAAGCAGCACGGAGGGGCCCGCCAGCTGAATGGCGGATGCCGAGCCGTAGAACAGGCCGGTGCCGATGGCGGAGCCGAGGGCGATGAACATGATGTGGCGCAGGGAGAGTCCACGCGCTAGCTGCGGGTTCTCGGAAGTCTCTGCTCCCTGCTGTACCGGGGATGAGCCCGGAGTGGTATTCATCTTCTTCTTTTCCTTTACCTCGTGGGGTGTACCCGCCGGTGGCGGGGAAACGTATCGGGTGGTGCCGCAGCTCAGCAGGTGACTGAGAGCGGTACCGGTTGATTCACTCCCCATCGAGTGATGGGGCGTTGCGCGGAAGGTGTTGCCTTCGCGCATCGCCCCGTCGCATCCCCACCCAACCGGTACGGTGGGAGGGAACGCAAAAGACGGCGGGAAGGCAACGTTGCCTTTCCGCCGTCTTTTTGTCAAAGACTACTTCTGTCGCTTACGTCCAATGACGATAGAGGACAGAGCGGTTACAGCAGTCACGGTGTAGACTGCAGGCCACGCGCCAAGCTTCTTGGCGAGCGGATGAGCGGCGCCGAACGCGCCGAGGTAGAGAGCGGTGAGGAAGGTAGCACGGCCTGCGCCAGCCTTACGCTTCCAATTCTTGTAAGCCACGGCACCGCACAGTGCCAGGACAGCGCCACCGAGCGGGCGGATGCCGGTGCTAGATGCAACCTTGTAGCCACCGAGCAGACCGGTGACGGAGGCGAGAGTCGGACAGACCTTCACGACGTACTCCTCTGTGAGAGCGATTAGTTTCCACATTCATAGTACTCCACGACACACAGAATGTATATTCACCGCGATTAATATTTCTGCATGTCTCGCGGGCCGGGTCCATCAAGGTGCCGGGCGGCAGAAAGAGTGGCGTACAAAAACCGGCACAAAAATGCCGGGGCGCAAACCATTGAGGTTCACGCCCCGGCACTTGCCGCATGCTCTGGATTGTTAGTTCTAGAGCTTTAGAGAGCCAGCTCCAGGTCCTCCAGCTCGGCCTCGGTCCACAGCTCGGCGGCCAGCTGCAGGGCGTAACGCGCCGAGCGGGGGGCCACAACATCCACGGAGAGGTGGAAGTCCTGATCGGCCTCCGGGCCGCACAGATCAGACACGCAACGCACCCCGATAAACGGGATCTCGTAGTTGTGGCAGACCTGCGCAATGGCGGTGGTCTCCATGTCGGTGCTGATGGCGCCCTCGAAGGCCTCACGGGTGTCCTTGACGTTGTGGGCGGTCACGAAGGAGTTGCCCGCCAGCATCTGGCCGCGGCGCACCTCCCACGGGCTCTCAGCCTGCTCACGCACCGGCTCCAGTGCGGCGAGCGCATGCTCCAGGGCATCCTGCCACTCGTCCGCCTGACCGTCGTAGCTTTCGGGCATGCCGGGAACCTGGCCGCGTGCGTAACCGAACGCGGTCGCGTCGGCGTCAGTGTAGGTGTAGTTCTCGCCAATCAGCACGTCGCCCACGTTGATGCCGCGAGCCAAACCGCCGGCGGTACCTGCGCTAATGACGCCCAGGCAGTTCGAGGAGTAGCTGATCGCCTCGGTGACGGCGCTCGCCGCGTTCACCAGACCAATTTTGGAGCGAACCAGCAGCAGCGGAACCTGATCCTCGCCCACCTGCAGGTAGCGCGGGTGGAATACCGCCGCGCCCTCGGTGAAGGAGGGCTGCAGCTCCTCGGTCACCTTCAGGAAGGGTGCGAGTTCCTCATCCATTGCCACCTGAATGATGATGGCGTTGGACATGCCGTCCATCAGCTCAAACATGCTGTTGAACGCCTCAGCCGGGTCGAAAGCGTTCGGGTCAAAGTCCACCGGGTTGAAGGCGGATGCGAAAGCGTCGGGAATCTGTGCGCTCATTACGCCATCACCTGCGCCCACTCATCGCGTGCCGCGAGGAACTCGCGAGCCGCCGCCTGCGCGCCTTCGAGGGTGTGGTTGGCGCCCCAACCGCACTGCACTTCGTTCGCTGCCGGAACCTCGGTCGCGTTGAGGATATCGTTGAGGGTTGCTTCCAGGATGGGGAAGAACTCCTCGGGCTCCAGGCCCAGGGTCAGCGCGTAGAAACCGGTCTGGCAACCCATCGGGGAGAAGTCAATCAGACGGTCGGTGTGGTTGCGCATGTGCTCGGCGCTCAGGTGCTCGATGGAGTGCACGGTCGGCATTTCCAGGTGCGCGGTGTTCGGCTGGGTGAAGCGGATATCGTACTTGATGAGGGTGTCGCCACCGGGCAGGACCTTGCGGTCTGCGATACGCACGTAGGGTGCTGCTACGGCGCGGTGGTCGAGGTTGAAGGATTCGACGTTCATTTTTTCCATGACTCTATCTTCTCTTAAAACCGGGGCGACTAAAACGGGGACGGCTAAAACAGGGGTGCCGCACGGGCAGCGCACGAGGTTTCATGGGCGGCGCATCCGGTCGGGTACGCGAAGCCCCGGCGGCAGATCCGAAAATCTTACCGCCGGGGCATCACACGTCATTACCGCAGAAAACGCAGGCTGCGGCTCCCAATAGTGGGGTGAGAGGTGGTGGGGTTAGAAGTGGGGATGCTTCACTTCCGCCTGCACCGGGCACTCCGGCGGGCAGTAGTTCTTCGCGTCCTCAGCCAGCACCTCGCGGGTCTGCACCACGTCATCGCTAATCTGCTCGATCAGCGCCTCAACACCGGTGTACGCCACCATGGGGCGCAGACGCTTCACGAACTCAATCAGCACACGCTGACCGTACAGGTTGAAATCCTCCACGCGCTCTTCCGGGCGGTCAATCACGTGCGCCTCAACCTGGCGGTGCTCAATACCGTCAAAGGTCGGGTTCGTACCCACCGAAATAGCGGCGGGGTGGCGGTTGCCGGACTCGTCCACCAGCCAGCCGGCGTACACGCCATCGGCGGGAATCAAGCCGCGCGCCTCAAGCTCAAGGTTCGCGGTCGGGAAGCCCAACTCTCGGCCGCGCGCCAGACCGTGCACGACCTCACCAGCCATCATGTGGTGGCGGCCCAGCAGCTCGGTTGCGGCGGGCATATCACCCTCCAGTAGCAGCTGGCGGATGCGGGTCGAGGAGCAGCGGGTGTTCTCATCCACCATCAGATCCTCAACGACAACCACCTCAAAGCCGTACTTCTCCCCCAGCTCACGCATGGTGTTCAGGTCGCCGGAGTTGTTCTTACCAAAGCGCACGTCGTCACCGATGACCACGAAACGCGCGTTCAGCGCATCCACGAAGGTGGACTTCACGAACTCTTCGGGGGTCTGCGAAGCGAACTGCAGGTTGTAGTTCAGCAGCAGGTAGTCGTTCAGACCCAGCAGGCACATGAAGTAGCGGCGCGAGCCCTGACCCATAATGTCGTGGTGGGGTACCTCGGGACGGTGCACCTGCATCGGGTGCGGGTCAAAAGAGACCGCGATAGAGCTCAAACCATGCTCTTCAGCAAGGGAGACCACGCGCGAGATCACGCGGGCATGTCCACGGTGCACGCCGTCAAAATTGCCGATGGTCACGACCGAGGGGCCGTAGCCGGCGGGGACCTCGCTCAAAGCGGTGTAGAGGGTCACGGGCTCTCCTGAAAAAGATAAATGTACCTAACCATCCTAGACCACAGGCGGCAGGATGCAGAATTCAAAACGGGAATCAACAGGGAATGGAACGGCGCCGCTGACAGGCGGTGCTCCCTCCCCTACCTTTGTGGATGCGGCGGAGGTGGCGGGGTATCTGACGGGCAGCGGCAGAGCCCCATCCAGAGGCCAAGCCCCGCCCATAAGAAAGCCCGGGCAGGCACCCCACCGTACGGCAGGAACCTTCCCGGGCGTTACGACTACTTACGAGCCTGGTTACGAGAAGCCTTCAGCATCTCCTCGCGAATCTTATTGGACTTGTTAATCCAGCTGTACCACACCAGCAGGCACGGAGGAATCACAAGCTCAGTCACCATCAGCACAATCAGCGACCAATGCGGGGTGCCGAAGAACGCCCACGACAGGATACGACCCACGCCGCCCAGGAAAACCACCAGGCAGGAGAACACGAGCATGTTCACCCACTTGAACTTCAGGGCAATGAACACGAAGGACAGGCCCACACCCACATAGGCTGCCGCGAAGAACACGTAATTCGACTGCACCGAGGGGTTTGCGAAATCCTGAGGGGCATCCGGAATGACGCGGACACCGCCCAGAACCTGCCACACACCGTACGCAATCATGAACAGACCGTACAGCGCCACCGCCGCGCGGAACGCCGCGCGGTTCTGAGGCTTAGCCGCCTCCTCAAGGCTCTTCGGGCGGGCAAACGCCTCGCGGGTTGCCTTCTTCTCAGCCTTCTTATCTGCCTTCTGCGACGCCTTATCGCCGGACGCCGGTGCGGCTACGCGAACACCCTCGGGTGCCTTCGCCGCAGAAATAGGCTCAGCAGTCTTAGCACCGGCAGCCTTCGCGGCACCGCCCTGAGTAGCAGTTCCGGTCGCAGCAGCCCCGGTTACGGTAGCTTCAGCCTGTGCAGACTCCACGCGGGGTACCGGCGCGGTACGAGGCTCACTCGCCTTATTAGCGGAGCTCTGGTTCTCGCTCATCTTCTCTCCTTCAGCAGGGCCGGGCGGCACCCGCACGAGTAGTCATGTGTGTTCAGGGGTTGTATTACGTTAGCGTGTTGAATGAATAGGGGCGCACCTTCAACAAGGCGCTGAATCAGATAGGTTTGGGCAAATCAGATTTGAGCAAATCAGATTTGAGCAGGCGCAAACGCCGAACCCTCTTCGCCTATCATAAGCCTTCAACGCCTAGTTGAAGGAACGATTCGCCTCAAAAACCAGCACCGGGGCGGCCTGCACCTTCCCGCGCTGCTTCTTATTCTCCAACAGGGCTACCAGGGTACCGTCCGGGGCGAAGCCCGCCACAATACCCTCAACGCTGGCATGCTGCACCGCGCCGGACTCATCCGCGCTTGCGTGCACGGAACGCTTCACCACGGAACCGTCACCGCTGGGGCTAATACGGCGCCCGTAAGAAATATCGCTCGCCTCCGCAGCGGAGAGCTCACGCGCACCAAAGATGCGGCGTGCCGCCTCCTCCAGGGGAAGCAGGGGCAAATCTTCCAGCGGTGCCTCCGATTCTTCACGGCGCTGCTTCAACTGCGCCAAATCGGCGGCATCCTCAAGCACCACGGCACCCACACGGGTACGGCGAAGAGCCGTCAGGTGGCCACCGGTGCCCAGAATCTTACCCAAATCACGCGCCAGGGCACGAATGTAGGTACCCGAAGAGCACGAAACCGTCACATCGCAGTCAATCACGGGAACCGAGGTTGCCATGTGCTCGCCCTCGTTCTCGGGGTCCTCAATCACGTACTCGGCAAAACCGGCAGTCACAGAATGCACCGTGAACTCGCTAATCGTCACCGGACGCGCCGCCAACTCAACCTGCTCACCGCTACGCACACGCGCGTACGAGCGAACACCGTTGATCTTAATAGCGGACACCGCAGAAGGAACCTGCAGAATATCGCCGCTCAGCTGCGCCACAGCCTCCAGGATGCGCGCACGCATCTGCTCAGCGCCCATACCGGTTAGCGCCTCAACGGCATCCGGATGCGCGGCGGTGTGCTCGCCCTCGGCGTCCTCAGTCAGCGTCTCAATGCCCAGGCGAATCGTCGCGTCATAGGTCTTATCCTGACCGACCAGGTAGGTCAGCAGCTTGGTCGCCTTATTGATGCCCAAAATCAGCACGCCGGTCGCGGCAGGATCCAGCGTACCGGCATGACCAACCCGCCGGGTGCCAGCAATACGACGCATCTGAGAGACTGCGTCGTGGCTACTCATCCCGGCGGGCTTATCAATGACCATCAGGCCGGACGGGCCCTGAGGTTGCTTCTTCGCCACTTAGGCGTCCTCACCCTCGGCAGGCTCATCCTTCTTGTAGGGGTCAGCCTCACCAGCGTACTCGGCACCCTCAGCTGCGGCAGCCAGGGCGGCGTCGCGCTCGCGAGTCTCACGCAGAAGCGCCTCAATGTGGAAGGCGTTCTCGGGAACCTCGTCAGCGACGAAAGTCAGGGTGGGGGTCAGGCGGGCAGTGATGTTCTTACCCACCTCGGCGCGCAGAATACCCTTAGCGGATTCCAGCGCCTTCTTGGTGTTTTCGGCGTCCTCTTCGGAGCCGAACACGGTGTAGTAGAGGGTTGCGTGCTGCAGGTCGTTGGTCACGCGGGCATCGGTAATGGTCACAAAACCGAGGCGGGGATCCTTAACACGACGCTCCAGCGCCTTCGCCACAATTACCTTGATGCGGTCGGCAAGTCGTGCCGCGCGGGCTGCATCAGCCATGTGTTTCTCCTTGAAATGTCGTGGTGAAATGTTGTAGCGCATCCGTGGGCACTCGAGGTGCTGTGGAAGCGTTCCAGGTAATGCGGAAGCGCCCGCCCCGCCAGCACCCGCCCCGCAGGCTCCAGTTTTAGAAGCCTGCGGGTGCGGGAACACTAGCGGGTGACGGGCGCATCAGCGTGTGAGTCTTAGACACGCGGCTTTTCGCGCATCTCCCAAGTCTCGATAATGTCGCCTTCCTTGATGTCGTTGAAGGAGCCGAGACCAATACCACACTCGAAACCTTCGCGAACCTCGGTAGCGTCGTCCTTGAAACGGCGCAGCGACTCGATGGTGAGGTTGTCTGCCACCACGGAACCATCGCGCACCAGGCGTGCCTTGGCGTTGCGCTTGATGATGCCGTTCTTGACGATCGAACCTGCGATGTTGCCCCACTTGGAGGAGCGGAAGACCTCGCGGATCTCTGCGGAGCCGAGCTCCACTTCCTCGTACTCGGGCTTGAGCATACCCTTGACGGCCTGCTCAATTTCCTCAATCGCACGGTAGATGACCGAGTAGAACTTCATCTCGACACCTTCGCGTTCGGCAAGTTCTGCAACGCGCTCTGCCGGGCGGACGTTGAAGCCGATGATGACCGCGTTGTCCACGGTAGCCAGGTTCACGTCGTTCTGGGTAATAGCACCCACACCGCGGTGGATGACGCGCAGCTGAACCTCGTCGCCACCGGCGTCGATCTTCATCAGGGACTCTTCCAGTGCTTCCACAGCACCGGAGACGTCACCCTTGATGATCAGGTTCAGGGTGTCCATCTTGCCCTCAGCCACAGCGGCGTCGAAGGATTCGAGGGTCACGCGCTTACGACGCTTAGCCAGCTGAGCGTTACGATCAGCAGCCTCACGCTTCTCAGCGATCTGACGAGCGGTACGCTCTTCCTCGGTGACGAGGAAGGTATCACCTGCACGAGGAACGGTGGACAGACCCAGCACCTGAACGGGGCGGGACGGGCCAGCTTCCTTCACAGTCTGACCGTTCTCATCGAACATTGCACGAACACGACCGTGAGCAACACCGGCAACGATAGCGTCACCGACGCGCAGGGTACCGGACTGAACCAGGACGGTGGAAACCGCACCGCGGCCCTTATCCAGGTTTGCTTCAATAGCAACGCCGCGTGCTTCCTTGTTCGGGTTAGCGGTCAGTTCGAGCACGTCAGCGGTCAGGGTGACAGCCTCAAGCAGCTCGTCGATGTTGGTGCCGTTACGAGCGGAGACATCCACGAACATGGTGTCGCCACCGTACTCTTCGGGGATCAGACCGTACTCGGTGAGCTGGCCACGAATCTTCTCCGGGGACGCGCCTTCCTTATCGATCTTGTTCACAGCAACCACGATCGGCACGTTAGCTGCCTGTGCGTGGTTCAGTGCCTCAACGGTCTGGGGCATAACGCCGTCATCCGCTGCGACCACGAGGATTGCCACGTCGGTAACCTTCGCACCGCGGGCACGCATAGCGGTGAACGCCTCGTGACCGGGGGTGTCGATGAAGGTAATCGCGCGGTCTTCACCCTCAACGGTGGTGTGGACCTGGTATGCACCAATATGCTGGGTAATGCCGCCGGCCTCACCCTCAATGACGTTGGTGTTACGGATGGCGTCCAGCAGGCGGGTCTTACCGTGGTCAACGTGACCCATGACGGTAACGACCGGGGGACGAACCTCCAGAACGTCCTCGCCCTCAGCTTCTGCTTCGGCTTCGAGGTTGATGTCGAAGGACTCGAGCAGCTCGCGCTCCTCATCCTCCGGGGAAACGATCTTGATGACGTAGCCCAGTTCGGCACCCAGCAGCTCGAAGGTCTCCTCGTCCAGGGACTGAGTCTGGGTAGCCATCTCACCCAGGTGGAAGAGAACCGTAATCAGCGATGCCGGGTTTGCGCCAATCTTCTCAGCGAAGTCCATGATGGACGCGCCGCGGCGCAGACGAATCTCGGTCGAGCCGTCGCCGCGAGGAACAACCACGCCACCGGGTGCCGGTGCGTTCAGCTGCTCCTGCTCATTGCGGCGAGCTGCCTTGGACTTGCGGCCCTTACGCTTGGAGCCACCGCGACCGAATGCACCCTGTGCATTGCCGCGACCGCCGGGGCCGGGACGACCCGGACCGCGGTTGAAGCCGCCGGAACCGCCGCCGCGACGTGCGCCGCCGCCGCCGTTACCGCCGCCGTTGTTGGAACCGGACGCGCCGCCACCAACGTTGGAAACCTTGGGCATCATCGAGGGGTTCGGGCGTGCGCCGCCACCACCAGCCGGACGGGGTGCACCGGGACGTGCGCCAGCTGCCGGACGGGGGCCACCGTTACCTCCGGGGCGTGCGCCACCTGCGGGGCGGGGACCGCCGTTACCTCCGGGGCGTGCGCCACCGTTGCCACCGGGACGACCGTTACGTGCCGGACGGGGACCGCCGGAACGCTGGGAGTCGCCGCCGCCACGCTTCATACCCTGCTGGGATGCGAAGGGGTTGTTACCGGGGCGAGGACCGGGCTTGGGGCCGGGCTTCGGAGCGGCAGGCTTGGGAGCTGCCGGCTTCGGTGCAGCCTCGGGGCGTGCCATGCCCTGCTGGGATGCGAAGGGGTTGTTACCCGGGCGGGGACCGCCGGGCTTGGGAGCTGCTGCCGGCTTTGCGGCGGGCTTAGCTGCTGCAGGCTTGGGAGCTGCGCTCTCAGCTGCTACGGACTTAGCTGCAGGCTTGGGTGCCGGCTTAGCGGCGGGCTTAGCGGCAGGCTTTGCCGCTGCGGGCTTGGGAGCTGCCGCAGGCTTAGCGGCGGGCTTTGCTGCTGCGGGCTTGGGTGCCGGCTTAGCTGCCGACTCCGCGGGTGCTGCCTTTGCGGCAGGCTTAGCGGCTGCGGCGGGGAATTCCGCGCGCAGCTTCTTCAGAACCATGGGGTTCAGGGTGGAAGAGGAGCTCTTAACGAACTCGCCCATATCCTTGAGCTTGGCGATAACTTCCTTAGAAGGTACGCCTACTTCTTTAGCAAACTCGTGTACTCGAGGCTGAGCCAAATTTTCTCCATTCCCGGTCCGCACCGGGAATGGTGCGGACACTAATGTTTACGGGGTACACGCCCGAAGGCGCGCCAATTCGTGAAATTGCCGGTGGGTGAGCACGAAAGGGTACTCATTTCGCGGCACTCATTAGATATCCATCAGTTTTCTGACTCGCTTTCAGATAAGAAGTCGTCAAACTCGTTGACTTACAGAGGGCATATACCCGAAAAGCGTCTATGAGGGGGTCGAGTCCGCAATCACGGCTCGAATCTGCTCACAGCACGCCTGCAGCTGGGCTGCAGGGACCGCTTTTTTGAAGGCGCGCGCCAGACCGTTCTTTTTCTGTAGAGCGGCTACGCACTTTTCGCTCGGATGGATCCAAGCGCCTCGTCCGGGCATAGTTCCCGCCACATCGGGCTGATAGGGCGGGGCGTCCGCCTGCTCGGTAGCAGACGTGACGGGTGTGCGGGCGATGCGCAGCAGGTTGCGCTGTTTATCGCGGGCACGGCATCCGATGCAGGTGCGGACCGGTCCTTCAAACGCTTCGGAGGTTACGGTGAGGTCGTGATCGCTCATGGTCCTCTCCCCTCTCTGCGTGTGTAGAACCGCGTTCGCAGTACATTCGTGATGCTCTATCCGGTGTGTGCGAGGGCACGTCAAAGCGCCCGGTTACGCACCGGCACATCTTAATAGTGTATCCCGTTTTTAAGAATCATGGGCAAAACTGTGACGCAGGCGCAAGAACACCGGGCACGTTACTGCCCGATATCTTGCGCCTGCATCAACGTGATATACCACGGGATACGCCCCTCACCGGGGCTAATGCTTATTCAGCGTCCTGTGCGGACTCTTCTGATGCTTCTTCAACTGCAGCTTCTTCAGCCAGGCTACGGGCCACGCGAGCTGCAACCTCTTCCTCGGCACGAACCTGCGCGTACTTGGACTCGGAGAGAATATCGATACGCCAGCCGGTCAGCTTCGCTGCCAGACGTGCGTTCTGACCCTCGCGGCCAATAGCCAGGGAGAGCTGGTCGTCCGGAACCACGGCACGAGCGGAGTATTCGCGCGGGTTCGCGATAATGACCTCGGTGACCTTCGCCGGGGACAGCGCCGCAGCAATGAAGGTTGCCGGATCGGTCGAGTAGTCGACAATGTCAATCTTCTCGTCGTTCAGCTCGGCAGCAACCGCACGCACGCGGGCACCCATATCGCCGATGCACGCACCCTTCGCGTTAATGGTCGGGTTCTTCGCGGACACAGCAATCTTGGAGCGGTGGCCAGCTTCACGTGCGATGGAGTTAATGGACACCAGGCCCTCAGAAATCTCGGGGACCTCGTGCTCGAACAGGCGCAGAACCAGATTCGGGTGCGAACGAGAAACCACAATCGAGGGGCCCTTAGGGCCGCGGCGAGCCTCCACCAGGTAGGCGCGCAGGCGGGTACCGTGCGGGTACTTCTCGCCCGGAACCTGCTCGTTGCTGGGCAGAACAGCCTCAACGGTGCCCAGGTCAACCTGAACCATGCGAGGGTTGTTGCCCTGCTGGATCACGCCGGACACCAGGGTGCCCTCACGGTCCTTGAACTCACCCAGAACGGATGCGTCCTCGGCGTCACGCAGACGCTGCGAGAGCACCTGACGGACGGTTGCGGCAGCGATACGGCCAAAGTTGTTCGGGGTATCGTCGAACTCGTCAATCTTCTGATTGTCCTCATCAAGCTCAGGAGCCAGAATGACGAACTCGCCGGTGGTGCGGTCGATGACGGCACGAGAGCCCTTAATGGCGCCGGGCTGCTTCATGTACGCAATCAGCAGGGCGTTCTCAACCAGGGTGAAGAGCTCCTCCATGACGAGAGAGCGCTGCTTCGCCAATGCGCGCAGTGCGCCCAGGTCAATAGTTTTAATATCCTCCACGCTTTTCAGCCTTTCCCACTTAGCACGGCGCCGGGACGCTCAATGCGCCCCGGCTCCCGAACGGTATATACCTGGCACGGAGCACCCCGTGCCTGAAGCTTTAATAACTCTATTCTACCGGCTCAGCAGGCGAATTGAAGTCAATCTCGACGTGAGCAGAAGCAATATTTTCCCACGGAAGCAAGCTCGGCTCGTGGTAGGACTCCTTCTGACCCTTCTTCGTGTTCTTCTTACGAGCCAGCACCGGACCCTCGTCCTGCACCTCGTGCAGACGCGCCAGGTACTCGGTACCGTCAGGTGCGGTGACCGCAATCAGGCGGGTACGGGCACGCTCCCAGTGGCGGCGCTCGGTCAGGGCACGGGTAGCGCCGGGCGAGGACACCTCCAGCTCGTAGGGGAAGAACTCGTCGTTTTCATCCACACGGTCCAGGGCGCTCGAAATCGCACCGGAAATCTCCGCGAGAGAATCCAGCGACAGCGAATCGGTACGCTCAGCGGTGTAGTCCACCGTAATCTTCACCGTACGGTTCGCCGCCGGGCCCGAAATCTTCAGGCCCTCCAGCACCAGCGAGAACTCGGAGATCACCGGGGCAATCGCCTCGGCAACCTCCTCCTCACGAATCGCGCGGGTACCCACGCGCACCGGTGCCTCCACCACGGGCTCACTCTCAACGCGAGCACGGGAAGAGTTCACACCATTCGCCACGCGGGATGCGGCACGGCGAGCGCGCGCATTCGGGGCGCTCTTCTTAGAGCCAGAACGCTTCGGCTTATATGCCACGACTACTCCCCCTTGACCTCAGCGATAACCTCAGCCACCGCGTTCTCCACGGACACCTCGCGAGCCTCACCGCTGCGGCGATCCTTCAGCTCCAGCACGCCGTCCTTGAAGCCGCGACCGATCACCAGGATGGTGGGCACACCCAGCAGCTCGGCGTCGCCGAACTTCACGCCGGGGCTGGTCTTCGGGCGGTCGTCCAGCATGACCTGCAGGCCGGCGGATTCCAGGGATGCGCTGAGCTCTTCAGCGTACTCGTGGGATGCTGCGTCCTTGCCGGTGATGACAATGTGCACGTCTGCCGGTGCCAGGTTACGCGGCCAGATTAGGCCCTTCTCGTCGTGGTTGCCCTCGGCGATAGCGGCCAGTGCGCGGGTCACGCCCACACCGTAGGAGCCCATGGTCACGGTCTGCAGCTTGCCGTTCTGGTCCAGAACCTTCAGTCCCAGTGCCTCAGCGTACTTGCGGCCCAGGGCGAAGATGTGGCCCATTTCGATGCCGCGGGCTGCCACCAGCTCGCCGGAGCCGTCCGGTGCCGGGTCGCCTTCGCGCACCTCGCACGCCTCAATCACACCGTCGGCGGTGAAGTCGCGGCCGAAGACCAGGTTCGCCACGTGCTTGCCCTCTTCGTTCGCGCCGGTCACCCAGCGGGTACCGCGCACCACGCGGGGGTCAACGAAGAAGGGAATGCCGGTTGCGGAAGCCACCGCCTCCTCATCCTCGGTGTGTGCGCCGAGCAGGGGCGCATCCAGGCTCAGGCCGGGGCCAATGTAGCCCTTGACCAGCTGCGGGTATGCCTTCAGGTCCTCTTCGCTGGCTGCCTCAACCTCGACCTCGCCGCCGATGCCCAGCAGGGCACCGATGTTAACCTCAACGCGGCCCAGGTCCACGGCACGGTCGCCGGGAACGCCCACGGCAAAGACCTTACGCTCGCCGGAGGGGGTGATGACGGTGCCCACGAAGCACTTGAGGGTCTGCGAAGCCTCCAGGGTGCCGCCGGTGACCTCGGGGTGCAGTTCGTTCATGCGCTCCACCAGGGTCTCAATGGTGGCGGAGTCGGGGGTGTCCAGAACGATTGCCGCGGGGGTGTCCTCGGTGATTTCGATTTCTTCGGGAACCACGGTGGTGACGGCCTCAACGTTTGCCGCGTAGCCGCCCGCGGAACGCACGAAGGTGTCCTCACCGATGGGGGTCGGGTGCAGGAACTCTTCACTGCGGGAGCCACCCATCGCGCCGGACTGTGCGGTCACAATGACAATCTCCAGACCCAGGCGCTCGAAGATGCGCTGGTAGGCGGCACGGTGCGCCATGTACGCCTCGTTCAGGCCCTCATCGTCAATGTTGAAGGAGTAGGAGTCCTTCATGATGAACTCGCGGCCGCGCAGCAGACCCGCGCGGGGGCGCGCCTCGTCGCGGTACTTGGTCTGAATCTGGTACAGGTAAACCGGCAGGTCCTTGTAGGAGGAGTACAGGTCCTTCACCAGCAGGGTGAACATTTCCTCGTGGGTGGGTGCCAGCAGCATGTCTGCACCCTTGCGGTCCTTGAGGCGGAAGAGGTTGTCGCCGTACTCGTCCCAGCGGTTGGTTGCCTCATAGGGTTCGCGGGGCAGCAGTGCGGGGAAGTGAACTTCCTGCGCGCCAATGGCGTTCATCTCTTCGCGGATGATGTTCTCGACCTTGCGCAGTACCTTCAGGCCCAGGGGCAGCCAGGTGTACACGCCGGGGGCTGCGCGGCGGATGTAACCGGCGCGGACCAGCAGCTTGTGGCTGGCGACCTCAGCGTCTACGGGGTCCTCGCGCAGAGTGCGCACGAAGAGGTTGGAAAGGCGAAGTACCACAATTCTCCTTGAAAGGTCGATAGGTTTAGGTAGGGTGCCCGAGGCTCACCGAGTAAGCCGAGAAATAGGCACAGTCGTGTTTAATTTTATAGCGTTTTAGGGTTCGGCGTGTTTAGCGCTCAAAAATGATGGTCGAGAACTGCCCAATCTGCTCCCAACCGGTCCCCCGGTACATGGCAAGAGCGCGAGCGTTGTAGTCGTTCACGTACAGGCTCAAATGCGGGTAGCGGCGCTGCAGAATCTGCGCGGCGGCGGCAAAGAACGGCTTAGCCAGCCCGTAGCCGCGGTAGTCCGGGTGCAGCCACACGCCCTGCACCTGCGCGGCATCCAGGTTCACGATGCCCGCATCCGCCTTGAAGATGACTCGCCCGTTCACGTCGGTGACAATGGCGCTGCGCTGACCGGCAATGAGCGTGCGCAGGCGCGCCGCGTAGCCGTCACCGTAGCGGGCAATCGGGTCGAAGCCGACCTCCTCGGTGAACATGGCGGCTGCGGCGGGCAGAAGCTCCCCCAGGTCCGCGGAGGTGGCGAGGCGCGCATACCCTGCAGGCTCTCCGGTAGAGTCGCCACCAAGAGGGCTCTGCCCCGGTTTGACGGGCTCTGGTTTGAGGGGCGCGGGCAGATGCGCCGGCAACTCAGGAAGCTCCGCAGTGTAGAAGCGGGCGAGGTCATTCTCCGGCGGCAAATACAGCAGCGGCTGATTGGGGCGCTCCGACAGAACCCGCGCACGGTGATCGCAACCGTCACGCAGGCTCGGCTGCAGCATCTGCAGTAGCGGCACCGGGCTCTTACCGCCCCGATTCTGCTCGCACAGCTGTTGCATGCGCGTCCACAGGGGCATCACGAAGGCGCTCTCACCGAACATCGAATCCAGGCGAGAACCCACCTGCAGCAACAGCTGAGCCAGAGCGTCACGATGCGCGAGCGCCGTAGCATCCAGGGTGGGGGCGTCCAGCGCGGTGGCATCCAGCGCTTCAGCGCCGTAAGAATCCGCATCGTGTTCAGCGTGTTCAACCGCGGCATGTTCAACTGTGGCACCGCACCATCGCACCGGTACCACATTCGACCCCAACAGCAGTACACAGCACAGCTGCCCATCGCGCTCACAGCCCACAAAACCCTGATAGTAGTGCAGCGGAATACGCGGGGCCCTCACCGGAAGAGGGCACGCCAAATAGTGCTCAATGGGGTACAGGTTCGGGACCGGGTCGCTGAACAGGACGTCCTCCAGCTCATCGCACCACCGAGCATCCAGAGCAAACACGTGTTCCTTCACGCGATCAGGCATAGGGGAAGAATCCATCGACGAAACAGCAGTCGAAACAGTAGCACGCCGGGCACGATCAGCCTTACGGCGGCGAGAGAAAAGAGTGAACATAACCTGTTGAGTGATAGAGAATGAGCGACAGAATTGAGCGAAAATACGGGGACATATAACCCCGAAAAGGCAGCCGAATCATACGGCAACAACCGGCAGCGGCACGCACCGAGCCTGCCACCACCATAACCGGACATCACCGGAAAAACGCGGAGGCGCCCCCACCAGGGCGCCTCCGCGCACAAAAGCTAACTAGCTCACCGAAACAGCCGGGGAACCCTCGGGAACGTACTCGCCCGAAGCCTCCATCTCAGCAGCAATACGGGTTGCCTCTTCAATCAGAGTCTCAACGATCTGATCCTCAGGCACGGTCTTAATGACCTCACCCTTCACGAAAATCTGGCCCTTACCGTTACCGGACGCCACACCCAGGTCAGCCTCACGAGCCTCACCCGGACCGTTCACCACGCAACCCATCACGGCAACACGCAGCGGAACCTTCATGTGCTCCAGGCCCTTCGTCACGTTCTCGGCAAGCTCCCACACGTTCACCTGCGCACGACCACACGACGGGCACGAAACGATATCCAGCTTGCGGGGGCGAAGGTTCAGCGACTCCAGGATCTTGGTGCCCACCTTCACCTCCTCAACCGGAGGAGCAGACAGCGACACGCGAATAGTATCGCCAATACCCTGAGACAGCAGAGTACCGAACGCCACCGAGCTCTTAATAGTGCCCTGGAACGCCGGAC
The DNA here is from genome assembly GCA_963539245.1 of Rothia mucilaginosa. Taxonomy (GTDB): domain Bacteria; phylum Actinomycetota; class Actinomycetes; order Actinomycetales; family Micrococcaceae; genus Rothia; species Rothia mucilaginosa_H. The sequence goes on from CAUTJW010000002.1 coordinate 74,197, forward strand.
CAGCCTCAGTCACACCCAGGTGCAGGGGCCAGTCACCGCGCTCAGCCAGCTGACGGTACGCCTCCACCATCACCACAGGGTCATTGTGCTTCACAGAAATCTTGAAATCACGGAAACCGTGCTCCTCAAAGAGCGAAGCCTCCCACACAGCAGACTCAACCAGAGCCTCCGGAGTAGCCTTACCGTACTTCTCCAGCAGACGCTTATCAAGCGAACCAGCATTCACACCAATACGCAGAGAAACGCCGTGGTCCGAAGCCATCTGAGCGATTTCCTTCACCTGGTCGTCGAACTTACGGATATTACCCGGGTTCACACGCACAGCACCGCAACCAGCCTGAATAGCCGCATACACGTACTTCGGCTGGAAGTGAATATCAGCAATCACCGGAATACGGGACTGCTTCGCAATAATGGGCAGAGCCTCCGCATCCTTATCGGTCGGGCACGCCACACGCACAATATCGCAACCGGCAGCGGTCAACTCAGCAATCTGCTGCAGAGTCGCACCAATGTCGTGGGTCTTAGTGGTCGTCATCGACTGCACCGAAATCGGAGATTCAGAACCAACACCGACAGAACCCACCTTAAACTGGCGAGTCTTACGACGCGGGGACAGAACCGCGGGAGCGGGCTTCGGCATACCAAGGCTGACCGACAAGGTTTTCCTCCATACATGGGTTATGAAGGACGTACGACGCATCCTTCGTTCAACTTTTTATTGTGCCACTGACGCGAAAGAAAGCACTAATACGGGTACCCTTACCGCGTGCAACAACACACTAAAACAGGGTGATGGGCTTAACAATATCCGCCACAATCAGAATGACAGACATCACAATAAACGCGCCCGCCACCACATACGTCAACGGCAACAACTTCACCGGATCAAACGGTCCCGGATCCTTATGCCCAGTCAGACGCGCAAAGAAGCGACGCACACCCTCCCAGAGCGCACCCAACACGTGACCACCATCCAGCGGCAACAGCGGAATCAGGTTGAACGCGAAAAGCATCAGATTCATATTCGCCACCAGCGAGACCAACATCGCAGCCTTCGCCTTCACATCAATACGGTCAGTAGCCGTCACCTCACCGGCAATACGGCTCACACCCACCACAGACACCGGCGACTCGGCACTACGCTCACCACCGGTCACCAGAGTCACCGTCAACTCCCACACACGCTGCGGCAGCGAAAGCATCGACGACCCCACACGAGAGAGCGTATCACCCACCATCGCAGGCACTTCAGTAATAGAACCGGGCACCAACTCACTCGACGGGGAAATGCCCACAAAACCGCCGCGAGTCGTCGCAATCGAACCGTCCGCGGCACGCGCATACTGGCCCTTACCATCAGAAACCGGGCGGATCATCTCAACCGGAGTCACCGACAAATCCAGACGCTGACCATTACGCTCCACCGTCAAAGTGCTCGGATGAGAACCCGCCGCACGAATCGCCGAAGACACAGCCTCCCACGAACCAGTCTGGGTACCGTTCACCGCCACCACGCGGTCACCCACCTGCACACCAGCAGCCTTCGCAGGCGACGGAGTGGACTTATCCGTACACTCGCCATAGCTAATCGAATCATGAGTGACATTCACGCTCGGCACGCACTCAGACACCGCCGACACCTTATTCGTCACCTGCGCCGTACCAAAACCACAAATCAGCACAGCAGTACACACCACACCAATCAGCAGGTTCATCGTCGGGCCACCCAACATAATCACCATGCGCTTGAGCACCGGCAACTTATAGAACAGGCGGTCCTCATCACCGGGCTTCAGACGCTCAGCATCCGCCGCACGCGCCTCCTCAGCCAAGGACGCAAACGGGCTGGTACTGCCCGAATGGCCCTCCTCATGGTGCTCCTTCACCTCAGCAGGGCTCGGCGGGTACATGCCAATCATCGAAATATAACCGCCCAGCGGGATCGCCTTGAAACCGTACTCAGTCTCGCCGCGGCGGAAAGAGAACACGGTCTTACCGAAGCCAATCATGTACTGCGGAACGCGCACATTGAACAGCTTCGCGGGCACCAGATGCCCCACCTCGTGCAGGGCAATCGAGACGGCAATAGCAATTGCCATGAGGATAATGCCCACAGCGTACAGCAGGATTTCCACGCTTTTTCTCGTTTCGGTTCGGGGATACGAAGATTCTAGGATACTCGCTTAGCCTGTGAAGGCGCCCTCCCCCGCCTCATGTGACTATGCAGGACGGTGTGGGTGGGTACGCTATACCCTTCCTCCGGTGAGGTGCGGGCATGTGGAGGGACGGTGTTCGTCCTCGTTCCTACAGGGGCACCCGCCCTCGCTTCGCTTCGGGCACCCTGATGTCACTACGGACGACACCGCCCCTCAGCACCTGCTCAGCGCGACTAGCCTGCCGCCAGGGTCTGTGCCGGATCAATACGCGAAGCCTTCGCCGCCGGGTACAGACCAGCCAACACACCAACCAGCGCGCCAGCACCCAAACCCAGCAGGATAGTGTCAGCACTAATAATCGGCGTCCAACGGTTCATCAAAGACACAATCGAGATGCCGTTAACCGCCAGCACAATACCAGCCACAGCGCCCAGGATGCCGGTCAGCAGCGCCTCCGCCGAGAACTGCAGCAGAATACCCGAAGGGCGCATACCAATAGCCAGACGCAAACCAACCTCACGGCGACGCTCCATCACCGCAACCAGGAACGTATTCATGATGCCCATCGCGCCAATCACGAGGGTAATAACGCTCATGGCTATGAGCATGGTGCGTTGCTGCTGGTCGACAGCCTCACGAAGAGTTTTCGGCTCCGGCGGAACGCTCACGCTATACAGGGCGGGACGTTCCGGCGAGAGCGCGTACGGTGCTTCCTCCGCAATCTGGTTTGCGGCACCGGCAACAGTACTCACCACAATCTGAGTGGAACGCTTACCGGTCTGCGCCGCCGCCGCACCGCCACCGGCAGAGGGCTGCGCTTCTTCCGCATCGGCACCGGGCTTCGCTCCAAGAGGCAGATAGACCGAACCATACGACAGAGTCAGCGAGGGGTTCTCCCGCACCACACCGATAACGGTGTACGGCTCATCGTGAATATAGACCGTAACTCCGGGGCTATAGGGCAGCGCGAGCTGGCGCATCACGCTTTCGCTGAGCACCACAACCTTATCGTTCCGCTCCACGTGCCCCTCATCGAAGGTACGACCCCACACCAGCTCGTGACCCTGCACGCTAAAGATGCTGGGGGTTGCCGCAAGGACGGTAGCCGTCACGTTAGCGCCGCGCTCGCCAAAGTTGTCTGGGCCGCGCTGAACATCGGCGGATTCATCCAGCTGATCCACCAGCGCGGTACCGGTCACTCCGTTCAGTTGGCTAACACGCCGGTAGTTCTCACTTGCCGCCAGGCTCAATAGTTCAGCCCGGCTCATGGGTTCGGTTCGGGTCGAGCTTATCGTCAGGTGCTTAGCCCTAAAAATGTCGAAGCTGTCAGCCAACTGCCCAGAAATGGTGGCGGTCAGACCAACGGTCAGCACGAGCGAAGCGATACCCAGCACCACACCAAGCATGGTGAAGATATTGCGCCTCACCCGGTGCACGGTAGCGTCCCAGGCTTCTTTGAGGGAGGCGAGCGCCCAAGGTGCACGACCGCTCCCCTGCGGCTTAGATGTTTGCTCCTCAGCAAAGCTAGGCAGGTTCAGAGACGCGCGGGCGGTCGTTTCTTCCTGCCGCTGTGCATCCTGCTCGATGAGCTGCCCCTCGTGCATACGTAGCACCCGGTCGCAGTGCTCCGCCACGAGCGGGTCGTGGGTAATCACAATCGTGCTTTGCTGATCCCCTGTACATTCACGAAGCAGGTCAATCACTTCACGGGTGAGCTCTTCATCCAGCGAGCCGGTCGGCTCATCACAGAGCAGCAACGCCGGTTCCCCAATGAGCGCACGAGCAATAGCCACACGCTGCTTTTCACCGCCGGAGAGAGTGGTGATGGGTGCATCCGTGCGGTGGCTCAACCCCAGCAGGGCGAGAGTATCTTCAACACGTTGCGCTCGTTCCGCCTTGGGGACACCACGGTAGATGAGTGGTAGCTCAACGTTGCGGTACACGTTCTTATGTTCGATGAGGTGGAACGCCTGGAAGACAAAACCGATGCTGTCCAGGCGCGCTTCAGCTCGCTGTGCCGCGTTGAAGGTTGCGGTGTCTGTACCGTCCAGCAGGTAGCTGCCGGAGGCGGGCGTGCTGAGCAGACCGAGGATGTTCAGCAGGGTTGATTTGCCGCTGCCGGACGGTCCCAGGATGGCGACGACTTCTCCGTAGCGGACTTTCAGGTCAATATTTTTGAGCACGTCAATTCGAGTGTCACCCTGCATAAAGTGCTGGGACACTCCCTGAATATCGACGCTATAGGCTGGTGGGTGCGCGTGAGCGGCGCGGGAGTCAGTCATGGCTACTCCCTACTTTTTCTCGCGCATAATTTTGACGCTGTCGCCTTCGTGCAGGTCACCGGTGACGGCGTTCTTGCCGTTGGCGTTGCTGATGACGGTGACGGTTACCTCGCGTTCTTCACGTGCCTTCGATCCGTTGGAGCTTTCGGGGCCGAGTACGATGACTCGGGTCTGTCCGTCACGGGTGTAGAGCGCCGATGAGGGCACGACCAGGTGCGCTTCGGGGGTTTCTTCGAGGGTGAGTTCCGCGTTGACGGCGCCTCGGAGGCTGTCCGCCTTATCCCCCACGTCGAGGGTGAGGATGCGTTCGCCTTCGGTGCTTCCTGCCGCACCGGCTGCGCCGTTGAGGTTGGAGCCAGCCGCGCCTTCTGCGCCATTGGGCTGGGTGCTACGGCCAGCCTGGCTGTTGCCTGCGGCACCGGCGGCTTCGGAGGTGCTCTTGTATCCGAGGGTTGCAACGTACTCAGTATCACCGAGGGAGGGCACGGTTACCTTCTGACCGCTACGGGCTTCGGGGGTGAGCCTACCGGTGGTTCCGGTGCAGCTGAGGGTCTTGCTACCTTCTGCGATGGTGGCTACGGGACCATCTGCGATAGCGCCGGTTGCGCGGGGGTTGCCGGTGACGAGTCCGGCACGGTTGATGATGAGGAAGTAACGGGCGGGAATAGGCTGGTCAGTCTTGACGTGCGCGTAGCCGAGGCTGTCGAGGAGGTTGTTGAGAGCCTCGTAGGTGTCTTCGGTGATGCGCGCGGGCTGCGGGCCCTGACGTCCCATGGCAGTCAGTGCTTCGTTGAGGAGTGCGGCATCGGGGCCGCTGTCGTCGAGTTTGAGATCGCGGTAGAGCGCGAAGCCGCCGGTGAGGGTGATGAGAGGTTCACCGTTGACTTCTGCGATGAGGGTGCCGTTGCCGACGGTGTCACCGTGTTTGATGGTGATTGCGGTGTACTGTCCTTCGCCGCTGTAGCGTAGCGGGGTTGAGGTGGCGTAGTTCGCGGTGCAGGTCAGGGGCACGGTGGTGCGCAGTTTCTCGCGGGTGACCGTGGCGGTGATGGTGGAGGGGTCCGGGGGTGCCGCTTCCGCGTCTTTTTGGGCGGTGGTTTTGATGTTCTGGGCGCTGATGAGCGTGCCGACGGTGATGATGAGGAGCAGGGCGATAATGCCGTAGAGCCAGAGGGTTTTCTTCTGGCGGGTGGGGATGGCGCTCATGGTGTCCCTTCTTTGGGTGCGCGTGTGGGAACGCTATTGTCTGTGCCGTTTGGGCTTAGGCGGCGGCGGTGCCGTGTGGGGTTAGTTTGTGCCCGGCACGGGGATACGTGCCGGGCACAATACGCTGTGACGAGGTGCAGCCTCCGTGGCTACTCTGTACGCCTGTTCTGGTTAGTCCGGTCTGATTAGTCCGGAGGATTAGCTCAGAATCTTTCGGGCATTCTCTTCAGCGGTTTTCTTGATCGTGGTCACCTGTTCGATGAGGCCCTGCTCCTTTTCGAGGAAGGAACTCAGGTAAGCGATAGCTATCTTCCGCTGTTCGGCATCCAGCCCGGTTGCTTCGCGGCAGGTCGCGTCGTTGATCGCCAGTTCATGGGTGTCTTGGTTGTTCTGGCGGTACTGTAGGCGAGCCATATCCGGAGTGGTGTAGTCTCCTCCGAAACGTTCTTTCATGCACTGTGCCCACTTCTCGGTGGCAGGCCCAAGGTCTTTGAAGATTGCGTCGTTGTTAAGGTAGTGAACCGCAGTGACGTTGACCTTTTTTATGATCGCACGGGATTCTTCTGAACCGAAGACTGCGCGGGTGGCTTCTTGCCGGCAACCGCCCTTTCCTTCGGTGCCGTCAAGAGCCTGCATTTCGGCGTCACTCATAGTCCGGCTCTGCTCTTCCAACTCAGTAGTCACCAAGGATGAGCGCTCTTCGTATCCGCGAGCGCGGGCATCCGCAACGGTGAGAGGCTCGAGACCAGGTCCCCGAAGTAGCGGGATTCCAGTTTCTCCGGCAGGAACCTTGTGGTGCGGGAATCCTCGTTCAGCCATGCACTGGCTCAGGGAACGCTGGTAGGCACGAACAACGTTGTCAGAAAGTGAGGCGAGGTTCTCTACTTTTTCGATAGCTTGACTATCGGGGCTCTTGGAGGCGCTATACGCCTTCTCAGCGTTAGCAGAAGCCGAGGAGTCGGCACTGGGTTGCCCGGACGCGCAGGAGCTAAGCACCAGGGTCAGCGGGAGTAGAGCCCCGGCGAGGGTTCGTAGGGTGTTCTGTCGACGCATAGGTGGGCACTTCCTCGTGAAATATAGCTGCATCTTTGTCCACTCGTTCACCGGGCTCACCATTGTTTGCCCTTGAGAGAAGATGATTTGAACACTAGCCTACCATGCAGTGTCTGGGCGGCGCACCGCATGTTTCTCCATCGGGATACGGCTGGAGGGGCGGTATTCGTCCTCGTTCCTACAGGGGCACCCGCCCTCGCTTCGCTTCGGGCACCCTGATGTCACGTTCGGACGACACCGCCCCTCCACGAACGCTAGGCTACCCGAGGTGGCGCGCCGTGTTTTCCGGATGCGCCCTCAGGGTGTCAGCCCGGACGCTCTCCGCCGCGAAGCAAGGAGAAAGCGGAGCGTCCGGGTGACGGGTGCCCCTGCGTAGGCGCGGAGGAAACATGCGGCGTGCCATCCCCACCAGCGAGGCGAAGACGAACACCGCCCCTTCTGCACCGGCCGCATCCCCTAGAAATGCGGGTGCCTCCCCCAGAACCGGTTAGTTGCCGGTCATACCCAGCAGCTCATTCGCGCGAACGCGAGCCCAACGCTCCGCGTTCAGCACAGCCTCCAGCGTCAAATCAGCGTCAGAGACAGCCTCAGCGCTGCCGGTGTGCTCCTCCAGCACGCGCGCCACCGAATCGACAATGTCAGTAAAGCGGATTGCGCCCGCATGGAATGCTGCCACGGCTTCCTCGTTGGCGGCGTTGAACACTGCCGGGTGGGTGCCGCCGACCTTACCGGCGTCTTTGATCATGCGCACGGCGGGGAATGCTTCCTCGTCCAGCGGCTCAAAAGTCCAGGATGCCGCCTTCGACCAGTCACAAGCAGGCACGGCACCGGGGATGCGGTGCGGCCAGGTCAGACCCAGCGCGATGGGCAGAACCATGCTCGGCGGCGACGCCTGCGCAATGGTCGAGCCGTCCACGAACTGCACCATGGAATGCACGATGGACTGCGGGTGAACCGCCACGTCAATACGGTCCAGGTCCACGCCGAACAGGTGGTGTGCCTCAAGCACTTCGAGTGCCTTGTTGACCATGGTTGCCGAATTGGTGGTGACGACCAGGCCCATGTCCCAGGTGGGGTGTGCGAGCGCCTGCGCGGGGGTCACGTCGTGCAGCTGTTCGCGCTTGTAGCCGCGGAACGGGCCGCCCGATGCGGTGAGGATGAGTCGGTCGATTTCTGCGTCGGTTCCGGAGGCGAGCGCCTGTGCGAGGGCGGAGTGTTCAGAGTCGACGGGCACCATGGGGGTGTCCAGGGGGGATGCGTCGACGGCGGCGCGTACAAGCGGGCCGCCTGCGATGAGGGATTCCTTGTTGGCCAGTGCCACGCGGTAGCCGCTGTTGAGGGCGGTGAGGGTCGGTTCCAGGCCGATGGAGCCGGTGATGCCGTTCAGGACGGTGTCTGCCGGGTGTGCTGCCGCCTGTACGGATGCTTCAGCGCCGTGGGCGATCTGCGGGGTGTAGCCGGTGACGCTGGCTTCGGAGGCTGCCGCTTCGATGAGTTCGCGGAGGCGCTGCGCGTCTTCTACGGTGCCGCTGGTGGCGACCAGTTCGGCGCGCACGTGCACTGCCTGGCGTGCGAGCAGTTGGAGGGATCGGGAGCCTGCGGAGAGGGCGACGACCTTCAGCGGTGCGTCGTCGGCGGAGGCGCTGGTGCCCTTGAGCGCGGCGAGGTGGTCGATAACTTCCATGGCTTGGGTACCGATGGAGCCGGTTGAACCGAGGAGGGTGACGCGCTGCGGTGCGCGGGTGAGTTCTGTGAGGGCGTCGGTGAGGCGGTCGCGGCTGCCGCCGACGCGTGCTGAGGATCCAAACTTCATGGTTCTAGTGTCTCATGAGCTCGCGGCTTCGCAGGGGCACGCTGATTCACTGCTACATAGATGAGCCTCGGCATAGAAGGCCCCAGCACAGAAAACCTCAGCGCAGAAGAATCCCCCACCCTGGTACGGGGCGGGGGATTCAACACATAACGTTTTAGAGCAGATCCTGCAGCAGCTCAATGCAGCGGTCCAGGAAGGCATCCACCTGCGATTCCTCGTAGCTGACGGTGCCCGAGGCGGGGCGGAACTTTGCGTGGCGCACCACGGAGGGGTCCAGCGGCTCTTCGCTGTTGAGCTGGGCGTACACGCGGTCGCAGATGGCGTCCACATCGCCGACGAAGTAGCCCATGTGGCGGCGCTTGCTGGGGCGGCGGAAACGCTCACCGGCGGGGCGTTCCAGACGGCCTGCAAGCAGCTCACCGGTCTCTACGAGGGAGCGTTCCCAATTGTCCAGGCCGTACGCCTCAATGTAGCGGCTGCGTTCGAGCTTGGCGAAGCGTTCCTCAATCTTTTCGAGGGCGCGGTCGACCACATCCAGCTGGTAACCGCCGGGCTCTTCACGGAAGACGACCTGGCGGATTCGTCGGGAGGTGTAGAGGTCTTCGGGCAGCTCGGAGGCTCCGCTGAGCTTCTCGTAGTCCTCGGCAAGGCGGGTGAACAGGCGGTCTACTTCACTGCGCTTGTAGCCGGGTTCGGTTTCTGCTGCACGGGCAAATCCGTCTCCGCGGGTGGTGCTTGCCAAGGTGGCTCCTCTCGACGATTGAACTTTAAGAATACCAATGCTGAGGCCACCCGATGCAAGGTTGGCGGGCGGTGTCTTAGATACAGTCCCCTACACCCCTGATTCACCGGGTACAGAAAAGGCAGGGCGCCCCTCCCCCGTTCGTGGAAAGAAACGCCCCGCCTTCCGTAAGCATTCAAAGCTTCAGGCCTAGAGCGGCATAATAAACCGGAAAATCAGGCAACCAGCCGCCGCAGCGAAAAGGATCGAGTCCAGGCGATCCATCATACCGCCGTGACCGGGCAGAATATTCGACATGTCCTTCACCCCCATACGGCGCTTGAACACGGACTCCACCAGGTCACCGGCAGTCGAAGCGACCACCATGACCGCCGCCAGCGGAATAGCCCAGTACCAGGGCGAACCCATGATCGCCAAGGCGATAGCGCCAACAACCGCCGAGCCGACGAAGGAACCAGCCAGGCCCTCCCAGCTTTTCTTCGGGGAAATCTTCGGCGCCATCGGGTGCTTACCCCAATTCACGCCGGCAATAAAGCCGAACGTGTCATTGCAGATGGCCATCAGCAGAATCATGAGGACGCCGCGCTCGCCGTGGTCCGTCTGGAAGTAGACCATGGCGATGCCCAGCATCAGCGGCACCCACAGCAGAGCCAGGGCGCTACCGCTCAAAGATTTACCCAGTGAGACCTGACGGTCAGCACGCACAAGAGCAGAAGAGAGCAGCAGCGCCAGCAGGCTCACCGCCAGGGCGATGCCCAGCCCGGTAAAACCGAACAGGTAAGAAACCACCACAATTGCGCCAGACAGGCCACCCAGCAGATACTCCGGGATGCCGTAGCCGCGGCGGGTGTTGAGCACGTGCCCAATCTCCCAGGCGCCCAAAGCTGCCGCGCCGGTAGCGATCGCAACAAAAATCGGCTGGTACATCAGACCCAGTGCCAACAGCACGCCGAAACCAACGCCCACACTGATGGCGGCGGGCAGGTTACGGCCAGCTTTGGCGCTGTGCGACTTCACCGGCGTTGCAGCGGTCTGCGGGCTCGACTGTGGAGCAGGCGGTGCGCTTCTCTCTTCTTTCGCTTCTTTGCGTGCACTCATTAGGGTTTAGACCTCGAGCAGTTCAGCTTCCTTGTGCTTGTACAGTGCGTCGACCTGGTCGATGTGCTTCTTGGTCAGTGCGTCCAGTTCCTTCTCAGCGCGTGCGCCCTCGTCTTCACCGATTTCGCTGTCCTTGACCAGCTTGTCAATAGCGGTCTTAGCGTGGCGGCGAACGTTACGGATGGAGATACGAGCCTCTTCAGCCTTGTGGTTGACGAGCTTGGTGTATTCCTTACGACGTTCAGCGGTCATTTCGGGCATGACAACGCGGATAGCTGCACCGTCGTTGCTGGGGTTAACACCCAGGTCAGAGTCACGCAGCGCCTTCTCGATAGCTGCCAGTGCGGTCACGTCGAAGGGAACGATCTTGACGGTACGTGCGTCCTCAACGTTGAAGGACACCAGCTGCTGCAGCGGGGTCGGTGCACCGTAGTACTCGGCGGTCAGGCCGCTAAAAATCGCGGGGTTCACACGACCGGTACGGACCTTAGCGAACTCAGTCTTGGTTGCTTCGATGGTCTTTTCCATCTTCTCGCCGGCTTCGGCAAGGATTTCTTCGATCACGAAAGGATCTCCTTTGTCGGTATTCTGGGGTGCCAGAATTGTCGGTGGGTGCGCGTTCAGCCCTCGTGATTTCTCGCCGGTTCGCGGCGCATCCGAGGCGAAAACCTAACGAATAACGCGAAGTCGGCGGGAAAGAGGCAGAACGTCTTGTTTGATATAAGTCTAGACGGTACCGGCGGGCATAAGCGAGTTTTAGCGCTTACCCGCGCGGTACCGTCCAGAATAAGTCCGCGCTATCGAGCACGGTCACAATGTGAGGGGGCGTTCCGCACGCCCCACCCTAAAAATTTAGGGGGTTAGCGAGTAACGAGGGTACCCATCTTCTCGCCCAGGATTGCGCGGGTCACGTTACCCTCGCCCTGCATGCCGAACACGCGCATGGTCACGTTGTTGTCGCGGCACAGGGAGAACGCGGTCTGGTCCAGCACGCGGATGTTGCGCTGCATTGCCTCATCGTAGGTGAGGTTGTACAGGCGCTCAGCGTTGGGGTCCTTGTTCGGGTCAGCAGTGTAGATGCCGTCCACGCCGTTCTTAGCGACCAGAACCTCGTCTGCGTGGATTTCCAGCGCGCGCTGAGCAGCCACAGTGTCGGTGGAGAAGTAGGGCAGACCCGCACCAGCACCGAAAATCACGACGCGGTCCTTCTGCATGTGGCGGATCGCGCGGCGAGGAATATAAGTCTCAGCAACCTGCGGCATGGTGATAGCGGACTGAACGCGGGTGTCAATACCCTCCTGCTCCAGGAAGTCCTGCAGAGCCAGGGAGTTCATCACGGTGCCGAGCATACCCATGTAGTCTGCACGGGAGCGGTCCATGCCCGCCTGCGAGAGCTCAGCGCCGCGGAAGAAGTTGCCGCCACCAATCACAATGGAGGTCTCAACTTCGCCAACGGTTGCGGCAATCTGCTTAGCGATGCTGCGCACGACCTCGGTCGAAATACCGACTTCACCGCCACCAAAAACCTCACCGGAAAGCTTAAGCAAAACGCGGCGACGGCCGGTCTCATCGTGGTGAATCGGGTGCGAAATAGCTTCGGGCATGGTTCCTCCAGTGGCATACCTAGGGGTTGTTATAGGTGATCGGGGCGGACTCCTGCCGCCTAGTCCTTATCAAGGATACAGCAAAGCCGGGTAGCCACCAGTGGTGGCTACCCGGCTTCAGGCTATAATCCCAACCTCATACGATTTCCCTTACCGGGAACCCGTACTACGGGAGGGCAGAACTGCAGCGAGTCCTTATGCACCCACGCGGAAACGTGCGAATGCGGTAGCGGTTGCGCCAGCCTCGGACAGAACCTGTGCAACAGACTTCTTGGAGTCCTTTGCGAAGTCCTGATCCAGCAGGGTGTTCTCCTTGAAGAAGCCCTTCAGGCGACCCTCAACGATCTTGTCCAGAATCTTCTCGGGCTTGCCCTCAGCGATTGCAGTCTCGCGAGCAACGCGCTTCTCGGTCTCGATCTGGTCTGCGGGGATGGACTCGGAATCCAGGTACTTGGGGCTCATTGCAGCAATGTGAACTGCAACGTCGTGTGCGATCTCGTCGGTGTTCTCACCGGAGACAGCCAGCAGAACGCCAACCTGTGCGGGCAGGTCCTTGGAGGTCTTGTGCAGGTAAACTGCAACGTTCTCACCCTCAACGCGTGCAACGCGGCGGACAACGATCTTCTCGCCGAGCAGTGCACCAGCGTCGGTGGTCAGCTCCTCAACGGTCTTGCCCTCGTAGGATGCAGCCTGCAGCTCTTCCAGGGTGGAAGCGTCAGCAGCAATAGCAGCCTCGAGCACGTTCTGGCCGAAAGCGATGAAGGGGTCGGACTTTGCCACGAAGTCGGTCTCGGAGTTGACCTCGATCATGTAGCCAACGCCGTTCTCAACGCGTGCAGCCACCAGGCCCTCAGCGGTTGCGCGACCCTCGCGCTTGGTGATGCCCTTCAGACCCTTAACGCGGATAATCTCGGCAGCCTTCTGCTGGTCGCCGTTAGCCTCGTCCAGAGCCTTCTTGACGTCGAGCATACCTGCGCCGGTCTTCTCGCGCAGTGCCTTGATGTCTGCTGCGGTGTAGTTCGCCATTGTGAACTCCTTGTGTTGCTGTAATAAATCGGGATGACATCCCGGTGGTACATATGGCGGACGGCGCCGCGCCCAGGTCAGGGCGGGCGCCGTCCGAACGTGGTCCCCGCGGGTGGGGGCCACAAAGCATAAAGCTTAGTGGGCTAAGAAAGCTTACTTAGCTGCCTCTTCAGCCTTTGCAGCCTCGTGCTGCTCCAGGAGCTCGCGCTCCCAAGCTGCCAGGGGCTCCTCAGCTGCTTCAGCCTTGCCGTTCTTCTTAGCGTTGCGCTCGATCAGGCCGGCTGCCACTGCGTCAGCAATCACGCGGGTGAGCAGGTTGACGGAGCGGATAGCGTCGTCGTTACCGGGGATCGGGAAAGCAACCTCGTCGGGGTCGCAGTTGGTGTCGAGGATAGCAACAACGGGGATGCCCAGCTTCTGAGCCTCGTTAACTGCCAGGTGCTCCTTCTTGGTGTCAACAACCCACAGGAGGGAGGGAACCTTGGACAGGTTGCGGATACCGCCGAGGGTCTTCTCGAGCTTCTCGAACTCGCGACGCATGAGGAGCAGTTCCTTCTTGGTGTAGCGAGAACCTGCTACATCGTCGAAGTCAATCTGCTCGAGTTCCTTCATGCGCTCAATGCTCTTGGAGATGGTGCTGAAGTTGGTCAGCATACCACCGAGCCAGCGGTGGTTCACGTAGGGCATGTTCACGCGGGTTGCCTGCTCAGCGATAACTTCCTGAGCCTGCTTCTTGGTACCCACGAACAGGATGTTGCCACCGTGTGCGACGGTCGACTTAACAGCCTCGTATGCCTTGTCGATGAAGGCGAGGGACTGCTGCAGGTCGATGATGTAGATGCCGTTGCGCTCGGTCAGGATGAAACGCTTCATCTTGGGGTTCCAACGGCGGGTCTGGTGACCGAAGTGAACGCCGGAGTCCAGCATTTCACGCATAGTTACGACGGGCATGTCGTCTCCTTTTGTGGTGCCGCGCGGACCTCCCATTCGGGCTAGCCCAACGCGCGCATAGTAGTTATCAGTTTTGCCTGGCGGCGGTTAGCATTCACAGTTACCCGTTCAGCTCAGGCCCTAACCACCCCGTATGGGTGGACCGAAGGTCCCTTATCGGCTCCCCAGTGAGGATGCCGCTCACGCCGCGCGTCGTCAGTGATGCTGTGCGGAACCCCTCGAAGAGGGAGAATACCCGCGCAGGCACACTGCAATACGACATTGTACCGTATATTCCGCGATTAATCCGCCGGATTGGGGTTAAAACCTGTGCAGGCGCGGCGGGTGTGTGCAGGGGCACTGTGGATAAAGGATTTTAAGGCGGATACAGCGGGGTTATCCACAATTTTTCCTGAGGCGCTGCGGGGCGAGGCGATTCGTGATGTGCTCAGAAGATGAAGCAGAACATGAAGACATTAGAGGGAACGCTGCGGCGCGCGATGCTGGTGGCGTGCTGCCTGCTGGGTGTACTTGTAAGCGCGGGTGGGCAGGGCTACGCGGGTAGTCAGAACTATTCAGGTGGGGCTGGTTTTACAGACCGGGCAGGTTTTACAGACGGTGCCTCCTCAAATGGGCAAGTTTCCGGCAGCGCGCCAGTTCCCAGCAGTACGCCAGTTCTTAGCAGTGCATCAGTTCCCGGCACCGTTGAGCTCACCGCGAGCCGGCTACGCTACCGCTCCCCCACCGCCGAATCCAGACCGCGAGTGGTCCACCCCTTTGAGAAGCCCGCCCAGCGCTGGAGCCCCGGGCACCGCGGCGTAGACCTGCGCGTGCCCGAGAACGACCGGCGCGTCTACGCACCGGCACCGGGAAAAGTAGTTTTCAGCGGCACGATCGTCAACCGAAAAGTGCTGGTCATTGCGCATCCGGATGGGCGGCGCAGCACCTTTGAGCCCATGGACGAAGCACTCCCGGTCGGCACCACGGTTGCAGCCGGTGAGGTCATCGGCACTGTCGCAGGCGCAGCGGACGGCAACAGCGAGCAACCCTACCAGCGATGCTCCACCGTGTGCCTGTACTGGGGAGTACGACAGGGAGGCGCCCGCGGGGACGGCAGCGGCAAGACCGCCGAGTACATCAACCCCATGAGCCTGCTGGGGTCGAAGGAGCCGAGCATTTTGCTTCCCATGCCGGGCGGATATTAGGCTCGGGTACTGGATATTAGGCTCGGGTACTGGTGCCGAGCACGAGCTAAACCAGATACAGCTGTGGCCCGTCGCCTCCGGGGAAGGAGGCAACGGGCCACAGGAGCCAGTCTAGGTTGTACTCACTAGCGTAGGCGCTAGAGGCAGCTACTTACTGGAGGACGTCACCGTCATCAGTACCGAACTGGTTCGGCTGAGTGGGCTGAACCGGTTGCTCAGTCGGAGGGATATAGGCCGGCATTGCCTTGGTCGGTTCAGTCTCACCGTAGTTCAAGCCCTGCTGCGGGGTGAACACCTGAGTCGGCGAATCATCACCGACAGTGTAGGCGGTGTTCTGTGCGGGGTAACCGGGCTGAGCAGTGTAACCGCCCTGTGCCGGGTAACCATTCTGAGCCGGGTAGCCGTTCTGTGCATCAGCCTGGGTTGCACCGTAACCGGTTGCAACACCCGCAGCTGCACCCAGTGCAGCAACCGAAGCGGCACGACGCTCACGGCCCTTCGCACGAGCCGCCGCAATCTTCTTGCGGAACAGGAAGAGCAGAACCAGGATGAGCAGCAGCAGACCCACGATGACCGCGTCCACGATTACGTCGGTCATGCTCAGACCGGACACCGGAACAGTCAAGGCGTTACCGCTAAACACACCGTTCTCACTCTTGATGCTCAGCTCACCACCATTAACGGTGAACTGCACACCGGCACGCGCCAAATCGTAGTTGAGGGTGTTCACTTTCTGCTGGTCCAGCGAGGAGAAGGTCGGTGCCTTGAAAGTGAGCTCGTAAGGAACACGGTAGTAGTTACCCAGCTTCTGAGCGAGCTTAATATCCGGCTTCAGAGTGTAGTCGGAGCCGAAGGGGTGGTAGCCACCGGGGCGGGTGACGGTCACCTTCGATTCGGGCAGGTACTCGTTCAGTCGCTGGTTGAACTCGGCTTCGTCCTTACCGCGAACCTTCACGCTCACGATGGTGGCATCGCCGTCCTGACGAACCTCGGTCTCGTCATTGCTACCACCGGCAAAAGCGTTCTTCAGAGCCTCTTCTGCGCCAGCTACGTCAGAGCTCGGGAAGGAGTAGAGGAAACGTGCCTCAATGGAACCGTCCAGGCCCAGGGAGGTAGCCACCTTCACGCCCTTCATGGTCACCTGCTGCGAAAGGTAACGGTTCAGGTGAAGGACGCTCTTCGAAGAGGAAGAGCCAGAGTTACCGGTGTTATCAACCTGGTAGCTGTGATTGGAGCTGTCCTTCAGGATAACTTCCAGACCGTTGCCTTCCGGAGAGCACAGCAGCGAGCAGTCCAGTACGCCCTTCATGGTCTTGCGCACGTAGAAGGTCTTCGACTCTTCCTTGACCTCTCGGGTGTAGCTCAGATCGGTGGTACCCGCACCCAGCAGCTTCTTCAGCTTAGTGTTCAGGTCATCCAGGGAGGAAGCGCTAAAGGTCAGGGTACGGCCAACTTCTTCCTTTGCCGCGCTGGTAGAAGCAGAGGGAGCCATATAGGTTGCCTGGGAAGACGTCAGACCCTTCTTCAGCTCGGAGCCCTCAGGCTTGACCTGATTCAGGTATGCGTCAACCGCAGCGGCGGTCTCCGAATTCATGATGTCCTTCGCTACGAAGGAGGCAGTAGCAGAATAGCCACCATCCTTTTCCTGAAGCTCAAGAACCATCACCTTGAAACCGCGGTCCTGCACATCCTTCGCGGAGATGGTGGAACCACCGGAATTCTTCACTTCCTTCTCGCCAAACTTCACAGTGGTTTCGCTGCCGCTACTGTTGAACACACTATTCTTGTTGGAGGATTCAATCACGCCATCAACAACAAGAGCTTCGGGGAGCCAATCCAACAGCTCCTTCGAACTGAAGTTTTCCTTCACCTGGATACCCTGCACCAGGCCCTGCTCGGTATTGAGAATAGTGACGGTAGGCTCGGTCTTGGAACCGGCAGCCTTCAGGATAGAAGCGACCTTGGTACGGTACTCGTCCACAGAGGAGAAGGGAATGGTAAAGGTCGCACGCGCCTTGTCACCCTCAGACTGAATACCACCGTATTCCAGACCCTCGGGCAGGTGCTTACGCACGGACGCATCAAGGGCTTCAACGCCGCCCTTAATCTTGTCCTTGTTGTCCTTCATATTGAAGGAAACCTGCATGGTGCGGGTACCCTTCTCGGCGCTCTCAAGGCCAAGCTGAGTCTCAATCTTCGCACCGCAGGCGCTCAGAATCAGGGCGGCAATGGTCAGCAGAACCGCCAGGAACATCCAGCGCTGACGAGCCGGCGCACCCGGGGTGTGAGTCATCGCGTGCATGCTAGGCTCCCATCAGGCGAATCGCCACGTAGTAGACGACCATGGATGCCAGAACCCATGCGGTGCTCAGCGCCGCGTGCATGATAATCGGGGACTTCGCGAAGCGGCCCAGACGGTTCAGACCCAGGTAGGTGAGAGCCTCGCCCGAGAACACGGCGAATGCAAGCACCAGGACCATGAGCATGCTCAGGAAGAACGCACCACCACCGGTACGGGTGAGGGTCAGGAAGAACACGAGCAGGTTCAGCACCAGGAACGAAGGAATCAGCGCCAGCGAAGACACCGACACGGCGTGCATGCTCGCGGTGAAGGACGCCGGTGCCTTACCGATACGCGCGGTCAGCTGTAGCTGCACACCGCGCAGAACCTGCACACCGAAGATGGCAAGAGCCATCAGTACGTACGCCAGAATCATGCGTCCGGTCGGTACAGCCTGCGCTGCGTAGGCACCGCCGTAGGCGGCACCGCTTCGACCGCCGAACATGTAGCCCAGCATGGACATCATGATAACGGTGGCCAGGATAACCAGCTGGCTGAAGAAGAACGCACCCACCAGCGCCTGCAGAGTCGTGGGAACAATCCAACCCCACGCACCGGCGGAAGAGATGCGGGCGTGCGCGGTCGCCGGGTTGCTGGAGAAAACGTCCAGGAACGCATTCCAGGTAGCACCCAGTGCCTTCACCGCCGGATGCGGTGCGCTCGGCGCATAGGTTGCCTGGCCGGGCTGACCCGGCTGAGCGGCACCCGGCTGGGTTGCGTCGAACTGAGGCGCGGCGGCAGGCTGGCTGGGCTGTGCGGAGGCTGCCTGAGCCTCAGCGTTCGGCTGCGCAGGGGCTGCCTGAGCGGGCTGAGGTGCCTGCTGCGGCTGAACCGGCTCAGACTGAACAGGCTGCTGAGGCGTTACCTGCGCGGCGGGCTGAGCGGGATGCTGCGGCTGAGCGGGCAGCGAAGCGTCCTGCGCGGGACGTGCGCCAGCATCGTAGCCGTAACCACCGGCTGCAGATGCGCCCTGCGACGGGTCGTTGGGAGTGTTCTCCGACATTGAGATCCTCTCGTATGGTGTGTGGAAGCAACACCTACCGGCAGAATCGGCATCTACCGGCGGCATCACGCTGTCTTTCGTGACAGGACTCTTCAACCCTACCGTATTGAACGCTATGATGCGTCTTCGTTCGTCATTTACTCATTTTCATCACCATTGATGCATTCCTTGCACACAAATAAGCGCCCCGAGAGCACAACAAAAGAGCACAAAAAGACCACGACAAGCGGGCGCGAAAAAGCCCCGCCCGCCGACAAGTGGGTGAAGTCGACGGGCGGGGCCGTAGGGAGTGCGGGGCTCGAACCCGCGACCAAGGGATTATGAGTCCCCTGCTCTAACCGGCTGAGCTAACTCCCCATCCGGTGCAGTGACGGCGCGCAATGGGCGCCAGCACCATCCTCTAGAGTACCTGAACGGCGACTGAGAACGAAAAACGCTCTACTTACTCAAGTCCACCGCCCAGTGCTTAGAGAAGCTTAGCGGCGCGAATCCAGGTAACGCTGGTACGGAGCGTCGCTCACGTACAGTTCCTCGAAGGTGCGCCAGGTGTTCTCAGCGCTGTGGAAGCCCACGATGCGGCGGGACTCGCGGCCCATCTGCTCGCGCTCAGCGGCGGGCAGGGAGAGCACAGCCTCCAGCTTCTTCGCCAAATCCTGAGCGTTATTCGGTTCGAAGAGGTAGCCGTTCACACCCTCCTCCACCAGGTGCGGCAGAGCCAGTGCGTTCGCGAGCACCACGGGGGTGGAGGCGCTCATCGCCTCCAGGGACACCAGGGACTGCAGTTCGGCGGTACCGGGCTGGCAGAACACGTCAGCCATCTGGTACACCTCGGGCAGATGCTCATCCGGAACGAAGCCGCGGAAAATCACGCGGTCGGACACGCCGCAATCGTGCGCCTTCTGCTCGAGAGCCTCACGCAGCTCGCCACCACCGGCGATGTCCAGCACCACGTGCTCGAGGGTATCCGGCAGCAGGGAGAGCGCCTCGATGAGCACGTCCACGTTCTTCTCTTCAGCCAGGCGACCCACGAAAGCAATACGCAGCTCACCGGGAACCTTACCGGCGTCAGCACCCTCAGCCAGCTCGTAGTCGCTGATCTCAATACCATTAGAAACGGGCATGACGGGGCGATTGAAATGACCCAGGTCGCGCATCGCATCCGCACCAATCTGGGTGGGGGTGGTAACGACCGCGGTCTTGGAGAAGCAGAAACGCATGTCCTTCCAGGTTGCCTTCTCAATCACGCGCTTCACGGGAGCGGGGAAAGGCAGGAACGGGTCCAGGTTCGCCGGCATGAAGTGGTTGGTGGCAATCACACGGATACCGCGGCGCTTCGCCTGGAAGATGAGGGCGCGGCCAATAATGTAGTGGCACTGCACGTGCACCACGTCCGGGCGGACCTCGTCAAGGATCGCGCCAACCTCGGACCAGATCTCCCAGGGCACGCAGATGCGGTTCGTCTCGTGGGTCGGAGGCAGATGCGAGCGCAGGCGGTGCTCCACGATGCCGCCCTCTACCTCGGTGCGATAGCTGGGGCCGGGGATGGGGCTGGCTGCGACTACGTGTACGGAGTGGCCGCGCTTGAGCATGGAGGTGGCGAGGCGGTGACCGAATTGTGCTGCACCGTTGATGTCCGGCGGGTAGGTTTCTGCGCCAATCAGAATCGTCTTTGCCTGTTCCATGACGGGGCTCCTCATCGGGGTGTAGTGTGTCGGTGACTTTGGGGTTTCGGGTGCGACGGTGCGCCGCTCTACCTCTGTCTGCCGCGTGCACCGGGAGGGTCCGGTACGTACAGCACTTGTCTATTCTACCTGTGAGCTGCGTCCTTCTCCGACTCGTGGAGGGCGGGTTTTGGCTGGGAGTTACCTCCAAACCTCCCGTTGGGGCAGGAGCCAGCAACCTGCCCGTAGACGCACAAACGCCCCGATACGAGTATCGGGGCGTTTGGACGCTTGGCGTTAAACCTGCGCCGGCTTTAGCGGCGAACAGTGCTTAGCGGCGAACAGTATTTAACGGCGAACCAGGCGGTTCAGGAAGTGCAGGACGGTTGCAATGGATGCGCCCAGTGCTGCGAAGGACTTCCAGCGTGCCTGCAGAACCTCGGGCTTGCGCACGTTCTCTGCCAGGCCGCGGCCGGTAGCTGCTGCACTTGCAGCAACCTCGGAGGGCACTGCCTTGAGAGCGTCCAGAGCCTGCTGGGTGTTGTTCTGAACGTCGCCGGTGTAGGACTGCAGGTCGTCGCGCAGGGCTGCCAGGTGCTGGCGACGCTCTGCGGTGCGCTGCTTGAGCTCTTCGAAGGTCGGCGGCTTGGGCTCTTCCTCACCGCGTGCCTTGCGCTCTTCAGCTTCCTGACGTGCGCGTTCTGCTGCTTCTTCAGCTTCCTTAGCCTTCTGCTCTGCACGCTCTGCCTGTTCCTTCTTCAGGCGCTCAGCGGACATGGCGGTACCTTCCTTGAGTACGCCGAGGTCGAAGAGCAGACCGAAGATTGCGGATTCGGGCTTGAACGGCAGCTGTGCCTTGACCTTCTTCAGCCCGACCAGGGCGCAGATTGCCAGGACGATGAGGAAGATGAGGGCGAAGACCAGCGCGGATGCCCAGTAGGGCATGACGGTGCCGAGGCCGAGGATTGCTGCGGCGACCAGCGCAATGATCAGGAACAGACCGAAGACTGCTGCGACGCCGAAGAAGGCTGCGCCCTTACCAACGGCGATGCCCTTGGTCTTCAGCTCGTGCTTTGCGATCTGGATTTCGTCCTTGATCTGGCTGGGTCCGAGGGTCTTGAAGGTTTTGCCAGCGTCGATGATGTTCGCGACGCCGGACTTAATCCCGCTGATGCCAGCAAAGAAACCCTTGGGTGCCTTGGGATTAGTAGTAGTGGTCATGACCACCTCTCCGTGACGTGTTTTTGGAGGCTTCTTTTTCGCACTCCACCTCCTATAGTTTAGCCCCTTATGATACCTGCGCGTGACCGTTTGGGCGGAGGGTTGCCGTATCTCTTCAGGTATTTTTGACTTTCTGGAGGCTGGGTTGAGCTACTGGCGTAGCTTTCTGGGTTGGGTTGCGCCTGTGGATTTGCTCTGGAGTAGGCGCAAGAGGATGGCGGTGGGCCGCTCCCCCACTGCGTGCCGAGTGGGTGAGTGGCGTGTGTGGGTGGGGAACTTTTCTGCGCGTTAGATTTCACATTTTTGCGGGGTACATTTTTGCGGGATGAAGCATCTTTGCCTCGCCGGGGGCGTAAGCCCGAGGGGTTACTGGTTCACGACGTGGAGAGAACGTTCCGACTGGACTCGAACTAGCGAGGCGAAGATTTTCCGAGCGCGCGAGGAACCAAAAATCTTTGCTTCCGCCTACACAGATCCCTGTTGCTCTGGACTCGACACAGCGGGGTGACGGTTTTTCCGAGCGCGCGAGGAAGTAAAAACCGTTATCCCGCCGAGGGCGTAAGCCCGAGGACCTGGAGGGAGCGCCCCAGCGCCTGCGTATGGCGGAGTGGTTACTGGTTCACGACGTGGAGAGAACGTTCCGACTGGACTCGAACCAGACGGAACCCGAAGAGAGCGCCCCAGCGCTCACGTAGGGTGGAGTGGTTACTGGTTCGAGTCCGAGGAACGTATATAGCAAGAACCCCGGAACAAAGTTCCGGGGTTCTTGCTATATCTGCTCCCCCGACTGGACTCGACCAGACGAAGTTAGGTGTGGGCGCCCCAGCGCCTGCACCTAACGCAGTGGTTACTGCGTTCGAGTCCCGTCGGGAAAATGGAAAAGCCTCAGAACTTCGTTCTGAGGCTTTCAGCTTTGCTCCCCCGACTGGACTCGAACCAGTAACCCTTCGATTAACAGTCGAATGCTCTGCCAATTGAGCTACGGGGGATTATTTTGTTTTCGTTGCTGGTTTCCCTTGCAACGAGTAATAACTATACCGGGGCTGTTTGGGCTCCGCAACTTGAAATACCGTGAAGTGCATCACTCTTTGGGCTGTGTGGTTAGGTTGCGTGCTTGGGCTGCATAGTTGGACTGTGTGGTGCGAGCTCCTGCTGACCGGCGGTGCTCCCCGGCAACCTGCAGAATACAGGGCATTCGGCAGGTTGCCGGGGCGCAAGCAGAAGAACCGTGCTTAGCCGCGCTGTGCGTTGAGCTGTCGGCGGCGCATTTCCAGTTCGAGGAGCTGACGCTGTACAGCTTCGAATTCTTCGTCGTCGGGGTTGGCGCTGAGCTGCTCTAGGCGCATCATCAGGTCGGATTTTTGGCGGGCGATCTGCTGTTCGAAGAGGGCGTTGAGTGCGCCGGTGACGAAGTTGGGCAGGTGCTCGTCGCTGCTGATCGGTAGCGGTGAGACGGCGAGTTCCGCAATGGCGGGGTGTACGCCTTCTACCGCGCCGGAGCGCACGCAGTTGATCCATTCGATGCCGGGGGTGGGCGCCATGACGGTTGCGGCATGAATAATGCCGGCGGCTACCTCGCGGTGGGTGCGGTAGCGGAACTGCACGGTGGCGAGGTTACGCCACTGTTCCACGCTGATGAGCTCGGGGTGTTGCAGGGCAATCTCGAGCGCCGCCTTTTCGAGGCGGGCAACCGGGTCGCGCGGGTCGGGGGTGAGGAATTCCTCGACGGCGGGGGCGGTCGCCTCCGGCTGGGGTGCGGCGGGCTGAATATTGCTCGGCGGGTGCGCGGCGGCGTTCTGCCCTGCGTAGGCGCTGGGTGCGGCGTAATCCTCCGGGGGCGGTGCATCGTAGGCGGGGTCGTAGGGTGCGTCAGCGTGAGCTGCCCCCTGAATACCTGTATAACCCGGCGCACCCGCGTAACCCGGTACGCTCTGCGGTCCCCCGTTTAGACGCTCGTAACGCGGCGCGGCGGCGGTAGCCTCCGCCTGCTGGGAGCGAGAAAGCTTCGGGTGGTTCTGCGCGTACGCCACGGCACGCTGAATCTCGTCCAGCTCCAGACCGAGCTGACCGGACACCTTACGCATGTATGCGGGGCGCAGGTCGCGGTCCTTGATGCCAGCAATAATCGGGGCGATAGCGCGCATCGCCAGCACACGGCCTTCAAGGGTCGCCAAATCGTACTTGGCGAGGGTCGAATCAATCGCAAACTCGAAGAGCGGGCGGCGCGAAGCAATCAGCGAGCGCACGGCGGCGTCACCCTTGTGCAGGCGCAGGTCGCAGGGGTCCATGCCGTTCTCGGCAACCGCAACGAAGGTCTGCGCGACGAAGCGCTGGTCCTCCTGGAAGGCTGCCATGGCGGCTTTCTGTCCTGCGGCGTCGCCGTCGAAGGTGAAAATGATTTCGCCGCCGGAGCCGTCGTCGGTGATCATGCGGCGCACCATCTTGATGTGGCCGGGACCGAACGCGGTGCCGCAGGTGGCAACGGCGGTGGTGATGCCGGCGAGGTGTGCCGCCATGACGTCCGTGTAGCCTTCCACGATGACGACCTGCTTATTCTTCGCCATATCGCGTTTTGCCAGGTCAATGCCGTAGAGCACCTGGGATTTCTTGTACAGCTGTGTCTCGGGGGTGTTCAGGTATTTAGGGCCCTGGTCGTCGTCAAAGAGGCGGCGGGCACCGAAGCCGATGGTTTCGCCGGCGATGGTGCGGATGGGCCACATAATGCGGCCGCGGAAGCGGTCGTACAGGCCGCGGTTGCCCTCGGAGAACATGCCGGTCGCCTTCAGCTCCTCATCGGTGAAGCCCTGGGAGCGAAGGTGCTTGAGTAGGTGGTCCCAGCCGCGCGGGGCGTAGCCGACACCGAACTTGCGGGTTGCGGCGGGGTCGAAACCGCGGGCGCCGAGGAAGCGCTGCGCCTCCTGCGCGTCCGGCGAGTAGAGGTTGCGTTCAAAGAACTCGGCGGCAATCTTGTGCGCATCGAGCAGGCGGCGGCGCATACCCGCCTCATAGCGGTCGCCGGGCTTACCGCCCTCGTAGCGCAGGGTGTAACCGATGCGCGCGGCAAGGCGTTCCACTGTCTCAGCGAAGCCAGTGTGTTCCATCGCCATGACAAAGTCATAAACGTCACCGGATTCACCGCAGCCGAAGCAGTGGTAGAAACCCACCTGTGCGCTCACGCTAAATGAGGGCGAGCGCTCGTCGTGGAACGGGCACAGCCCCACAAAGCGGCCCATACCGGAGCTCTTGAGGCTCACATAGCCTTCGATGACCTCTCGGATATCGGTACGGGCGCGTACTTCGTCAATGTCTTCTTTGCGGATGAATCCAGCCATAAACTCAATTCTACGGTGAGGGTTAACAGGTAGCGCCTACAGGCGGTGCAGGAGCGGGAAATAGCGCGCGAACAGGCTCGCAAAAAGGATGCGCCGCGACGCGCAAACAGCACGCCGCGGCACACAAGTGACGGTGTTTAGCCGCCGGAAATATCCAGCTCAGCCTCCACCAGGCCCAGACGCTCAGCATCCCCCAGGATGCGCGAATCCAGCCAGCCATCGGGCAGGTGCGGCTGCTTGGGGCTGCCGGCGCGACCGCGCGAACCCTCCACGGCGGCACCCGGATAACCAATCGAGTGGTCCAGCTGAGCAATCAGCTCACGGAACGTCGCCAGGTCGGGCACCTGAGCCATCTTCGCGCGCAGCTCGCCACCAACCGGGTAGCCCTTGAAGTACCACGCCACGTGCTTGCGGATCTCGCGCAGGCCTCGGGTCTCATCGCCGAAGGTTTCCACCAGCAGTTCTGCGTGGCGGTAAATCATGTCCGACACCTCAGTCAGGGTCGGGCGGATACGCTCCGACGAACCCTCAAACGCATTCTGCAGGTCACCAAACAGCCACGGGCGACCCTGGCAGCCGCGACCAATCACCACGCCATCCACGCCGGTCTGCTCAACCATGCGCACCGCATCCTCAGCGGAGAAAATATCGCCATTACCCAGAATCGGCACGTCCGGAATCAGCTCACGCAGCTGCGCAATCGAATCCCAGTCAGCCTTACCCGAATAATGCTGAGCCGCAGTACGACCGTGCAGGGCAATCGCCGCAACACCGGCATCACGAGCAATCTTGGCGGACTCCAAGAACGTAATGTGGTCATCGTCGATGCCCTTACGCATCTTAATGGTCAGCGGAATATCGTTGCGGGACGCCTCCTTCACCGCGGTCTGCACAATCGCCGTGAACAGGTCAGTCTTCCAAGGCAGGGCGGCACCGCCACCGCGGCGAGTCACCTTAGGAGCCGGGCACCCAAAGTTCAAGTCAATGTGGTCGGCACGGTCCTCTTCAACGACCATGCGCACAGCCTTACCGACGTTGACCGCGTCCACACCGTAAATCTGGATGGAGCGGATCTTCTCGTCCGGGTCATGCTCAATAATGCGCATGGACTCGGGCTTACGCTCCACCAGGGCGCGCGCAGTCACCATTTCGGTAACGTACAGGCCGCCGCCATATTCACTGCAGAGGCGGCGGAAAGCCTTATTGGTCACGCCAGCCATCGGGGCGAGAACCACGGGAGTATCAACGGTCAGTTTGCCCAGTTTCAGGGGCGGAAGGGTAAGACGGGGTGCTTCAGAATTCACCCCTATATTGTGGCATACGGGGGCAAATCGAGAACCGGACTCAGCTGAGGGGATACAGCGGACACAGTACAGCGGCACGGCACAGGCTCAGCAACCGCAAGGAGGCGCAGGTACGCACAAGGGGCGGGGAAGCACTCTACTCCCCCGCCCCTTGTGGCAAGTGTCAGCCAGCAGGCTCGATGCCGAGAATCTACTCGGTCACGTAAATATAGGTCGGGTCACCCTCCACAGAAGCAGTACCGGCACGCAGCAACACGTCGGTCACCTGAACCAGCGCCTCCATGGAGTCATCAACCTCAACCAGCACCGGGTACTTAGCGCTCAGCAGGGACAACACCTGCATAATCGCCTCCACGGCGCCCTCATTATCGAAGTCGTAGCCCAGCAGCAGCTCGGTGGCGGTATTCTCATTCACCAGCGCCGCCTCCGGGTCAGTCTCGAAGGGCTGGTAGCTCACCGCAAACGCAACAATCGGGCCCTTCTTACCCTCAGCAGCGGCCTCACGAATATGGTCGCGCAGCACCACGGCACCAAAAGCACGCACCTCATCCGAAAGGAAGTAGCGGTTCACCGTACCCAGACCCACCTCGGCGGGAACATCCCACTCGTGGGCGCGGCGGTAGAACTCCCACAGCGCGGCGGTCAGCTCGACCGAACCGGTCGCCAAATCCTCAATCGCCTGAGTCTCGTTACCGTCAGCGTCCTGGCGCAGCGACACCGGAGGAATCGCGCCCGGCTCCACACGCACCATACGGGAACGCTGAACCAGCTTAAAACCAGCAGCCTGCGCGAACTCCTCACCGTCACTAAACGGGGCAAGCTTCACACGCAGAGCAGTGGTCTGGCCGTGCTCCGCCGCAACCTCACGCAACGCATTCAGCAGGGCGGTACCAATACCCTGACGGCGGTGATCAGCAGCCACCTCCACATACGACCACAGACGCGTCGGATGCAACAGTGAAGCCACCACAGTACCCGCAGCAACCGGCACACCAGAAGCAGTCACCACCAGAGTACGGCTAAACGGCGCATCCGTATCCGGGCCGAAAAGGCCACGCTGGCGCTCCTCAACCTCATTGCGGGCAGAGTTCCAAATCTCAAGCAGGGCAAGGTCATCGCCCTCCTGCCAAGGGCGAATCTCAAATTTTTCACTGAGACGTCCAGCCATATCCGTGCACCTTTCCTTCGCTCGCGTCAATCGCGTCAATCGTGCCAATCAGTCTAACCAGGGTAGCCCAAATACACGACGGCGGGTAGCCTCTTTCGCTCTAAGAAGCTACCCGCCGACCGTGTTATGAAATATTTTTAGCCTGCCAGGCGTGCAGCCAGGTAAGACTTCACCTGGTCCAGAGCCACACGCTCCTGGTTCATGGTGTCGCGCTCGCGGATGGTCACAGCCTGATCCTCGAGAGTGTCAAAGTCCACGGTGATGCAGAACGGGGTACCGATCTCATCCTGGCGGCGGTAACGGCGGCCAATAGCGCCCGCCTCGTCGTAGTCCACGTTCCACAGGCCGCGCAGCTCGTTCGCCAGCTTGGTCGCCGGCTCAGACAATTCAGCCTTCTTCGACAGCGGCAGAACAGCAGCCTTCACCGGTGCCAGGCGCGGGTCAAGCTTCAGCACGACGCGCTTATCCACGCCACCCTTAGTGTTCGGTGCCTCATCCTCAACGTATGCGTCAACAAGGAACGCCATCATCGAGCGGGTCAGACCGAAGGACGGCTCAATCACGTACGGCACGTAACGCTCGCCGGTAGCCTGGTCGAAGTACTCAAGCTTCGCGTTGGAGTGCTCGTTGTGCACACCCAGGTCGTAGTCGGTACGATTCGCGACGCCCATCAGCTCGCCCCACTCGGAACCCTGGAAGCCGAAGCGGTACTCAACGTCAATAGTGCCAGCCGAGTAGTGTGCACGCTCCTCCTTAGGAACGTCGAAGCGGCGCATGTTATCCGGGTTAATACCCAGGTCAACGAACCAGTTCCAGCAGTCCTCAACCCACTCGTTGAAGTACTTATCAGCGTCGTCCGGGTGCACGAAGTACTCAATTTCCATCTGCTCGAACTCACGAGTACGGAAAATAAAGTTACCGGGAGTGATCTCGTTACGGAACGACTTACCAATCTGGCCAATACCGAACGGCGGGCGCTTACGAGAAGCAGTGACCACATTGTTGAAGTTCACGAAAATACCCTGAGCGGTCTCCGGGCGCAGGAAGTGCAGACCCTCCTCATTATCGACCGGGCCCAGGTAAGTCTTCATCAGACCGGAGAAGTTCTGCGGCTCAGTCCACTCACCACGAGTACCACAGTTCGGGCAAGCAATCTCATCCATGCCCTCAGCCGCGCGGCCCTTCTTCGCCTCAAAGTTCTCCAGCAGGTGATCCTGGCGCAGACGCTTGTGGCACGACAGGCACTCAACCAGCGGGTCGGTGAAGGTCGCCACGTGACCGGACGCCTCCCACACCGCACGAGGCAGAATAACGGAAGAATCCAGGCCAACCATATCCGCACGGGAGCGGACAAAACGCTGCCACCACTGCTGACGGATGTTTTCCTTCAGCTCTGCACCGAGGGGGCCGTAGTCCCATGCGGAGCGGGAACCGCCGTAAATTTCACCGGCCTGGAAAACAAAGCCGCGGCGCTTCGCAAGCGCAATAACGTTATCGAGGGTGGACTTTTCAGCCATAGTTACTCCTTCTGCCCCGCCACCGGCTGTGACGTGCGTGAGTTCGGGTTGATAAGGGACGCAACCCAGAACGGGGCGCCCGTATTCGCGCTCATCGGCGCAATATGCACACTTTTTGATGCAAGACACTAGGGTACCATCACCACCCCACCCCTGGGTATGCCCACCCGGCCCACCACCGCCCCATTTTCCGGGAAGCCAGGACGTACCCGGCGGGATAAACTAGGAAGCATGGAAGAAATTTTTATTCGCGACGACATGATCCGCCTCGGCCAGTTCCTCAAGCTCGCCAACCTCGTAGAGGACGG
This sequence comes from Rothia mucilaginosa, assembly GCA_963539245.1. Classification (GTDB taxonomy): domain Bacteria; phylum Actinomycetota; class Actinomycetes; order Actinomycetales; family Micrococcaceae; genus Rothia; species Rothia mucilaginosa_H. The sequence goes on from CAUTJW010000002.1 coordinate 103,170, forward strand.
CGCGCAGGCACGCGAGGTCATTCAGCACGGCCTGGTAAAGGTCAACGGCGACATTGAGGAAGCCCGCGGCAAGCAGCTGCACCCCGGCGACACCGTCACTTTCAACGGCGTGACCGTGAAGGTTGCGCACGAGGACTAGTAGCGCCTGATTACACTTTTGGGGTCTGGGAACGGTAAGGGGCGGATTCTGGAGGGACGGCGTTCGTCCTCGTTCCTCTCAGATTGGGAGGGGCGGGGCGCCGCATATTTCCTCCGCGCCTACGCAGGGGCACCCGTCACCCGGACGCTCCACCCTCTCCTCGCTCCGCATCGGAGAGCGTCCGGGCTGACACCCTGAGGGCGCATCCGGAAAACGCGGCCGCACCCGCACAGCATCCCAGCGCAGAAAGGCGGTATCGTCCGAAAGTGACATCAGGGTGCCCGAAGCGAAGCGAGGGCGGGTCCCCTGTAGGAACGAGGACGATAACCACCTTTCCAAGCGGAGCCATGCGGAAGCAGAACCACACGCAAAGCCCCCGAGCCGTGATGACCCGAGGGCTTTCCATATATCTGTATTAGGCGTCAGAGCCTTCCGCGGTGCCGGTCGCCTCCGCAACCTTCTGCGCACGAATACGCGGCTCCTTACCCTGCACCTTCACCTCCAGGAACTCGCCCACGTGGCGAATCTCCATGGCGCTCACGCCGTGACCCGCACCGGCGTACAGCACCTTAATGCCGTCGGTGTACTTGCGGATCCAGTCGTAGGTGTAGTTCACCATCTCCTGCGGGATGACGGGGTCTTCCTGATCGCGGCCGAAGAACACCGGCAGTTCGGTCTTCTTCAGCTCCTCATCCTTGAAGTACGGCGAATCCGAGTCCACCGCGTAGCCGGACAGACCCACCACGGCGGCGAACTCGCCGGGAGCGTGACGCACCATCGACGTTGCGATGCCCATGCCCTGCGAAAAGCCCAGCAGGGTCACCGAAGCGTAAGGTTCGCGGTTCGCGCGCACCCACTCCAGCACGTAGTCGCTCGCCTGCTCGATGGCGCGCTGGTCAGATTCGAGCTGCTGGTTCAGCGGGTACCACTGGTAGCCGATAGCGTCTGCGGCAATGTAGGCACCGGTCGAGTCCGCGGAGAACTGGGTGCCAACCGGCTGCGGTGCGCGCATGGACGCGTAGGTGAAACCCTCCTGCGGAAGGTGCGCCGCCAGGGACAGCAGATCGTGCTCCTGGGAGCCGTAGCCGTGCAGCATAAGCACCAGGTGGGTGCCTGCGCGTTCGTTCTCGGGGCGGGTGTATTCGACGACGTATTTGTTTTCGCTCATGCACCCATCTTAGCGAGGACTCCCCCGCAAATCTGCACCGCAGGTTCCGCCGCTAGCTTGACCCTCACCTAACGTAAGGTTTTAGAGTGGCACCATGGACGCGAACATGACACCACCTGACGGGCAGCACGAATACACCGTAGGAGAAGCAGCATCATTGCACGGGCTCACAGTCCGCACGCTACACCACTGGGAGCAGCGGGGCTTACTCAACCCGGCACATGATGAGTACAACGGGTACCGGTACTACACCGATGCAGATCTTGAACGAATCACCGTCATCATGGGGTACCGCGCCATTGGCATGAGCCTTGACGCTATTCGCAATATACTGCAGGATCGGGCGAACAGCACCGAGCATCTACTCGCTCAGCGGGATATGCTTCAACGCAAAATCGCCGCGTACGGGCGCATGCTTGAAACCATCGAACACCTTTTGGAGGACACCATGGCACCTAAAAATGAGCAGCTCAGCGCTGCCGAAAAAGCAGAGATTATGGGTGAAGGGTTCAGCCTCGCCCACCAGCAGGAAGCGCAGGAGCGTTACGTGGAAACTGACGACTGGGCTGAATACCAGCGCCGTACTGCCTCAATGGACCGTGCCGACTGGCAGAACGGCAAACAGCAGATTGACGAGGTAGAACAGGCTCTCGTCGAGGCGTTCAACCGCGGTGTGCAGCCGGGCAGTGAGGAGGCGAACGCGCTCGCCGAGCGGCACCGCGCCTCCCTGTTCTTCTTTGAGGTCACCCCCGCGAAGCACGCTATTCTAGCCCGCGGCTACGTTGAGGATGCCCGCTTCAAAGCGTACTACGAGAAGCTCGCGACCGGGCTCGCGGAGTGGTTGCGAGATGTCATCTACGAGAATGCTCGTGCACACGGTGTTGACCCGCAGGAGGCTAACTGGGGGTAAGCTACCCGGGGTTAAACCTTCGGGCTGAAAATACCCAACAGCTCAGCATGAGTAATCAAGCATCATCAGCTGAGCACGAAAAGACGCCCGGTATTCCCTGCATTGGGATTACCGGGCGTTACATGCTGTGTGTGCATGAAAACTAGACGGCTATCTAGCGGGTGCCGTCGAGGTGACGGCGGTGCTCCTGAATACGGCGATCCAGGTGCTCAAGGTTCTGTTGCAACCCCGCAATCTCGTTTTCAATCTTTCGGCGGGCACGTTCCATCACTTCAACGGAGAGGGCGTGATCATCCGGATTGTCCAAGATTGTACGAATGTCGGCAAGACTCATGCCGGCCTGACGGCAGGTAGCAATAAACCGTGCCGAGGAGATGGACTCCTCGTCAAAAACGCGAGTTCCGTGAGCATCACGGGGCACCGCGATGAGCCCCTCTTTTTCGTAATACCGCAGGGCGTGGGTGCTCACCCCCAACTGCTCCGCTACCTCTTGAATACTTACCACAACTTCAATGCTATGGGGTTAGAGCGGGTCTAAAGCAAACCGAGAACCATTACCTTCCAGTGCAACAGGAGGGTACTTCCACGGTATCTCGCGGCGGCTTCAAAAGCACCTCAAAACCGAAAAATATTCCCTGACTTGGCACGACACTCTTCAGCTGGGTGCAAAGAAAAGCCGGGCGTTCGCATCATACGAACGCCCGGCATTCTATTGCATAACCCTGAGGGTGAAGGTTAATTCTCGGTGGGCGGAAGAACCTGTGAAGACACTATCTGCCAGCCCGAAAATTACCGACATTTAGGTGGCGTAAACAGCATCCAGAGGGCATAATCAACGCCCAGTGGAAACACACTCGCGGAAACGCCCCGTGGCTGCACGCGATTCTAGCGGGCCACCGTAGCGTACAGGCGGGTCATCGAGTCCAGCGCCTCACGCTCACGCTGCTCCTCACTCGGGGTAGCGGATTCATCTTCAACGCCGAGGGCGCGGGCCAGAATCTTCTCCACCTGCTTCGCCTCAATCAAGAAGCCGTCATGGCCGTGGTTCGACTCGATAATGTCCACGGGCACCGGGGTGGGTAGCGCCTCCGCCAGGCGGTGCGACTCATGCGGGAAGAACAGACGGTCCGTGTTCACCGCCGCAATCGTCCACTCACAATCGGTGTGCGCCAGCGCCTGCGCCAGGGTGCCGCGGCCACGCGCCACATCGTGCGAAATCAGCGCCTCGTTCACGGCAAGGTAGCTGTTCGGGTCAAAGCGCTCAACCAGCTTGGCGCCGTGGTGGTCCAGGTAGCTTTCGATGGCGTAGCGGCCACGCGGCTCACCCAGCGAGCCGCCCACGGTGCTTTCGCCACGGTTCTCTTCGCGGCCGAAGCGGTGCTCCAGCTCGGCGGGGCTGCGGTAGGTGGTGTGCGCGATACGGCGCGCCAGGGCAAGACCGTTTACCGGCGCGGGACCGGAATAGTAGTCGCCGCCGGCGAAGTTCGCGTCCGAACGAATCGCAATGTTCTGAGTGTGCGCCCACGAAATCTGCTCCGCCGTAGCCGAAGGACCGGAGGCAATCACCGCACATCCGCGCACCAGCTCGGGGTTGGTTGCCGCCCACTCCAGGGCGCGAGCGCCACCGAGGGAACCACCAATCACGTAGCGGAAGCTGGTCACGCCCAGGGCACGTGCCAGGCGTGCCTCAGCGCGCACAGAGTCGCGGATGCTCACCTGCGGGAAGCGGGAGCCCCAGTGCTCACCGGCGCCCGGGTAGCCTTCGGGAATGATGCTTGCCGGTCCGGTGGAGCCGTAGCAGCCGCCCAAAATATTGGGGGCAATCACGAAGTAGCGGTTGGTGTCCACGACCGACCCGGGGCCCACGATGCCTTCCCACCAGCCGTCCGATTCGATAGCGCGAATCAGCGGGGCGGGCATATCGGGGGTGGGCACGCCGCGGGAGACATGCGTGTCACCGGTGAGCGCATGCAGGATCAGGATGGCATTGTCGCCAGCCTCATTGAGGGTACCCCAGGTTTCGTAGCCGATGGTGACCTGCGGCAGGGTCACGCCGGATTCAAGCTCCAGGTCGCCAATGTTCAGCTGACGCAGGTAGCCTTGCGCTTCGGGGTGCTCGCGCTGAGTGCCCGCCACAGGGATGGGTGCGGTGACAGGCAGGTTGATAGTGCCGGACTGGGTGGTGCCGGACTGGCTAGTGCTCTGGGTAGTCATGGGGTTCCCTTCACTGGGTTGGCCGACGAGGTGGTGCCGGGTGTGAGCGGGGTACTTGTCTGTGGGTAGAAGGAGTAACGGGTTGGGCGGCATCAGTGCCGTGCGCTCTTGAAATGCTCCGTAACGGGGAATCCGCAGGTGGACCGAGAAGCCGTAGCTTACCGGTCCACCTGCGGGTTGCATCACCGTTTAGGAGAGGGTGTCAAAGCCCAGCTGCAGGTCGGCGAGAATATCGTCAATGTTCTCAATACCGACTGCCAGGCGGACGAAGTTCGGGTACACACCAATCTTCTCCAGCTCCTCAGTGGAAAGCTGAGCGTGGGTGGTGGAGGCGGGGTGAATCACGAGCGAGCGCACGTCACCGATGTTCGCCACGTTGGAGTGCAGCTTCAGTGCGTCCACGAAGTTGCGGGTCTGCTCCAGGGTTGCGTCCTTGAGGGTGAAGCCGAGCACCGCGCCGGGACCCTTGGGCAGGTACTTCTGCGCACGCTCGTACCAGGGGGAGGACTCCACGCCAGCCCAGATGACCTTCTCGACCTGCGGGTTTGCTTCAAGCCAGTGGGCGACCTTGGTGGCGTTCTCAATGTGGCGTTCGATGCGCAGGGAGAGGGTTTCCAGACCGATGCCGATGTTGAAGGCGTTGGTCGGGGAGATGGCGGCGCCGGTGTCACGCAGCAGGGAGACGCGTGCCTTCAGGATGTAGGAGAGGTTCGCGCCGAATGCGGAGTCCTTGCCCAGGTCGCGGGCGTAAACCAGGCCGTGGTAGCCGGGGGCGGGCTGGTTGAACTTGGGGAACTTCTCGGGGTCTGCACCGTAGTCGAAGTTACCGGAGTCAACAATCACGCCGCCGATGGAGGTGCCGTGGCCACCCAGGTACTTGGTTGCGGAGTGGACGACCACGTCCGCGCCGTGCTCGATGGGGCGCAGCAGGTAGGGGGTGGGTACGGTATTGTCCACGATCAGGGGCACACCGTTTTCGTGCGCAATTGCTGCGATGGGCTCAATGTCGAGCACGTCGTTGCGGGGGTTGGGCACGGACTCGCCGTAGAACAGCTTGGTATTGGGGCGAACCGCGGCGCGCCACTCGTCCAGGTTATCGGGGTCCTCAACGAAGGTGGTTTCGATACCGAGGTCGGCGAGGGTGTACTTGAGCAGGTTGTAGGTACCGCCGTACACGGAGGGCGATGCGACCACGTGGTCGCCCGCGCCAGCAATGTTCAGAATTGCGTAGGTGATAGCTGCCTGACCGGATGCCAGCAACAGCGCGCCAACGCCGCCTTCGAGGGAGGCGATGCGGTTCTCAATAACTTCATGGGTGGGGTTGTTGAGGCGAGTGTAAATGGGGCCCAGCTCGGCGAGGCCGAAACGGTTCGCGGCCTGCTCGGCACTTTCAAAGACGAAAGAGGTGGTCTGGTAGATGGGTAGTGCCCGAGCTCCCGTTGCGGCATCCGGCGCCTGACCTGCGTGGATCTGGCGGGTTTCGAACTTCCAACCGGCGGGGTTGGCGGGAGTCGGGACGGTAGTGTTGTTGCTCATGCGTGGCTCTCCTAAGGGGATAGTTAGGGGGCCGCATGCCGAAGGTACAGGAATCGTCGTCGAATAATCCTGTCACGATTGATGTACCGTATTCGGTCACATCGGTCCCGCGCTTGCGTCACGCTTGTGCGTGCCGCCCGGTCTTCACCCAGGGCACCCCACCGCGGAGGAGGGTTGCCGGCCAGCTAGCTGGGGCTTATCGCTGGCGCTCTTGACCTGTATTCAGGGTGTCATAGGGCACGGGGCGGGGTCAAGGATTTTGTGGGTGCGCGGCACTTTAAGACATTTCATTGCAAAGATGACGTTTTTTAACGCCTGTAACAAAACGTTAGTGACGATGCCGGGGCAGTCGAGGTGCGAAGATACCCCACCCAAAAACCACCCATATAGTAACTCTCATCACTTTTACATATGCTTTTCGGTACACTGGGACTACACATACACTCACGCAGGGCGCGGTTCACTACACCGTTTGTTCACTACACCGTTTACCCTGCACAGTATCCCTCCGGTATAGGGGCCAGAGGGTCATACCAAAGGTTACCTATATGTCTCTTGTTCTTGATGCGGCGCAGCTCAGCCGTGTCTTTGGCAAAGGTGAAAATACTTTTACCGCAGTCGACCGGGTGTCGCTTCGCGTTAGCTCCGGTGAAATTCACGCCCTCCTCGGTCCCAACGGTGCGGGCAAAACGACCACCGTGCAGATGTGCTCAACCCTGCTTACTCCCACCAGCGGCACCCTCACCGTGAACGGTATTGACGCCATCGCCCACCCGCAGCGGGCGCGCCGTCACGTGGGTCTCGCTTTGGGCGGGGATAACGGCTTCTACCCGCGCGCCAGTGCACGCGATAATCTGCTGTTCTTCGCGGATATTGCGGGGGTCTCCGGGAGGGCTCGACGGCGCGAGGTGGAGCATGCTCTAGCCCGCGTGGAACTCACCGACGCCGCCACGCGGCCCGTTCAAGAGTTCTCCCGCGGCATGAAGCAGCGCCTACACATTGCCCGCGCTACGCTCGGCTCCCCCGCGCTGCTCCTGCTGGATGAGCCAACGAACGGGCTCGACCCCGATATCGCCCTGACGGTGCGTGCCCTGATCCGTTCCCTCGCAGAAGACGGTGCCGCCATTCTGCTGACGAGCCACCTGCTGGGCGAAATTGAGGATCTGGCGCACACCATCACCGTTTTGGGTGCCGGCTCCGTCGCCGTGAGCGGTAGCCTCGAGGATGTTGCCGCACACGCCGGTATTGCCGCCACGACCGTGGTTCAGGTTGGCGCCAACGCGACCGAGGGGCTTGATACGCTGCGCGGATTCCTCGGCAATCAGGCGGCGGTACTTTTTGCCCCGCGCGGTTCCGGCTGGGAACTCACTCTCTACTGGCACGGCGAGCGCGCCACGTTCGAGGCGGGCGAGGCGCACCGCGCCCTGGCGGAGGGGCTTGCTGCCGCACGCATCGGGGCGCGGACCGAACCGTACACGCGTCCGGCGACTCTGGAAGAGGCATACCTGGCAATGGCGGAGGGGCTCAAGCGATGAACGCACAAGGCGCGCACGGTAGTGAAGGTGTGAAAGAGCCCCAGCAGCAGAGCCGAGGGTACGACCTGCGGCAGGAGTGCGCCCGCCAGTTGCGGCTGATGGGCTTTAGCCTGCGGCAGTTTCTGACGGTTCCCTACTTCATTCAGTTGCTCATCAGTACGGTGCTCGGGTCGGTTATTATTCAGGCTCTTGCGGTGCACGCGGCGGCGCAGAGCTCCGAGGGCCACTCCGTTGACCCGACCCTGGCATGGACTCGCGCCGGTATTGTGGGCATGTGGTCGGTCTGTATTGTGTCTGCGGGCATCATTAATTTTGAGCGTTTCCGCGGGACTCTCGTGTACCTGTGTTCGGGGTCGATTTCTCCGGTGCGGGTGCTGGCGGCTATCGTTTCGAGCGCCTCCATTGTGGGTCTGGCGGCCCTACCCCTGTCGTGGCTCATCTGGGCTCTTGTGACGCTCAACCCGCAGGTCACGGACTTTTCCGCGCTCTGGCCCCGCTACGTTCTGGGCGTTCCTCTGCTGTGGCTTGCGTGCCTGTCGGTCACGTTCATGATTGCGGTATTCTTCGTGGCGACGCCGAACGCTATCGCCTACGAGGAGCTTCTGCTTGTGCCTGTGTTTATTCTCTCCGGGGTTCTCTTTACGACCGTTGAGGCGCCCGGCTGGCTGAATGCTGTAGGCACACTTATTCCCCTGCAAGCGCCGGTGCACCTGCTACTTGGGCGTACCGCTATCACTACCCCGGCGGATGCGTTCCTGCCCGTAGCACAGACTCTATTCGTGAGCTTCATCTGGGCGTTGTGTGCCTTCCTTTTTGCTCGGAAGGCTCTCGCCTCCGCCCGTCATCGCGGCACCCTGGGGGCGATGTAGCGTGCGTGCTCTCTCTTCTGTTGCCCTGCCTGGCGCTGTTGCCCTGCCCGGTGTGATGCGTCGGGCTCTGTCTACCGCCTCTATTGGCTGGTCGTCGTCCATTACCTTTGCGACCCTCGGAACGGCTATCACTACCCTGGTGCTCGTGCCGGGCCTCAACGTGCTTTTCACGGTGCTTCTGGGTGCCGACCTCGCCGCAAACGATACGGTACGCATCGGCTGTGCAACCGCCCTGATTGCCACCCTCAGCTCGGTGGCTGCCGGTATTGTCGCGCGCGTCGCCACTGACCGGTGGATCGGCGTCTTCGAGTACGTGTGCACGGCACGCCCCGTGGATGCGGGCTACTGGCTGGGCGCGGCGGCGGTACCGGCCCTGTTGGCGTCCGTGACGGGTCTGAGCAATGTGGGCATCGTATGGTTGCTGTCTCTCACTGTGCCCTCTACCGGAGCGGTTTCGGGGCTTCTGCTTGGCGCCCTTGCGCTGATGCCGGTTGCGGTTCTGGGCGGGGTCTGCCTGGGCGTTTTTGCCGCCGGCTTGGGGCTATACCTTTCGGATCCGTACACGGGATCCAATTTTCTAGCGATTATCCTGCCGGTTAGCGCGGGCGTCATCGTTCCGGTGAGCACCTACCCCGCATGGCTTGCGTGGCTGTGTTCTTGGGTTCCGGGGTCCCGCCTGGTGCAGGCTTTAGATACCTCTGGCGGTACTGCGAGTAGTGCCACCCCGGATCTCTTCGCGCTCTTGGCGGCAGACACAGCCCTGGGGGTGCTCTACGCCGCAATCGGGTTGGGGCTGATGTATCTTGCTGCCCGCCGCATCCGTGCCGGTGCCCGCGCCTCACTGCTATAGGGCGTGAAACCCAAAAAGAACGAACCTTTTAAGTGCCCGCTACCCGGCGCATTATCCGGGTGTCATATTCAACCGGGCACCGCGACCAAGAAAGACCACTTCCATTGACTACCTCTCCCGCCACGTACACGCTAGAGACCCTCGGTTTCGACCCCTCCTGGCAGGGCGCGGCAATCCGTGCCGCGTTCGTCCTCAACGGCGCCCTCGAAGATTTCACCCTCGCCCGTGTGAGCGCCGTGCACCGCACCCGCTGCGAGCTACTGACCTGCGAGCGGGGCGAGCTCGTGAAGCTTTCCGCTCCCCTGCGTCCGGTCGAAAACGACTACGGCGAAGAGGAATACCCCGTCGTGGGCGACTGGGTGCTCGCCCAGCCCATCCCCGGAACCGGCGATGAAACCCACCCCGCAGAACATAAGCCCCTCGCGATACTGCCCCGCCGAAGCTACCTCACCCGCCCCAGCGCCACCCGAGAATCCGCGGATCAGCCCGTCGCCGCCAACGTGGATATGCTCTGCATCGTTGAGCCGTGCTTCCCCGAGCCGTCCATCGGGCGAATCGAACGCTACACCGCCCTGGCGCACGCTTCCGGGGTGCAGGTCGCGCTGATTCTCACCAAGGGTGACCTGGTGACGGCCGAACAGCTCGCCGGCTACGAGGAATCCCTCGCGGGCGGCGTGGATGCGGTGCTCGCCGTCTGCACGGACAACGGCTACGACCCCGCTCCAGTGGCGGAGCTCGTCGCCGGACGCACCGCCGCGTTCCTAGGCCGTAGCGGTGCCGGTAAATCAACCCTGGTCAACGCCCTGCTCAACCCCGGAATTGACCCCCGCGAGGCCAGCTCAGAAAACCGGGTGCAAGCAACCTCCGCGGTTCGCGGCACTGACGGCAAGGGGCGCCACACCACCACCAGCCGCCAGATGATTGTTCTGCCCAGTGTGGAAGGCTCAAGCGAAGGAGACTCGACCAACGCAAAATCATCATCTGGCACGGTGCTGATCGACACCCCGGGCGTGCGAGCCCTCGCCGCCACAAGCGATAGCTCCGCGATTGATGAAACCTTCGACGATGTCTCCAAGTATGCTGCCGCCTGCCGGTATAGCGACTGCTCCCACAGCTCCGAACCCGGATGCGCGGTGCAACAGGCTCTCGCTGACGGTGCCCTCGACCCCGAGCGCTTCGAACGCTACCGCAGGATGATGGCAGAATCCGCGCGTCTGCGCCTGCGCTCTCAAGAACGTGAGTACCGGCAGAGTAACCGTGCCTTCACGAAGGCAAACAAGGCGGGCCGCCGCACCCTCATGTCCATTAAGGGGCGCGCCAACTAGCCGCTGAACGCACATATCCCGGTGAGGCTCCGGTGAGGCTTCCACAAGCTGAGCCGGGTAATCCCGCACAGACAGCAATATAGTAGCCTGCCTCACTCTTCGATACACTAGAACTAGGCGTGCCCACACTCCCCCGCACACCCTCACCGCCACCCGGCGGCACAGGAACGCAGGCGCAGACGGCACACACCATTCACAAACCCATAACCCAATGAAAGAGGTGGCAGCATGGCTGAACAGAACCTCACCCCGCCCGTACCGAAGAAGGTCGAGCACCGCCGCGAACACCACGGCGACGTCTTCATCGACCCCTACGAATGGCTCCGCGACAAGGAAAGCGAAGAGGTCCTCAACTACCTCAAGGCAGAAGCCGAATACACCGAAGCTGTCACCGCAGACCAGCAGCCCCTCCGCGAATCCATCTTCAACGAAATCAAGGACCGCACCCTGCTGTCGGATCTGACCGTCCCGAACCGTATCGGTGACTGGTGGTACTACAGCCGCATGGTGCCCGGTGGCCAGTACCCCGTCTTCTACCGCTACCCCGCCCTGCACGAAGGCGACGAGGTGGTGCGCTACACCCCGCCGACCGTCACCCCCGGCGAAGTACTCGAAGGTGAAGTCGTCATCCTCGACTGCAACGAATACGCCCAGGACATGGAGTTCTTCTCCCTCGGCAGCTTCCAGCCTGCACGTAACGGCAAGCTGCTGAGCATCTCCGTGGACGAGAAGGGTGACGAACGCTACGAGCAGCGCTTCCTCAACATGGAAACCGGCACCTTCCTCGAAGACACCATCCCCAACATTGCGGCGGGATCCTTCTTCATCAACCACGCCGAACAGCTCATCTACCTCGTCCCCGACGAGTCGTGGCGCCCCTGGCGTGTCTACGTGCACGACGTCGGACAGGGCACCGAAGACCACCTGATTTACGAGGAACCGGACAACACCATGTGGCTCGGCGCCGCCATGAGCTCCGACCGTTCCTCCGTGGTCATTACCAGCTCGAATTCCGAGTACACGGAGGTGCGCCTCATCCCCACCCGCGAACCCAAGGGCGAGCCGACCCTACTCATCCCCAAGAGCGCGGGCATCGAATACTACGCCGAGCCGCTCAACATTGCCGGTGAGCAGCACCTGCTGATTCAGCACGACTACAATGCACTGAACTCCGAGCTGGTCCTCGCAGACATGCCGCGCGAAGGCGAAAGCCTCGAAGAGTACGCGCAGCGTTGGGTGCCGGTCATCCGCCACAGCGAACACGTGCGCCTGGAAGGCTTCACCTTCACCGCAACGCACCTGGTCGTCACCGCCCGCGCGGACACCACCACCCGCATCTTCCTCGCACCGCGTGAGCAGCTGCCCATCCAGTGGCGCCGCCGCCGCCCCGCCGGCGTGACCTTCATGGAACCTGCCGGTTTCGACGAGGAGCTGTACACCGCCTCCGTGCTGCGTGCGGAGAACTACTCCCCCGTGCTGCGCATCGCCTACACCTCGTTCCTGACGCCGCGCCGCGTCTACGACTACTTCCCCATGTCGCAGACCCTGCTGCTGCGCCGTGAAACCCCGGTACTCGGCGGCTACAACCGCGAGGACTACCGCGCCTACCGCGATTGGGCACCTGCGGCGGACGGCACGCTCATCCCGATCTCGGTAATTCACCGCGCCGACCTGGATATGGGTAAGCCGCACCCGGTCATCCAGTACGGTTACGGCTCCTACGAGTCGTCTATGGACCCGATGTTCTCCATCCCGATGCTGTCGATCCTGGACCGCGGCGTCATCTACGTCATCGCGCATATTCGCGGCGGCGGTGAGATGGGCCGCTCCTGGTACCAGAACGGCAAGAAGCTCGCGAAGAAGAACACCTTCACCGACTTCGTGGACGTCACCAGCTACATTGCGGCGAAGCCGTGGGCTGATGAGGCGCGTATCGGCTGCTACGGCGGTAGCGCCGGCGGTCTGCTCATGGGCGCCGTGCTGAACCTCGCCCCCGAAAAGTACGCCGCCTGCCTGGCAGCCGTACCGTTCGTGGATGCGCTGACCACCATCCTCGACCCGGAACTGCCGCTGTCGGCAATGGAGTGGGAAGAGTGGGGCAACCCGATTGAGGACCCGGAAGTGTACGCCTACATGAAGTCGTACACCCCGTACGAGAACATCCGCCCGGTCCGCTACCCGGCAATTGCTGCGGTGACGAGCCTGCACGACACCCGCGTACTCTACGTGGAGCCTGCGAAGTGGATTGCGGCGCTGCGTGAGCAGATTGACCCGTCGTCGCCGGTGCCGCTGCTGAAGATTGACATGTCGGGCGGTCACGGTGGCGGTTCCGGCCGGTATACGCGTTGGCGTGAGATCGCGTGGGATTACGCGTTCCTGCTGAGCAACCTCGGCGTTACTGAGTAGGCTGTAGACACGCCAACCGCGTATACCCTTCCGCATGCAGATTTGGTGCCTCGCGCGCTCGGAATCTGCATGCTCCAGTGCGTTGGCGTGAGATTGCGTGGGATTACGCGTTCCTGCTGAGCAACCTCGGCGTTACTGAGTAACACCTAGCAATAGAGAATGCTCCTTCTGTATCTTGAAGATACGGAAGGAGCATTTCTCGTTTAAGTACGTTGTTCTGTTCGAGGGGCGGGGCGCCGCATATTTCCTCCCCGCCTACGCAGGGGCACCCGTCACCCGGACGCTCCGCTCTCTCCTCGCTTCGCTGCGGAGAGCGTCCGGGCTGACACCCTGAGGGCGCATCCGGAAAACGCGGCCGCACCCGCACAGTATCCCAGCGCGGAAAGGCGGTATCGTCCGTAGTGACATCAGGGTGCCCGAAGCGAAGCGAGGGCGGGTTCCCTGTAGGAACGAGGACGATAACCGCCTTTCCAAGCGGAACCATGCGGAACAAGAGAGCACAAAAGAGGCGCCGCCTCCCACACGGGAGACAGCGCCTCTTGCGTTAGAGCCGGGTCAGCGGAAAAGCTTAGCCTTCCACGCCGCACTCAGCCAGAATCAGCTCACGCACGCGGGCGGCGTCAGCCTGACCGCGGGTAGCCTTCATGACCTGACCGACGATAGCGCCAGCAGCCTGAACCTTACCGGCGCGAATCTTGTCGGCAACGTCGGGCATTGCTGCCAGTGCTTCCTGGACGGCTGCGGTGAGCGCGCCGTCGTCGGAGACCACGGCGAGGCCGCGTGCTTCAACGATTTCGGCGGGGGTGCCTTCACCGGCGAGGACGAACTCGAGCACCTGGCGGGCGATCTTGTCGTTGATCTTGCCTTCGGAGATGAGCGCTTCGAGGGCGACCACGGTTGCGGGCTCTACACCGAGGGCGGTGAGCTCAACTTCAGCCTGCTTTGCGCGGCGGGCAATTTCGCCCATCCACCACTTGCGGGCTGCTGATGCGGTTGCACCTGCGGCGACGGTCTCCTCAATGACGTCGAGTGCGCCTGCGTTGACTACGTCGCGGAACTCTTCGTCGGAGTAGCCCCATTCGCCTTTGAGACGGCGGCGGCGTTCTGCCGGGGGTTCGGGCAGTTCGGCGCGCAGACGCTCAATCCATTCGCTGTTGGTGACGACCGGTACGAGGTCCGGTTCGGGGAAGTAGCGGTAGTCGTCAGCATCGGACTTGGGGCGACCCGAGGAGGTTTCGCGGGTGTCTTCGTGCCAGTGGCGGGTCTCCTGGGTGACCTTTTCGCCGCGTTCGAGGATCGCTGCGTGGCGGCGAATCTCGTAGCGGACGGCGCGCTCAACCGAACGCAGGGAGTTCACGTTCTTGGTCTCTGAGCGGGTGCCGAACTTCTCTGCGCCCTTGGGCATGAGGGAGACGTTGGCGTCGCAGCGGACGTTACCGCGTTCCATGCGGGCGTCGGAGATGCCGAGGGAGCGTACGATGTCGCGGATTGCGGCAACGTAGGCACGTGCCAGTTCAGGTGCGCGCTCGCCGGCGCCGACGATGGGTCGGGTGACGATTTCGATCAGGGGCACGCCTGCGCGGTTGTAGTCGACCAGGGAGGAGGTTGCACCCTGGATTCGGCCGTCTGCGCCGCCGACGTGGGTGAGCTTGCCTGCGTCTTCTTCCATGTGGGCGCGCTCAATTTCGACGGTGAAGATGGTGCCGTCTTCGAGCTCGACGTCCAGGGAGCCGTTTTCCGCGATGGGGCCGCCAGCCTGGGAGGTCTGGAAGTTCTTCGGGGAGTCCGGGTAGAAGTAGTTCTTGCGGGCGAAGTAGGACTTGTCTGCAATGTCGCAGCCCAGTGCCAGGCCGAGCTTGATGGCGGACTCAACAGCGGTCTTGTTCACCATGGGCAGCGCGCCGGGCAGTCCGAGCGATACGGGGGTGACGTTGGTGTTGGGTTCGTCGCCGAACTCGTTGGGTGCGGAGTCGAACATCTTGGTTTTGGTGTTCAGTTCGACGTGCACCTCGAAGCCGAGGACCGGGTCGTACTTTTCGATGGCTTCTTCGAAGCTGAGGACTTCTTCACTCATTACTTGGTTCCCCCAAAGTCAAAGTCGCGGATCAGAGTTTCGGTGTCGGGCAGGCTCTTGTAGAGCGGTGCGCCCCATTTTGCGGTGAGCAGTTCTTCCAGTGCTGCGCCGACGCGGTAGAGGCGTGCGTCTTCGCGTGCGGGTGCGGTGAACTGGATGCCGACGGGCAGGTTGTTCTCTTCGGAGAGGCCGCCGGGCAGGGAGAGCGCCGGGACGCCTGCCAGGTTGACGGGCACGGTTGCGACGTCGCCCAGGTACATTGCCATGGGGTCGCCTTCGGTCTTCTCGCCGAGTTTGAACGCGGTGGAGGGCGCGGTCGGGGAGATGAGCACGTCGCACTTTTCGAATGCTGCCGCGTAGTCGCGCTGGATGAGGGTGCGTACGCGCAGTGCGGCGCCGTAGTAGGCGTCGAAGTTACCTGCGGACAGTGCGTAGGTGCCGAGGATGATGCGGCGCTTGACCTCGTGGCCGAAACCTGCGGAGCGGGTTGCGGACATGACGCGTTCGATGGTGACGGGGCCGTCTTCGGGTACGACGCGCAGGCCGTAGCGGACGCCGTCGTAGCGTGCCAGGTTGGAGGACACCTCGGAGGACATAATCATGTAGTAGGCGCTGATGGCTTCGGTGACGGAGGGCAGGGAGACCTCGATGATCTCTGCGCCTGCGGCACGCAGTTCCTCAACAGACTCGCGGAAGCGTGCAAGGACACCTGCTTCGAATCCTTCGCCGTCGCCGCCGCCGAGTTCCTTGATGACGCCGATGCGCAGGCCGGACAGGTCGCGCTTGCGTGCGGCTTCTGCGCCTGCCTTGGCTTCTTCAACGAAGTTGCCGGGCTCATCGGGCAGGGAGGTTGCGTCGAGCGGATCGTGGCCTGCGATTGCTTCGTGGAGCAGTGCGGTGTCCAGGACAGTGCGGGCGCAGGGGCCTACCTGGTCGAGGGAGGATGCCATGGCGATGACGCCGTAACGGGAGACGGAGCCGTAGGTGGGCTTGACGCCGACGCTACCGGTCAGTGCTGCGGGCTGGCGGATGGAACCGCCGGTGTCGGTGCCGAGCGCCAGGGGTGCCTGGAAGGCGGTGACGGCTACTGCGGAGCCGCCGCCGGAGCCGCCGGGTGCGCGGTCGAGTGCCCAGGGGTTGCGGACTACGCCGAATGCGGAGTGCTCGTTGGAGGAGCCCATTGCGAATTCGTCGAGGTTGGTCTTGCCGAGGATGGGCATGCGTGCTTCGCGGACCTTGCGGGTGACGGTGCCGTCGTAGGGGCTCATCCAGCCTTCGAGCATGCGGGATGCTGCGGTGGTGGGCTGGCCCTTGGTGACGATGAGGTCCTTGACGGCGATGGGTACGCCTGCGAGCGGGGGCAGTTCCTTGCCTGCTGCGCGGTCTGCGTCCACTGCTGCTGCAGTGGCGAGTGCTTCTTCGGCGTTGATGTGCAGGAAGGCGTTGAGGCCGCTCTTGCCGTCTGCTCGGTTGCCGCTTAGGGGTGCGCCGTCGGTGGCTGCGATGCGGTCCAGGTGTGCCTGGGTGAGCTCGACGGAGGTGATTTCGCCGGATGCGAGCTTTTCTGCTGCTTCTGCGGCGGTGAGCTGGATCAGTTCGTTCACTTGGTTGTTCTCCTCTTAGTCTTCGTCGAGGATTGCCGGCACGCGGAACTTGCCGTCCTGTGCGTCGGGGGCGCCGGAGAGCGCCTCTTCCTGGGTGAGGGTAGTGACGGGCACGTCTTCGCGGAAGACGTTCTCGAGGGGGATGGGGTGGCTGGTCGCGGGGATGTCGGCAGTTGCTTTCTGCGACATGGTCTCAACGGATGCGACGATGACGTCCAGCTCAGACGCCATCGCGGTGAGTTCTTCATCGGTCATCTCAATGAGTGCCAGCGATGCCAGGTGCTTTACCTGTTCAAAGGTGATGGCAGACATGGTTCTCCCGTAGTTTGTTTTCTTGTCTCTTCTCTAGTGTAGTGGAGGTTGCGTGTTCCGTCTCATTGGGGGTTGGAGGGTTTACCTGCTGGTTTGTGTGTTCAGGCGGTGTCCTTCTCCCCTGTTTTAGGGTTAAATGCTCAACGCCCCGCTCCTCGTGTGAGGTGCGGGGCGTTGGGCTACAACGTGTCCACGTTACGCTTAAGGGTTAATCCTTAGGCGGGGATGGTCAGAACCTGGCCGGGGAAGATCAGGTCAACGTTGTAGATGATGTCGGTGTTCGCAGCTGCGATTGCCTGGTAGCCGCCTGCAACGCCGAGCTTTGCAGCAATCAGCGAGAGGGAGTCACCGGGAACCACGGTGTAGGTGCCTGCTGCTGCCTTGGGAGCTGCAACGGGTGCTGCTGCAGGAGCCTCAACTGCGGGTGCAGCGGGTGCTGCTGCAGGTGCCTCAACTGCTGCGGGAGCTGCCGGTGCAGCGGGTGCTGCTGCGGGAGCCTCAACTGCTGCGGGTGCAGCCTGAACTGCAGGAGCTGCGGGTGCAACCTGTGCCGCGGGAGCGGTGTAGGTCTGCTGGGTCTGCGACTGTGCAGCCACGGTGGTGGTGGGCTCGGTGTAGGTGGGAGCTGCGCCGGTCTTGCCGTAGAGGCCAAGCTTAGCGGAGCATGCGGGCCATGCGCCCCAGCCCTGGATAGCGAGCAGACGCTCGCCAGCCTCGATCTGCTGTGCACGGGAAGCGGTCGCGGGGGAGCCGGACATGCCGACGCCGTTCCAGGACTGCTGGGTGAACTGCAGACCGCCGTAGAAGCCGTTACCGGTGTTGATGGACCAGTTGCCACCGGACTCGCACTGTGCCAGTGCGTCCCAGGTAGCACCGTCTACTGCGTTTGCAGCAGGCATCGACAGGGTAGCTGCTACAGCGCCACCGATGGCGAGAGCTGCTGCGGTACGACGAATGGAAGTGTTCTTCATAATGCTCCTTGGGGCCGTCCCCGCTCGTTCCGTCCCCGGAACTCTAACGCGCCGCCGCTCACCCTTTGATAACGAAGTAGGTTACTCATGTTCTGGCTCTACCATGTGAGCGGCTCTCCACCGATTTCATGTCACCGTGAGCGATTCTGCACTTGTGTGCGGAATCCGGGTGGCACTTCCTCGATGGGGACGTGCGGTAGAACCGGGCATCGTTTCAAGCATTCCAAGCTTGAAACCACACAGGCGATTCCCTTGCGAGAATCTATCTGGTCTCAAAGATAGCCGAGGTTTTTTATGATTCCAACCCAGTTTCAAGTTCACAGCGAACGTCCCGGGTTCTCCCAGGGTTCTTTCAGGTAAAAAGTGCAGGAAACATTAATGGAGACCTTGAGCCCCGCGTATCTTAGGGGTTTTCCCCCGGAATTTCGGGGTTTTCTAGGGATTTAACTCGGATGCACTCCCCCACCAAGCTTTCCGGTTCGGAGTTGCTGAGCGCCACCTTTAAGGGTTTTGAACGGCGTGTAAATATTTTTTAAATATTTCTTCGCTTTGGGAGTGTTTTAAGGCGCTTCCACCTTAAAAGCTGTGGTAATTATAAATGCCAAAAATTGGCATTCAGGCTCTGAAGCACGCGCTCCAGAGCCTGAATGCTCTATATATTGCAGGGGTCAGATTCGATTGACCCCGCTACCGGGCCTACTCGGCGGTACCCTCAACCGCCTCCGGACCGCCCTCGAGCAGGGCGGTGAAGCCCTCCTCATCCAGCACCTTCAGACCCAGCTGCTGAGCCTTATCCAGCTTCGAGCCGGCGTTCGCGCCTGCGACCACAAAGTGGGTTTTCTTAGACACCGAACCGGATGCCTTACCGCCGCGAGAAATAATGGCTTCCTTCGCACCGTCACGGGTGTAGCCGTTCAGCGTACCGGTCACGACCACGGTCAGACCCTCCAGGGTGCGCTCCACGGACTCGTCGCGAGTATCTTCCATACGCACGCCGGCGGCAGCCCAGGAGTCCACAACCTCGGCGTGCCAGTCCTCAGCGAACCACTCGATGATCGAGTCGGCAATCGTGGTGCCCACACCGTCCACTGCGGCGAGGCGTTCGCGGTCAGCCTCGCGGATCGCCTGCATCGAACCGAACTCCGCGGCGAGCGCGCGGGCAGCGGTCGGGCCCACGTGGCGAATCGAGAGGGCAACCAGCACGCGCCACAGCGGCTGCTGTTTTGCCTTCTCCAGCTCGGCGAAGAGGTTCAGCGTATTCTTCGTGGGCTTCGGCTCGGGGCGTGCCTTGGTCGGCTTGGTGTAGAAGTAGGGCACGCGCTCCATCTTTCCGGTGCCCACGCCTTTAACCTTCTTCTCACGTTCGATGGTGACCTCGCGCAGGTCCTCAATGTTGAGGCTGAATAGATGTGCCTCGGTAGTCAGCGGAGGGGTGTCCGGGGTAGCGGGGCTGGTGAGTGCCTTTGCTGCTTCGTAGCCGAGCGCCTCAATGTCGAAGGCGCCGCGGCTTGCCGCATAGTACACGCGCTCGGTCAGCTGCGCCGGGCAGGAGCGCGGGTTCGTGCAACGCAGGTCCACGTCGCCTTCCTTGCCGGGGGCAAGGGGCGAGCCGCAGGAGGGGCATTCGCTGGGCATGACGAACTCGCGTTCGGTGCCGTCACGTAGGGCGACCACGGGAGCAACGATCTCGGGGATTACGTCGCCTGCCTTGCGCAGCACCACGGTGTCGCCGATGAGCACGCCCTTAGCCTTGACCACGTCCTGGTTGTGCAGGGTGGCGCGTTCCACGGTCGAGCCGGAGACGAACACGGGCTCCATGACGCCGTAGGGGGTCACGCGGCCGGTGCGTCCCACGTCCACGCGGATGTCCAGCAGCTTGGTGTGCACCTCCTCGGGCGGGTACTTATACGCAACCGCCCAGCGCGGCACGCGGGAGGTGTAGCCCAGCTGAGCCTGGGTCGCGAAGTCGTTGACCTTAATGACGATGCCGTCGATTTCGTGCACCAGGGAGTGGCGCTGCTCGCCGTACTTGTTAATGAAGTCGAACACTGCCTCGGTGTTATCGGCGATTTCGCTGTAGGGGCTCACGGGCAGGCCCCAGGAAGCGAGCAGGTCGTAAGTCTCGTACTGGGTGGCAATATCCAGGCCGGTGCGCGAACCGATGCCGTGCACGTACATGCTCAGCGGGCGCGATGCGGTCACCGCCGCATCCTTCTGGCGCAGCGAGCCTGCCGCAGCGTTACGCGGGTTCGCGAAGGGGTTCTTGCCGGCGGCAATCATGGACTCGTTGAGCTTCTCAAAATCGGCGGAGGAGATGAACACCTCGCCGCGGATTTCAATCTCTTCGGGGTGGTTCTCGCCGGTCAGCTGCTGCGGGATGCTCGCAATGGTGCGCACGTTGTGGGTGACGTCTTCGCCGGTGGTGCCGTCGCCTCGGGTTGCCGCGCGTACGAGGGTGCCGTTGCGGTAGAGCAGGTTCACCGCGAGGCCGTCAATCTTCAGTTCGGTCAGCCACTGCGGTGCGCCACCGGTGAGGTTGCGGACGCTCTCCTCGGTCTTGATCAGCCAGGCGCGCAGCTCCTCGAAGGAGAAGACGTCCTCGAGGGAGTACATGCGCTGCAGGTGGGTGACGGGCGCGAAAGCTTCGATGGCTTCGCCGCCGACTTCCTGGGTGGGCGAGTCGTTGGCGATCAGATGCGGGTGCTCCGCCTCAATAATTTCGAGGCGGCGGTAGAGCGCATCGTACTCGGCGTCAGAGAGGAAGGGTGCGTCCTCGTTGTAGTAGGCGCGGCGGGCGGCACGAATCTTATCGGTCAGTTCCGCGTACTCGGCACGCAGGGCCTCGGTAATCTCCACGGTGTTTTCTGCGGTGTTTTCCACAGAGTTTTCTGCGGGGCTCTCTGCTCGAGTCTCGGCGGGGGCAGTCTGCTGGGTGGTGTTGTTCTCAGTCACCCGTCCAGTCTAGCGTTTTTGATACGCCTCTCCCCTATCTCTCGTCATATTGCCGGATTCCGCAGGCGCATGTTCACTGCCTCTACGCCCAGCCTCTACACTCAGTCTCTACACTCAGTAATACTGGCTTCGGGTACAGTTCACCCCCGCCTCCTGCAGGCGCTCAATCGAGCACCCGAGAAAACGGGGGTGAATCACACGGTATGAAGTTTAGGCTTCGACAGCGTCGGCAACAATCACGGTAATGTTGTCGCGGCCGCCCGATCGGAGCGCCTCGTGCTGGAGCACGTCAGCGGCGTCCTGCGGGTGGCGAATCGAGGTGAGCACGCGCGCCATGTACTCGTGCGAAAGCTCACCGGAAAGGCCGTCGGAGCAGAGCATCAGGCGGTCACCGGCGCGGGCGGGCAGAACCCAGAAGTCCGGTTCCCAGTAGTTGCCGGTACCCAGCGCGCGGGTAATCACGTTGCGGCGCGGGTGGGTCAGCGCCTCCAGGGCGGTAATCTGACCCTCGTCAACCAGGTACTGCACCTCGGAGTGGTCAGTGGTGACCTGCTCCAGCGAGGCGGCCCCTTCAGCGCCGGGCAGCTTCTCCATGGCGGAGTGGTGAATACCCTCGTCCTCACGCAGCAGGCGGTAGGTTCGGGAGTCACCCACGTTGAAAATAACCCACAGGTTACGGTCACCGATGCTGGTCAGCCAGGCGCCGGTGACGGTCGTGCCGCCGGCGCGGGAGAGCGCCTGCTTAATTTCTTCGTTGGTTTCGCCAAGGATATCGTGCAGGCGGTTCAGGGTGCCCACGATTTCATTGTTAAGCAGGGTGTTTGCGCGGCGACGGCGCTTGGCGGGGTCGGATTCGTCAATGGCGGCGAGGCGTTCAGCGTAGGCCTGCTGCTCCTCTTCGCTACGGCCACCGGGCATGGTGAAGAAGGGCGAGTAGGCGAGCTGACGCACGCACAGGCGCGATGCTACTTCGCCTGCTTCGTGGCCTCCCATGCCGTCCGCGACCACGCAAAGTGAACCGGCGACGACCATCGAATCTTCGTTATTTTCTCGATGTGCGCCGCGGTGCGTTGCACCACCGGTACGTAGTTTCAGTTCAGTCATGAGAGGTCTATCTCCATTGTGTAGTTCGCGCGACGAGTCACCGCCACGGGGTCTACGTTACCAAAGCTTCTAACGTTTCGCGTCCCTTGAGAGGTGAGAGTATAGCGATTTCCCACCTGTCGGAGCGTGTTTGCTGTCTCATTATCGGTCAGCACGGTACCCGGTTCAGCGAGGGAGACCAGGCGCGCAGCCAGGTTCACGCTGGAGCCGTACACGTCGCCGCGGTTAGCCAGAACCTCGCCCCAAATGAAGGCGACGCGGGCTTCCGGTAGCTGCGGGTCGGCGCCGATCTTTTCGGAGAGCTGCAGGCTAATTTCTGCGATAGTGTCCGGGGTTTCGGTGAGGAAGAAGACTTCGTCACCGAGGGTCTTGATAATGCGACCGCCCAGGGGTGCGATGACGTCCAGGCAGCTCTGCTCAAAGTGGTTGATGAGCTGAGAAAGAGCCGCGGCGTCCAGGTTACGCACCAGGGAGGTATAGGAAACCAGGTCAACGAACCCTACGCCTCGCACCAGGGGCAGGCGGGAAAGTCCGGAGGTGGTCACGTTGTTTTCGCGCAATCCCAGGCGCAGGATTCCGGCGTACATCTGGCGACGGTATGCGTAGAGCGCCAGGCGCTCGAGAACCTCGAGGTAACGCGGGAAGTCTTTGAGGAGCTTGCGGCGGGCATCATTATCGCTGAGGTTTTCGGTGACCATGATGTTGTGCACGAGCGCCTCAATCTGCCAGGCGACGGTACGGTCGGTCAGTTGACCTTCAGCGCGCACGAGGGATGCCACATATTCCATGCGAATGTCGCCGTCTGCGTCCAACTTCTGCAGGTCGGCGAGCATCTGCACGTCTGTTTCAGTGAAGTAGGGCGAGTGGTTGGCAATTGTCGGGAAGCCTATATTGTGCCAGATACGCTGGGCGGTTTCGAGGGGAAGTCCGGCGCATTCTGCGGCTTCTACGGGGGTGTAGCGGCGCCCCTGTCCCAGGAGCGACTTTTCGAGGGCTCGGATTCCCGCCTTGGATTCCTCGTCGCGGTAGATATTGTTCTGGGCGAGGTTCTGCAGAATTTTGAGGTTCAGCATTTGGGTTTCGGGGCCCATGGTGGCGCCGGTACCCTGCGGAGAGTGTGCAGGTTCATGGTGGTCTGCCGTGCTCATTGCCGCTGCCGCTCCTTTCATATCTGCCGGATTATCTGTTCTGTCGTGCGGATGCGCTGGCGTGTGCCGTGCGTCGATTGTGCACTGCTTCACTGTATAGCGCCTTGTTAATATACCCCCCACTGCGGTGTTTTGGGCGTCAAAGCGCCCGCACCCAAAGATATTTTAGTGGAGTAATTCACATTTAAGAATACTCTAATCCGCATTTTTTCGGCAGATTTAGGCGCCGGGTTAGGCTCCGAGCCAACCGGTCCACCCTCCTTATAGTGGGCGGACGCACCCCAGAGAGGGCTAGATATAGCGGGAACGCAGGGCGTAGTAGTCGCGTCGAGCGGATTTAATTTCTTTTTCAAAACGCTTGGGTTCAGGCACATAGGTCAGACGGTGATGCGCTCCGCGGCAGACCACATACACGGACCCATAGCCCAACCAGGCACCCGGGCCACGCTGTTTTGCCCAGCGCTCGCCCATGGAATCCAGGTAGAGGGATTCGTCTCCGCTACGGGTCATCACACCGCGGCGCACTACGAGCCGATGGGTGGTCAGCAGGTAGTAGGTGGTAACCCACCGCCAGGCAGTACGCACAGCACCAAGCAGGGCACCCACCGCACACATCGTGCCGAGAGTCCACAGAATCGGTGAGGACCGTGCCGTGGAGGCAAAGGTTGAGGCGGCGATGGCAACCAGTAGGTAGGCAAGCGCGGGCAGCAGGGCACCGTAGTGCTGTCGGGTGGCGATGATGACATGCTCACCGGGGTTGAGTTTTCCGCGCAGGCGCATGGTGTTCCTTAGCTGTGCTGGTGGGTGTGTACCGGATTAGAGGCGCCGGTTTGAGGTGGTGCGGGCGTATTCAGTGTTGCTGTGCCGGGCAAAATTTTATGGGCAGAAACTTTATAGGTTGGTTCTAGTGTGCCTGCTGAAAATCTCCGTAGCTACCGTTGGCGGGGCGAAGATGCTCAATATCGCCCACCGCGTAGGGCTCTATGGTTCCGTCCTCGCGGCGAATGAGGATGCGCCCCTGCGCATCGAGGTCTTCGGCAATGCCATCTACGGTGCTTCCGTCGGGCAGGCTCATGCGCACGCTGGCTCCGAGGGTTGCGGTGGAGGCGCGTGCCTGGTCGAGCAGGCTGATGCTCTGTGGGTTGAGGGGGTCGGGGTTGAGGGGGTCGGGGCGTTCGGGGTCACCACCGGCGCGCACGAAGGCGCGGTAGCGGCGGGCGAAGATGCCGAGCAGTCGGGCGAGCACCTCGGAGGAGTCGATGACCTGCCCGGTGCACAGGCTCAGGCTGGTGGCAGTGGGTACGGGCAGCTGTTCGGCGGACATGTTCGTGTTCTGGCCGATGCCCACAATGATGCTGCGCTGCCCCTCGGTGGAGCCGCTTTCGGGAACGAGCTGGGCGAGAATTCCGCACCCCTTAGCGCCCTGCGCGATGACGTCGTTGGGCCATTTGAGGGCGGCATCCACGCCGTAGCTGCGCCAAATATCGACCACGCTGAGCCCGGCGATGAGGGTCATCCAGTGGTAGCTGCCTTCGGGGAGTTCTCGGGCGAGCGGGTCTGCGGAGGCGTGCGGGCGCACCACGATACTCGCGGCGAGGCAGGCTCCGGGAGGGGCAGTCCAGGCTCGGGCGAGGCGGCCGCGTCCGGCGCTTTGGTAGAGGCTGGCGTAGACGGAGAGCTCACCGAGCTGTTCGCGTTCGGGGTCCGTGCCGTCCATAAGTAGCTCGCGGGCGCGGGTGGTGGTGGAGTCGACTTCATCGTAGAGGTTTACGCTGGAGTAGCCCGCGTCCAGCGCCACGGTGCGGATGCGCGGCGCATCCAAAACCGAATGATCACTCTCGTTATGCATGTTTTCAGCCATAGCCTGCACCTTTCTGTCCTACCTCAATCAGTCCTGCAATTCGCAGACCCGCTATCAACCTGCCGCCGTAATCTGCCGGTTTCTACCGAGTCGCACTGATTTCTCACCATACCAATTTCTTGCCGCCGGTGATGCCCACCGGCACCCGAGACGGTACATTAGACAGTGAGGGTGCATCAAGCACCGACCGGCTGCGGAGGTTCCTCCGCCCTGCTCGAAAGAAGACCGCTATGGCTTATTACGCAATTACTTACGTTTACGCAGCTCCCGAGGAGCAGGCGAAGTACCGTCCGGCTCACCGCGAGTACCTTGGTTCGCAGATTGAGGCGGGCAACCTGATTGTTTCCGGTCCCCTGCTGGATGGCGAGACCCCCGCCGGCGCTCTGCTGATTGCAAAGGTTGACTCCGCTGAGGCTGCCGAGAAGATTGTGGCTAACGACCCGATGAACATTGGTGGCGCGGTTCTGTCTCACACCGTCACCGAGTGGAACCCGGTCCTGGGCACCATCTAAGCGTCATTTCACGTTGAAAGCTTGAACGTAGACCCCCTTCCGCAGGCAAGGATTGCCGAGGCGGAAGGGGGGTTTTCTGTGCTCTTTTGAGCGGTTCTTTCGCGCTTTTCGTTCACTGTATGCACCTTCTTGGGTGCTGGGTGCATAAAAGTGTATCTAGTGTTGATATTCTGGCTTCTCACCTGGCATATGTGCCCTAGTTCGCACTATAGTTGAGGGATATGCACATTGTTCAAGAGTGCTCTTCGGGGCCTTCTGAACAACCATCACCGCAACCACTGGCTCCCGACAATCGGGTGGAGCAGGAACGAGGAATAATGTCCGAGAACCTCCAGCAGGATTTTGACTTGAGCACCACCGCCGGTAAGCTCGCTGATTTTTATGCACGTCGAGAGCGCAGCTTCGCGCCCAGCGGTGAGGCAGCTATTGAGAAGCAGCACGCACGCGGCAAGAACACCGCCCGCGAGCGCATCGACATGCTTCTGGACGAGGGTTCTTTCGTAGAGTTTGACGCCCTCGCCCGCCACCGCACCACCGCATTCGGCATGGAGGCGAAGAAGCCTCTGGGTGACGGTTTGGTCTCCGGTTACGGCACCGTGGACGGTCGCCTGGTTGCCGTGTATTCGCAGGACTTCACCGTTTACGGTGGTTCTCTCTCGCAGGTGAACGGCGAGAAGATTGTGAAGGTGCAGAAGTTCGCTCTGAAGAACGGCTGCCCGGTTATCGGCATTAACGATGGTGGTGGCGCCCGTATTCAGGAGGGCGTGGCTTCCCTGGCGATGTTTGCCGATATTTTCCGCATGAACGTGCGCGCGTCCGGTGTGGTGCCGCAGATTTCGGTCATTATGGGTCCCTGCGCTGGCGGTGCCGCGTACTCCCCCGCTCTGACTGACTACATCATCATGGTGGATAAGACTTCGCACATGTTCATTACCGGCCCGGACGTCATTAAGACCGTGACCGGTGAGGACGTGGACATGGAAACCCTCGGTGGTGCACGTCAGCACAACTCCGTGACCGGCACCAGCACCTACCTGGCTGAGGATGAGGAAGACGCTTTCGACTTTGTGCGTGAGCTCCTCGAGTTCCTGCCCTCGAATAACCTTGCGGAGTCCCTGCCCCTGGAGCATGACCAGGAGGCACAGGTGAGCGTGGACGATCTGGATTTGGATACTCTCATCCCGGATTCGGCAAACCAGCCTTACGATATGCGCGCGGTCATTGAGTCCGTGGTCGATGACGGCCACTTCCTGGAGATGCAGGCGCTGTACGCCCCGAACGTGATGATTGGTTACGCCCGCGTTGAGGGCCGCACGGTCGGTATTGTGGCAAACCAGCCGATGCAGTTCGCCGGCTGCCTGGACATTTCCGCCTCCGAGAAGGCTGCCCGCTTTGTGCGTCACTGCGATGCGTTCAACATTCCGATTCTGACTTTTGTGGATGTTCCCGGCTTCCTGCCCGGCACCGACCAGGAGTTCAACGGCATTATCCGCCGCGGCGCTAAGTTGCTCTACGCTTACGCGGAGGCGACCGTTCCGCTGGTTACCGTCATTACCCGTAAGGCGTACGGCGGTGCGTACATTGTGATGGGCTCGAAGAAGCTGGGTGCCGATATTAACCTGGCGTGGCCCACCGCTCAGATTGGTGTGATGGGTGCTCAGGGTGCGGTGAATATTCTGTACCGTCGTGAGCTGGCCGCGCTGGCGGCTGAGGGCGGCGATGTTGAGGCTCGCCGCGCTGAGCTGATCGCCAAGTACGAGGAAGAGCTGCTGAACCCGTACCAGGCTGCTGAGCTGGGTTACATTGATGAGGTTATTGCCCCGAGTGAGACTCGCGTGCGCATTATTTCTTCGTTGCGTGCCCTGCACGATAAGCGTGCGTCCACCCCGGCAAAGAAGCACGGCAACATCCCGCTGTAGGCTTCCGTTGTGCGTTGTGCCCGCGCCGCCTGTGGCGCGGGCATTCCCAGGATTTTAGGTTTTCTCAGGATTTTAGGTTTTAAGGAGGCGTGCCTTTGGCAGGCTACAACCCGCTGAGTTATTTCTCATTCGGTAAAAAGAAGGATAGTTCGGAGGCTACTGAGAGCGCCGAGCAGCTTGAGCGTAGCTCCGCACGTTCTTCTGCGCACGCGGATACCGCCTCCAGCGCCGCGAAGGATTCTGCTCAGTCTTCGGTAGATACTGACGCTGAGCAGGAGCCGCTGCTGAAGGTGGTTAAGGGCTCCCCCACTCCGGAGGAGATTGCCGCCCTCACGGCTGTGGTGGCAATGATGCAGGCGAGCGCCGCGAAGCAGGAGCAGAACTTGCTGGTGGGTGCCGCTTCGCGCATCCTGAACCGCGGTCAGCGCCTGGGTGTTTCGTTGCGTCCCGGTCCCGGTTCGTGGAGGCGTGCTCGCCCCATGTAGCGCGGGCTGATAACTCTGCTTCTTATATTCCCGTCACGCCGGCTGGTGTGGCGGGAATATATTGTTTTGCCTCAAATTCAGGATATATATTGCGCTATTGAACATCTAATGCGCCGATTCTTGCGGTTTTGTCATATTAGAAACGATAAAGCGATGATGATACGCCCTGATGCTACGATGTATATACCGTCACATAAGTATTAATAATTGGCAGGGACCATGGCAAAGATGCTGAATAAAAACCATAGGCCCCCACCGGATGTCTACATCGCGCTTCTGTTGCCGACGCTACGGCGCTTGTCGAAGACTGTGCCCCGCACCGCCGCCTATGTTAGTGAGCAGTTGCGGCAGCAGACTAAGGCGTTGGGGTCGAAGAAGAACCTACCGGCTCTTGAATCCACCGATTTTGCGGTGGCTGTGCGCACCACCTTGAAGATCTTGGTGGCACTTCGTTATGCCCAGCTTATGCCTCGTTTGACCCCGTGGGAGAAGAGGAAGTACCTGCTCACCCCCCTGGGCGCTGAGCTGACCTGCACCCCGCATCTGCACGGTTCGGTGCCGCCGCGGGTGGTGAAGCAGGTGCAGGCACTATGCGCTCAGAGTCTGACAGCAAAGAGCGCGAAGAAGCTGAAGAAGCAGGCGAACGCGCTATTGGAGAATGCGGAGGAGGAGCATCGCCTCATTTTTGGTGCTTCTGATACCGGCACCCTTCATGCTCTGCCGCATTACTCAGGCGCTGATTATGCTCAGCTGAGCCCCGCTGCTTATGCTGCAGCCGATGCCGGCTACCCTATACCCGCCCTGGATTCTGCTGGAACTGCGAATTCTTGGCCTGCCGGTCAGTCTCCGCTGGATATTATTTTGCGTGCCAGCGATTCGCCGGTGATTCACGCTCAGGCTGAGTTTGCTGAGCATTTTACGCAGGATTTGATTCAGCATATTCACGCGGTGACGCCAGAATATTTTGAGCAGATTGTTGCCGATATTTTTACGGCTCTTGGTTTTAGTACCGAGGTGACCGGCGGTGCTGACGATAAGGGCGTTGACGTTATTGCCCGCTATTCTGATGGACTGGATTTCGCGCCGATTTATATTCAGGTGAAGCATTATTGCGGAACCATGAAGGTCACCCCTAACGAGATTCAGAAGCTCGCCGGTGCGGTGCTTCTGCACGGCGGTTTGCAGGGCGTTTTGGTGACCTGCGGTGCTTTTGCGCATCCGGTGCCTAAGTATTTGCAAGGTTTGCCGGGCGCACGCAATATTGCTCTGGTTGATCAGCACCACTTGGTGGAACTGATGATTCGCCATCGTGTGGGTGTGCTTGATGGTGAGGGCGAATGCGGTTATCACATTGACGAGGAGTATTTTGCTCGCGGCATGGAGTAGCCGGGGGTATTTTGTGGTGAGTATTTCTCACTGAACGTCTCTGGTCTTCGCGCATTTCCTGCGTTATTTCACTTAATGTATTTTCACTTTTCCTTGAGGATATTTTTCATATATCGGCTGGTTTTAGAAATCTAGGTTATTTCTTGAACCAGCCGATACAATGGGAGGGTAATGCGTTATATATACTCGCATTATTTCACGAAGTGTATATACCCGTGACGGTATCAGCGCTTCACCATAATTTATAGCGTTCTTTCTGAAGTGTTCGTCATAGAAGACGGTACGTGAGCGGGAGGGTCTGAGAAATCTGCCGTTCCTACTTCTCTTCACGACGGGTTACCAAAGTGCCGGCCCAAAAATAAAGATGGTGTCGCCCTGTATTGTGTGATTATTTTCCCGCTCGAATGACTGCACTTTATGAAGAATGCCCGCACGATAAATAACACCAGATAAGGAGCCCAGCGTGGCTTTTGTGAATAAAACAATGCTCCATATCGATCATTCCGAATTGCACTCTCTGCAGCAGGAAACCTCGTGGGAGACCCTACCCGAGGAAGCACGCACTCTCAGCGTTGCGGCGGCTTTCTCTCTGCTCCGCCATTTTGAGCGCGCGCAGGACCGTGGCGAGAAGGTTTTCTTCCCCGATATGTACACCCCCGTAGGGGTGGACCTGGGTTTCAATATGACTCAGCGTTTCATCGCGGTCGGTGACAATGTCCTCTTCCGTGAGGCGCTCAATAAGCTGATTGCGGCACTGGTCAACGCTGACTATCTTGAGGTATCCCTCAGCCAGCTGCATCCGGGCAACCTGCACTACACGCTCAGCGAGGCTGGCCGTGAACTTTTGGGTACCCCGAAGGAACAGCAGGCGCAGGCTCTTCTGCCGGTTCTGCCCCTCCTCAGCGGCGTGTACCTCTACTACCTGAAGCAGTTCTACCCGGTTCTGCTCTCGCACATTACGGTGCGTGAGCTTCTGCCCATCGTTCTGAGCGTGACCCCCTCCTACCCCGCGGCGGCGCCCGTGAAGATTCGCGAGCTGGTGCTGCGCGAGTGCGGTTTTGTGCAGGGCTGGTACGGTCTGTCGTACCTGGAGCAGCGCATTATTGAGCCGGTGATTGCTCAGGCGCTGAGCCTGCTGACCCGAGAGGGCTACCTGCGCACCAAGACGATTCACGAGCACACGGACTCTCCGCTGACTCTGTACTCACTGTCGCCGTCGGCGAAGGAGCTGGTGGCTCGTCACGAGGAGACCGGCGTGCCGGCGAGCGAGCTGAGCTCCGTGCTGGCGCTGGTGAAGGATGAGGGCTCCTCTATTACGGCTGAGGATATTGCCGCAACCGATGCTCTGCTGACTCATATGGGTGTTCTTCTGCTCGACACCCTCAACGACCACGGCGCCGATGTGGAGTTGAGCCTTCCGAGCCTGGAGCAGGTCTTTGACCGCGACGAGCGCATTCAGCAGGCGTCCTCGAACCCCTATTTTGTGCAGATTGACGCGCAGGATTACCTCTACGATGTGCTGATTGCCCACCGCTACCTCTCCGAGCGTGAGACCGTCTACTCGCTGGGTCCTGCTTTCGCGCCAGCTCTGGCGCAGATGGTTGAGCCGAGCGTTCAGAAGCTGGTGGCTTCGGCTCTGCTGGATCCTGCGGCGGTGGACTCTCTGCCGTACCCGCATCAGCTGCTGTACCCGATTCTGAAGCTCGTGGAGGAGAACCCGCGTATCTCCTACTACGACATTTACGATGAGTTGAAGATCGCCCTGGATATCCCGTACCTGCAGGGTGAGGTTGCTCCGCACCGTTATAAGCTGACCCCGCGTCTGCGTAACCGCTATTCGGTTGCGATGCACGTGCTCAAGGGCGAACGCTACCTGAACGCTCTGCGTGAGGGTACGGGTCGCACCTCCCGCAAGAACCCTGAGCGTTATGAGCTGAGCGAGGCGGGTAAGGAGCTGCTCAAGCGATTCCCGGAGGGCGCTCCGGAGGCGGTGACCGCCCGCATGGCGCCGCTGCCGCCGCAGTCGCTCAAGCACAAGCTGCCCCAGGATATTGCGGCTGAGTTGCAGGCTCGTGAGGAGGCTCTTCAGGCCGCTAAGGAGGCGCGCGCGGCGGAGCGTCAGGCTCGCTTGGCGGCTCGTGAGGGCGTTTCTCGTGAGCCGTTGGCTCCGGTGCCGGGTGCTTCTCCGGCGCTGTTGGCGCGTCCGGCTGGTTCGCCGGTGGCGGCTACTGCCCAGGCGCCTGCTGAGGTTCCGGCGGCACCGGTCGCTGAGGCTGCCGCCCAGTCTGCTGTGCCTGCTCCTGCGGTGCCCGCCCCGGCTGGTTCGACTGTTGAGCCCTCGACCGCGCTGCAGGTGGCTGCCGCGCAGGTGCGTGAGGCTCTGAAGCGTTACCGTCAGGTCTTCCGCCGCGAGGCGCTGGCTCCGGCGTTGGCTCAGGTGTCTGAGGAGCGTTTCCGTAGCATTGGTTTCGATCTGTTCCTGATGCGCGGCTACACGGTGGAGGCTCTGGAGGCTCAGGGCGTAGATGGTGTGGCAACTCCCGCCACCGGTGAAAAAGAACGCGCATTCTACGTGCGTACTCTGCGCCCGGTAGCGAACGGTGTGCTGTCCGCGAGCGTTCAGCCGCAGGATATTACCGCGTTCTTCCTGGCGATTCACGCCCGCGGCGGTCAGCTCGGCACCTTCATCACGAACGCGGCGTTCAGCGATGAGGCGTACGACGAGTTCATCCGCTGCTCGACCAAGTACCCGAACATTCTGGTGGACTTGGTGTCCGGCGATGAGCTGCAGGACCGCCTCATTGCGCACCGCCTCGGCGTGGTCGAGAGCGCAAACGGTCTGCTGGAGCTGAACGGTGAATACTTCGCCGGCTAGCAGTTTTTAGCCTATCTGGGGGCGCCCCGGTCTTCTCTTTCCTGCACGTTCAGGTGGGAGAAAGCCGGGGCGTTTTCGCACCTTTACCCCGGTGAGTTGTCCACAGGTGAGCCGTTTTCCTCGCATTCGGTGCTGTTCAGCCCGTAATATTGCCGGTTTAAGCGACCCAAATCACCGAAAATCGTGGTTGAAGGCACACCCCTGCGTTAGGATATGAACATGAGCACTTACCAGGAACTTCCCAGCATCTACCGATTGAAGCGCTCGCTGACCGACGTCGATCAGATTGCTAACGAATATTTTGAAAAGATTCTCGACCTGAACCCCGTCCAGGCGACCGAGCTTGGCCGTAAAGGCGTAGAGACCCTGTACCCCGATTACTCGCCCGCCGGCGAGAAGGCTTTTGCGCGCCTTGCGAAGAAGACTTTGAAGAAGGTCGATAACGTCCTGCCTATTGATGACGTTGACCTGGTCACCCTGGATGCTCTGCAGGAGCGTCTGAGCCTGTACCGCAAGCAGTACAAGGCTGGTTTTGGCGGCTGGCAGCTGAACAATATTGCGTCCGTCCCGCAGGAAGTGCGCTCGGTCTTCGACCTGATGAAGCGCAACACCCAGCAGGATTGGGAGCATATTGTTGGGCGTATGCACCGCGTCACCGAGGCACTGGAGGGATACATCCAGACTCTTGAGGCGGCTCGTGAAGAGGGTAAGGTTGCCCCGCGCCGCCAGGTGGATATTGTCATTGAGCAGACCGCCGCGTACTACGCTCCCGGTGGTTTCTTTGATGATTTGGCGGCTGAGGTCGCCGAGGCTGTCCCCGCTCTGAAGGATGAGGCTGTCGCCGGTGCCGAGGCTGCGAAGGAAGGCTACCGCCGCCTCAACAGCTACCTGGTGGAGAAGCTGCAGCCGGTCGCTCCCTCCCGCGACGCTGTGGGCCGTAAGGCGTACAGCCTGCACTCCCGTTCGTTCCTGGGTACCACGATTGACCTGGACGAAACCTACGCCTGGGGTGTGAAGGAGCTGGAGAGCATTATTGCTCGTCAGCGTGAGGTTGCCGAGGAGATTGAGCCGGGCGCAAGCATTGAGCGTGCAAAGCAACTGCTCGATGAGGATTCGGCACGTCAGCTGCACGGCACCGATGAGCTGAAGGCGTGGATGCAGAAGCTCGCCGACGCCGCGGTGGAGAACCTGGCGGGTAGCCACTTTGAAATTGGCGGCCCCATGCGCCGCATTGAGTGCTGCATTGCGCCCACGAACGAGGGCGGTATTTACTACACCGGCCCCTCCCCCGATTTCTCGCGTCCGGGCCGCATGTGGTGGTCGGTTCCCGAGGGTGAGGACACGTTCACTACCTGGCGTGAAACCTCCACCGTGTACCACGAGGGCGTTCCGGGCCACCACCTGCAGATTGCTATTGCTACGGCTCTGCAGGGCACCATGAACTCCTGGCGCACGAACATGCTGTGGGTTTCCGGTCACGGTGAGGGCTGGGCACTGTACGCCGAGCGCCTCATGGAGGAACTGGGCTACCTGAAGGATCCGGGTGACCGCATGGGCATGCTGAACGCTCAGCGTATGCGCGCCGCCCGCGTGGTCTTCGATATTGGTGTTCACTGCGAGATGCCGATTCCCGATGAGTGGGCTGAGCAGCTGGGCGTTGAGCCGGGCACCATCTGGACTTCTGAGCTGGGTTACGAGTTCTTGAAGCTGAACCTGGACGAGTCCGAGGGCCACTTGCGTTTCGAGTTCCTGCGTTACCTGGGTTGGCCGGGTCAGGCTCCGAGCTACAAGATTGGCGAGCGCCTCTGGCTGGAGCTGCGCGATCAGGCTCTGCGCCGCGGCGATGACATGCGTTCGTTCCACACGCGTGCGCTTCTGCTCGGTTCGGTGGGTCTGGATACTCTGCGCCGCGCCCTGACCGATGAGATGATGCTTCCTCTGGATACTGAGGATGACGACGATGAGGACGACGAGTAGCCTCTAGTCTGCTCGCTCCTCGCCGAGTGGATTTCTGGAGTCTCTGGTTAAGAGCTCTATAGATGAAGCCCCCGCTTCAGCTTTATAGCTGAGGCGGGGGCTTCACCTTTTCATGCAAGGTTTATCTATCGGGATTCCGGGCTATCCGAAGTTTGCGGTGCCAGGGTCCGTGGTGCCGAATCCCATGCCGGTGGAGTCGTTCAGGTCCACCAGGTGCGGGGCGAAGCGGCACCAGTAGTCGGTGAGCGCGCCGTTCGATTCGCGGATTCCCACGCCTACGGTGCGTCCGTCGACCACCCACACGCCGAGGATGGGGTGGCTGACCGGGTTGATAATGCCTTCGTAGCGCGGTGCCGGGATGTACTCCTGGTAGACGAATTCGCTTTCGGGGGCGTTGGCGAAGAAGTCGTCGTCTTCGGGTTTGATGAAGACGTCGTAGTCGGGGGCGTAGATTTCTACGCCGTCGCCTTCGCGTCCAAAGATGGGTTTGCGAACCCAGTTGCGCATGCCGCCGCGGTGGCCCGCGTAGGTGGGTACGAGGTTCGGGTGGCCGGGGTATTTGTCCCAGAGCGCGGCGAGCAGCAGCTTATTGGAGAGGAACATCTTCCATGCCGGCTCGATCCAGCGGTCCATGGCGCCGTGGTAGGCGAAGAGGAGCTTGTCGTAGCCTGCTTCGCTGTCGGTGACCAGGTCTTCCCAGGGGTAGAGCTTGAAGAGGTTGGTGATGGCGCGGCCGCGGGCGTCTTCCCAGCTCTTGGTCTCATCGTTGAAGATGACTTCGTCGATGGGAATCATATGGGTTTTGATGCCCGCCTGCTGTGCCGCGTAGGCGATGAGCCAGAGGTTGTTGTAGTCCTCGTTGTTCTCATCGATATCGGAGGGCACGTGTGCCAGGTGCAGTACAGGCTGCACGCCCGCGGTGATTTCGGGGGCGAAAATGTGGCGCCAACGGTTGGTGAAGGCTTCACCGATTTCACCCCAGTGGGCGTAGCCGCGGGTGTCGAGGCGCTGGTCTTTCGCCCAGGTTTTCTGGCTGACTGCCGCCTCCACAATGCCGGTGGGGGTGTCGGCGTTGTATTCGAGCAGCTTCATCGGGTCGCCGGGCACACCCGAGTAGGTGAAGTCGAAGCGGCCGTAGAAGTCGGCGTCGCGACGGTTCCAGGATTCTACGGCGAGGTTGAACGCCGCCTGGGGCAGACCGAGGGTGCCGAACGCACCGGAGGCGATGTACTCGACGGTTTCCAGGCACATGCGGTGCATTTCTTCCGCCTGGGCTCGCACAGAGTCCATTTCTTGCGGGCTAAAAATGTAGGCGGCGTATTCGTTCCAGTAGTGGTCGGTGTCGTGGGGGCCGTCCACGCTGTAGGTGAGGCCTTCCTCAATGATGACGTTCTCCCAGTCGGGTCGGCCGACGGGAAATTCTTCGCGGCGCATGAGGGGCTAGGCTCCTTCGAAGTAGTGAATGGAAAATAGTGAGGAAAATGCGGGCGGGACCGTTCAGTCCCTGCCCGCATTCAGTGTCATGGCTGATGGCTTAGCCGCCGGAGCGGCCGCCACCGGACTTGGAGCCGCCACCGAAACCGCCCTTGCTGCCTGACTTCGAGGAAGAGCCAGACTTGGACGAGGAGCCGGATTTGGACGAAGAACCGGACTTCGAGGACGAACCAGACTTGGAGGTGTTCGACTTGCTGTAGGAGCCGGTGCTGCCGCTATTGCTGGTGCCCTGCTTACCGCTGGAGACCGAGCCGGTGGTCTTATTACGCACAGAGGAGGTCTTTCCGGAGTTATTGGTGCTGGTCACCTTGCCGGAGGAAACGGTGGAGGACTTCTTCGCGGTGCGGTAGGAGTCCTCGAAGCCGCCGCCCTTGGAGGACACGCCGCTGTAGACGGTGCCGTTGCTGGGGCGGGTGGTGCTGCCTCCGGAAAGCTTGGACCCTACAGGAGGAATGTAGTGGGATCCGGAAGAATTAGCGGCACTTTGGCGGCCCAGGTAGTACCAGAGGAACGCATTCGAATTATTGTGGGTGGTGGTCGAACCGGAAGTGCCCGACGACCCAGAAGAGCCCGAGGAGCTGGAGGAACCGGAAGACCCAGAAGAGCTTGAGGACTCCGTGGAAGAGGCCGAGGACGAGTCGGTCGGCTCCTGAACGCCTGCCTTCTCACATTCGCTATCTTCCACGCGCAGGCCAGTCTTCGCGTCCTGGCAGACGCGGGCGTACTCTTCGCCCTGCGACAAGAATGCGTTCTCTTCCTGGTGCATGGAGTTGTAGGCGAAGATGCCACCGCCAACCAGTAGCACGCCGGCACCCGCTACGGCAATCATCTTGGCGATGCCGGGGCGGGTCGCACCCAGGTTCAGGGTCTGCTGGGCTGAGGTCTGTGCGGCGCGGGTAGCGAAATCTGCAACCGCTTCCATGCGATTGCGGGGCTTCTTCGGGCCGTTAGGGGTGGTGGTTCCGCCGGGGTATTGGGGAGCAGAACTCATGCATCTCTCCTTGAAAGGTGGTGCGTGGCGTAACGCTCAACGCGTACATGAAGCTGAGTGGGTACAGCATCATCCGGCGACTTTCGCCGGACTATCGGTGTGATTCCAGCATATCAAGCTCTAGCTTTCGGATTATTAGCTGACGGCAAAATCTCAGCAAGCTTCCCCGCATGTTGCGCAGTTGTTTCCTTTCTGTTTGCTTTTGCGGTGATTCCCGATGAACTATCAGCCGATTTAACCGCCTATTGGGGGCTGGATGCGCTGGTGGCAGTGCTGCCAGAAGGTACCGCCGAAAGGTCACGGTTCGTCACAGATCCCCTACACTGCACCGGGTTGCAATACTTCTTCACACAAACTCGCGCCGGAGCGCGTAAAAGTTTTAGAGTATGCCACATGTCTACACCGCATGCATCATCTCGTTCACGTCTGCCCAAGTGGGCTACTTCTTTCGGCAACCAAATCATTGCCTCCCTCATTCTGGGTATTGTTCTCGGCGCCCTCGCCCTCGCACTGGGCGGGGACGCGAAGAGCAACCCCAACTGGCTCATGGTGACCTTAGATACCATCGGCTCCTCCTACGTCACCTTGCTGAAGGCGGCCGTTGTTCCGCTGATTTTCACCGCCGTGGTCGCCTCCATCTCTAACCTGTCGCAGGTAACTAACGCGGCGCGTCTGGCGGTTAACACGCTCGTCTGGTTTGCGATTACCGCGTTCTTCGCGGTGCTCATCGGTATTGCGATGGGCCTGATTGTTCAGCCGGGCGTGGGTGCGCAGGTGCAGGGTAAGGCGTACACCGGCTCGACCGGTTCGTGGACCGCGTTCCTGACCGGTCTGATTCCGGTGAACTTCCTGGGTCTGGGTGTCAGCGCTAAGTCCGGCGATTCCGGCATTACCGCCTCGGCATCCTTCAACGTGCTGCAGATCCTGGTCATTTCCGGCGCGGTCGGCATTGCCGCGCTGAAGGTCGGTGAGGCAGCCAAGCCGTTCATTGACGTAGTCAAGAGCGCTCTGGCGATTATTCAGAAGATTCTGTGGTGGATTATTCGCCTGGCACCGCTGGGTACCGTGGGTCTAATCGCTAAGGCAGTGTTCGCCTACGGTTGGGCGTCGATGGGTTCGCTAGTCGCGTTCGTCATCGCGCTCTACATTGGCCTGCTGCTGGTCTTCCTCGTGGTCTACCCGATTATTGTTCGCGCGAATGGTCTGTCGGTCCGCCAGTACTTCTCTGGCGTGTGGCCGGCGCTCCAGCTGGGCTTCGTGTCCCGCTCCTCCATGGGTTCAATGCCGATGACCCAGACCGTTGCCGAACGCAACCTGGGTGTTCCCCGCGCCTACGCATCCTTCGCGGTTCCGCTGGGTGCGACCACCAAGATGGACGGTTGCGCCTCGGTTTACCCGGCTCTTGCCGCGATCTTCGTGGCTCAGTTCTACGGCATCCAGCTGGACTTCACCCAGTACCTGCTGATTGTGATGGTGTCCGTGCTCGGTTCGGCTGCGACCGCCGGTACGACCGGCGCTATCGTGATGCTGACCCTGACCCTTTCCACTCTGGGTCTGCCGCTGGACGGCGTGGGCCTGCTCCTGGCGATTGACCCGATCGTTGACATGGGCCGCACCGCTCTGAACGTTGCCGGTCAGGCGCTGGTTCCCGCGATTGTGGCTCGCCGCGAGGGCATTCTGGACGAGGCGCTCTACAACGCTCCCCGTTCGGAGGGCGGCTTCGTGGCTCAGGAATTCTACGATGAGCGCATCGCCGGTGAGGCGCAGCGACTTCACGAGGTGGAGGAGACGGCACTCCGCTAATCTGGCGAGCTAATCAAGCAAAGGCTCACGCGCACGGCGCTAGGCGGTACCGCTTAGCGCCGTGTAGCTTCTCTACCATCTATGTCCCCAGCATGGGCGCACAGCACGGGCAAAATACATTTGTCAAACGTCATAAAAACGTCACGATTGATTCTTCTTTTCTTTAATTCTTGAGAAGAGTTATGATTTTGAACGGCGTGTTCCATCTCCTACGTGGTTGAGGGGGATGGGACACGCTCTTTTTATGCCTCCTAACCTTCCCACCCCAGCTTCCCATCAACCCTTAATCTGCACCCAAGAGTAAAACTCACCGGCGACGCTCTAAAATAGAATCCATGACTACCAGCGCTTCACCGACCCGACTGATTCTTGCCTCCGCCTCCCCGGCGCGCCGCAAGCTCCTGGAAGACTCCCGCATCGCGTTCACGGTGCGCGTCTCCTCCGTAGATGAGGACGCCGCGCTCGCCGCCGCTAACGAGCAGGCACGCACCCAGGGTCGGGAAGGACTCACCCCGGCTGAAACCGCCTCCCTGCTGGCGCAGCTGAAGGCACAGGCAGTTGCCGCTGAACTCGCCACCGAGGGTGTGCGCGATGCGCTGGTTCTGGGGTGCGATTCGGTCTTTGAGTTTGAGGGTGTTGCCTACGGCAAGCCGCACACTGCCGAGGCGGCACGCGAGCGCATCAGTGCGATGAGCGGCAACTACGGCGTACTGCATACCGGTCACGCGCTCGTGGATTTACGCGGTATTGAGCCGGGCGCCGCACTGCCTGTTGCTTCCGACCTGCCTACCGTTTCCGAACTGCGCAGCGCCACCGTCCACTTTGATACGCTCAGCCCCGAAGAAATCGAGGCGTACATTGTTACCGGTGAGCCGCTCTGGGTAGCCGGTTCCTTTACCCTGGACGGTTACGGTTCGGCATTTATTCGCGGTATTGAGGGTGAGTTCCACACGGTGGTGGGCCTGTCCACCCACGCGCTACGCGATATGTTGCGCCGCCGCGAAGTAGCGGTGACCGAGTTGTGGCTACCGCCCGAGGAAGAGAATTAGAACCAACCCACAGTATAAATCTGTCTCAAAGCGCGCCCTGAAATACACATTGTTGAACACCAATCGATAAGATAGAACAGTATGATGCGCGTTATATTCGCCAATCCTGCCGATGTATCCTTGGAGCAGGAGATTAAAGGAGAGCTTTAAGTGACTCAGCACCAGGCAGAAGCCGCCAAGAAATTTACTGCAGTCCCCGGCCGTCACACCGGCCCGGTCAGCAAGATTCTGATCGCTAACCGCGGTGAAATTGCTGTCCGCGTGATTCGCGCAGCCCGCGATGAGGGTCTGCAGACCGTCGCCGTCTACGCTGACCCGGACCGCGACGCCCAGCACGTGAAGCTTGCCGATGAAGCCTACGCTCTCGGCGGTGCCACTGCGGCGCAGTCCTACCTGGTGATGGATAAGCTCATTGAGATTGCTATCCGCTCCGGCGCTGACGCCGTGCACCCCGGTTACGGTTTCCTGTCTGAGAACGCGCAGTTCGCTCAGAAGTGCATCGACGCGGGTCTGACCTGGATTGGCCCCTCCCCCGAGTCCATTACCCAGCTGGGCGATAAGGTGGCGGCACGCCACATCGCGCAGAAGGTGGGCGCTCCCCTGGTGCCCGGCACCAAGGATCCGGTCAAGTCCGCCGATGAGGTTGTTGCCTTCGCGGATGAGCACGGTCTGCCCATTGCGGTGAAGGCCGCATTCGGTGGTGGTGGCCGCGGCATTAAGGTTGCCCGTGACCGCGAGAGCATCGTCGAGATGTACGAGTCCGCTGTTCGCGAGGCTACCGCGGCGTTCGGTCGCGGCGAGTGCTTCATCGAGCGTTTCTTGGATTCGCCCCGCCACGTTGAGACCCAGTGCCTGGCGGATGCGCACGGCAACGTCGTGGTGGTTTCCACCCGTGACTGCTCCCTGCAGCGCCGTAACCAGAAGCTCGTTGAGGAGGCGCC
The DNA here is from genome assembly GCA_963539245.1 of Rothia mucilaginosa. Classification (GTDB taxonomy): domain Bacteria; phylum Actinomycetota; class Actinomycetes; order Actinomycetales; family Micrococcaceae; genus Rothia; species Rothia mucilaginosa_H. Next base: position 143,580 of record CAUTJW010000002.1, read on the forward strand.
CGCCCCCTACCTGAGTGATGAGCAGAACGAGCGTCTGTACGAGGCGTCCCGCGCGATTCTGCGTGAGGCTGGCTACCAGGGTGCCGGCACCTGTGAGTTCCTGGTCGGCACCGATGGCACCATCTCCTTCCTTGAGGTCAACACTCGACTGCAGGTGGAGCACCCCGTTTCCGAGGAGATTTCCGGTCTGGACCTGGTTCGTGAGCAGTTCCGCATTGCTCGCGGCGAGAAGATTGAGGAGAAGGACCCGGTTCTGCGCGGTCACTCCTTCGAGTTCCGTATCAACGGTGAGGATGCGGGCCGTTCCTTCATGCCTGCACCCGGCACCATCGAGAAGATGACCGTGCCCACCGGCCCCGGCGTTCGCTGGGATTCCGGCTTCGTGGCTGGCGACGTTATCGGCGGCAACTTCGACTCCATGCTGGCTAAGCTCATTGTCACCGGCGCGGACCGTAAGCAGGCTCTGCAGCGTGCCCGCCGTGCCCTGGCTGAGCTGACCATTGAGGGTATGCCCACCGTCGTCCCGTTCCACCGCGTCGTGCTGGATGACCCCGCCTTCGCACCGGCTGAGGGCGGCGAGTTCAAGGTGCACACCCGCTGGATTGAGACCGAGTTCAACAACACCATCCCCATGTACTCCGGCGCGCCCGGCAGCGTGGATTCCGATGAGGATGAGCGCACCACCGTGGTCGTTGAGGTCAACGGCAAGCGCATGGAGGTGTCCCTGCCGGACCTGAGCGGTGGCGCGAAGCCTGCCGCTAAGCCCGCTGCCAAGACCCGCAAGTCCCGTTCGGCACGTAGCGCGGCGAAGGGTGGCGGCGACGAGCTGACCAGCCCCATGCAGGGCACCATCGTGAAGGTGGCGGCTTCTGACGGCGACACCGTCGCTGAGGGCGACCTGATTCTGGTGCTGGAGGCTATGAAGATGGAGCAGCCCATTACCGCGCACAAGGCGGGTAAGGTTTCGGGTCTGTCCGCTAAGGCCGGCGATACCGTCACCTCCGGTGCGGTGCTGGCAACCATCAAGTAACGCTTCGCTGCGATACCGCGGTCACGCAAGCGCTATAGGCTATACGAATCCCCCGGAAGGGTATGAGGTCCTCTCTCGTATCTTTCCGGGGGATTTTCTATGTCCGCCCTTGTCTATTTCTCCGCTCCTGTCTATTTCTGCGCTCCTGTCTGTTTCTGTGGGGTTTGAGCGACTACCTATTGCGATTACGTCCAAATAGTGGCTGTATTTGTTGGGTCTTTTCTGAACAGAGTTATAATGTTGCACTTTAGAGGGGCCTTTCAGATTCCTACGCCCACCGCACCCCACCCGGTGCGGTCACGGCACCCGGTAGAGGCTTGCGGCACATCCCGCCTCACGCGCTGATCGGTAACGGACGCCCCGGCTCCATCTGTACACACAGTTCACCTTTTCGGGAGTTTTCCTCATGAACACCTCTGCACCCGACACGAAAGCGTCCGCTGCATCGGTGAAGAATACGACTCCTCGCAGTCGAGTTATTCTCGCCTCGCTCGTTGGTACCACCATCGAGTTCTACGATTTCTACATTTACGCCACCGCAGCAGTGGCCGTCTTCCCCGTGCTGTTCTTCCCCTCGAAGGACGCAACCACCGAGCTTCTGGCATCCTTCGCAACCTTCGGCGTCGCCTTCATCGCGCGCCCCCTCGGTTCCGTGATCTTCGGTCACTTCGGCGACAAGATCGGCCGTAAGGCAACCCTCGTCGGTGCACTGCTCACCATGGGTCTGGCAACCTTCATCATCGGTCTGCTGCCCACCTACCACCAGATAGGCCTGTGGGCACCGACTATGCTGACCATTATGCGTTTCTGCCAGGGCCTGGGTCTGGGCGGCGAATGGTCCGGTGCGGCACTGCTCGCCAGCGAATACGCTGAGGACGGCAAGCGTGCCCGCGCCGCCATGTGGCCGCAGCTCGGTGCCCCCATCGGCTTCGTGTTAGCCAACGGCTTCATGCTACTGCTGACCAGCTGGATTTCCTTCAACTCCGCAACCGACGCTAAGAACTTTGATCACCCCTTCCTCATCTGGGGTTGGCGTATTCCGTTCCTGATGTCCATCGTGATGGTCGCTGTCGGCCTGTACGTGCGTTTCAAGCTGGAGGAGACCCCCGTCTTCGCCAAGGCTGCCGCTAACAACGAGAAGGTTAAGACCCCGCTCGTTGAGGCGTTCAAGGTCGCCTGGTGGCCCATGATTCAGGGTACCTTCATCATGGTGGCGTGCTACGTGCTGTTCTACCTGATGACCGCGTGGGTTCTCTCCTACGGCATCGGCAAGGTTGATAAGGGCGGTCTGGCTATCCCCTACCGCGAGTTCCTGATTATTCAGCTGATTTCCATTACCGGCTTCGCGATCTTCATCCCGATCTCGGGTTGGCTGGCTGATAAGTACGGCCGCCGCACCCAGCAGCTGTGGACCACCGTCGCTATGGCGGTCTTCGGTCTGTCCTTCGGTCTGTTCATCTCCCCCTCCGTCGTTGGTACCGGTCAGAACGCGAACGCAACTGTGGTTACCCTCTTCATCTTTATCGGTATGTGCCTGATGGGTCTGTCCTTCGGTTCCATGTCCGCATACCTGCCGGAGCTGTACCCCACCAACGTGCGCTACACCGCCAGCGGTATCGCCTACAACGTGGCGTCCATCCTCGGTGCGGCGCTGACCCCGTTCGTGGCAGTGTGGCTGAACACCTCTTACGGTGTGGGCGCTGTGGGCGGCTACCTGGCGTTCGCCTCGATCCTGAGCGTTGTCTTCATCCTGCTCACTCACGAAACCCGTGACGTGGACATGAACGCTGTCAGCACCACGAAGTAACGCTTCGAGCAGCTAACGCCTCTGACGGCAAAGCGGTGGGGGTCGCCTCCTGAATTCCTTAGATTCAGGAGGCGACCCCCACCGCTTTAATGTTTTCTTCCGAGGTACTGCGCCAGGCGGGCAACGCCCGGCTCAGCGCCTAACAGGTTGATGCTTACAGGCCTCGAGTGTGCAGCTTGCGAGCAGCCTCAGCAATAGAGCCAGAGAGCGAGGGGTAAACCGTGAAGGTATCCGCCAGGTCATCCACCGCGAGCTTCTTCTCCACCGCCAGGGCAATGGGGTAAATCAGCTCAGAAGCACGCTGACCAACCACCACGCCACCGATGACAGTGCCGGAGTGGCGGCGAGCAAAAATCTTCACGAAGCCATCGCGCATCGCCATCATCTTCGCGCGCGGGTTGGTGCTCAGCTGCAGGGTCACAGCATCACCACGGTAGGCACCCTCAGACAGATCCTTCTCACTCACACCAACGGTCGCAATCTCCGGGGAGGTGAAGATGTTCGCGGCAACCTTATCGGTGCGCAGCGGACGCACCGCGTCACCGAGGATGTGCGCCATAGCAATACGGCCCTGCATCGCAGCCACGGAAGCCAACGGGTACACGCCCGTGCAGTCACCAGCGGCGTAAATGCTGTTCACGCTCGTACGGGACACACCGTCCACCTTAATGTGGCCGCTCGGGGTCTGTTCAACGCCGACATTTTCCAAGCCCAAATCTTCAGTGTTCGGAATCGAACCAATAGCCACCAGGCAGTGAGTGCCGGAGACCTTACGGCCGTCCGACAGGGTCACAATCACGCCGGTACCGTCCTCAGTGCGCTCAACAGCAGCGGCACGAGAACGCGGCATCACTCGCACGCCGCGACGCTCAAAGACGTCCTCCAGCACGCGGGCTGCATCCTCGTCCTCACCCGGAAGCACGCGGTCACGCGAAGACACCAGAGTCACCTTAGAACCCAGACCGTTATATGCCGAGGCGAACTCCGCACCGGTCACACCCGAACCAATCACAATCAGCTCCTCGGGAACCTCGGAGAGGTTGTACAGCTGAGTCCAGGTCAGGATGCGCTCGCCGTCAGGCATACCGGTCGCCATTTCACGCGGATGCGTACCCACCGACAGCAGCACAAAGTCCGCCTGCAGGGGGTAGACCAGACCCGCCTCATCAGTCACCTGGACGGTGTGGCGGTCCAGAAGCTTACCGGTACCGTGAATAATCTTCACGCCCGCAGAAGCCAGGGCACGCTTGATGTCGGCGGACTGCTGCTGAGCCAGGTCGCGGACTCGGCGGTTCACGCGGTCCATATCAACACGCAGCTGAGGTGCCTTGCCCTTCGTGTTCTCAATGCCCAAGCTACCTGCCTCGGAGAAGCGGGTCATCATATCCGCCGTAGCAATCAGGGTCTTAGAGGGCACAACGTCGGTCAGAACGGCGGAGCCACCAATGGCATTGCGTTCAATCAGAGTCACGTCCGCGTTGGATGCGGCAGCCACCATCGCTGCCTCGTAGCCACCGGGGCCACCACCAATAATTACAATTCGCTGAGATGCATAGTTCACCTTTGAAGTCATGCCTTAATTGTGAGCTATGCCGCCGCTACGGGGCAAACGCACTCGCCGTGCAGATATGCCATATTGTGGCAACCTGCACGGCGAGCATCTTCATGGTTCGGCAGCCCGATATGACAGGGCGGCACCTACCCCTGTAGGTCTCTACTCCTCGAGAGCCTGCGGTTTCTCAGCATAAATCGAGTTGATGAACTTCTCGGCCCACTGCAGCATCGCGCCATCCACCAGGTCCTTGCCGCCAACCGGCATGGTCTTCGGGCGCGGCACCAGAGTCAGCCAAGTGTCCATACCCTTCGGCTGGGCGTGCGTGGAACCCGGGTACACGCGCTTCAGGCGCATCTGGCGGGACTCCGGCAGCGGCGTAGCAGTCACCACGCGCACCTTCGGACCCAACACCACCAGCTCGTGAATACCGGCGGCGCGGGCGTGCATACGCACCGTCGCCACGGCAAGCAGGTTCTCTACTGCCTCCGGCAGTTCGCCGTAACGGTCGACCAGTTCCTCGCGTGCCTCCGCGATCTTCTCTTCGGTATCGGCGGCAGCAATCTGGCGGTACGCCTGCAAGCGCAGACGCTCAGAATCAATGTAAGTGTGGGGAATATGCGCGTTGACGGGCAGGTCAATCTTCGTTTCGACCTCACGCTCTTCCTTCTCACCGCGATAGTTCGCCACCGCCTCGCCGACCAGGCGCAGGTACAGGTCAAAACCAACGCCGGCAATATGACCGGACTGTTCGCCGCCCAGCAGGTTGCCGGCACCGCGAATCTCCAGGTCTTTCATGGCGAGCTGCAGGCCCGCACCCAGCTCGTTATGGGTCGCCACAGCCTTCAGACGCTCATGCGCAATCTCGCCGAGGGTCTTATCCACCGGGTACAGGAAGTAGGCGTAGGCGCGCTCGCGGCCACGACCCACACGTCCACGCAGCTGATGCAGCTGGCTCAGACCGTAGTTCTGGGCGTGGTCGACAATGAGGGTGTTCGCGTTCGAAATATCCAGGCCGGTCTCCACGATGGTGGTGCAGACCAGCACATCAAAGCGACGCTCCCAGAAGTCCACAATAATCTGCTCCAGACGCGATTCACTCATGCGGCCGTGGGCGGTGGCGATACGCGCCTCCGGCACGAGCTTGCCAATTTCCGCGGCAACATCGTCGATGTCAGCCACGCGGTTGTGCACGAAGAACACCTGTCCTTCACGCATGAGCTCGCGGCGGATTGCGGCGGTAATCTGGTTGTCGGTTCGCGGACCCACGAAGGTGAGCACGGGGTGGCGTTCCTCCGGCGCGGTGGCAAGGGTGGAAGTCTCGCGAATACCGGTGAGCGACATTTCCAGGGTGCGCGGAATGGGGGTTGCACTCATGGCAAGCACGTCCACATTCGTGCGCATCTGCTTGAGCTTCTCCTTGTGCTCCACACCGAAGCGCTGTTCCTCGTCAATGATGACCAGGCCCAGGTCCTTGAACACTACGCTGTCCGAGAGGATGCGGTGCGTACCGATCACCACGTCCACCGCACCGGATGCGATTTCTTCGGTAATCTGGCGGGTTTCTTTCGCCTTCTGGAAGCGGGAGAGCACGCGAATCTTCACGGGGAAGCCCGAGAAACGCTCACTGAACGTCTCGTAGTGCTGCTGGGCGAGCAGGGTCGTGGGCACGAGCACCGCAACCTGTTTGCCGTCCTGTACCGCCTTGAATGCGGCACGTACGGCGACCTCAGTTTTGCCGAAGCCCACATCGCCGGAGATGAGGCGGTCCATGGGGATTTCTTTCTCCATGTCTTCCTTCACCTCGTGGATGGCGGTGAGCTGGTCGGGAGTCTCGTTGTAGGGGAAGGATTCTTCCAACTCTCGCTGCCAGGGGGTATCGGGTGCGAAGGCGTGGCCACGCGATGCCTGGCGTGCCGAGTAGAGTTTCACCAGGTCGGCAGCGATTTCCTTGACAGCCTTGCGGGCGCGGGACTTGGTCTTAGCCCAGTCGCTACCGCCCATCTTGGACAGGCTCGGGTTCTCGCCACCCACGTAGTTGGAGATGAGGTCCAACTGGTCGGAGGGCACGAAGAGGCGGTCGGGTGCGCCACCGCGCTTGGCGGGGGCGTACTCGATGACCAGGTATTCCTTCATGGGTTGCACGCCGTTGACCGGGGATGCACCAGCCACCGGGCGGGAGGTCATTTCGACGAACCTGCCGATGCCGTGGCGTTCGTGCACCACGTAGTCGCCGGGGTTCAGCGCGAGCGGGTCGACGGCGTTGCGGCGGCGGCGCGTCTTGAATTTCTGTCCGGCAGCGCCTCGGGGCGCGTAGGTTCCGCGGCGGCCGAGCAGTTCGGCTTCGGTGAAGACGGCGAGCTTCGCCTCCTCAATCAGGAAGCCTGCGGAGGCGGGCGCCTCGCACACCTCAACAATGCCGTGTTCGATGTCGCCGGCGGGGTCCGCTTCGAGGCTGGTTCGGCGGGCTGCGGGTACGGCGGGTGCCCCTTCGCCGGAGTGGAAGAGGTCGATGAGGCGGTCGGTGGAGCCGCGGCCGTTGGTGAGGGCGAGGACGGTCCACTGTTGGCGGATGAGGTCACCAACCTGGCTGAGCATGCGTTCGACGGAGCCGTTGAATGCGGTTGCGGGGGTGGCGTTGACGGTGTAGGTGTCGATTCCGTCTTCGATGGCGTCGGCGATGCTCTGGTTTTCGAGCGCGCCTGCAGCGGCGTCTTCGAGCAGGTCTGCGTCGGTGACGAGTTCGGTGATTTCCCACCAGCTGAGCTTGGCTTCGAGTGCTTGGGCGGTGGTTTGGTCGATGGTGCGGAATCCGCTGTCGCTCATGCGTAGCTGGCCGAGGTCGATGGGTGCTACTGCGTCGGCTTCTGCGGAGGTGTCCCATGCGGCGGCGAGGAATTCTTCGTTGGTGGCGACGAGGTCTTCGGCGCGGGCGCGCACACGCTCGGGTTCGACGTTAATAATCATGGACCCTGCCGGCAGCAGCTCGGTGAGGGTATTCATGGATTCGATGAGTAGCGGGGTGAGCGATTCCATGCCTTCGACGTAGATTCCGCCGGCGATCTTTTCGAGCATGGTTGCGGCTGCCGGGTAGTCGGCTTTCAGGCGTGCGGCGCGGCTCATGACTTCGGGGGTGATGAGCAGTTCGCGGCAGGGCAGCAGGGTGAGTTCGGTGAGCTCTTCTCCCCCGCTGAGGGTGCGCTGGTCGGCGACGGAGAAGTGGCGCATTTCGTCGAGTTCGTCGCCGAAGAATTCGAGGCGGACGGGGGTGGTTGCGGTGGGCGGGAAGACGTCGATGATGCCGCCGCGTACGGCGTGTTCGCCGCGCTTGGCGACGAGGTCTACGCGAGAGTATGCGGCGTCGTTGAGGCCTCGTACTACGTCTTTGAAGGGGTATTCTTCGCCGCGAACCAGGTGTACGGGTTCAAGTTTTTCGATGCCGGTGACGATGGGCTGGATGACGGCACGCACGGGCGCGATAACGACTTGGGGGCGTTTGGTCGCTTCCCCGGTGATGGCGCGCAGTACCTGCAGCCGGCGGCCTACGGTGTCGGAACGCGGTGAGAGGCGTTCGTGGGGCAGGGTTTCCCAGGCGGGGAAGAGCGCTATGTCGGCGGCGGGTAGGTAGGCGCGCAGGGCAGCGGCGAGGTCTTCTGCTTGGCGGTCGGTGGGGGCGATGATGAGGCTGAGCGCTTCGGGGGTGGTTGCGCGTACGGCAGCAGAAATGTCGGCAATGAGCGCGGCGTGGGTTCCGGCGACGGCGCCAATGAGGGTGCGTGCGCTACGTTCAGCGGGCTTCATGGAGGCGGCGGTGCGGATCGCGGCCCAGCTGCTGAGTTGATTGAGGGTTTTCAGGAGGGGGTGCAGGGGTGCTTCGGGGGGCTGTGCGGTAGCTTTTCGGGTGGTGCTCACGGGTTCTCCTGAATCTGCTGTCCTCGGTTCCGGCGGTTTGGCTGGTGGAGGGTGTCGACGGGTGGTCGGTGTGAGGTGGTGTCGGGTGGGGTGCCCGAGTGTTTTATTGTGAGGAATTTTATGTGCACTTTTTGGTGATGTGCGCGGCTTTTCTATTGTAGGTCTACTCTGCTTTTTATGGCATTTTTCTTTCGTCGGGTTCTTTGGCTGTAGATATAGCTTTTTGCACCCGGTTGTCGCTTTCATTGGCGATATATGAGTATGGTTTTATTCTGTGTCATTTCTTGTGCCACAACGCCGATTTTATAGGGCGTAAATCACACCCTCACCCACATCTTTGCACTTTGTGCACCATTATTTTCACAGCTTAATCCTGTACCCTAATCATTAACACTTACAGAAAAACCACACAGTATATCTCCTTCCGGATTCTGATTACCTCTTCCAACCAACCTCAGGTTTTCAGTATTTACTGCGGCTTTTCTAGTGCAATAATTCACCGTTTCTTTCGATGTTTCTTCCGGAACGTCGCATCAGAAAGACACAAATGACAACCACATACACGAACAATCCCGCTGAAAAGCCCCATGCCCGTTCATGGTCTGCTAAGAAGTGGGGTGCTTTCGCACTCGCTTTTGGTACTGCTTTCACTGCGGCACCGCTTACTCCTACTACTCCCGCCTCGGCTGCGACCGGAACCCATGACGGTTCCAGCAGCGATAAGGCGGCTGCTTCCTGCTACGAGGTCAAGCAGGTTAATCCTTCTGCCCCTTCTGGCACGTATTGGCTGTACACCCCGCAGATGAGCGGCCCGGCACAGTTCTACTGCGATCAGGAAACTGATGGCGGCGGCTGGGTCATGATTGGCCGCGGTCGTGAGGGTTGGACCGAGTCCTACAATGGCACCGGCGACCCGAATCAGCTGCATCAGAACCCCACCGGTCCTGCCGCTTTTACTCCGGTCCAGCTTCCCGCAAACACTGTCGATGCGCTGCTGAACGGCATTAAGCCTCAGGATCTTCCCGACGGCATGCGTCTGCACCGTGCTCACAATGCGAGGGGCACCCAGTGGCAGAACCTTTATGTTCAGCGTCCTCAGACTGAGCAGTGGACCTGGGCGATGAGCTACGGTCAGCGTTGGGGCACCGTAAAGTTCACCGGTGCGGGCATTAACCGCACCGCTCATATGGGCGGTTCCGCCTCGGAAATGGCTCCGGGCATTACCACCAGCTCTGTTCGTTTCTTCGCTAACCCAAACCAGGGCTACCAGATTGGTTTTGCGTACGGCGCACTGGTGAACTTCGGTAATGAGAATTCTGATTCGTATATTTACCACAAGCGCGGTTCCTTCGGTTACTCTATCCCCTTCACTCAGGTGTTCCTGCGCCCGAAGCTGACTCAGCGTGACTTGAACTTCTCGCAGATTGGTTCTGGCTCTGCCGCCAGCAACCGTCGTGCTCTGCCCAATAGCTACACGATGCCCGTTCGCTGGCGCACCAGTGAGCAGACTGGCACCGGCAAGAAGAACGAGATGAACACCTACGTTCAGGCTATTACTCAGGTGGGCGATACCGTCTTCACCGGTGGTGACTTCAAGTATGTGGAGTCGGCTGGCGGCGAGCGCGTTGATCAGTCGTACCTGGCTGGTTACAACGTGGATTCGGGTGAGCTGGTTCGTTCCTTCCGCCCGACCTTCAACGGCCAGATTAAGGCTCTTGAGGCTCTGCCGAATAACCGCCTAGCAGTTGGCGGCGAATTTACCGAGGTTAATGGCGAGAAGGTTAACCACTTCGTCATTCTGGACGCGACCACCGGTCAGATTGACCGCACGTGGGACCTTCAGGTTCAGCGTCGTAACGGTGCTGCCGCGCAGGTGAAGACTCTGCTGGTTCAGGATGGTTACCTCTACATTGGCGGTAACTTCACCCATGTCAAGGGCAATACTTCTAAGGCGTACGCTTACTCGCGTGGTGCCGCTCGTATTAACCTTTCGAACGGTGCGGTGGATTGGAATTGGCGCCCGAACTTCAACGGTACGGTCAACGGCATTACTGCTGCCTCGGATAATTCCACTGTTCACGCTGCGGGTTACTTCACTGAGCTGAATAATCAGCGTGCGTTCCGTCTGGCGGCTCTGAACGGCTCGGATGCTTCGAACATTATGTGGGAGTGGGAGCCGTCGCTGAAGCTGAACATTACTGACCGTATTGTGTACGCGTTCCAGTTCGATGTTCAGGACGCCGGCTCGACTGTGTGGACTGGCGGTGCTGACCACCTGATTGCGAACTACTCGAAGAATGGTTACAACCGTATTTCTTCGTCGATTTCTAAGTACGGTGGCGACTGGCAGGATCTGCACCTGAGCGGTAACACCATTTATGGTGCATGCCACTGCGGTGACGTGCTCTTTGAGGGCTCTACCGGTTACCACACCTACTGGAAGGAGTCGAAGGCAGTTCACCGTATGCGCCTGGTCGCAGCGTTCGATAAGGACAGCGGCGAGGTTATCGGCGAGTTCAGCCCGGTTCTGAAGGGCGCTAGCGGCTTCGGTGTCTGGGAGTCCTTCGTGGATTCTCGCGGCAACCTGTGGGTTGGCGGCGACATTAACCGTTCGCTGGGTGCTAATGGTGAGCAGCGTACTGTCGGTTTCGCTCGCTTTGCTCCTCGCGATGTGACCGCCCCGTCGACTCCGTCGAACCTGTCGGTTCAGCGTGATGGTTCGACCGATAAGCTGTCCTGGTCTGGTGTTCGTGAGAGCGGTGCTCGCTACCAGGTTCTGCGTGATGACCGTGTGATTGCTACGATCTCTGGTACCAGCTACGAGGTTGAGCACACCGATGGCGCTCGCTACTACGTGCGTTCCATTGATGCTTCTGAGAATTTCTCGGCATCTACGGAAGCTGCTCAGGCTTAGGTCAGGTTGTTGATCTAGTTTCTTTGAGCCGCCGCCTGATGCGGGCTCTGCAGGGTTTGCGGGGTTCGAATCAGGCGGTGGCGCACCCGGGGTGTATACCCCCCTATAGTTTTGGTTTGGCCCGAGTTGCCCAGTTTGCTATTGCTTCGCCTCTGCGGCGGCTATGATGGGTTGGGATTCATTGCGTCGGATGGGTTGCTTCCGTCCTTTCCGATGATGGGCTGAATCTTGGTCTGTGGTGTTTCTTCGCTGTTGGTACGACGGGGGAAGCTTCACAGATTTTTAGCGTTCTGCTTCTTACGGGTGCGTTGCCGTTGTTGGCTTCGTGCGTGAGGAGCGGGGCGTATTCATTCAATTTCCGATAACTACACTCACTGATTCCGGCAGCAGACTCTCTGTTAGTGCAGTTCATAACGCTTCTTCCCTCCCCGATGCATGGTTACTATGCTGTGCCCTGTGTTGGGTGGGTGTTGCTGTGTGAATTGCATTTTTCTGTTGTGTACCGGTTGAGGTCTCTAGGAGAGACAAATGAATTTTCTTCCGTTCACGCGTGGAGGGCGCTCACAGGGCGTTGCTTCCTCCGCTTCTGAGGGCTCTCGCGTAGCTTCTCGTTCTGGGTCCCGCGCTTTGGGCGCGGCGGCTGCTTCTTTTGCGATGGTTGCGGCTTCTTTGGGACCGATTGCTTCGGGCGCGCAAGCTGCTGACGCACGCTACTATGACGGTTCGTCGAGCGAGCGAGCTGCGGCGAGCTGCTGGGAGGCTAAGCAGAATAATCCGCAGGCTAAGAGTGGCGCGTACTGGCTGTACACCCCCGCGATGAGCGCTCCCGAGCAGTTCTATTGCGATCAGGAAACTGATGGTGGCGGCTGGGTTATGATTGGCCGCGGTCGTGAGAGCTGGACTGAGAACTACTACGGTCGTGGTAGTGCTGATCAGTTGTACAAGAACCCGACCGGTTTTGATGCGGTGCAGCTCTCCGGCGTGACCGTGAATGCTCTACTGAACGGTACCCGTCCGCAGGATTTGCCCGACGGTGTGCGTTTCCATCGCGCAATGAATGTTGAGGGCACTACCTGGCAGGATTTTAAGGCTCATCGTGATTCCAGTACCGAATGGACTTGGACTTTGCGTTCGAAGATGTTCTGGTCAAATATTTCGGTCAAGAACACCTGGCAGTACAGTAACCGTTATGACTATGCCAACCGTGGTCAGGTGGCTGGCAACATCTTCACCCATGATTCTGATGATTTCCGTTCTCTGAACTTCGAAGAGAAGGCATCGCAGGGCTACAAGTTGGGCTTCACCTACGGTCGAAACGCCCGGATTACATGGTGGGCTGAGACCTACCTGATGAACCGACCTTCGGCGTATATTTACCGCCCGGCGAATGATTCGACCACTCCCCTGGTGTTTACTCAGATGTTCTTGCGCCCGAAGGTGACTCAGAACGATTTGGCAGCTAAGGGTCTGCATGCCTACGGCCAGCAGGGTGCTGCTGCAAGTAACCGCCGCGCACTACCCAATAGCTACTCTGAGAAGTGGAAGTGGCGTACCAGCGCTGATACCGGTACCGGTAAGAACGGCGAGATGAACACCCAGGTTGAGGCTATCACCGAGGTTGGTGGCGCTGTCTTTACCGGTGGTGATTTCGCGTACGTTGAGTCGGCAAGCGGCGAGAAGGTTGAGCAGGCTTTCTTGGCGGGTTACGAGGTGGGCACCGGCGAGTTGCGCCGTTCCTTCCGTCCGAAGATTAACGGTCAGGTGAAGTCGGTTGAGGCTCTGCCGAACGGCCTGCTTGCCGTGGGCGGCTCCTTCGATCAGGTGAACGGCGAGTACTACAACGGTTTCGTGATTCTGGATCCGCAGACCGGTCAGGTGGCTAAGGATTGGGATATCCGCGTGGTCAGCCGCATCACTTCCGTGCCGGTACAGATTAAGACCCTGCACGTGCGTGACGGTTATCTCTACATTGGCGGCTCCTTCACTCACCTGAAAGGCCAGACCTCCCCCACCTACGCGTATGCGAGGAACCTGGCTCGCATTAAGTTGAGCAACGGCGAGGTGGACTGGAACTGGCGTCCGGTCTTTAACGGCACGGTCAACGGTGTGAGCGCTTCCGAGGGCAACGCCGATGTGTACGTTGCTGGCTACTTTACTCAGCTGAATAATCAGGAGGCGTTCCGTCTCGCTCATATGCAGGGTAATAGTACGAACCCGCTGGCTTGGAACCACCGTCCTTCATACACCCCCAAGAGTGCCCGAACCTGGGATCTGAAAAACGAGCGCAAGATGTGGGGCTTCCAATTCGATGTTCAGGACGCTGGCTCCTCTGTCTGGGTGGGTGGCACCGAGCATATGATTAGCCGTTACGAGAAGAGCTCGATGCGCCGTACCGACAGCGCGATTACTCGTGAGGGCGGCGACTTCCAGGATCTGCACCTGAGCGGCAACACCATTTACGGTGCGTGCCACTGCGGCGATTTCCTCTTCCAGGGTGCAGACACTATCGATTCGGAGTGGGAGAACGCGACTAACGCTCAGACCATTCGTCTGGTAGCTGCGTTCGATAAGGACAGCGGCAAGATGCTGCCGGAGTTCGCACCGATTATGAACGGTGCGTATGGCTATGGTGTGTGGGAGTCCTTCGTGGATTCGACCGGCACTCTGTGGGTTGGTGGCGATATCCGTAAGTCACTGGGTGCTAACGGTGTGCAGCCGACCATTGGTTTCGCACGTTATGCACCTCGCGATGTGACTCCTCCGGCTCCCCCGAGCAACCTGAAGGTTACGACGAACGGCTCTAAGGATCAGCTGACCTGGTCGGGCATTTCGGAGCATAAGGTGAAGTACCAGGTTCTGCGCGATGATCGGCCTATTGCGACGGTTACGGGCACGAGCTATTCGGTGGATCACCGCGATGGTGCCCGCTACTATGTGCGTGCGGTAGATACTGCGGATAACTATTCGGCAAGTACCGAGGCCGTCCAGACGGCATAACCCCTCATCAGGGCGATATCCACTTTTATGACAAATAATTTTAGTGATGTTCGCCCCATTGTCCCGGACTGGTTTTCAATCAGCCCGGGACTTTTTTGCACATAATGAATCTATTTCATTCATTTACATGAAGGTTTTTTCACGCAGAGATATATATTTACCTTCTAACAGGGCCAAGATAGAGCATTAGTTAGGGCTTATTCTCATCATTTATAAAAACGTTATTTTTGTGAATCTAAGTATTTTCCCAGCTTTGCGTGTTAGCCTTTAGGTGCTTTGCCTTCGTGCGAGGTATTATCTTCCGGAATATAGTCATTCTCACTCCAACCACTAAAGAGGCTTCCATGTCAGTGTTCTTCAAGCAGCCATCCCGGTCCCGCCTTCTGGGCACCTTGGGCACCGTTGCGGTATCCGCCCTGGTTCTGAGCGCTTGCGCTACCGAAAACCCAAGCTCCGATAGCTCTTCTTCTGCTTCTGCATCCGCGAGCGTTTCCTCGTCTGCGCACGCTTCATCAAGCCAGTCTTCGAGTACTTCCCCCCAGGCTTCTGAGCAGGGCACCGCCGAAGCATCCGCTAAGGCTTCCTCTGAGGCTTCGGCTGAGGCAAAGGATGGGGCAAAGAGCGAGGCGACCTCTTCTGACGGCCAGAAGCTTGAAGAGATTTACACTGGCGCTGCGGAGATGAAGAACGCTTCTTCCGTGCCTGTTGACGCTGAAGAAGTTAAGAAGACTACCGAACTGGTTAACTCTTTTGAGACCATTCTGACCAAGGTTAAGGCGGCTCCCTCTGCTCAGGCTTCGCCTGAGCGCACCGCTGATCCGAGCAGCGATGAAGAGGCTGAGCAGCAGAACGTTGAGCAGGCCCGCGCTGTTCTCGATGATGAGACGATTCGCTCCATCGAGGCCGTGGCTGTTGATTCCGCTGCCGCTGAGTTTGCTGTGCAGGCTTCCGAATACGCACTGGCTGGCTGGCACTATGAAGGTTCTTCCACTGTCGTGGGCACTCCCCGCATGACTGAGACTCAGTACAAGGGTCAGCCCGCGCGCATGCTGGAAGTATGCATGGATTCTTCCTCTGTGAAGATCTATGACGAGAATAATCAGCCCGTTAAGGATGACAATTCTCCCAAGCGTTCACTCAATATTTACACCCTCGTTCAGGTCGATGGTCAGTGGAAGATTGCGACCCATGATTTCCCGAACAATCCTGATTGCTAGGGTCTAATTAAAGATGCCGGTTTCCAACTAAGATTCGCTGGAAACCGCGCATTATCATCCATAGCGCATTAATGTTGATGCGCACTCGATAACATTTCTTGGCATTCATTGGAGATATTATGAAAGCCCACTTTGGCATGACGAGCTCAGGCTTTTCTCGTTCTGCTATAACCCGCTCAACTCTTTGCTTGAGCATTGCTACAGCTTTGGCTTTGCCCGTAGCTATCCCCGCTATTACGCCGAGTACCGCTGTCGAACAGACGGCGGAAAAAAGGGACTCTGCTTTCTACAATGGCACGACCTCCGAGCGTGCTGCCGCTAGCTGCTGGGAAGCCAAGCAGGCTAACCCCGAGGCAAAGAGCGGCGCCTACTGGCTGTACACTCCCGCGATGAGCCAGCCGACACAGTTCTACTGCGATCAGGAAACTGATGGCGGCGGCTGGGTCAAGATTGGCGAGGGCCGCGACGGCTGGACCGAGAACTACGAGGGTCAGGGTGACGCTTCTCAGCTCTACAGCGATGCCGCACCCGCGTCATCCGGTTTGACTCTCGAGCAGGGCAAGGCTCTGCGCTCGGTGCCCGCCGCGAAGACCCCGATTCAGCTTTCGGGCACCACTATTTCTCAGCTACTCAACGGCGTTCGCCCCGATCAGCTACCCGACGGTTACCGTTTCCGCCGCGCCCTAAACACCTCGGGCACCAAGTGGCAGGAGGCGACGGTTGACCGCCGTCAGACCTCCGAGTGGACCTGGGCTCTGCGTTCGAACGCTGTCTGGTCTAATGCGATCGTCACGAACCCTGACGAGTTCTCTTCCTACAATGAAAATGGCCGCAGGGACTGGCCTGATGGCACGTGGGAAGACCACATTCTGCGTGGACAGAACAACGGCTTCAAGACTTTGATGTTTGATGAGTTGGCGTCCCAGGATTACCGTATGGGTTTCCGTTACGGTGCAAACTCTCCCATTTCGCAGGATGGCTCTGAGCCGGCAATCACCGATGCGCGGAACTCCTACATCTACGGTAAGGAAAGCAACGGTGAGGCCTCTTTCGGTTACACCCAGATGTTCCTGCGCCCGAAGCTGACCCAGAATGATTTGAACCTGGGCGCTATCCCGGATTCCGGTACCCCGGCGAGCGCTCGTCGTGCCCTGCCCAATAGCCGTTCGGCGGATTGGCGCTGGCGAACCAGCGCCAGGACCGCCTCCGGTAAAACCGGCGAAATGAACACCTACGTTGAGGCCATTACCGAGGTCGATCACGGTAACGGCACCTCCAGCGTGTTTATTGGTGGCGACTTCGAGTACCTTGAGTCCTCTACCGGTGAGCGTGTTGCGCAATCTAATATTGCTGCTTTTGACCCGGTGACCGGCGAGTTGCGCCGCGATTTTAAGCTGACTGTTGACGGTCAGGTGAAGGCTGTTGAGGCTCTGCCGAATAACCGTTTGGCTGTTGGCGGTAACTTCAAGCTTGTTAACGGTGAGAAGCATGAGAGCTTCGTCGTTGTTGACGCCACAACCGGTGAAGTTGCCCCTGAATGGGCCCAGGTTAAAGTCGAAGATCGCATTCGTACCGAGGTCATGACGGTGAAGACCATTCACCGTCAGGGTGACTACGTGTATATTGGCGGCACCTTTACCCACATTTATGAAAGTGAAAAGGCGGGTGAGGCGTATTCGCGCAATATTGCCCGTTTTAAGTTGGGCGAGCCTTCTAACGGTGTGCCCGGTATTGTGAGTATAGACCGTAACTGGCGCCAGGTGTTCAACGGTACTGTCAACGGTATTAGCGCCTCCGCTGATAACTCTCATGTTTACGTAGCCGGTTACTTCACCTGGCTCAACGGTGGCCTTGCCTACCGCGTGGCTGATATTACTCAGCATATGCAGAAGGGCAGCCCGTGGGCGTACCAGCAGTCTGAGATTCCTGCTGGCGCTAATGTCTCTGACCTGCGTAATGAAACCAAAATTTGGGGTTTCCAGTTCGACGTCCAGGATGCCGGTACCGGCGTCTGGGTGGGCGGTACCGAGCACCTCATCTCTCGTTACGATAAGGCGTCCTTGACCCCCACCTACACCGCGATTACCCGCGATGGTGGAGACTTCCAGGATCTGCACCTGCACGGTAACACCATCTACGGCGCCTGCCACTGCGGCGACTTCCTCTACCAGGATTCGCGTAACAAGCGGACCCCCGTGGGCGGTTCGAGCGTGATTCACTCGGTCAAGCTGGTTGCTGCTTTCGATAAGGACAGCGGTAAGATGCTGCCGGAGTTCTCCCCTGCTATTAAGGGTGACCACGGATTCGGTATCTGGGAGTCTTTCGTGGATTCGAAGGGCACCCTGTGGGTTGGCGGCGATATTCACCGTTCGCTGGGTGTTCACGGTACTCAGGATACCGTCGGTTTTGCGCGCTTTGAGGCTCGCGATGTGGCTCCTCCGCCTACCCCGCAGAACCTGAAGGTTGAGCTGAAGGACGATAAGGACGTTCTGACCTGGGATGCTGTACAGGATACCGGTAGTGTCCGCTACCAGATTCTGCGTGATGACCGCGTCATTGCTAGCACTTCGGGTACGAAGTTCGAGATTGACCACACCGATAACGCACGTTACTTTGTGCGCGCTGTGGATAGCTCGGATAACTACTCTGCGTCCACTCCGGTCCAGGTAGCTCCGGTGCGACCGACTCCTACCCCCACGGAGACCGCGACCGCAACGCCTACCGCTGACCCGACTGCTACTGCAGACCCCACGGCAAGTGCTGACCCGACCGCGAGCGCTGACCCCAGTGCTTCGGCAAGCGCTACCCCGAGTGCAGAAGCGACTACTGAGGTACCGAAGGAAGAGAACCCGAAGCCTGCCGATCCGAAGGAAGAAACTCCTAAGGACGATCAGAAGGACGAGGCCGCTAAGGACCAGATTGTTCTGCCCTACGCGTCCGAGTGGAAGTACATGGTCTCCAGCAAGGCTCCCAACCGTAAGTACGGTTGGAAGTACAACTTCCACTTCAGCCTGGAAGATATCGCGCAGGAAGCATGGCAGACCGGCAAGACCCCGATTGGTGTCGGCTCCGGTAACCTTAACACCTCCGTTAATGTTCCGCTTGTGCGTACCCGCCCCAATATCTACGCCTACACCACCATCCAGCTCACTCGTGAGCAGGCGAGCCGCGATCTGGTGCTGACCACCTACGCGGATGACGCTATTGCGGTGGGTGTCAACGGTAAAGAGGTTGGTCGTTCCAACTTCGACACCCGTGGAAAGCTGTGGAATAGCGCGATTGCATCGAGCTCGATTGATACCGCTACGGCTCAGAAGACTCCGGTGACCTTCACCGTTCCGGCTTCTCAGCTGAAGGCTGGTGAGAACCTCATCGCTGTTGAGGTTCACCCGGGCATTAGCCGACGTAACGTTCGCCCGAATGTGAGCTTCGATTTGCAGGCTACCTCCAAGGCACCGGTTGCTGAGCAGCCCGCCGAGAAGGAAGGCGACAAGGAGGCGGATGCTCCCGCCGCACACGAGGCTGAGCAGCCCGTGGTCGACAACGCGAACAACGCGGCAGCCGGCCCGGGCGAGCGACGCATCGTCAATAACGGAGTCGGAACCCGCGTTCCGATGCAGTCCCGAAGGAACTAATACCTTCTAGACAATCTCAGCTAAATGGGGTTTGATTTTCTGAATGATTCAGGAAATCAAACCCCATTTGCGTATATTCCCCACTTTTCCGTGTTTTTTGCATCATTTATTCCCATTATTTGTGCTTCTGTCATGCGCCTCTCTGCACAATGTTCAGAAATGTTTTCTAAATCCACAATTCACGAGAACAAAGCGCCGATAACCCCCTCTAACAGCACACCAAGCCTACCCGAAGGATCCCGCAAATCTGCACCAAAGCGCATTGTCAGAGGGTTTTTACGACACAATTGTTGACCCTGACCACACGCCCCCTGTTGCACTTCATCTCGTTGTAAAATATCTATATAGTGGTGTACGTGAAAAAAGGGACCAACCACCTCTTTTTTCGCGTGCGAGACTTCCGGACTTTCTCGCAACCACCCCGAAAGAGAGTAATTCACTCTCCTTCACTCCTCTCACCGATTAAAAAGGAATGTGCATGTCCACCTCTGAGGCACCTCACGCCCCGAACTCCGCACCCGCATCGGGATTTTCTGCGAAGTTTTCCCACACCCTGCGCTCCCTTGAGGCAGCGCAGAAGCCCGGCGTCGGCGTTCCCGCCTACACCCGCTGGGTCAACCGCCGAGTAGCACGCTACTTCGCTGCGGCAGCTGTTGCGCTGGGCATCACCCCCAACGGCGTCACCGCAATTTCCGCCGCATGTTCCGCGGCAGGCATCATCGTTCTGATTACCTGCCCGCCCAGCGTTGGTGTAGGTATCTGCGTTGCCCTGCTTTTCGCGCTCGGTTACGGTCTGGACTCCGCTGACGGCCAGGTTGCTCGCGTGACCGGCGCGTCCTCCCCCGCCGGTGAGTGGCTCGACCACGTGGTCGACTCCATCCGCGTGCCTTCCGTGCACATGGCAACCCTGCTCTCCTTCCTGCTGTACCCGGCGCACTACTCCTTTACCGGCTCCAGCGCATTCAACGGCTGGATCATTGCGATGCCGATGATTTTCACCGCGCTGACCGCAGGTCACTTCATGAGCCAGATTCTTGCTGAGCAGCTGCGCAATAACCGCAAGACCGCCGCTCCCCCGACCGGTGGCCCCCTGCGCTCCTTCATCAACCTGCACATGGACGCTGGCACCCTCTGCTGGATTTACATTTTCCTTGGCTTCGGCCCGGTATTCGTCATCGTCTATGCGCTGCTTCTGCTGGCTAACGCCGCAACCGTCCTGCTGTCCATGCGTCGCAAATACGTTAGCCTCGCGACCCCCGCTGAGTAAGGAGAATCCCAATGATGCACTTCACCTCTCGCACCCCTGCTGTTTCCGCCGTTATCGCAACCAACGGCAAGCGCCCCGAACTGCTGCGCGTGGCTGTCCGCTCCATCCTTGAGCAGAGCTACCGCGGTTTCGTTGAAGTTGTTGTTGTCTTTGACCGCGTTGAGCCCGACCGCCTCGAGGACATTGAGGTCGGCGAAAACCGTGCCCTGAAGATTGTCTCCAACACCCGCTCCGGCGGTCTGGCTGGCGGCCGCAACAGCGGCATCATCGCCTCCAGCGGCGAGATGATTGGCTTCTGCGATGATGACGACTACTGGATGCCTTCCAAGCTCACCCAGCAGGTCGCTCTCTGGCGCGAAAACCCCGAAGCAACCGCTATCTCTTCGGGTATTACCGTCCGCTCCGGTGGTCAGGATATCGTGCGCCTGGCGCCCGAGCGCGCAACCTTCGCTGACTTCCTGCGTTCGCGCATTACCGAAATTCACCCCTCCGCCATGCTGTACTCTCGCGAGGATCTGCTCGGCGTTGACGGTAAGCCCGCCCGCATCGGCCTGGTCGATGAGGAACTGCCCGCCGCCTACGGTGAAGACTACGACCTGCTACTGCGTGCAACCCGCCACGGCGATGTACTGAGCGTGCCCGAACCGCTGATTCTGGTGCTCTGGGACCGCCCCTCCTTCTTCTCCGGCAAGTGGCAGTCCATGGTTGACGGTCTGAGCTACATTCTGCGTAAGTTCCCTGAATTCGAGCAGGATCCCAAGGGCCTGGCACGTATTGCCGGTCAGATTGCCTACGCTCAGGCATCTCTGGGTAACAACAAGGAGGCGCGCGCGTACGCTCGCGCCGCTCTGCGCCGCGACCCCAAGCAGCTTCGTGCGTGGGCGGCGTATGTGGTGTCCACCGGCGTTATTAAGCCCGCTACTCTTCTTGATCTCGTCCAGAAGACCGGTCGAGGTCTCTAACCAGGTATCGCACAGACATGGTTTCCTCTTCCGTTCTTTCCCCTCCGGGCACTTCGCCTGTGGCGCTGAAGGATTCTGCTGGATTGGATAGTACTCCGCCCAGCAGTATTCTGCGTGCCCGCGCGCGCAACCGTCCGGTATCTACGGCGCAGAAGAAGCTCCCCGCTTGGCCTCTGCTGGCGTTGCTGTACGGCTTCCCGGCGCTGTGGGCTTTGGGCGTGCTTCAGATTGCACCGCTGGTACTGGCAGCGATCATGCTTTTTTACCTCATTATTCGAGGTAATGTGCGCGTGCCCGGTTCTCTGTGGGTGTGGGGCGCATTCTGCGTGTGGGTTGTTGTTGCGGCGCTTGCGCTGACCCGTTCGACCGACATTATTGGTTGGGGTCTACGCTTTGTAAATATTCTCAGTGCCGGCATTTACGCCCTGTACTACTACAACGCGCGAGCCTCTATTAGCATCAATAGGCTGCTGGGCGGTCTGGCGACTCTGTGGGTGACCCTGATTGTTCTGGGTTACGGTGGTGTTCTCTTCCCCGAGTTCCGTCTGCGTACTCCGATGAGCTTCATCATGCCTGCTGGTTTTATGCAGAACCCGCTGGTGCGCGACTACATGCTTCCTCCCCTGGCTGAGGTTCAGCGTCCTTGGGGTGCTCCCGAGGCGTATATTCGCCCCTCCGCGCCGTTCCCCTACGCGAATAGTTGGGGTCTGGCGTACACCCTGCTCACCCCGGTGATGCTGGCGTGCTTGCTTCGCCTGCGTTCCATCTGGCTGCGTATTGCGTTGCTGATTGGTATGGCGCTTTCTACTGTGCCTGCGATTGCGACCAGTAACCGCGGCATGTTCATTGGTCTGGGTATCAGCGCAGCGTACGTTTTGTTGCGTCAGTTCCTGGCGGCTAATTGGCGTGCTGTGGGTATGGGCGTTGCGGCGATTACGGCTGTGGTTGTGGCGCTCTTTGCGTCGGGCACCGTGGATAACATTCTGGGTCGTCAGGACTACTCGGACTCCACCGGTGGCCGTGCGGCGCTCTACCGCGCCACCTGGAAGGCAACCTTGGAGTCCCCGATTATCGGTTACGGCACTCCGCGTATGGAACCGAGCATTGGCGTGTCGATGGGTACCCAGGGGTACCTGTGGACTCTGATGTTCTGCTTCGGCTTCGTGGGTCTGGCGCTGTTCGCGCTCTTCATGGTGTGCACTGTAGCAGGCGGCGCACGAGTGAAGACCACCTCCGGGTACTGGCTGCATAGCGTGCCGGTCGCGTGCTGCGTCGTCTTTATTTTCTACAGCTTCGATATTGCTCAGATGACCATTCTGATGCTCGCGTCGATGGCGTGTATTCGTTCCATTCGGGATGGTGAGGGGCTATGACGAAGAATCAGTCCCCTCGTGGTTTAGAGACCACTGCGGTTTCAGCTTTCGATGATGCCTACTCGATGGGCGGTCACCCTAGCCGCCGTGCACGCCTACGTGAGAGCGGCGAGTACGTGGATCCTGTAGTGGAGCAGGCTGACTCGCAGGCAGAGTCTTCTACCGATGAGTTTGCTCCGACGGTGGACGATATCCGTTCCGGTCGTTTTCCTGCGACCACGGCGCTGTCGATTGTGCCTCCGGCTCGAGGCTTTGCTTCCGAGGAGTTACTGCCCGATTCTTTGGAGGCGGGTTCTTCGGAGTCAGGTACTTCGACTGCTGGTTCCTCCGCGGCGAACGCTAGCGCTGTGGCGGGTGCTCATCTGTCCGGTTCCCGGCGGGTTGCCCCGGCTACTGCTGAGTCTGTAGAAAAAGCACAGGAAGAAAAGGCTCCGAATGAGAAGGCTAAGCCTTCCGCATCAGGTGCTCAGGCAGCTAGCGCATCCGCGAAGAGCGCGCCGGTTAAGAAAGCTCCCGGAAAGGGTAAGCAGCCCAGCCTCGCGAAGAGCGGCTCTCTTGCTTCTCTGTGCGTGATGTACGGTGCGGGTATCGCGTTCGTGACCACGATGGTGGTGTCAAACGGTATTGGTGCTGAGGGTTCGGGCGAGTTTTTCCGTCTGATGGCGTTGTTCGCGATTGCGATTTCGCTGGTGACTTTCGGCGCGGATACGGGCTTGGTTCGTACGATGAGTGCTCAGCGTGCGCTGGGTCGTTACGGTGTGCTTCCGCAGCTGATCCGTTACGGTCTGATTCCTTCGCTGGTGACTTCGGTGCTTCTGGTGGCGGGTGTGTACATCTACACCGAGATTGTGCCGATGGCTCCCGAGTATCAGGCGGCAATGCGTGTCAGCTCGGCTTTCGTGCTGATAGCGGCGCTGATGACGGTGTTCTTCGGCGCTCTGCGTGGCCTGCATCGTGTGGTGACTTTTACGGTTCTGCAGAATGTTCTGCTTCCTACTCTGCGTTTTGCGGCGGTGGGTTTGGTGGTTCTTTTCTCGGGTCATCTCATGGATTTGGTGTACGCCTGGACCATCCCGGTGGCGATTACTGCGGTAGTTGCCCTGTGGCTTTTGGAGCGGGCGTTCCTTTCCGAGGAGCATGTGGAGGTTCTTCCTTCTGAGGATTCTCCGCCTGAGACGTTCCGTTCGTTCTGGGGTTTCAGCTCTGCACGCGGTGTCGCTACCATTGTGGAAACCATCCTGGAGTGGATTGACGTGCTGGTGGTGACGGCGTTCTTGGGTGCCGCTGCCGGTGGTATCTATGGTGCTGTGAACCGTTGTGTTCGTGTGGGCACCATGATTGAACACACCGGCCGCGTGGTGACCGGCCCGTCGATTAGTGCGGCGCTGGCGACTCGTCAGCTGGATCGTGCTCGAGATATTTTCCTTTCGACCACTCGCGTGTTGACTGCGTTGTCTTGGCCGTTCTACCTCTCCCTGGCGTTCTTTGGTCCGACTCTTTTGGGCTTCTTCGGTAAGGGCTTTGAGGCTGGCGCCGGTATTCTCTGGGTGATCTGCCCGGCGGCGATGCTGTCGATGAGTGCCGGTGGTGTGCAGTCTGTTCTGCTGATGAGCGGTAAGAGTCGCTGGCAGCTGTTGAACAAGCTCTCCTCGCTGGTGGTAGCTGTGACCTTGAACTTCACTTTGGTTCCGGTCTGGGGCCTGTACGGTGCGGTAACGGCGTGGGCTTCTGCTCTGCTGGTTGACACCTTCCTGGCGAGCTACCAGGTGTTCCGCCTCGTCGGTATTCGCGCTTCGGCCCGTGAGATGGCTCCTTCACTCTTCTTGGGTGCGGCTGTTCCGACAGCGTGTGCTCTGGTGTCTTTGGCCTTCCTGGGTCAGAGCGTCCTGGGCGTCATCGTCTACGTGGTGCTACTCATTCCGGTGTACGGTGCGGTGCTGTACCGCTTCCGTAAGGCTCTCGGTATTGAGCGTTTCCTCTCCGCCCGCCGCGCGAAGACTTAAAAGCCTTCCGCTTCTTCTACGTTTTCTCCGATATTTAGTGTCCGTTTCTCTTCCTCTAGGATGTCCTCATGGATAACACCTCTCATACCTCCTCGGTTACCCTTGGCAGCCAGGTACGTCGCATTTTCCGACACCGTCTGCTAATTCTGCTGTCGGTCGTGGTTTTCGCCGTGGCGGGTGCCGCTTACGGCTACATGACTAATAGCAAGTACACTTCTAAGGCTTCGCTGGTTGTTTACCCGCTGGTGGTTGATCCCGCCGGTACCGGTAGCGCTAACTCCGCGAAGGTGGATATTGCTACCGAGTCTCGCGTTGCTTCCTCTCGTGAGGTTGCGCAGAACGCGGCTAAGGCTCTGATTGCTAATGGCGATACCCTCTCTGAGGCTCAGCTGACCAGCCGTCTGATGAACTCCGTCAAGGTGACCGGCACCTCCCAGACTGCTGTTCTGGATATTGAGGTGACCCGTCCCAACGGCACGGAGGCTGCACGTTACGCTAACGCTATGGCAAACGCGTACCTGCAGGTTCGTTCCGAGGCCCTGAAGAGCAGCGTTGATTCTGCTCTGCACCAGATTGATGAGCAGATTTCTGCCCTCGAGGGTGATAACAACCGTGCGGCTCTGCTTTCTCAGCTGCAGGAGCGTCGCGCCCAGATTCAGTTGACTTCCACCATCGGTGGCCGCGTGATGAGCGAGGCTCAGGTTCCTGCTTCTTCCTCGGCGCTTGGCCCGGTGAAGATGGCTGTTGTTGGTGCTGTTGCTGGTCTGCTGATTGGTGCTGTACTGGCTTACGGTCGTGACCGCACCATGCGTCACGTTGGTTACGTTGACCGTCTGGAAGATGCTGGTATCCCGGTTCACGAGCTGGGTTCCTCTTCTGAGGCGAATGACGCGTTCATGTTGCTGCGCACCATTGGCGCTCCCGATGGCGATGTGAAGAGTGCTGGCGCATCCGGTATTGTCATTCTGCCCGGTACTGACCGCGGCGTTGAGCACCTGTACCAGATGCTGCAGCGCGTTTTGCCCACCGAGTACGCACGTTTCACCGATTACGCTTCGGTCCGTGACGCTCTGACCCGCCACACTCCCGAGTCGCTGGTTGAGAAGAGCGAGACTCCTCTGGTGATTAGCCTGAGCACCGCTACTCCCCTGTCGACCCAGCTGCGTTTCGTTCAGGCTGGCGGCGTGGCTCTGGTTCCGGTGACTGCGGCTACTTCTCTGCAGCAGGTTCGTGAGCTTTTCGCTCAGCTGGATCAGCTTGAGGGTGTGAACGCTCTGGCTGTTTTCCTGGACCGCGAATAAGCTAGGCCGGGGATATCTAGACCGGCAGTAACTGGACCGCGCGTCATCGGGTCTATTGATGGATGCCTCGCCTCTGTGCGGGTTCGTCCTTTGTCCTTGAGCGTAGGGTCGGTAACGCCTGTTGAGGCGGATCTGTTGTAGCAGGTCTGTTGATGCAGATCTATTGATACAGGCGTTGCCGGACCCGCCAGCTCACCCTTATCTTCTCTTCTTACTTTTCTCTTGTATTGGGGCTTTAGGAGAACACTATGACTGAGGCAACTTCCTCTCAGGCACCGAAGAAGAAGCTTCTGCTGGTTTCTAGCAGTGGCGGACACTTGAAGCATCTGACGGCTACTTCTGCTGCGTGGCAGGATTATGACCGCGTGTGGGTTAGCTTTAAGCAGCCCGATGTTGAATCTTCTCTGGCTGATGAGAAGACCTATTGGGCTTATTACCCGACCACCCGAAATATTAAGAACGCTATTCGTAATCTGTTCTTGGCATTTCGTATTTTTCCGAAGGAACGTCCGGATGCGGTTGTTTCTGCCGGTGCCGGTGTTGCTGTTCCTTTCTTTGTGGCGGCTAAACTCTTAGGCGTAAAGACTCTTTATATTGAGTGTTTTGACCGCCCGACTCTGCCGACGATGACCGGCAAGATGCTGTACACCTTTGCTGATCGAATTATTGTTCAGAGCGAGGAACAGCAGAAAAATTTCCCTGATTCTTGTGTGATTCATCCTATTTTCTAAGAGTGATGAATTTATCCTGAAAATAGCGTCCTCGCGTGTGCTGAGGGCGTTATTTTCAGGGTATAGTATTTATTAAACATACAGATAC
This sequence comes from Rothia mucilaginosa, assembly GCA_963539245.1. Classification (GTDB taxonomy): domain Bacteria; phylum Actinomycetota; class Actinomycetes; order Actinomycetales; family Micrococcaceae; genus Rothia; species Rothia mucilaginosa_H. The sequence continues at coordinate 170,369 of CAUTJW010000002.1, forward strand.
GCATAAGTCGTGCGCTCCACTGTGGACTCACCATCCAAGCGAACTAACCACTCGCCAGAGAAGCGTATGCGGAGATTACTCACCATTTTCTCCGGCACGACGCCGCCGCGTATACCAATGATGCCCTCCGGATTTTTGCGTCAGGTATACGGGGTTACTACCGATAAATACATAGAGAGGAATAGGCTATGTCTATTCAGAACTTCCCCCACGTCAGCGTTGATACTTCCAAGTTCGACCTGCCCGTATTTACCCCTGCCGTCGCGCCCGTTCGTATTCCTACCAAGACTTACGATTTGGTGGTGTCCCTCGGCACCGACGTTCACACTTTTGATCGTCTCCTGCGTTGGGTTGAGGCTTATCTTGAGGCTCACCCAGAGGTCACCTGCCTCGTGCAACACGGCCACACTGCGCCCATTAAGCACGCAGACAACCTTAAACTTCTTCCCGCCTCCGAGCTGCTGGACTACTACGCAACCGCACGCGTAGTACTGGTTCAGGGCGGCCCCGGTTCCATCCAGGATGCACGCCGTACCGGCGCCCTGCCCCTGGCTGTTCCGCGCCGCGCAGAGTTCGACGAGGTCGTTGACAACCACCAGGTTCCCTTCACCGCTCTGATGGAGAAGCGCGGTCACACTGTTGTCGTTGAAAGCCGCGAAGACCTCTTCGACAAGCTGGATCTTGCGCTGGCGAACCCCTCCCTGTTCCGCACCGCTGAGCCTTACATCTCCACCCCGGAGATTTCTGCCGCGCAGCTGGGCGAGGAACTGCAGGATCTGCTCGCGGGCAAGACCCACCGCAAGGATTCCTTCTGGGGTCGCCTGAAGCAGGCTGCTCGCGCACACCGTGCGGGTAAGGCTGAGATGGCTCGCATCGACGCGATGGCTCCCAGCGCCTAACCAGCGTCTAAAAGCTTTAGCTTTCTAAACCCAGCATCCTTAGTGATGCGATGTGGGAGCCACCCGGAGGTGTTTCCCGCATTTTTAGACCGGCATGCGAACCCTCCAACCACCCTGTGAGAGGTTGCGGACGTTTTCCCTTGTTCACGGCATATTCTCAGGTGGATTCGCGTCTTTACATTGGTTGCGAAACCCCGCGCACCGTATCCTTAGAAGGGATAATGCGCGGGGTTTTCGCGCACTACGAAAGGAACAATTATGGCAGTTCAGGAATCGACCGTTATCAACGCAAGCGTTGAGCAGGTTATCGAGGCGTTCTCTAGCGAGGATTTCGCACGCTTCGTATGCTCCGAGGTTGGCGTGGAGTTCGGTAGCTTCTCCGTTTCCGGTGACACCTCCGCTGAGTTCACCGCAACCACCGAGCGTACCGTGCCCGCTGAGCGCGTGCCGGACATCGCTCGTAAGTTCGTCGGCAACGGCGTTGCTATGACCCAGGTGGACACCGTAAGCGCACCGGCTGCTGACGGCTCCCGCACCGTTTCTACCGAGGTCAAGGTCAACGGCGTTCCCGTGTCCGCTCAGGCTACTCAGAAGCTGACCCCCGAGGGTGAGCAGACCCGCCTGGACGTCAACGGTGAAGTCTCCTGCTCCATCCCGCTGGTGGGCAAGAAGATTGCAGCCGCTGCTGAGCCTCAGGTTGGCCGCGTGCTGAAGGTTCTGGGCTCCTCCGCTGAGAAGTGGCTGGCACAGCGCTAAAGCTTATGAGACGCTCACCTTTGAGGTGCAGCTGATATACCGCCAATAGGTAAAGGATCCCCGCCGTAAGTACTTACGGCGGGGATCCTTTTGTGTCTTGATGAGTCTTTATGTGAGCTCTAGCGCACCTACGAGGGCGTAGGAGCGTTAGGAGGCGATAATCGCCTCGGAGTATTCGCGCTCGCCAAGCAGCTCAGCGAAGCGGCGCATCTCTACGCGCAGGTCGTGCTCTGCTTCGAGCAGGTCAACGACCTTGCGCAGCTTGGTGCTGGAGGTGTGCTCGGTGTAGGGGAAGTAGTGTACTTCCACGCCGACCTCTGCGAAGCGTGCTTCCAGGGCGTTGCCCTTTTCGGTGCCCTTCCAGTCGTCGCCCTTGAAGAAGACGTTGAAGGGCTTCTGCTTCCAGGTTTCGAGCTTGTCGGGGGTGGTTTCGACGTGCACTTCGTCCACGTAGTCGATGTGGCTGACGATGGCAGCACGCTCTTCGATGGGGATGACGGGGCGACGGCCCTTGGTCACTTCCAGAACGTCATCGTGCACGACGCCTGCGATGAGGTAGTCGCAGTTTTCCTTAGCCTTGCGAAGAATCTCGAGGTGGCCGTAGTGGAAAAGGTCGTAGGCGCCTGCGGCGTAGCCAATAATCATGGGGCTTCCTTGTGGTTGGTAGCGGCGATGGGTATTCCGGTGTGGTTGAAGTACCGGAAGGGTGAGAAACATAACCGATATCTGTGGCGAATGCACGAGAATTAGCGAAGATTGTTCAGCATTGAGAAAATATTCTCTCTACGCTGTTTTTCTTCTCGCTATCGCAGAGAATATGCGGGTCCGAAAAGAGTTTCTCAAGGGTGCTGGTTGGGCGCCCTTCGTCCTTTTATTTTACCAGTCACCTTTTTGAGGGAAAAAGGAAAAGATATAAATATGAGGCGGATACAGTGTAGTATCCGCCTCATATTTTCATCCTATTGATTTAAATCAAAGAAATCTTATATCAAGAAAGAATAGGGTGTAGATTCTCGACTCGAGTCTCGTTCGGTGCTCACCGCTCAAAGTTCATCGAAAAACATTACACATCCATGCAATATATTGTCGATGGATCCATTCGATATTTTCGATTGGCGTTCAAATATTGGCTACTTACCAAACAAACCAACCTACCCCCTCGGCAAAGAATTAGTTCTTTGCGGCCGCTTCCTTAGTAGCTTCCTCAACCGCAACCCACGAAAGCATCGCGCACTTCACGCGCGCCATAAACTTCGAAACGCCGGAGAAAGCCGCCATATCGCCGTACTCCTCTTCGTCCAGGGTCGCCTTACCACGCGAGCGCAACATCTCGCGGAACGCATCCACGTGACTCTGCAGCTCGGAGACGGTCATGCCCGGAGCCATTTCAGAGAGCACGGAGGCGGCAGCCATAGAGATGGAGCAACCGTCGCCTTCCCAGGAGATCGACTCGATGGTCTTCTCGCCGTCCTTCAGCTCGTCAGAGAGCACCACGCGCAGGTTGATTTCGTCGCCGCAGGTGGGGTTGTACTGGTGGTTATCGGCGCTTGCATGACCGGCGGGTACCTCTACAAGGTGCTCGCCGCTGCGCTGCTTAGAATGCTCCAGAATAATTTCCTGGTACAGAGATTCAAGAGACACGGTGATCTTCTTCCGTCAGTTGGTATGTCTGAAAAATTGGGGCGTTAGCTTCTAGCGCGTCTGCTTTTAGAAGCCGAAGTAGGGGCGCACCTCGGCGAGTGCCTTCAGGAAAGCGTCCACATCTTCAGTGGTGTTGTAGATGTAGGTGGAGGCGCGGGTCGAGGCGGTCACGCCTGCGCAGCGGTGCAGCGGCTGCGCGCAGTGGTGGCCCACGCGCACGGCGATGCCCTGGGTGTCGAGCAGCTGGCCCACGTCGTGCGGGTGCACGCTCTCGATGGCGAGAGCAACCAGGCCGGCACGCTTAGTGGGGTCGGTGGGGCCGAGCAGGCGCACACCGTCGATCTTCTGCACTCCCTCAACCAGGCGGGCACCCAGTTCGTGTTCCCACGCCTCAACGTTCTCCATGCCCAGGTGCTGCAGATAGCGCACAGCGGCGGCGAAAGCGACCGCCTGCGAGACACGCTGGGTACCTGCCTCAAACTTGATGGGGGCGGGCATGTACTCGGCGTCCTGCAGACCCACGCGGGTAATCATGGAGCCACCGGTCAGGAAGGGCGGCAGAGCTTCGAGCAGTTCGGCACGACCGTAAAGGGCACCGATACCGGTGGGTGCCAGCATCTTGTGGCCGGAGAACGCCGCGAAGTCGACGTCCAGGGCGTGGAAGTCTACGGGCATGTGCGGTACGGACTGGCAGGCGTCCAGCACGACAAGCGCGCTGTGCTTGCGCGCCATGGCGACCATGCGGGGCACATCGGTAATCGCGCCGGTCACGTTCGAGACGTGGGTGAAGGCCACGATGCGGGTCTTCTCGTTGATGATGCCCTCGGCTGCCGCGTAGTCGAGCTGGCCGTCCTCAGTGGAGGGGATATGGCGCAGAGTCGCGCCGGTACGCTGGGCAAGAATCTGCCAGGGAATGAGGTTCGCGTGGTGCTCAATCTCCGTGGTGACGATTTCATCGCCGGGCTTCAGCGCAAAACGCTCAGCGGCGGGACCGCCGATGCCCTGGGAGGCGTTGCCGATGGAGTAGGCAACCAGGTTCAGTGCCTCGGTTGCGTTGGAGGTCCACACGATTTCTTCGTCAGTGGCACCGACGAAGTTCGCTACGGTGATGCGCGCATCCTCAAACAGGTCGGTTGCTTCGACCGCGAGGGTGTGGGCGCCGCGGTGTACGGCGGAGTTAGCGTGCAGGTAGAAGTCGCGTTCTGCGTTGAGAACCTGAAGGGGTTTCTGGCTGGTCGCCCCCGAATCCAGGTAGACCAAGGGATGCCCGTTGACCTCAGTGTTGAGGATCGGGAAGTCCTGGCGAAGCTGGCGTACGATGTCGTCGCTCAGCGGGGTGTTGGCGGGGGTGGAGTATTCAGCCACGGGTACCTTCTTCTCTCGCTCATACGCTCCACGGTCGGGTATTTTCCCGTCGTGGAGCGTATAACGTCATTCTTTTCTAGCTTATTCCCTCACCGGGCTCTTGCATAGTTAGGTAGAGCCTAGTTCACACATCGGCCTATATCATGCGTTGCCCCAGTTCAGTGTTGACCCAGTTCAGTGCTTACCCGGCACGGGTTATACGGCTAGGAACCTGCGCCGTGGTAGCGCTGCTGGGTTGCCAGCAGGCCTTCCTTTACGAGCATCATGGTTGCATCCGCTGCGTTTGAGATGAGGAAGGGCAGGTCCTTCGCTTCGGTGCTGCTGAAGGGCTTGAGCACGAAGTCTGCGGTGTCCATGCGTCCGGGAGGACGACCGATGCCGGTGCGAACACGGTAGTAGTCCTTGGTACCCAGCGCCTTGGTGATATCGCGCAGACCGTTATGACCGCCCTCTCCCCCACCAATCTTGAGCTTAATGGTGTCGAAGGGGATATCCAGTTCATCGTGCACCGCGATGATACGGTCGGGGTTAATATCGTAGAACTGGGCTAGAGCCGATACCGGGCCGCCCGAGGTGTTCATATAGGTCAGGGGCTTGGCCAGCACTACCTTGGGTCCGCCTATACCCAAACGTCCTTCCAGCACCTGGGCGCGCGCGCGTCCGTGCTTCTTGAAGCCACCGCCTACTTCACGCGCCAGTTCATCAACCACCATCTGGCCGATGTTATGGCGGGTTTTCTCGTACTCCGGGCCCGGGTTCCCCAGACCAACAATGAGCCACGCATCAGACATATCTTCGCCCTTTCCACGGCGCTGTAAAAGGTTTTTAGAAAATTCATGGACTACACCATTCTATGAGTATGGCCCGCTACCACCTCAGAAGAGAGGTAGCGGCGGGCCATCCACAAATCATTGTTGCGCTAGGCGCAGGGCGCGGTCTAGTGCTTTGAGTTATCTGAGTCGTGAGCTTCGCCAGCCTGATCTGATTCCTCGGAAGCTTCAACGATGTCACCCTCGGGTGCGTTTTCGCCTTCTTCACCGGGCTCGGGAACGTCGAGTTCCTCGGGCTCAGAAACGTTAACGATCAGCAGTTCAGCGTCTGCAACCAGGGTTACGCCTGAGGGCAGTTCAACGTCTGATGCCAGAACGTGAGCGCCAGCTTCGCGGCCTTCGATGCTCACGGTCAAAGTTTCGGGTGCCTTCAGTGCGTCAGCTTCAACCAGAAGAACGGTTTCTTCCTGGTTAGCAACGGCGCCAACAGCAGGCTCGCCTTCAACGTGTACAGGAACCTCAATCTCAACGCGCTCGCCGCGCTTAACGGTCAGCAGGTCGATGTGCTGCAGTTCAGGGCGGATTGCGTGACGCTGGATGTCCTTGATCATTGCGAGGTGTGATTCACCTTCGATGTCGAGGTCGAGGATAGCGTTGGGGACGCGGGCAGCCAGGGTGGTTGCGTGGCCGGGGAGTACTACGTGCTTGGGCTCTTCGCCGTGGCCGTAGATGACGGCGGGGATGTCGCCTGCCATGCGGATGCGGCGCGCGTAGCCCTTGCCGAAGTCGCTACGTACGGTAGCTGAAATTTTGATGGTATCTGACATGAGTTGTCCACCCTTTCTTGGTTAGAAGTTATGCGCCAAGTGGAATAGGGACTGGCGCCAGAAATCTCTTTCCAACCAGCCACCGTCAGTTACGGACCTACACGTTTCGTGTATTCCACCGCCTTGGCCAAGACAATATTGTACAGGTTCCCGGCTCTTCTTCAAGGGCCGGGAACCTGTGATATGGCGCTTTTCACGCCTTTTATGCTGTTGTCAGCAGATATAGAGCCAAATCCTTAGCGGGTTAGGAGCCCATTTCTGCCAGGTAGGCGGCGAGCGCCTCGCGGTGATCGCGCGGGGTGAAGCCTGCAGCAATCAGCTTGGACAGGTCCATTGCCGAGTTCGTCGGACGGTGAGCGAAGAGCTCAGCGTTGGCGAAGTATTCCTCGGTGGTGGTGTCGCTGACTCGTGCCGGGTCGTGGCCGGTGCCCTCGTACACTGCACGAGCGAACTGCGCCCAGTTGATGACTTCACCGGTGTTCGACACGTTGTAGGTGCCGTATTCAGCGCCGGAGAAGAGCAGATGCAGGGCTGCTGCTGCCAGGTCCTGGGTGAAGGTCGGGCGGCCCCACTGGTCGGCGACCACGGACGGGTCGATACCGCGCTCAGCCAGGGATGCCATGGTGCCCACAAAGTTCTTGCCGGCGCCAACAACCCAGCTGGTGCGCAGGGTGTAGTGCTTACGCCATGCGGCAGCGGCAACCTCACCGGCAGCCTTAGATGCGCCGTAGACGCTCAGCGGTGCCAGGGGGTAATCCTCCGGGTATTCCTCACCCAGGGGCAGGGAACCGTCAAAGACGTAGTCGGTGGATACGTGAACCAGCGGCAGGTTAGCTTCTTCGCAGATGGAGGCAAGAGCGCTCACGCCCAGGGCGTTAGCTGCCCAGGCGTCGCGGCGGCCCTCGGGGGTTTCTGCCTGATCCACTGCGGTGTACGCTGCAGCGTTGATGACCGCGCGGAAGGAGCGCCAGCGGAATGCGTCACGCCACTGCTCGGGCTTGCCCAGGTCGAGGCGGTCGCGATCCACAGCCAGGAAGGGTACGTTCTGCTCGGTGAGCTGGCGAACCAGCTCGGTGCCGAGCTGACCGCCCGCGCCAATGATTAGGATCGGGTCGGCTTCCAGGGGCTTGATCTCGTTCAGACGCGGGTGGTTACGGTCCTTCTCAGAGAGCTCTGCCTTCGCCAGGTCGATGGGCCAGTCGATTGCGACGGTCTCATCGGCAAGGTTCAGGAAGCTGTAGCCGGATACTGCATCCGCCGACCAGTGGTCGTTCACCAGGTAGGTGTAGGCGGTGTTCTCTTCCAGGGTCTGGAAGGAGTTACCCACGCCGCGGGGCACGAAAATTGCGGTGTCCGGGCCCAGCTCCACGGTGACGACCTTACCGAAGGACTCGCCGGCACGCAGGTCAACCCACGCGCCGAAGATACGGCCGGTCGCAACAGAAACATACTTATCCCACGGCTCGGCGTGGATACCGCGGGTGGTACCTACCGAAGCGTTGAACGAGATGTTGTTCTGGACGGGGTTGAAGTCGGGCAGACCGGCTGCGACCATCTTCTCGCGCTGCCAGTTTTCCTTGAACCAGCCGCGGTTATCGCCGTGAACCGGCAGGTCAATAATGAGCAGGCCGGGAATCTCGGTTTCAGTAACCTTCAATTCCTTGGTCATTACTGGCCAGCCTTTGCGTACTTAGCCTCAACCTCAGCCTTCAGGGGCTCCCACCAGCTGCGGTTGTCGGTGTACCACTTAATGGTGTCGGCAAGGCCGGACTCGAAGTCGGTGAACTTCGGCTCCCAGCCGAGCTCTGCACGCAGGCGGCTACCGTCGATTGCGTAGCGCAGGTCGTGACCGGGGCGGTCAACCACGTGCTCGAAGTCGTTCTCGTCCTTGCCCATCAGGCGCAGGATGGTGCGCAGAACGGTGATGTTGTTCTCTTCGCCGTCTGCACCGATGAGGTAGGTTTCGCCAATCTTGCCCTGCTCCAGGATGCGCAGCACAGCAGAAGAGTGGTCGGATGCGTGAATCCAGTCACGAACGTTCAGGCCCTCGCCGTACAGCTTCGGGGTCAGACCCGAGAGGATGTTAGTGATCTGGCGGGGGATGAACTTCTCGATGTGCTGGTAGGGGCCGTAGTTGTTGGAGCAGTTAGAGATGGTTGCTTCAATACCGAAGGAGCGAACCCATGCGCGCACGAGCAGGTCGGAACCTGCCTTAGTGGAGGAGTAAGGGGAAGAGGGGTTGTAGGGGGTGGTTTCGGTGAACTTTGCCGGATCGTCCAGCTCGAGGTCGCCGAAGACTTCGTCGGTGGAGATGTGGTGGTAGCGAGTACCGTGCTTACGGACTGCTTCCAGAAGGCTGAAAGTACCGATGAGGTTAGTGTGAATGAACGGCTCGGGGTTGGACAGGGAGTTGTCGTTGTGCGATTCCGCAGCGTAGTGGACAACAGCGTCTGCCTTGCCGACCAGTTCGTCAGCCAGCTCGCGGTCGGCGATGTCGCCTACGACGAGCTTAAAGCGGGATTCAGGAAGACCCTCCAAAGACGCAGCGTTTGCGGCGTAGGTCATCTTATCCAGCACAGTAATAGTGTGATCAGTGTTATCGATGAGGTGGTGAACAAAGTTCGAACCAATAAAACCGGCACCGCCGGTAACAAGAATGTGAGCCATACGGTATATTTTACCTGCCTAAATAGCGATTTTTATGCCTCAACAAAGAGATAAACATGACACAATAAGAAGTTATGAAGGGAATTATTCTTGCCGGCGGTACCGGAAGCCGTTTGCACCCTATCACTCAGGGTATTAGCAAGCAGCTCACTCCGGTCTATGACAAGCCGATGATTTACTACCCGCTGTCCACTCTCATGCTGTCGGGTATCCGCGATATTTTGATTATTACCACTCCTGCCGATCAGGAGCAGTTCCAGCGACTGCTCGGTGACGGCTCCCGTTTCGGTATTAATCTCGAATACAAGGTGCAGCCCTCCCCGGATGGTCTGGCACAGGCATTTATTCTGGGCGCCGATTTTATTGGCAACGACCCCGTAGCACTCGTGCTCGGTGACAATATCTTCTACGGCCCCGGTCTGGGCACTCAGCTTGCCACCTACGAGCAGAAGGACGGCGCAACCGTCTTCGCTTACCGGGTTGCAGACCCTCGCGCCTACGGTGTGGTGGAATTCGACGAAAACTTCAACGCACTCTCCATTGAGGAGAAGCCTGAGAACCCCAAGAGCGACTACGCTATTCCGGGTCTGTACTTCTACGACTCGAAGGTCGTCGAGTACGCACGCCAGATTAAGCCCTCCCCGCGCGGTGAGTTGGAAATCACTGACCTCAACCGCGTCTACCTGGAACAGGGTAAACTGAAGGTTGAGGTTCTGCCTCGCGGTACCGCGTGGCTCGACACCGGAACTTTTGATTCACTCGCTGATGCCACTAACTTCATCCGCACTGTTCAGAGCCGTCAGGGTCTGTCAGTTGGTTGCCCGGAGGAAATTGCGTGGCGCCACGGTTGGCTCTCCGATGAGCAGTTGCGCGACATTGCTACTCCCCTCGTCAAGAGCGGTTACGGTAGCTACCTTCTCGGATTGCTCCGCTAATAAACACCGGGGGATCTTCGTATCCCTTCACCGCCTGCAACAACACTCCACGTCGCAGGTACACTAACTCAAACTTTCTGGAGTATTCTCACTACCATGACCATTTTGGAATTTTTCCGCACCACGAGGGCTAACCTCTGGCTGCTGATTATTGGCATCGTTGTCGGTGCCGCAGCGGGCTTCGGCTATGCCTCTCTTCAGCCGAAGGTCTACGCTGCATCGTCCTCGGGCTACGTGACCGTGGGCGAGTCCGGTACGGTGGATGTTCTCTCGGGTTCTACAGCCGCTAAGGAGCGCGCTCGCTCCTACGCTGCTATCGTCTCCTCTGAGGCCGTGGCGCAGAAGATTAAGCAGAACAACCCCGAACTGTCCCTAAGCACCGGTCAGATTCGTTCTAGCCTCACCGCAACCGCTGGTGACAACGCTGCACTGATTACCGTGAACGCGAAGGCTTCTTCCCCGAAGAATGCACAGGTTCTCGCTAACAGTGCGCTGCAGGCTACCGCCGACTACATCAAGGAAATTGAGCAGAACCCCGGTAACGCTCAGGCTCTGGTAAACGGCGAAAACACCGGTGCATCCCCGACCGGCGGCAACACTGTCCGCGTGATTCCGCTGAATAACGCAAGCGTGAACCCCCCGCTGGTGGCTCCGAACTACGAGCAGAACGTTCTTCTGGGTGCTGCTGTTGGTCTGGCTCTGGTTTACCTGGCAATCTTCCTGCGCCGTGCGCTGGATCAGCGCATCCGCACCCGTGACGACGCGACCAAGGCAACCGGCGCGAACATCCTGGGTGTTCTGCCCATCAGTGACGACCTGAACGAAGACAACATCGTTAAGGGTGACACCGACGACCACATCGCTCAGGAATCCATCCGTCAGCTGCGAACCAACCTGCGCTTCGTGAATGTTGACACTCCCCCGCGTTCGTTCATCGTCACCTCCGCAGTGCCCGGTGAAGGTAAGTCGACCGTGTCGCTGTCGCTGGCTCGCGCAATGGCTGATGCGGGTTCGCCCGTCATCCTCATTGACGCCGACCTCCGCCGCCCGACCGTGGCTAAGAAGCTGAAGCTGGACGCTAAGGTTGGTCTGACCCAGGTTCTGGCCGGCCAGGTTGAGATTGCTAACGCTGTGCACCAGCTGGGCGATTCGAACCTCTTCGTCCTGCCTGCAGGCCGTATCCCCCCGAACCCCTCCGAACTTCTGGGCTCGGATAAGATGCGCCAGCTGATTAACGAGCTCTCCGAAGAGTTCATCGTGGTCGTTGACGTTCCGCCGCTGCTGCCCGTGACCGATGCTTCGTTGCTCTCCCACTCCGTGGATGGCGTGATTCTCGTTGGTTCTATCGGCCGAAGCCACCGTGAACAGATGGCTGAGGCTGCAAGCATCCTGAAGAAGGTCAACGCGAACCTCCTCGGTATGGTTCTGAACCGTGCACCCCGTAAGGGCCTGGGTAACTCCTACTACGGCTTCGGTTACGCAAGTTCGTACGTCGGCTACTCCACCTACTACGGTTACGGCAAGGACGGCGACAAGAAGTCCTCAAAGAAGTCCTTGAAGAAGTCCTTGACTAAGAAGTAATAGCGTAATAAGCACCCTAAAACTATAGGGAGCGACTTAGGGCGGGATGGGCAGTTTTTCTGTCCGTCCCGCCTTATACTTATCTGGTATACATGTGCACCGAAAGGCTATTGTGACTACTCACTCATCCAATACCCCGGAGCCGCAGACTACTCCGCTTGCGGCACGGATTCGGCTTGCGCACGCCTACTTCCAGTGGATTGCCGACATGCACTCCATCGATATTCTGCATGTCAAAGGCTACGCTTTCTCTCAGGAAATTTACCGCAAGGGTAGGTACAGCTCCGATGCTGACCTGCTGGTCCGTCCCTCTCATGTGGACCGTTTTGTAGAGATTCTTCTGGCAGATGGATGGCGTATTCAAGCGCACTTCGAGACAGGCTCCGTGTTCGAGCACGCGATGACGCTCTACCACGCTTCATGGGGCCTGACCGATATTCATCGTTTCTTCCCCGGTCTGGGACGCCACGGCGACTACGAGAAGGCTTTTGACCGCATCTGGGCGGCGCGCAAGACCCGTATGATTGCTCATCGTCCCTGCACTGTCCCCAGTGATCTGGATGCGCGTCTTCTCGTGGTGCTTCACCGCGCCCGCGCTGCATCCCGTTACAGCGCAGATATTAACTATTTGGTCTCTCTGCTCTCGTACAGCGATTGGCAGCGCCTACGAGCCCGTGCGGAGGAGCTTGACTCTTCCCTCGCATATAGCGCGGCAATGGGCGGTCTAGAGCAGTACCGTGACGACCGCGACTACCTGCTGTGGCTGTCGGTCTCCCAGGATGTGCCCCACTATATTCAGTGGATTGGACGCCTGCAGTCCGCGACCACCCTGCATGATAAGCTACGCACCCTCAAAAATATTTTCTTTGTGAATAAGGACCATTTGGCGATGCAGCTGGGACGCACCCCCACTAAGGCAGAGATACGTGCAAAGTTCTTTGAGCGTTTCGGATTCAAGGTGAAAAAATGAGCAATCCGGTAGATTCCCGTCAGACCGTTTACGGTATCCCCGAGAACATCGCGTACGTTCATTCTGAAGAGTTTGCTAAGTACTCCCCTACGGCAACTTATCTCGCGAATCTTGCCAACGGTGAGCTGTCTGTTCTTCAGGACTCAGCCTCCATTATTTGGAGTATTTTTGAAGACCCGATGTCTCTACAGGACGCTATCGATACGCTCTGCGAAATGTATGAACAGCCCATAGAGACCATGGGGCCGCAGATTGAGGGTTTCATTCCCGAGCTGCTCTCCAAGGGGCTCCTAGAAGCCCGCTAAGGCTCTCAGAAGACACAAAGAAGGCGGGGCGGTAGAACTTTATAGTTCTACCGCCCCGCCTTCTTCTATGAGCTGTCTAGCTCTTTTAGTCTTCAGGCAGAGCCTGCACGTACATCTTCAGACGGCTGATGAAACGAGCCTCCGAGAAACCGTCAACGTGCTCACGGATGTAGTCGGCATCCCAGTCATCCGGGTTGAAAGCCTTGAGAGCTTCCACCAGCTGCTCCACGGTCGGCTGGTTGATGAACATGCCGGTCTTGCCTTCCTGAATGGTATCCAGGAAGCCGCCCGCACGGTAGGCAATCACGGCCTTGCCGCTAGCGCCCGCCTCCAGCGGGGTAATACCGAAATCCTCATAAGAGATAGCCAGCAGCGCCAAGCAGTGACGGTACGCGTAACGAAGCTGCGCGTCCGAAACGCCCGAAACGATACGAACGGTCGGGCCCGCAAGCGCTTCCAGGCGTTCCTTCTCCGGACCGCGACCAATCACCAGCAGCTTCTTACCCAACTCATTGCAGGCTTCAATAGCCTTATCAACATTCTTGTAGGGCAGCAGGCGAGAAACAATCAGGAAATAATCGTCCGATTCGGTGAACTCTTCCAGACCCGGAATAGGCTCAACCGGTGCGGTCGGGTCTACCGAGTGCGGCGGGAAGAAAATCGGAACGTCCTTCTTTCCGTAGACATTCTCGATGCGCTTCTTAATCACGCTCGCATTCGCCACGTACACCGCCGAACGGTGAGCTGCCCAGTGATCCCACAACATCAGTGCAGGACGCAGAGTCTTCAGCAGCAACGGCACGGGACCGGTGCTCTTCTCGCCCAGGTACTGATCGCTCAGGTACAGCCACCGCGCCGGCGAATGGCAGTAAATGAACTTACGGCCAGCAAAGTTGAAGCCGTGCGCCCAACCGGTCGTCGACACCACAGCACGCTCAGCCGGTACCTTCAAGAAAGAAGAAGCAAACGGCAAAATCGGCAACGCCATACGGTGGTTACGACGCAGGTAACCAATCTTGTTTAAAGGACTCGTGATAATCTTCGCGTCCTTGAACTCGGGGAAGGTGCCCTCCGGATCGTACAGAGTCGTGTAAATCGGTGCATCCGGGAACGCACGGTGCATCGCCAGAACGACACGCTCCGCGCCGCCACGCTGAGTCAGATAGTCGTGGGCAATCGCAATCTCTTCAGTCGCCTCAGGCTTGATTAGCGGCACGTAACGGCGCGCCAGGCTGCCAAGCTTCTTGAGGCTCTTCGGGATATCAGCAAGCACCGCGTCAGGATTCTTCGGCCCGGTAAACGGAGCGGAGGTCAAGAGCTGAGTGAGTGACATTTCCTATTCCTCCTAGAAAACTTTCTGAGCGCGCTCAGGGTAGCGAATACCGGCGTAGGATGCAGCCTCAACCTGCAGTGCCACGAGCTTCTCAGCTGCCTTAGTGGGCAGCTTCAGCAGAATCTTATCGCTCGCATCGCCGAGAGCCTTAATGGTCTTCTCGGTGGTGAAACGAGCGAGGGTCTTGACCAGCAAACCCCACGCGCCCGTCGGATTCGGGGCGGGGTGTGCTTCTTCACCGTGCTTACGCACGAAGATGGTTCGGGCAGAGCCCGAGTGCAGGGCACGCAGGGCACGCACTGCAGTGGTGGTAGCAGCCACATAGTGCTTAGTCGCCAGCTCAGGGGCAATATGGATTTCGGCACCGTGCTGAGCAACCTCGTAACCCATGTCTACATCTTCCCAACCGTAGAGACGGTACGCGGGGTCGTAGCCGCCAATCTCATCGAAAAGCTTCTTTGACATAGACACGTTACCCGCCCAGTAAATCCAGCGCTTCTCAGGCGCAACCTGGTACGCAGCTTCGCGGAACTTCTGGTCGCGGTAGTTACCGTACACACGAGAGTAAGGAGTGTCCGGGAACTGGTTCAGGTAAATACCAATCACGCCGTGCTCACCGGGAGCCTCATGGTACTTGAGGTGGTTCGCAACGTAGTTGGGGTCGGGTTGCAGGTCGTCATCGCAACGGATGAGGATATCCGCATCAGCCGCACGGTGGCCAGCGTTCAGCGCTGCCACGCGACCGCGGTTCTCCTCAAAAACGATCTTGGTCAGGTTCAGCTTGCCTTCTGCGATGTAGCGGTCAAGCACAGCTTCGCTGTTATCAATATCGCCGTCGAGGACCACGATAACCTGGAAGTCCTTCTCGGTCTGGGCGGCAAGCGCATCCAGCGGGTAGTGCAGAATATCTGCACCACCGCGAGAGGGGATGATAACCGCAGCCTTGTAGCGGTGGGTAGTCGTCATAATTTTCCTTCGGGGTTTGAGCGAGAGGATATCCTTTGGGAATAGGCTGAAGGCCTAGAAGTGCTTTATCGGATAAAACGTTCCAGAATCTCGCCGACACGAACCTTACCAGCTTCAGGCGAGTAGTTTTCCTGCCAACGCCAGAACAGCTCGGAGGTACGCTCCGCCAGTGCATCCGTATCTTCTCGGAGCTCAGTACCCAGGCTCTTAATGGCCTGTGCAAGAGCTACCGGCTGGTCAGCAGGCACAACGTACGGGTACGATGAGCCGCCCAGCACCTCCGATAGCGCACCAGCATCACTGACGATTACTGGGACGCGTGCACTCATCGCTTCAGCGACCACCAAGCCAAAGGACTCGGGGGCAATCGAAGGTACAACGAGCATGTCAATGTCGCCGAAAAGACGGTCAGGAGTCGTCCAACCCAAGCGAGTGCTGAACGCAGCAACACGGGCTAGCGCGTCCTCAACCTCAGCGCGTTCTTCGTCAGATGCGAAGACAGGCTCGCCACCAATCACCAAGTCGTATTCGATGCCGTTAGAGTTCAAGGAGCTCATCGCCTGGCACAGGGTTGCGATGCCCTTAGACGGAGTCAAACGCCCCAGGTAACCGACGCGGAGTCGGCGCTCCCCCACGCGGTGATCCAGCTCGGTGGATACGCCGTTGACCCAGTTCGCAAACAGCTCGCTGCCGGGGCAGGCACGTGCCACATAGCGGCTCGGGACCAGGGTGACAGACGCTTTACGGCGGGCAAAGGGTACGAGCTTAGCGTTCACGCCGGTAGGCAACTGGTGCAGGTGCACGATGCGGTTCTTACGACCGCCGGTAGCCGCTGCAGGAACCAGACCGTTACACCACAGCAGAACATCCTTGTGGCGGGCGTGCCAACTACGCAGAGCCACCATGTACTGTGCACGGTTCTTAGCCGGCAAGACAATGCGGGGGAACCCCTCATCCGCAGCGGCTTCTACAAGCTGCTTCGGCTCGGAAGGACCCACAATAGTGACCTTGTAGCCAAGGCTACGGGCTGCGCGAGCAATATTCAGGAGCATGACCTCGCCGCCGCCAATATCGCCATTATTGGTAGCTATATAAAGCTCTTTCATCGTTATACTTTCCTTGCCCGCTGACGGATAGAACTGACGTCAAACGATTTAGAAGTAGTCGACTTCTTAGGCGCTTCTTGCTCGGTTACAGAGGCAGGAGCTTCTTTCTCGATGACCTGCCCGTTCTGTAGCTCAGGTTTTTCATCGCTACTCTGCGCCTTCTGCATAGCACCTGGTTCATGATGTCCGCTATCCGAAGCGTCCAGATCCTTATCCGGGTTCAGGTACAACAGTGCAAGACCCACCACGACAGCCCACGGCACAGTCAGAATCACCTCACCAAGACGCTGGGAGGTAATAATGATAATCACCATTGCGGCTTCGGCAATAACAATGCGCTGAGCACGCGGCTGCTTCCAGATGAATGCGGCAGAAATCATCAAGCCTACAATCACAATCATATAGAGCCAACCGGCCTCCTGGACCAGCGTCATATATGAATTGTGAAAGTAGAAGTAACGATTCTGAAGCCACACCTGAGCGGTACCCAGACCACCACCGTACCAAGGAACCACATCAATCATGCGGTACATAGTTTCATCGATTCGCTCGCGCAGAAGGTCACTACCAAGTCGATCCGCGAAAGCACCAGCATGCGCGAAATTGTCTTCGAAGTAGTTCACAGCCAGGTATAACAGCCATGCAAGAACTGCTTTACCGAACAAATTCAGGCGATGAGAAAAGTACAACCACAGGACAGCAAAAGCATATGCAGCCAGGGAGGTACGGGAACCAGTCAGCCACAGCATGCCGGAGGTAACAACAAGAGCAACGATACGGTGACTTGTCTTTCGGACCATAGCCACGAAAAGGAAGCCAAAAATTGCGTAATACAGACCAGACTGATTCTTATCGTTCAGCCAGCCAGTCAGCGTACCGCCGTAGTTATCAGGCGCAACACCTGCATAAAATCCAATGAGGTTGAAAATAAGGCCCGCAGCCACACCAAAGATGAGGGAACGAATGTCAATCCTCTTTTGAGCAATCTGCAACGCCAAAAGAAGGACCACAGCCATACGAATCGCGCGGCGAATCGCTTCATCAACGGAAATGCCGTTAAAAGCTAGACTTTCAAACAAAGCCCAGCCAACAGCAAACAAGATGATTGAGAAGAACAAGGAGTTATACCTTGTCTCCAAGGTGGCAGGTTTTGTCAGCTTGTACAAGACAAACAACATCACAACAACCGTACCCACAGGCATGGTCACAAACGGCGTAGGGATGCCGATGAAAATCAGACCAAAACCAGCCCAAAAATCAAGCATCGTCAGCCTTGAGACGCTGCCGATAAGGTACTTTGCTTCACCCACAGTCGCCTGCCCAATGCGATATGTCTGGAGAGAATTAGGATTTTTATCCTGCTGAGAAGCTGCGGTCTCTGTACTTTGCGAGAAAGACACGGTCATTTCTTCTCCAATGTGCGAGTGTAAATATCAACCGTCTGAGCAGCCATCTGCTCATTCGAAATCCAGGTGAAAGGCTCAGACTCGCCCTTCTGCAGCTGCGCACGCATAGCCTGCAGAACATCCTGAGTCAGGGTTGCACTCTGACGGTCCACCAGCTCGTCGGCGCCCAGAATCTCCGGGTTACCACCCACAGCGGTAGCGACCGTCTTCAGACCGGCTGCCTTAGCATCCAGCAGAGTGTAGGAGCAGTTCTCCCACACCGACAGCTGAACAATCATGTCGCTACGGCCCATCGCCTCAATCGGGTTAACAAAGCCGCTGAAGGTCACCGAATCGCCCAGGTTCAGACGCTGAGCCTGAGCCTGCAACTCGGACGCCAAATCGCCAGAGCCCGCAATCTCAAGATGAGCCTGCGGGTATTCAACACGAAGCTGCGCAAAAGCGTCCAGCAACACGTCAATGCCCTTCTCGGGGGACAGACGAGACAGCGAAAGAATACGCGGACCGCCCTCGGCAGGTACACGTTGCTGCTCAACAGCTGCGTGCACCTCGGGGATATCCACGCCGTTGTACACCAGCTCCACGCCACGAGCGCCCCACTTGGCACGCATCTGATCAGCGGTAGAACGAGAAACAGCAATCGCCTGATCGGTACCCCACAGGCGCACACGATGCACGGTCTCCATGAGCTTAGAACGCCAGGAGCTACCGTGGTACACCGAGTCGTTACCAGCGATACCGTGTTCAGTGGTCAGAAGCTTCGGCACGCAGGTGCCACGCTTGATAACGCTACGGATGCGCAGAGCATTCACCACAACGGTCGCTACAACGTCCGCATATGCCAGGTGGCTGTGCACAATATCCGGGCGGAGCTGCTCAACAGCCTTCTGCAAAGACACAAAGGAAGTCTTGAAACCGTAGTCGGGGCCAAACTCAGCCTTGATGACGGTGACGCCCAGTTCCTCAAGACGGCTCGTGAGCTTACCTTCGGGTGCGAGAACCACCAGGTTAAAGCCGGGGAGCCCGGCACGTGCCATATCGACAACGTGCCGAGCTACTCCACCAAAATCGGGAACCGGAACGACCCATAGAGCCGTTGGTGTAGAGGTCATGCCTTAGTCAACTTTCGAGTGAGGAAAGAACGGAAGGATGCAGAAACCTTAGTTTCAATGGAAATATGCACCAGGTAGGCGAAGCAAATCACCAAAACCAATGCGATGATGCGTGCTCCCCAGGGGCCAGCCACCGGGTAGAACATATCAACAAGCATATAACCGACCATAGCGTGGCCCAAGTAAAGGGGGTAAGAAATACGCCCCAAGAAATTCAGCGGACCCTTCGAAAGTACCGGAACGTTCTTCAGGTACACAACGATGAAGAACACCAGGCTAATCAGTGCCACACCGATTCCATGAGCAAGATCGTGCATCAGTGCTGCATTGAGGGAAGCCAGAATGGCAAAGTACGGAATATGCCAGGTGAACTTTCGATCATGGCTGTACATGAAGAACATCATGCCCAGGCTAAAGAGCGAAGAATGTTCCGCAACCGCAGCCCACACGATCATCTTCGGTGCCCCACCGAGAGAAGCCTCCGGGTGGAAGAGTAGACACAGAACCGTGCCGATGACCGACCAGGTGAGCAGAATCGTCGTCAGCTCCCTACGGTAAATCTTTCCCTTCCGGATAATCAGGTACAGGGCGACCATCACGTAGAACTGCAGCTCCACTGCCAGTGTCCAGTACACCTGATCCACGTTATCCACACGCAGGAAGCGTTGCAGCATCGTCGTGTTAATCAGGGTCTGCGGAATCGTAATATGGCGTCCGGGGTTTCCGTAGATGAAATACACCAGAGCCGATACAGTCAGCGCGAACCAATAGGTCGGATAAATACGAGAAAAACGCGAAATCGCGAACTTCAGTGCCGACCCACTCTTGATAGCGCTGAGCAGAATCACGAAACCGGAAATGATGAAGAAGAGCTGAACGCCCAACTCGCCCAGAGGAATGTCATAGGGCGAAGGGGCAGTCCGCGGATAGTTCTCCGTAGCGGGAACACCCAGGTGATAAATCACCACGGTAATAGCAGCCAGGCCGCGGAACCCGTCCAGCTCCCGGAAACGCCCGGGAGTGATGAAGTCCTGATCAAGGACTTCACCCTCCCGAGCTTTTACGGTCTGAGACTTGGCCATAGACGCCGGTCCTACAGCCACTTCTCGAGGCGGTCCAGTGCGGTGAAGAAGCCCTCACCGTTGTTGATGTGACCCTGCCAGATTTCGGGAATGAAGGATGCCTTCGGTGCCAGCTCACGCAGCTGCTTGCCCAGCGATGCCCAGTCGACATCGCCTTCGCCGACCTGAACGCCCTCACCGTCAACACCGGTGCCGTCCACCAGGTGCAGGTGGATGGACAGCGGTGCCAGCTGCTCAACAGCCTCCGACAGCGGAATGTTCAGGAAGTTACATGCCAGCATGGTGTGGGAGGTGTCCAGGCAGAGCGCGGTGTCGAATGCACGCGAGAACTCTGCAGTGTCCTTCGGATCCAGGAACAGGTTGTGGTACTGCTGACCACCCATCAGCCAGGGGTACGGGGGCAGAGTCTGAGCCGCCAGGCGAACGCCGGATGCGTCCAGACGCTTCAGTGCCTCACCGATACGCTCGTACTTCTCAGCACGTGCGGATGCGGGGATGTGCTTGTCCTTGGTGAAGCCACCCATGGTCACGACCATGATCGGGTCCTCATCTACGGTGAAGTAGCGGGTCAGGTCACGGGTAATGTCAATGGTGCGCTGAACCTCAGCGATGGAGCGCTCCCACACCTCGGGATCCTTGGACGCGAGGTCCACCAGGAAGTCGCCTGCGAACAGGTCGGGCAGGTGGGTGGTGAAGCCCATGTCCAGCTTGGAGTCAAAGACGTCGTCAATGTTAATCTCGAGGTCCTTGTAGGAGAAGTGGAACTCCAGGAAGTCCGGCTTCGCCTCTTCAATCAGCGGCTTGTAGTCGTGGTAACGAACCGGCAGACCCCAGGGACGGTCGAACTTGAAGTCGCGGCGGGTCACCAGGTCGTCCTTCAGGTCGCCCTCGAAGAAGAACGAGCCTTCTTCAACGTCGCGCTGCATGGTACGGCCCAGCAGCTGCGGCAGGTAGTTCGGCTGCAGACCGCGGCCGGGGGACTTCACAGCAACGTCAGCCTCGGTCACGACCTCACCCTTAGCGATGTGGCGGGTAGCAACCAGGGACTTTGCCAGGTTCACGCGGTTCATCAGCTCACCGGTGGACACCTCACGAGGAGCAGCGGAACCAATAGCGGTCTCAACCTCACGGATCTGCTGAACCATTGCCTTGAATTCCTCAGGCAGCAGGGAGACGGTGTGGTCGTTACCCTCGAGGGTCTTGTCGGTGGTGAAGTGCTTCTCGATGATCTTCGCGCCGCGAGCAACAGCAGCGATCGGCACGTGGTAGCCACGCTCGTGGCCGGAGTAGCCGACCAGGCACTGACCAATCTCAGCCAGGCGGTCCATGTACGCCAGGTTGACGTCCTTGAAAGGTGCCGGGTATGCGGACTGGCACTGCAGCAGAGCGTAGGATGCGCCAGCGTTACGCAGCAGAGCCACAGACTCGCGGATTTCCTCTTCACGGCTCATACCGGTGGAAACCAGCATGGGCAGGCCTCGGGAAGCCACGTCGCGCAGCAACTCGTGGTTGGTCAGGTCGGCAGAAGCAATCTTCATGCCCTGGATGCCGTAGTCAACCAGCGCCTGAACGGAGGGTGCGTCCCAGGGGGTGCACATGATGTCCATGTCGTGCTGCTTGACATGGTCGAAGACCTCGTACATCTGGTCAACGGTCAGGGAGAAGCGGGACAGCAGGTCCAGGGTGTACTGAACGCCCAGGTCCTCACCCGCGGTTGCCGCGCCGCGCTGGCGGTACAGGGCGTCCATGTCGCGCAGCTGGAACTTCACAGCATCCGCGCCGGACTCAACAGCCAGATCCACCAGTTCCTTAGCGAAGTCAACGCTACCCTGGTGGTTGTTACCAATCTCAGCAATGATGAAGGAGGGGGAATCCTCGCTGATGGTGTGCTTACCGATGCGCAGAACGTCCTGCTCATCCATTGCCAGTGCCACGAGGTGACCGCGCTCGTCGGTCAGCGGCACGTGGTTGATACCCTTCGCGAAGTATGCGCGCAGGGTCTCGGGATCCGCGTCAGCCGGTGCGGTCTGCGGGTTGGTATTTGCAGCGTCCAGGGCGCTGGTCTCCAGGGATGCAGTGGGGTTAGCAATCAGCCAACGACGGAAGTCGCCGTCAGAGAGCGAACCGCGCAGAATACCGGACTCGTTCACCAGGAAGATGATGCGCTGGCCGTTAGCAGAAATCTTCTGCAGAGCGTTGAGAATCGGGTCTTCAGCGAAGACCACGTAGGGGGCAATATTGCGTTCAATAATCACGATTTTGACCTTTTCGTTTGAGTGTTTAGTTGAATGCCTGAGTGCCGGTCAAGCCGGGAGCGGCAGACGAGGCGCTGCCGCTAGTGAAGGTTACTTGCCTTCGGCCAGGATCTGAGTGAGCTGATGCTCTGCCACGGAGAAGTCAATCGGTGCGTCAATGTCGACGCCCTCGACCTCGTCCAACATGAACAAGTCAATAGTACCGCCGGGGTAGCCCGCCAGGCGGTTGTGGTGGTCCATGTACACGTGGGTCTTAGTAATGTACATTGAACCGTTCTCGCGGTAGCGGAAGGTTTCCTTGGTCAGCTCCTGGCGGCGCGGGCGAGCCATAATCTCGAACGCCGCGGTGGGCTCGCCGTCAGCGTGCCAGGTCCAGATGAACGGACCAATCGGAATTACACCGACCATGGAGTCCTTGCCGTTCTCCGCGAACTGGCGGACCGCACGAGCCAGGGTGCCGGGCAGACGCACGGGGCTGGTTGCCTGTAGCAGCATGACTGCATCGGGCTCCCAACCGTTTTCGGTGTAAAACTCGATGGCGTGCTCGATGACCGGTTCGGTTGCGGTGGTGTCTTCAGCCAGGTGTGCCGGGCGCATGAACGGTACCTCCGCACCGTACTCGCGGGCGATATCAGCCAGCTCAGCATCATCGGTGGAGACGACAACACGCAGCTCGTGCTCGCCGGCTACTTCTTCCTTAGCAGCCAGTGCCTGCTCGATGGTCCATGCGACCAGCGGCTTACCCGCGATGGGGCGCAGGTTCTTACGCGGAATGCCCTTTGAGCCACCGCGCACGGGGATGACGCAGAGAATACGCATTATGCCTCCAAAGTTTCAATCATTAGTTCAGCGATACGCTGTGCCGGTTCCTTCTTCGGCTGAACCGGTGCCGGGGTCGGTTCCTGACCCCACTGGTTCATGCCGTAGCGGTCCCAGAATTCCACCAGCCATGCCGGCGGTGCCGGGTGGTAAACCCACGCCGGGATTCCACGGATTGCAGCCTCCAGAACACCGGTGGAGAAAATCGACACGACGGGGTTCGGTACCTCGTTCAGCGGGGTACCGGAGCGGTCAATGCGGATGCCTTCCTTCTCCCACAGCTTGTGGGTCAGCACCGACAGCTTGTCCTTCTCGCTCGGGTGCGGGCGGTAGCTTCCACCGAACTTCTTCAAGAAAGAGTGGGAAGCGTACGCGAAGGATGCGCGCGGCAGTTCCGCACCGTGCATCTGTCCCAGAAAGATCGGTTCGAGGTCGTTCTGCTTCTGCGCCTCAGCACCTGCAGCCTTCTGCGCTGCGAGGTAGAGCAGCTGCGAACCCACCGCGTGAGTGGTGACATCGCGGCGACCCGATGCCCAAAATTCTGCGTCAGCTTCGCTGAAAGCCAGCAGGGTACATCCGACCGGCAGCGGCGGCGCCTGAGGCACCAGCAGACCGTGCTGAACCATCCAGTACTCAGCGCCGATAGCGCGAGAGAACTCGTAGGCTGCTGCACCGCGTCCAAGGAACTGTGCGGCAGAAAGAACAATACGAACATCCGGCAGGAGGCTCATCAGTTCGTCGCCCGAGATTTCCTGCTCAGACCAGTCCTTACGAGAGTAACGCGCGCTGGCGTACTGTCCGTCCAGGTACTCGCTAGCGTCCTCAGGAACCCACAGGGCAACATCGATAGCGTCCAGATGCTTGAGAGGCTCCAAGATTGCGTTGCGGTTCGTCGGAGAGAACGAATCCATAACGATCAGCACTTGAGGCTTAGCACCGCGAGTGTACAGAAGACCGCGCACGGACTCCTCCGCAACGGTCCGAGAACGTGCGGAGTCAAGAAGTGAATTCAGCTTGTATTTTACCCACTTCAGCTTCTTCTGACGCCTCTGCCATGCCTGCCAGGCGTCCAAATCCAGAGGGTACTTAAGCATCCTGCTTCTCCCCCGAACGGACTCGAATAACGGTAGCCGGGATACCCACAGCCACGGCATTAGCCGGAATATCGCGGGTGACCACAGCTCCAGCACCAATCACAGCGCCGTCTCCGATAGTGACACCACCGAGCACAGACACATTCTGACCAAGGAAAACGCGATCACCAATCACGATGTCACCACCGGGCTGCACATCGTGCAGAGAGTCCAGAGGGTGCTCGCCAGAATTGACCATCACATTATCGGCAAAGACACAGTCCTTACCAATAGTCACATTCGACAGAGCGTGAATATGGCTACGGTGACCAACGTAGGTACCGGAACCAATACGCAGAATACCGCCAGCTTCAGAAGCAATCCACGCATCCTCGTAGATTGCAATCTGGTCGCCAAGGTAGATGTTCTCTACACCGACCATGCGCAGGGGACGAACAAGAACAGTGCCCGAGCCGAAAGAGCCGAACGCTCGCGAGTACAGGGTCTTACCCAGCAGGTCTGCCATGTGCCAACGCACACTCGGCATCTTGGTCACAATCTTAGAAAGGTTTAGGCCCATAGCTGCTCCAAAATCTTTACACGCTGATCGAAGGTGTGCTCAGCCAGAGTACGCTTCTGACCGGCTTCACGAATCTGACGCGCCCACTTCGGCTCACGGAAAATACGGGTACAAATCTCGATGAGTTCATCAATGCTCTCGTAGACCAGAACCTCTTCGCCAGGAATGTAGTAGCGATCCACATCAGCACGGTCAATCACCTGCAGAGCGCCCACGCCGGGAGCTTCAAAGGTACGCATGGTGAAACCATCCTGGTTATTGTGGATGTTCAGCGTTGCCGGGGAGGACGCCATAATGCCGTACGCCTCGGAGCGGTCAACATCGCGACCTGCGGGCACGCCGGAGTCCTTGAACTGCTTAGTGCGCAGAATGTCGTAGGGGTGACGCGACCAAGCACGACCGTAAGCACGCACCGGCAGGCCGGCTGTGACCAGCGCCTGCAGGGTCTCCTCACGGTTGGGGTACTTAGCGCCCACAAAGTTGATGGAGTCCTCGCGCATGGGGACAACCGGGCAGTGGGTGTCGTAGGCGTTAGGCATGTCGAGCACCTCGAAGCCCTGCTCACGCAGGTGCTGCGCATCCAGCGGGCTGTAGCTTGCCAGCGCACCCAGGTGGTGCAGGTCCTCTTCGGTGTAGCTCATGCGGCGCATTTCGTCGTAGAGCCAGGTGCCGTAGCGAACACCGGAGGTCTCCAGCAGGTCCCACCATTCGCGGGAGAGCATATCGCCCTTAATGACCAGCACAATATCGGGGCGGAACTCGTTGAAAGCGTCAATAGCCTTACGGGTTGCCTGCGCTGCGAAGCTTTCAGGGCGGTACTTCTCGGGCAGCTCGTGGGCAAGCTTGTTGAGGATGCGCTCGGGCAGAGTACCCGGCGCATCGTAGATGTGGGTGCGCACTTCGTATCCGTGCACTTCCAGGGATGCCTGAATTGCCTTCCAGTACCCGTGGAATGCGGGTGAGAGCAGTAGAAGTTTGGGCTGAGTCATATGAGGATTGAATCCTGTCGGCGTTTGCTATACGAACCCGCAGGGTAAAACCGTGCGGTGCTATGTGTTGGAGTGAAGAGGAACGGAAAGTTTCACCTGCAACTTGAGGCAAAACATACCTATTGAAATTTTACAACGAAAGCAGGAGACGACACACTCGAGTGCACTGTGTCGCCTCCTACGTTCTATATACGTCTTCTGGTGAAGAGCGCCAGAAATCTTTCGGAACTACCGCTGTAGATTCCGAACATTTCGCGCCTAGTTCTCGCGGCGCTCTGCCTTGGCGATACGCTCCAGCTCGGTGGCGAGGAAGCCACGAGCATCTACGTCCTTATTGCGCAGGCCGCGCACTGCGTTCACCAGGAAGTTCGCGTAGCTGGTCACACGCAGTAGGTTCGCCAGTTTCTTCTCCCAGCCCCACTTATCCGCATAAATGAACCGAGCAGTGGTCAGCCACTGAATACGACGTTCCGAAGGCGAAGAGCCGCCACCCTCGTGGGTTACAGTCACCGAAGGAATCAGGTAACGGTCCACACCAGCGTTCGAGAGACGGTACTGGAAGTCCACTTCTTCGCTGTTCATGTAGAAACGCTCATCCATGCCACCGAGGCGGTTGAAGGTCGCGCGAGGAACGACCATGCACGCACCCATGACCCAGTCAACCTTCGCATCAGAGGTGCCGGTGCATGCCTCAACGTCGTGGCCAACGCCGCGGTGCCACCAGTTGGTCGGCTTGAAACGAGCCAGCGGGGTGAACCATTCCCACGCCACATGCGTTGCGGTGGGGAACTTACGAGCCACCCACTGTTGCTTGCCGTCGTGGCCAATGATCTGCGGGCTAGCCAGCACCTCGCCGTGGCGTTCCACGGCTGCAAGCATGCGTGAGACGAAGGTGTTATCCAGCTCCAGGTCGCTGTTGAGAATGAAAACCCATTCACCGGTCGCGGCGGCGACACCGGAGTTCACAGCCTTACCGAAACCACCGTTGACGGGGCGGCGAACCACGGTCACGCCCTCAACCTCGGGGAAGGGGGTGGGGGAAACATCGTCCGAGACAATAATCTCAATATCGGCAGGATCAATACCCTGCTGAGCGCGCAGAGTGTCGATAATGGCGAGGACCGGTTCCGGCTCGCCGTAGAAAGGAATAACCGCAGAAACGCGGGGATGGAAGGTCATGTATTACAATCTTTCTTGAGTGAGAGGGATGATAGGCCGCACCATAAAGGATGTCTTATCGTCCTTAGGATTATACAACTTCGCTACTTTTTCAGCTGTACTTTTCAACTAACTGTGCAGCGGATAACTGTGTAGCAGATAAATACTCACCCACTATCAACTCGCTATCTTACACACCCGAAGGGGGCCTTCTCGTGGCTTCTGAGACCCGCGCCGTCAATGAATCAGAAAGGGTTGCCGAATATACCGTTCAGCAGCCCATCTTTAAACGCGTTATTAAGGCGACTTACGATTCTATTCGCCACAAGTATCTGGCGGAATACATCAACCTTCTGCGTCGCGGCGAAAAGATTATTCTTCTCTCCTCCCCAATTTCCCGTGGAGGTAATTGGTTGTACCTATGGGCTCGTGCCGCTACTTTGCGCCATCAAGGTACCGACAAGGCTTCCCTCCTCTACAACCCTGGGATGGAAGCATGGACTGAGGAGTTCCCAAAGCTCGCGTCCATTACTGCTCCTGAGTCAGAGTACGGATTCTTCACTCGACGCAGTGGTTATTTCCCCGCTGATATTGAGACGGATATCAGCGAAGAAGATTTGCACTATTTTATTCGCAAATATCTTCTTTCCTCAGAGACTTTTAGTGAGCGCCTCGCAAAAATGCAGAATGTAGTAGATGAGAATTCTCTCGTCATTAATATTCGGCGTGGCGATTACTATTCCGTACCTCAGATTAATGAAGTTTTCGGAATTGATACGGTGACGTACGTGGAGGAAGCACTGAAGACTCTTCAGGATACCGTGACTCCTTCAAAGATTATTTTCGTATCGGACGACCTTCAGTGGTGCGAGGAAAACCTCTCGCATTTGAGCTCGGTTGCACCCTGCATTTTTGAAAAGCAGGGCTCTGACATGTTCGATGACCTGGCCCTTGTGGCCAGCGCCCCTTACCTGATTCTTACCAATACGACTTTCGGTTACTGGGGTGCGTATATCGGTGAGTTGCTGGGCCAGAAGATCGTTCTTTCCCCCGATGTTCACCAGCTAATCTCTACCGATGCTCGTGTCTATCAGGAGCGCCCTCAGATGCACCGCACTCATTGGGTTGCTGTGCATCACCCCGAAGGTAAAAATTGGATTACGGGTGAGCTGCTGTGATTATCGCTCTTAAATCCCTCAAGCATCAGCTTTTCCTGCTAAAAATTAATCATGATAAAAAACGCAAAACCATTGCGCTCCATGAGGGTGCTGAGGGTAAAGAGCGTTACGCTTCGCTCGACAAAATTCACCCACACGGTTCTCCCCTCCGGTCCCTTTATCTGGGGCAGAACCCGGGTGAAGAACGAAGCAGATATTATCGAACAGACGATTCGTTATCTACTAAACCAAGGTGTGGAGTACATTCTAGTTGCCGATAATGGATTTACTGACGGCACCTACTAGCTTCTACAGGAACTCAGTAAAACTCTGCCGGTCTATGTGATTCAAGACCGAGAGGTGGCCTACTGCCAGTCAGAAAAAATGACTTGGCTTGCAGATCAGTTCACTGAGGCTGGTGCTGAGCAGATTGCGCCCTTCGACGCAGATGAATTACGAAGTTGCCAATTTGCTGGAGAAACAAACAAATACGGGACTCTAGACGTACCTACGTGACATACTTAGAACTAGATATATAGGTTGGGGGCCTCTCGTCAATCGACGAGAGGCCCCCAACCTATTCAAGGTTTCTACCCGTTACAGGGTAAATTAACCAGTACTTACTCAGGCAGCTGTCCCAGCTTCACCAGGTTAGCGAATTCAGCGTTGGCTTGCTGCACCTCAACAAAAGTACCCTGATTAGCAATCTGGCCCTTGGAGAGATAAACCAGCTGATCAACATTGCGAACCGTTGACAGGCGGTGAGCCACGATAATGACCGTAATGTCCTTAGAAATACGCTCGATGGTCTTCGTAATCTTGTGTTCGGTCTCGTTATCCAATGCGCTAGTTGCTTCATCCAGAATCAACACGCTCGGGTTACGGTACAGGGCACGGGCGATACCCAATCGCTGCTTCTGACCGCCCGATAGGCGAGTTGCGTTATATCCAAGTTTAGTATCCAGACCGTTTTCCAAAGACGCTACGACTTCAGTCAACGCTGCAACCTCAAGACAGTACTTGACACGTTCCACATCAATCTCATGAGGCTCAAGACCGAAAGCGACTGCTTCAGCTACAGTGCAATCCGCTATAAAGACATCCTGAGGCACATACCCAATACGCTGATGCCAAGAACGCAAATCCTTCTGAATCGGCTCACCATTCTTGAGCACCTGTCCATGGGTCGGAGTGATAAGACCCAAGATAAGGTCAATTAGAGTCGTCTTACCCGAGCCAGAACCGCCCACAAAAGCAATTGAAGAGCCCATCGGGATATCCAGCGTAATGTTATTAAGAACCGGCTTATCACCATCCGGGTATTGGAAGCTCAAATTGTCAACCTGAACGTTAATCGGTTCAATGGTTTTATTGATGTACTCATAGCCTTCCGGAACGACAGGCTTAGAAGCCAACATAAACATTCGACCTTCAGACGAGAGCTGCTTAATCTCCTTCACAAGTTCATCGCTGGCATGCTCACCAGCACGGATGTTACCAAGGGATGACACCATACGAGTATAGTTTGGCAGGATTCGGATACAAGCACCCGCGAAAAGAATCAGATACCCAGTGCTGTCTGCGCCCTGAGTTGCGCTCATAAATGCAAGAAGACCTGCAATACCCAAGATAAAAATAATCTCAAGGGTATACTTAGGAAATTCCGAAAGGAAAGCACTACGCATAGAAGCACTTACCGATTCCAGACGCTTTTCCTGGTAACGATACATGTAACGATCAGTCGCATCGTACAGACGAACCTCACGGAAGCTGTCTACCGACTCAACCATCGCAGACCATGCACCCTTAGTCGCATTCAGGACAATAACACCCTGTTCACGGTTCTTACGCTTAAGAACGCTCTGCAAAAAGAAGGATGTTAGCCCGAAATAAACCATTGCCAGCAACGCTGGAACAGGCATAATAACCAGCAACATGACCATAAGCATTAGAATCGACAGCAATTCACCGATAAATCCTAAGACACCGCCGACATAAGCGCCGTATGCTTGAGCAGTAACATCATTCACCGCGTTATAAATTGGGGCTGCGCCACGCTTGCGGTGGTCCAGATAAGGCTCACGAATGTACCGATTCAAGAGGGCTAACGACACCGCGCTCTGCTGAGCACCAAGAAAGTTAAGACTCCAGCGACGGACGACCAGCGAAAAAACGCCTTTAAGTACAAACGCAGCAACAAGAGTCAAGCCAAAGATAATAATCAAGGTCGGAGTATCTGGGTTGCCAAAGAAATTAGAAACTTCCAAGATGACACCCTCACGAGGAGCTCCCGTAGCAAGGTTCACCAGAGGAAGCACCAGCGCAACACCAAGCATCTCAAACAGCGACACAAGGAAAAGGCCAATGATATTGATGATGAGGAGCCTAAATTTCTTACCTGGGAAGAAAAGTCGGATCTTAGAGTACACACTCTTCACGATAAAACCTGCACCTTCTGCAGATAACAATCCGCAATAGAACAAATAACTTGAATGCGAGAAGAAGCATTACAGTATCTACAATAAATTCAGAGTCTTAATCCAAATTTTACTATTAGATACAAGGTTAAGCCTTCAAAAATAAACAAGTTTGAAATAGATATTCCAAAATTCAACATTCTGCACCATAAACACCGTTTCTGGGGCCGTGAGCCTGTTTAACTTCTACTACCCACCACAGAGGGGCACGCTCTCTCCGAGCCTCCCTCGCTACCGTTGTATGGAGAAGAGAAGTGTAACAAGCTGCCAAGAAACCCGTTAAATCTCAGCATCTTTTACCAAAAGACGGATCTCGTGTTTGCAGATGGAACTGAGGTTTCGTTGCGAGAAGGTTCATGATGCCTTTCTCGACCCGCCATGAATTGCAGACGGGCCCATATATTTGAGGAGTGATGAGTAGAGTCTAGGCATAATTCTAGCATGCAGGCTTTCCTTAGCTTTGGAGAGCTTTCTGTACTTTAGGTCATTTTTAAACGGATGTTCCTACGAATATTGTTGCTCTCCTACATACTTGTAGGGTATTCGCCACACACAGGAAAAGGAACCATTGAAGGTGCAAGTAACTCGGTATGATAGATACTATTCATTCAGCAAACCCAGCACTTCCGGCTTCCCTGTTCACTGTTGGGTACGTCAATTAGAAAAGGCTTTTTGATGGGCATCTTCAACATCAAGTCCCTCAAGGACAAGTACGCGTGGGGCTCCTCCGAGGACAAAACCAACTCCGCAGAAACTGCCGAGGAGCAGCCGGCAACCACCGCTTCTTCCTCCACAAATATCGCCGATGGAGTCCGCTCCCTCATTAAGAGCAACCCCGACCTGGCAGGCAAGAACCGCCGCGGGGTAGCAGGGCGCACCATCACCACTGACGGATCCCTCCTCGAAGCAGTAGACGACTACGAGGCATACACCGCTACGCAGACCCCTCAGCAGGAAGTCACCCCGGAAGAAGAACTGAGCGCCGACGGCACCGCAACCGTCTCCGCACAGCCTCTCACCCACACCGATATCAAGGCTACCCCTGGTGACATCCTCGACGTAGACGGCAAGCCCACCGGCCCCAGCATTATCCGCGTGGGTCAGCACAACGCACCCACCGTTGATGCCGAAGAGCTCGCCGACCCGGAAGAAGCCAACAGCCAGAGCGCAGGAAACGCGCAGCTCTCCCCCGCTACTAACACCCGCAGCGAACGCACCCCGCAGTTCAAGCTTTCCCCCAAAACCCTCAACCGTACCGGCAACACTAGCGGTGATGACCCTTTCGAAGCCGTCTTCGTCTGCACCGGAAACATTGCCCGTAGCGCATCCGGCGAGGTGATTTCCAAGCACCTTGCCGCAGAGTACGGTCTGGAAGACAAGTGGATTTTCTCCAGCGCAGGCACCGGCGCCCTCGTCGGTCACGGCGTCTACGAACACGTAGCCAACGAGCTCATTGAGCGCGGCTACAACCCGGAGGGCTTCGCATCCCGCCAGCTCAACGAGCAGATTATCGAGAACGCCACCATCATTCTGGTGGCCGAGAAGGTACACGCCGATTGGATTGTGCGCGAGTGGCCCCAGCACCACGCCAAGATTAAGCTACTCAAGCAGGCTGCTCGCATTCGCGAGGATGCACGCCGCGCCGAGCCGCTCTCTTACCTCTACGCCTACGGCGCCCGCCCGCTTGATAGCGACAAGCTGGAAGACCCCTACCGCCGCGGCCCCGCAGCAGCGAAGGTCGCAGTGGACGAGGTGGAGCAGTCCCTGCGTGTGATTCTGCCCTGGCTCGCACAGGCACACCGCTAAGCACGCTGCACCGTATAGAGCACTAACCTAACCCGGCAGGGACAAGTATCTGTCCCTGCCGGGTTAGCTTTAGCCTGATACAACAGAAAGTCCCCCACCGACCACGGTCAGCGGGGGACTTTCTACATGCTCTGAGAAAACTTAGTGATCGAAAATCTCGGTCACAGAGCCCTCGTCGAAGACCTCGCGGATAGCGCGAGCAATCAGCGGAGCAATGGAGAGAATAGTCAGGTTATCGAACTGCTTCTCTTCCGGCACGGGCAGGGTGTTGGTCACGATGACCTCCACAGCACCGCACTGAGACAGACGCTCAGCAGCCGGATCGGACAGAACCGGGTGGGTAGCTGCGATAATAACTTCCTTTGCACCCTTATCCATGAGGACCTTCACAGCGCCAGCAATGGTGCCGCCGGTGTCAATCATGTCGTCAATCAGCACACAGGTACGACCCTCAATGTCACCCACAACAGTCTTAGAAACAGCCTGGTTGGGGACGTTAATGTCGCGGGTCTTGTGCACGAACGCCAGGGGTGCGCCGCCCAGCAGATCAGCCCAGTGCTCAGCCACGCGGACACGACCGGTATCCGGGGACACAACGGTCACGTTGGACAGGTCATCCACGCGCTCGCGGATGTGCTTAGCCAGAACCGGAATCGCGAAGAGGTGATCCAGCGGGCCGTCGAAGAAGCCCTGAATCTGCGAAGTGTGCAGATCCACGCACATCAGGCGGTCAGCACCAGCGGTCTTGTACAGGTCCGAAATCAGACGTGCCGAGATGGGCTCGCGGCCCTTGTGCTTCTTATCCTGACGAGCGTAGGGGTAGAAGGGAGACACCACGGTAATGGAACGAGCGGATGCACGCTTGAGCGCATCAATCATAATGATCTGCTCCATGAGCCACTCGTTGATGGGTGCCGGGTGCGACTGAATCACGAAAGCGTCCGCACCGCGCACCGACTCCTCAAAGCGGACGTAGGTCTCGCCATTGGCGAAGGTGTATGCGGAGGTGGGCAGCAGGTCGTGATCAAGTGCCTTCGCAATCTCCTCGGCAAGCTGGGGGTGTGCTCGACCGGAGACCACTACAAGCTTGCGCTCACCGGGGTTGGTAATCTCGCTACTCATGGTGTTGTTCTTTCCTCGGATTAGGATTCTGCCGGATCCTGAGCGCCAGCGGCCTTAGCGGCCTCGGCGGATTCGGTACCAGCACGGTTCTTCAGAACCCAGCCATCGATAGTGCGCTGGGAAGTCTCAGAGTAGGCGAGGGCGCCCGCAGGAACATCCTTACGGATCAGCGCGCCCGCGCCGGAGTATGCACCGTCACCCACAGTAACGGGTGCAACGTAAATACCCGCGGATCCCATGCGGGCATGCGCGCCAATAACGGAGCGGTTCTTCACCAGGCCGTTATAGTTTGCAAAAATAGAGCCAGCACCAATATTCGCGCCCTCACCGATGGTGGCGTCACCAACGTAGGACAGGTGCGGGACCTTAGCGCCATCGCCAATCTGCGAGTTCTTAGCCTCACAGAAGGTGCCGAGCTTAGCGTCCTTGCCCAGGGTGGTACCGGGGCGCAGGTATGCGAAGGGGCCAACAGTTGCGCCTTCGCCAATGACAGCGCCGTGACCGTGCGCGCGGATGACGGTAGCGTCAGCCTCAACGGTCATGTCAGTCAGGGTGGTGTCCGGGCCAATGGTGGCGCCGGTAGCGACGGTGGTGGAACCGTGCAGCTGCACACCGGGCAGCAGGGTTACGTCGTTCTCAATGGTGACGGTGACGTCAATCCAAGTGTTCTCGGGATCAACGATGGTCACACCGTTACGCATGTGAGATTCAAGGATGCGGTTGTTGAGCATACGACCCAGCTGAGCCAGCTGCACGCGGTCGTTAGCACCCTCGACCTCCCAGCGGTCCTCAATAGCCAGAGCGGAGGTGCGGTAGCCCTTAGAACGAGCGATGGACAGAACGTCAGTAATGTACTTCTCGCCCTGTGCGTTGTTGGTGGTCACCTCGAGCAGTGCCTCACGCAGAACAGCGGCGTCAAAAGCGTAAATACCGGAGTTAATCTCGGTGATTTCGAGCTCTTCAGGAGAAGCATCCTTCGCCTCAACGATAGCGGTCACTTCACCGGCCTGGTTACGGACAATACGACCGTAGGCGCCGGGCTCATCCACGTGAGTGGTCAGAACGGTAACAGAGTTCTTGTCTTCCTCGTGGAAAGCAATCAGCTCACGCAGAGTCTCGGGGCGCAGCAGAGGAACGTCACCGTAGGTCACCAGGACGGTGCCGGAGACGGGGGCCTTCGCATCCAGAGCGTTCAGACCGACCTCAACAGCGCGGCCGGTACCGGGAATCTCATCCTGGTCAACAATGGTCACTTCAGAATCAAAAGCAAGGACGTGCTCAGCAACCTTATCGCGCTGGTGGCGCACCACAACAGCAAGGCGCTCGGGGTTCAGATCGCGTGCAGCCGCGACAGCGTGCTCAACCATGGATCGACCACCAATGCCGTGCATGACCTTGGGGGTAGCGGACTTCATGCGCGTACCAGCGCCTGCAGCGAGAACAATCACTGCAGAGGGTGCCAGTTCAGTGTTCACTGGGAAGACTCCTTAGACGAGGTTGTAAGAGTGAGGAGTGAGCGCGGACCGCCAACTCTCTATCAACGGTGCCGTTGAGTGCTTACGCTCCGCCACTAGGACTCGAACCTAGACAAACGGCTCCAAAGGCCGCTGTGCTGCCATTACACCATGGCGGATTATCCTTACATTCACGACAAGCCCCCACTAGCGGGTCCTCATCGTCATTGACCGCCATTTTGGGCACAGAACAGCGCAATGCAGGAAATGCTTTCCTCAGTTTATCAAATATCTGTGCTCAACTTAGCCGCGTGCCCCGCAATCCCCACAGCTTTTCTCACCGCTATCAAGTACCCCCTCATCAAAGCCTGGAGCGCTATTTGAAGTGAAGACTCACCCTGTACTCTAGAAGGCGTGGCACATCTACTTGGCGGCGAATCGCTGCACCTCGAATTCCCTACCCGAACCATCTTTGAAGGCATCACGGTCGGCCTGAACGAAGGCGACCGCATCGGCATTGTCGGTCGCAATGGCGACGGCAAGTCCACCCTCATGAAGATCCTTGCCGGCCGGCTCGAACCGGACTCCGGCCGCGTCACCGTGCGCGGCGGCACCCGCATCGGCTACCTCGACCAGTCAGACGTCCTCGACGACGACCACGCCGTCGGCTACGCAATTGTGGGCGACACCCCCGAATACGAATGGGCATCGCAGGCACGCATCCGCGATGTCATCTCCGGCCTGGTCTCTGACCTGCCCTGGGATGCACCCGTCTCTTCGCTCTCCGGCGGTCAGCGCCGACGCGTAGCGCTCGCCTCCCTGCTCGCGCAGGAGTGGGACGTGCTCATGCTCGACGAGCCCACCAACCACCTGGACGTTGAAGCTATCACCTGGCTCGCTAACCATCTGAAGTCCCGCTGGGCCAAGAACGCGGGCGGCCTCATGGTTGTTACCCACGACCGCTGGTTCCTCGACGAAATCTGTACCGACACCTGGGAGGTGCACGACCGCATCGTCGAGCCCTTCGAGGGCGGCTACGCGGCGTATATTCTGCAGCGTGTGGAGCGCGACCGTCAGGCAGCCGCCGCGGAGGCGAAGCGCCAGAACCTGATGCGTAAGGAACTCGCCTGGCTGCGCCGCGGTGCGCCCGCGCGTACCTCCAAGCCGAAGTTCCGCATTGATGCCGCCAACGCCCTCATTGCGGACGTTCCGCCGGTGCGTGACACCGTGGAGCTGAAGAAGATGGCGGTCTCCCGCCTCGGCAAGGACGTGGTGGATCTCGAAAACGTTTCCGTCGTCTACGACGACCCCTCGATGCCCGGCGGCAAGCGCCCGGTGCTGAAGAAGGTCACCTGGCGTATTGCCCCCGGCGAGCGCACCGGCATCCTGGGCGTGAACGGCGCAGGTAAGTCCACTCTGCTCTCTCTGGTGACCGGCGATCTGAAGCCGACCGAGGGCCGCGTCAAGCACGGTAAGACCGTGAAGATTGCGACCCTGACCCAGCAGCTCGATGAGCTCAACGAGGTTGCTAACGACCGCGTCTCGGATGTGATTGGCCGCAAGAAGCGTAGCTACATTGCCGATGGCAAGGAGCTGTCCCCCTCGCAGATGCTGGAGCGTCTGGGCTTTACCAGCGCGCAGCTGTCTACCCCGGTCAAGGACCTTTCGGGTGGTCAGAAGCGTCGCCTTCAGCTCATGCTGATTCTGCTGGATGAGCCGAACGTGCTGATTCTCGACGAGCCGTCCAACGACCTGGACACCGATATGCTCGCCGCGATGGAGGACCTGCTGGACACCTGGCCGGGCACCCTGCTGGTGGTCAGCCACGACCGTTACCTCATGGAGCGCGTCACCGATCAGCAGTACGCCGTAATTGACGGTTCGTTCCGTCACCTGCCCGGCGGTGTAGACGAGTATTTGGCGCTCTCTGCAGCCGGTGCTGGCGGTTCTGCCGCCGGTAGCGCGCAGGCGCGTGCAGCCTCCTCGGCGCAGGCTTCTGCTGAGCCGGACACCCCTAAGGTCTCCGGTGCCGAGCTGCGTGCGGCGCAGAAGGAATCTGGTGCGATTGAGCGCCGCCTCGCCAAGCTCGCTGCAGGGCAGGAGAAGCTCTCCGAGCAGATGAGCGCTCACGACGCCTCGGATTACGCCGGTTTGGCGGCGCTCGGCGAGCAGCAGCAGACACTTCAGGATGAGATTGACGAGCTAGAAATGCGCTGGCTCGAACTCTCCGAGCTGCTGGGCTAACACCAGCTTCATGTGCCATATGTAACAGCGGATTTCTCATCTGCTTCTGCGGGATACCGCCTCGTTCCGGGGCGGTATCCCGTTACTATAGGTAGTAGCTTTTAACACTTTTAGGGAGCAATTTCCCCCCACCCTTATGAAGGTATCTATGCTCAACACTCTCAAACAGCTCAAACATCAGCATTTTCTGAAGCAGAAGACTAAGCGCCGCGCGGCACGCATCGAAAAGTTCCGCGCCTCCGGCGTCACCATTGGTGACGGCACCTACGTGCACCCCAGCTCCGAAATTCTTCCCGGTGCCCAGGTTGGCTCCGGTTGCTGGGTCAACCGCGATATCTTTATCGACCGCGCCGCACAGATCGGCGACCGCGTCTACCTGGGCCCGCGCGTCACCCTGTGCACCGCAAGCCACGAGATGGGTCCTTCCCGTCAGCGTGCCGGCGAAAATGTTGAGGCCCCCATCGTGATTGGCGACGGTTCCTGGCTTGGACAGAATGTATCCGTTATCGCTGGCGTGACCATCGGAGCCGGATGCATGATCGCAGCGGGCGCCGTCGTTGTGTCTGATTGCGAACCGAATGGCCTTTACGCTGGCGTCCCTGCCCGCCGCATCAAGGAACTCGGTGAATAACATGAGCGAAAAGTACGAGTACGAGGCTTCCGTCGTCATCCCCGCGTACAACGCGGCCCCCTTCATCACAACGCAGCTGGAAGCTCTAGCTAAGCAAACCACCACCCGCTCTTTTGAGGTGGTCATCAGCGATAACGGCAGTACCGATAACACCATCGCTCTGGTCGAAGCCTTCGACGCCCCCTATCCCCTCCGCTGGGTGGATTCCAGCAATATTAAGGGCCCCGCTAACGCCCGTAATGTCGGCGCATATGAGGCACGCGGCAAGATTCTCATCTACTGCGATGCAGATGATTTCGTGGAGCCCGAATGGGTTGAGGGGCACCTCCACCTGCAGGATTTGCACGGCCCCGCCATCGGTGCGGGCGCTAACCTGCACGGATCCAACCCTCCCGAGGTACTGGAAGCCTACGGCATTCCTGCCGATGCCGATAAGGATATTCTGGAGAACCGTGGACTGATTGAGAGCATCGACAAACTCACACCCTTCGCGGGATTCCTCCCCTCACTCACCGGTTGTAACTTCTCGGTACCTCGCGAGGTTTACCTGGAGCACGGCGGAATGGACTGTAGCTACATCGCGGGTTCTGAGGAGACGGACTTCTCCTGGCGTTTGACGCTTGCGGGGGTCCCCTTCTACAAGACCCAGGAATCCCTCGTCAACTACCGCCTTCGCGCAACCCTTCGAGGTTTGTTCCACCAGCAGCGACGCTATCAGATTTACCGTGTGCTCCTGTGGCAGCGTTTCAAGGATCAGGGCATGCGCGGCCCCAGCCTCAAGTTCTCGGTGCTTGCCGCGCTGAAAGCCATCCCCATGATCTGCTTCTCCCCGTCGCATCGCGCTAAAGGACTTGCTCAGCTCGGCGGCAATCTTGGAGCGCTTGAGGGTATCTTCAAGTACCGTTTCCGCGGTGTCCCCGAGCGTCAGCTCATGAACAACCGCTAATCGCACATCAAAGAATGCCGGTCCTAGAGTGAATCTAGAACCGGCATTCTTCTATATAAGCGTTCCTCAACGCTTGCAGCTAACGGTGAATAGACTCAAAAACTTTCTCCCAACACCGAACAATATATTCAGGAGAGAAAATAGAGGACTTCTCAACACACAAAGCAGATTTTTTAGCTCGCAATTCATCGTCACCTATAGCCAAACGCAACTGCTTCGTTAGTGCCTCAACACTACGTTCTTCAGCAAGGTAGCCAACTTCAGGCAAATAGTCCAACAGTAGGTAACTGGAGGGGTAAGAAACCAACGGTGTACCAACGCGCATGCTCTCTTGCAAAGACATAGGGCCACCCTCAAAATCAGAGGCACCAATGGTCAACGACGCTTCGGCATAGGCTTCAAGTACCTGCTGGGAGTTCAACGGTCCGCCCACAACAATGCGTTCGGCAAGAGCCGGCTCCAGCGAAGCAACACGGTCCTTGATTTGCTGTTCCACATCCTGACTACCGCCACCGTTGAGTTTCAGAACCCACTCGGGGAACTCCTGCGCACACGCAATGAAGCTCTCCAGAATGCGCATGAGGCCTTTCTCCGCACCGTAGCGACCAACATACTGAACAACGGGTTTCTTCTGCTGAGCTACCTCCAGAACCTTCTTCTGGACTTCAGGGTCGATGAAAGCGTTAGGATTAGAGACCGCGTCAACCGGGCGCTTCAGCCACTCGGCAAAGCGCTCCGCATCTCCTTCAGAAAGCGCGATGAAGGAGTCATAGTAGCGCCCGATATCCTGAAGGGTCTTTTCACGAGTTGTACGGTGAAAGCTTTCGAAAGCACTATGGAATTCGTAGAGATACCCGATTCCCTGTTTCTGGTCTTTTCGTGCATAGTCCACCAGATATTCAGCAATATCAGTCATCGAGGTTAAAATAACGGTATCTTTACCCAGCGAGCGCAGGTAGCGGCTGGTGCGCACCGCGTTGTATCGGTCCCACAGAACGGTAAACGCCTTCTTAGCCGTCAGCACGGCGCCCAGCGGTCCAGGGTTGTTGTACACCAGCTTGTTGTGAGTGGTCTTCGAGACAAGCGAGCCAGATCGAATAACAAAATCAGGAGTTACTGCGTCAGGGTTATCTCCCGTATTGTCGTAGAGAGCCAGATAGCTAACGTTGTATCCGGCTTCTTCAAAAGCTCTGCCCAGAATCCTGTTAACGGTCGTAATACCGCCAAGGAGGCTAAAACGGTCCTGGGCGATAACAATATTTTTAACCTTCATCGTATTCTCCCTTTCAATTAGAGAACGGTAGAAGTCAGTGAGTGATAGCACTGCTGTCTATGGTGCCAGTATAATCGCGACAATCAGGCGCTCATCGCGTTCACCGCGTGGTGGCCAGCGGCGCGCAGAGAAGAAGCGAGAGCCTCCGCATGTGCCTGCGAAGAAGCCAGCAGAAGCACCGTCGGACCGGAACCGGATACCAGGGACGCATACACGCCCTCGCTATCGCGCAGGTTCAGGGTCTGTTCCAGCTGCGGGGCGCACGAAAGCGCGGGAGCCTGCAGATCGTTACGTAGCAGCGGCGCCAAGGAGGTGAGCGCCGCCTCCGAACCATCGTATGAGTTCAGAGCTTCCAGAAGCTCCGCGGGTTCCACCAGCTCACCGGAGGCGGGGTACAGCCCCGAGGCGCGGCCGATATCCAGTTGCTTGAACACGCTGGGGGTGGAGAGGCCAAACTGCGCGGCGACAATCACCAGGTGCAGAGGTTCTCGAGGCGCCGCAACATTCTGCAACTCGGTGCCGGTCCCCTGCCCCAGAGCAAGGGTCTGCCCGAGCGCAGCGCGCACGCTAAAGGGAATATCGGCGCCCAGCTGCGCGGCGAGACGTTCATAATCTGTCTGGGCCAACAGCGCACCGGTGCGACCGGTCGCGTGCAGGTAGTGGTCCGTAGCAATCAGCGCGGCGGCAGCATCAGCAGAGCCACCCGCCATGCCTCCTGCCACGGGCACAGCCTTCGCAATATGCAGGTGTAGTGCCGGGGCAGACTCAATGCCGTGCTCTGCGAGAATCAGCTCGGCGGCACGGTACACGAGGTTCCGCTCATCCATCGGCACAGTGGCAGGGTCGAACTGCCCCGCCTGCATCTGCTGATCCACCAGGGAGCCGGGCACAATATCCATGCTCAGGCTCAGCCCCGGTGTCTGCTTCAGCCCAGGTGTCTGCCCTTCAGAGACCGTGATGGTCTCCGTTAGAGAGACCGCCGCAAAAAGCGTAGTCAACGGGTGGTAGCCGTCCGGGCGGACATCCCCCACGGTGAGGTACAGATTGACCTTACCGGGGGCATCAACCGAAATAGCAACCTGGGAGGCGGTACTCATCAGCGCATACACCTTTCGCGCGGGAATTCGCGTGAGAACGTCAGTGAAAATTTAGAGCGGGAAGAAGCTACTGCGCTACAGGCTCAGCCGGAATAGTCAGCGAAGCCTCCGCAATGCGGATAAAGCCATGAATATCCAGCTTCTCACCACGTTCCGTCGGGGCGATACCGGCAGCCACCAGAATCTGCTCCGCACGCGCACCCGAACCCGCCCAGGAGCTCAACGCAGCGCGCAGAGTCTTACGACGCTGAGCGAAGGCTGCGTCCACAATCGTGAACACCAGGTCACGGTCAACGGTAGAGAGCGGCTCCTCGCGCATGCGGAAACCCACCAGGCCCGAGTTAATCTTCGGCGCAGGCCAGAACACGTTCTTGCCAATCACGCCCGCCTTATACACCTCGGCATACCAGTTAGCCTTCACCGAGGGCACACCATAGATCTTCGAACCCGGGGTCGCCGAAAGACGGTCGGCAACCTCGTCCTGAACCATCACCAGGGCGTGACGAATACTCGGGAACTGCGCAAACAGGTGCAGAAGCACCGGAACCGCCACGTTATAGGGCAGGTTCGCCACCAGAGCATCCGG
Source organism: Rothia mucilaginosa (assembly GCA_963539245.1). Lineage (GTDB taxonomy): Bacteria > Actinomycetota > Actinomycetes > Actinomycetales > Micrococcaceae > Rothia > Rothia mucilaginosa_H. Next base: position 211,757 of record CAUTJW010000002.1, read on the forward strand.
GGTGCGGGGCAGCTCGGTGACCTTCAGGGCGTCCATGAGCACCACGTCAATATCGCCCGCCTTCTCGGGGCGGAACTTCTCAATCGTGTGCGGAAGCTGCTGAGCCAGCGGCGGGTCAATCTCAACCGCCACCATGTCCTTCGCAGCGTCCAGGATACCGAGGGTCAACGACCCCAGGCCCGGGCCGACCTCCAGCACCGTCTCCTCCGGTGAAATCTCTGCCGCGTTGACAATACGACGAATCGTATTGGGGTCAATCACAAAGTTCTGCCCAAGAGTCTTCGTAGGACGAATACCGAGCATCTCGGCAAGCTCACGAATCTCAGCAGGGCCGAGCAGGGGCAGATCGTTCACAGTGTTCCTTCGGTAGGCGTAGGGTTCTACATTCCAGATTACCGTGCCAGGCGGCGCTTCACATCTTCAACGGTAGACAGCAAGGCGTTCTTAGCGTTGGCCAAACGGGCCTTCGGCGCTAGCAAAACACGCAAGCGACCAATAATGTTGTTAGCTCGCAGACCCCTATACAGCGTTTCAACGTGGCGAGTACCGAGGTCCTCGATAAGGCTAGAGCCTTCCCAATCGCATAGGCCGGGCTGTACGTAGCGCACGTCCATGCCCCATTCCTCGTACAGGGGGTAATCATCAGCCACGGTACCCGGCGTTCCCTTATCAAAATTCTTCAGAAGAAGTTCAGCACCGGAACGCGAAATTAGGTATAGACCAGTACCGGTCAAGCGGGTCAGACTGTACTTCCTGCCCATACGGTATTTACCGTATACGAACGGAGAGAGCAAAGAGATACGAGGATATTTCACCCGCGGGTTCATCTTACCCGCTTCGAGCGCGAATGCATCACAGAGATTAACCATCTGGACTTGCGGGTACTTAGCAATAATATTCTGCACTACGGGTTCAGCATCTGCGGAGATAATAATGTCGTCCTCAGCAATGAGGGCCCAGTCAGCATCGCTTGCCAGAAAATCACGCCACATATTCAGGTGGCTGAGCATACATCCTCGTTCGGCGTTCTTCGGGTCACGATGCCAACGGGATCGAAAAAATTCGATATCAAATTCTTCATCAGTGACATGGCCGTCAAGGTTATCTACGGCAGAGTAGCGCACAAAATCTTGGGCAGGCGCACCCGCCGAATAGAAAGATTCAAAGCGATTCTTATTGTCCATGCCAAGGACGTATTTTAGGACTTTTGCCATGATGTTCCCTTTTCTGTGGCACACCCATACAGCCTTTACGCGCAACAGTATAAGCTCGTTATGAGTTGCCGAAATGTTGACTCTGCAATAGCGGGTACGAGGCGCACCGAAAACGCACAGGCACCACGACATACCGCCTAGTCAGTGAGTGAATGATATATAAAATACCCTATCACCCATAGCTAAGATAGCCCCAGTAATTGGCGCACAGATTCCTGTTATGTCTCACACTTTGCATACGACCTTACGCACGAGAGCTAAAAACACTCACAAAAAGTCCCTCTCCACCACATATGTGGCGAAGAGGGACTTCGCAAAGAGGCTTACTTACTTCACTTTACCCAGGCGTTGCTTGACCTCATCGAGGGTCGCGTCCAGAGCATTCTTCGCATTCACCAAACGCATCTTCGGAGCCAATGCAATACGCAAACGATCCAGAGCACTCGACCCCTGCTGGTTCTCAGCCAGCATCTCCAGGTGGCTCTTACCGGATTCCAGGATGACGCTACTACCCTCCCAATCGCACAGGCCCGGCTGCACAAAACGCACATCCACACCCCACTGCTGGTACAGCCTATAATCATCAGCCACAGTACCCGGCGCCTTACCCTCAAATTGCTTGAGCAACAGCTCGGCACCCGAACGGGAAATCAGGTACAGACCGGTGCAGCCCAGGCGGGTCGAACCGTACAGCTTACCCATACGGTACTTACCGTGCACAAAAGGAGACAGCAGAGACAGGCGAATGTAGTCCACGCGCGGGTTCATGGTACCCGCCTTGAACGAGTACGCATCGCACAGGTTCACCAGCTGAACCTGCGGGTACTTGGTGATGATTGCGTTCACCACCGCCTCAGCATCCGGAGAAATAAGGATGTCGTCCTCAGCAATCAGAGCCCAGTCAGCATCCGATGCGACAAAGTCCTCCCACATCTTCACGTGGCTGAGCATGCAGCCGCGCTCAGCCGGAGTGGGGTCACGATGCCAGCGGGTGCGGAAAAGCTCAACATCAAATTCGTCATCGGTCACATGATTATCACGGTTATCCACCGCAGAATACGGCACAAAGTCCTTCGCGGGCTCGCCCACCGAATAGAACGATTCAAATCGGTTCGCGCCATCCAGGCCCAGAACATACTTCAGAATCTTTGCCATAGTGTCCTCCTAAAGCACCAGCCACGGGGTGCTCAACATAAACTCTTGCAGGGATGTTTGCAGCACCAATTTTTGAACACATTATTGAAGCACCATATGTGCCTAAATAGTGCAGACCAGATCATGGCATAGCTGTTTGAGTGAGTTATTTGTAGTCGCTACAGTCTAGCACGCAGACACGCGCCGCGAGGCAACTCAGAGTAATTATCCGCTACAAAACTGTACGCACCTACCACTGCCCGTAAACCCGCTCCGAATTCTCACGGATACGGCGGCAGAGCGCCTCCAGCTCCTCACCGCGGTGAGCCGCCATGAACCGCACCGTGTAATTCGTCATGTAGGACGCATTCGGGCGGCCACGGAACGGATGCGGGGTCAAGAACGGCGCATCCGTCTCAGCCAGCATCAGCTCCGGACGAGCCATCGCCAACGAATCCTGAATACCCTTCGAATTCTTGAAAGTCACCGTGCCGGCAAAGCTCATGTACCAGCCGCGCTCATTGCAGATCGCGGCAAGCTCCGGGCCACCCGAGTAGCAGTGGAACACGGTACGTTCCGGCGCACCCTCTTCATCCAGGATGCGCACAACATCCTCGTGCGCGTCGCGGTCGTGAATCTGCAGCGCCAGGTTGTGCTTCTTCGCAATGCGAATATGCTCGCGGAAGCTGTAGTGCTGCGCCTCCATGCCTTCTTCGCCGGTGCGGAAATAGTCCAGGCCGGTCTCACCAATAGCGCGCACACGGTCGGCGGTGGCGAGCTCGTCGAGGGTGGCGAGCGCCGCCTCCAGCTGACCGGTTGCAGCCAGCTCGGGGGCGGTGTTGGGGTGAATCGCAATGGCGGCGAGGACACGCTCATCAGCCTGCGCGGCGGCGACCGCGTACAGGGAGGAGGGGATATCGCATCCGACCTGTACGATAGCGGCGATGCCGAGCTTTTCGCCGGCGTCGAGTGCGTCGCGGGCGCTGATTTCTACTTCACCGTCGAGCAGGTCCATGTGGGTGTGGTTATCCACGATGGGGTACGGCAGCGGCTCGGGGGCGGGCGGGAAGACCAGGTTGCGGCTGCGGCCATTCTCGCCGGTGGTGGAGCGGCGGCGGGTTCCTTCTCCGCCTTCAGCGTCACTGATGCCGGTGTAGAGTTCCGCCTGATAGGGCGCGGGTACTTCACCGGGCACCGGCTCCCAGCCGTTAGGCAGGGCGGTTGCCCGAAGTGCCGCGGGGGTGGGCAGGGTGTAGTTCGCCAGGGCGGCGAGGGAGTTCAGGTACTCCTGGGTGATTTCAGGACCGGGGTGGCTCTGACACATTGATAAATCCTCGGATAAAACTGCAGGGCAAAGCTGGGGGTAAAGCTGCGCGGTGATTCTGGGTTATTCGGAACGGGCAGCCAGTGCTGCCTCGTACAGATCACGCTTGGAGGTGCCGGTCTCGGCGGCGACCGCGGCGCAGGCGCTCTTGAGGCGCTCACCGCCCGCTACGCGATCGAGGACCAGCTGCACTACATCCTGCGCTTCGGGGGTTTCGGGGGCTTGTGCGCCTTCAACGATAATGACGATTTCGCCGCGGACGCGTTCAGATTCCGCCCATTCGGCGAGCTCTGCCAGGGTACCGCGTCGAACCTCTTCGTGGAGCTTGGTTAGCTCACGGCTGACCGTTCCGCGGCGGTCGGCGCCGAAAGTCTGCACGAAGTCTGCCAGGGTTGCGGCGGTGCGGTGCGGGGATTCGTAGAAGATCATGGTGCGCTCCTCCCCCGCCAGCGATGCGAGGCGGCGGGTGCGCTCGGAGCCCTTGCGGGCGAGGAAACCTTCGAAGGTGAATCGTCCGGTGGGCAGGCCGGAGAGCGCGAGCGCGGTCAACGCTGCGGAGGGGCCGGGCACCACGGTGACGGGCAGGTCGGCTTCCGCGACGGCTGCGGCGGCAACGTAGCCGGGGTCGGAGATGGTGGGCATGCCCGCATCCGAGAGCAGCAGCACACGCTGACCGTCCTGTACCGCTTGCACGATGGTTTCGCTGCGTTCGGCTTCGTTGTGGTCGTGGTTGACGATGATGCGGCCGCGGGTGCGCACGCCAAGCCCGGAGGCGAGGGTTCGTAGCTTGCGGGTGTCTTCGACGGCGATGAGGTCTGCGGTGGCGAGGGCTGAGCGCAGTCGGTCGGAGGCGTCGGCGAGGTTGCCGATGGGGGTGCCGCCGAGGATGAGCACGCCGCCTTCTTCGGAGGTAACGGCGGTGTCAGCGGTGTCAATCTCGGGTGCCTCGACCATTTCTGAGGGGGCGGTGATTTCTGAGGGGTCGGCGGTTTCTTCGGTGTATTCTGCGGGTGCGGTCATGGCAGGCCTCGTGTCTGTGTCTGGTCTTCGTGTACCCACTAAGTGTAACGCCCGCACTCTGTCCGCTGTCGGGTGGGATTGCCGGGTGAGCTTGCCGGGCGGGGTTGCCGGTAAAAGCAGCTGGTGCGGGCGGGCTACGGTGCGTCATATAAGCCGTTCACGGGCTGAAATGGTGCATCGTGCGTTCTGACCCTTTAGGATTGATGGGGTGAAGATACCTAAGCTACTTTCTCCCGCATCTGCCGCTCCGGCTGGCCCGGCTGCTTCGTCCCGCTCTTCGTCTGACCGTGGTCTTTACAGCCTCGATTCTCTGCTGGATGCGCTCGCTGTTGCCTATATTCGTGCCCCGCGTTGGGGTTGGTTGGCGCCCGCATTGATTGTGCTGGTTGCCGGTATTCTGCGTTTTTATAATTTGGCGCATCCGAATGCCATTGTTTTTGATGAGACCTACTACGCCAAGGATGCCTACTCGTATGTGCATTATGGCTATGAGTTGAGCTGGTCGAAGGACGCTAATGCTTCCTTCGCTGCCGGTCACCCGTCGGGTCTGTTGACGGATTCGCCGGAGTATGTGGTGCATCCGCCGTTGGGTAAGTGGATGATTGCCGCGGGCATGGCAATCTTTGGTGATAATAATCCCTTTGGTTGGCGTGTTTCTGCTGCGGTGATTGGCACCCTGTCGGTGGCGTTAATTGCGTATGCTGGCTGGTTGCTGTTCCGTTCGATGACGGTGGCGACTATTGCGGCGCTGCTGGCTGCTGTGGATGGTCTGATGCTGGTGGAGTCTCGTTTGGCTCTGCTGGATATTTTCCAGATGTTCTGGATTTTGGCGACTTTTGTGTGTCTGGTGCTTGACCGTATTCAGGCGCGGCGTGTGTTGGCGCGCAATATTGCGGAGGCGGCACGTCAGAATAGCGGTGTACTTCCGCCAATGCCGTGGGGCCCGAGCATGGGTCTGCGCCTGTGGCGTTTCGCCGCCGGTGTGTGCGCCGGTGCCGCGGTGGGCGTGAAGTGGAATTCGTTGTTCTTTGTGGCGGCGATGGGTCTGCTGACGGTGTTCTGGGATATTAATGCTCGCCGTATTGTGGGTCTGAACAAGTGGGGTTTGACGGCGCTGGTGCGTGACGGCATCCCCGCGTTCTTCCAGATGATTGGTGTGGGCCTGCTGGTGTATTTGAGCACCTGGGCGGGTTGGTTCCAGTCGTCGAATGCGTATTTCCGCCGCTGGGCGGTTGAGAACCCGGGCAAGGGTGTCATGTGGCTTCCTGAGGATCTGCGTTCCCTGTGGGAGTACCATGTCTCGGCATTTAAATTCCATTCTGGTTTGAGCAGCCCGCATACGTATTCTTCGCAGGCGTGGCAGTGGCTGGTTTTGGGCCGCCCGACCTCGTACTACTATGAGTCGCCGAAGCTGGGTTCTTCTGGCTGTACCGTGAAGTCCTGTTCCGAGGCTATTTTGAATATCGGTAACCCGGCGATTTGGTGGGCTTTTATTCCGGCGATTATTGTGGCGCTTCTGGTTCTGCTGCTGAAGCGGGATTGGCGTTTTGGTGCGCTGCTGGTTGTGTTCGGTGCGGGCTATTTCCCGTGGTTTATGTACCCGACTCGCACGATGTTCTACTTCTACGCGCTGTCCTTTGAGCCGTTCCTGATCCTGCTGTTGGCGGGTGTTTTGGGTCTGGTGCTGTCGGGTGCTCGCGGTTCGGTGTTGCGTGCTCGTTTGGGCGTGACGCTGGTGGCGATTTACCTGGTGGGTGTGCTGGTGTTGAGCGCGTACTTTATGCCGTTGTGGACTGCTCAGGTGATTCCGTATGAGCAGTGGTATTCGCATATGTGGTTTAAGTCCTGGATTTAGGCTTGAGTTTTAGGCTCGGTTTTAGGATCGGGCGATGCGAGCTTGGGTATAGCAAAGGGGGCTGGGTTCTACCGTGTGGTAGAGCCCAGCCCCCTTTGGGTGCCCTTTCCTCGCAGGTTCATGCGGTGAAGTGGGTGATGATTTTTAGTTGTCGCTGACGCGTGCGGAGGCGAGCTTGACGCGCAGTTCCTGGCGTTCCTGGCGGCGGCGTTCTGCTTTGAGCTTGCGGTATTTGGTGGGCCAGGTGGTCACGAGCAGGAGGGTAATCTGCGCTGCTACGAGGACCGCTACGGCGATTGCCGCATCGATCCAGAATTGCGGCGGGTAGAGGCGGATGAGGGAGCTTCGCACGGAGAACTCCCAATTGCCCTGCGGGAAGAACACCTGGTGGAAGGTGGTGAACAGCCATTCCCAACCGAAGACACCCACAACGCCGAGCACCATAATGAGTCCCAGAGTAATCCATGCGCCGCTAAAGAGGCTGCGGCGGATGGTTCCGGGGGCGCGCTCGCGCAGGGAGATGCTACTAAAGAGCGTCAGCAGGAAGAGCGCGGCAACAGCTACGGTTGCGATGAGCAGTACCCATTTCACGTCGTGCATGTGGTTCACTTCTGCTTCGGTGAAGGCGAGGGTATTGTCGGCACCGGTGGTGACGTGGGCAAGGTATTCTCGCGGCGCAAAGTTGTTGATGTAGTCCACGCCGTAGGAGCCCAGGCGCATCCTCTCGACGAGGTAGTAGCCGTAGCTGTCTTCAGGGAATCCGGGGCGGTGGTATTCGAGCCAGAGGAAGGGTGCGGAGGCTACGGTGCGGATCGCGATCATGAGTACGGTCAGCGGTACGGTGAGCGCGATGAGGGTTGCGCGGAGCTTGAGGAAGCGCGGGGTGTCTTCCACAGCGTCTTCGCGGGCTGCGGCGCGTTCTGCTGCTTCGGGCGAGGCTGCTAGGGAGGACAGCGGCGCGTTGGGGTCTGCGACCGCGTGGGTGTGACCGGTGCGGGTGGTTTCGGTGCGGTACTTGCGTCCGGCGGTGGAGGCGCTTGCCGCCTCCGCGGTAGCGACGGTTTCTGCTTCGGCCGCCTTTTCGGCTTCTGCTGCTGCAGCGGCTTCTGCTTCGGCGGCCTTCTGCATGGTTTCGCGGTTGAGGTCGCTGAGCGTCGGGTTTTTGGGGGTGCTTTGCGAGTCGCGGACGAGGGGCACGAAGCCGGTGGAGACGTTGGTGCGGGTGCGTACGCGGGTGCCGACGCCCTGTTCGCGTAGTTTGCTGCGTGCGGGGACGACGGGTACGTTTCCGGTGGGCAGGTCGGGTTCTTCGGCGACGGTGGGTACGTCTGCTGCGATGCGTCCAAAGGCGCCGGTGTGCGGTGCCGGTTCGCTGGTTTTAGTTTCGGTGCGTCGGGCGTGGAGTAGTTCTTCGGCGTTGGTGCGGCGGATGGCCGGGCGCAGTGCGCCCCACATTCCTCGGTGTGTTTCTTTGCTCATGGATCTCGCGTTCTTTTCGAGTGAATGGTGTTTGAGTGAGTTGCGGGTGTCTGTACTATCTGCCAGTTTCTCATACGCAAAGAACCTTCCGCATGAATTAGCGGAAGGTTCTTTGCATTCGGGTGTTTAAATCTTGGTTTTGACTTCTAGGATTCGGTGGTGTCCTGAACGGGTACCTTGTAGACCACTCGCCAACCCTGGGGTGCCGTCAGCCGTGCAGCGTGATGGTCGCAGAGGTCGTAGGCGTGGGGTTCGCGAAATTCTGAGAGTGCGTCGATAAGTGCCGTGGAGTCTGCGTAGGAGTAGTGGAGAGTAACAGTCGCCTCTCGCTGGCAGGTCTGGCGGGAGCACAGTCGTGCGGTCTGCATGTAGATGGTACCTTCCTGGCTTAGCTCGCCTGCTTGCGCAGTCGGCGGCGTTCACGTTCTGACAGCCCGCCCCAGATTCCGAAGCGCTCGTCATTGTCCATTGCATATTGTAGACACTCTTCACGCACGGGGCATACACCGCACACCCTTTTGGCGTCTCGGGTGGAGCCGCCTTTTTCGGGGAAGAAGGCTTCAGGGTCGGTCTGGGCACAGAGCGCTTCAGCTTGCCAGGCGAGTTCTCCGTCTTCGCCTTCGGTTCCGTAGAGCCCTGCCGCTGCGGTCCATACGTCGGTGCAGGCAGGCATGTTTCGTTCTGCGTCTGTGAGAAAGGCGTCGGCGGCTTTTTCGAGGGGGTGAGTGGGATTCATGCTACGGTGCTGAGCGCCTGATGCGCGCGCGGCCGCGACAGAGCGGTCGGATGCAATGTAGGAGCCCATGGGTTTTCCTTCCGTGTTCTCATTGTGAGCTTAATGAGTCTGCGGATCCGTCGTGGACGGAATCTTCGTGTGTATGGTGTGGCATGGTTGCTCCGGCCTCTACGGTCCCTTCCAGAGCAAACACGCTTATATATCTATTAGACGTGCGACACGCCGTTTCGTCAAACTAGACTAAAACAATATTTAGATGTATGTGTTAGAGACGCCATATTTAATGTGAATTTGACCTTTATATATTTTTGCGCACGCTACTTGCCCTCGCTCACACCTAAGGGCAACCTCAGATTCCCCCTACTCAAGGCATGGTTTCCACCGCTTGCAAATTCCGCATCTTGACCGCAAATAATAAGGGCTCGTGACGACCACCCCACCCACCCCACCTCGGGCACAGGGGAAAGAACTCAATAATTAGATAAGAAAAACTTATCTTTTCCCCATGCGGTTTCTGAATATTTTTTCGAGGCATTGCGAAGCATTTACATTTCCACTTTATATTTATGCCATATTCCAAAATGAGGCATTAGGACTATCAAACATTTTGAGTCATTAGGTTTTTTAAGACACCCTTAGACGCTTTTACCTTACCCCTGTATTTTTTAGCGTCGAGCGCACTCTCCCTGACCGCCCTTCCCACGTGCGGTAGAGCAAGGTACGGTAGAGTGAAACCCATGGTTACTCTCTCCCCCACCGGCGCGTCCGCACCCACGACTCTGAACCGTTTCTTCGAGAAACTCAGCACTCAGCAGACCCCCGCCCTGATTTGGTATTCGGCGGCAGGCGAGCGCATTGAGCTCTCCGGCAGGGTCCTCATGAACTGGGTAGACAAGAGCGCAAACCTGCTGGTTGAAGAGTGCGAACTGGCACCCGATGAAGGTTTTGACCTGCAGGCTCCGCTGCACTGGCGCACCATTGTTCTGGGTCTGGCGGCGCTGCGCGTGGGCGCGATCCTCGATCAGGACGAGCCGCTGGTTGCGGCGGTCTGCACCGAGCAGGAGGCGGGCTACACGAATGACCCCGCGTACCTTCTGGCGGTTGAGCGTGCACCGTTGGCGCTTTCCTACACCGGCGATTTGCAGGCGCTGGCTTCGCACGCCGAGGAGGTGCTCGATTACTGCGCCCTGGTGCGTAGCTTTGGCGACCAGTACTCGGGTCTGCTTCCCGATGATTCGGCAGAAATCATTGAGGGTTTCAGCTATGCGGAAGCCTACGAGCAGGTTCTTACGCAGGCGCAGAACTACCGCACGGCGGGACATACGCTACCTTCGGGGCAGCGGGCGCTCGCGCTGGAGTTGAGCCCCGACTACGGTTTTGATGCCTCGGAGGCGACCCTGAGCACACTGCTGGAGGTACTAGCTATTTTGGCTTCGGGGCATGCGGTGTTTGTGGCTGACCCGAGCGTGGACTGGCAGGACGGGCAGCTGGCGTCTCTGATGGTTGCCGAGCGTGCGGTGGAGATTCCCCGCGCGTAGCTTCTCAGCCCTGCGGCGCCGGTGGCGCCTCTCCCCTGCTACCTGAAAAATCGCATGGAAGGCTAACGCCCGCACGGAGCGTCAACAAACACAGCACCATCAAGCACAGCGTCAATAAACATATAGGGCTTTAAATGATTCATCCCCCGATACCGTTCGTATCGGGGGATGAATCGTTATATCACGTTCTAGCTATGCCGCTTCTACAATCCGAGAAGCTTAGGAGTTCTGCGAACCGGACTTCGGCTGCGCCTCGGATGCAGCCACCTCAGAGCGTGCCTTCTGCTTGGTGAGTTCTTCGCCGTCAAGAATTGCGGCGGCTTCATCAAACATGCGGCCGAGCTCCTCATGATCGGTGCCTTCACCGTCTTCAACCTTCTGGCGGTGCGAGCCATACACCCAGAAGCGGTAGAGGAAGTAGCGAAGAATGGTGCCCAGAATGGTACCGATGATCGTACCGGAGATGAAGGATGCCTCGGGGGTGCGCAGGTTCAGCACGTAGGTACTGAATGCCACGCAGCCGGCCTCAACGAAAATGCCCAGCAGGTTCACCAGACCAAACTCGATGGCTTCGCGCTTCCAGTTCTCGGAGCGGGAGTCGCGGAAGGTCCACAGGCGGTTCATGAGCCAGGAGAAGATGGTTGCGACAACACTCGCTACAACCTTCGCCTTGGTGTGGGACTCCGACATGATGGTCATCATCAGCACCCACACCGTCACAGAGTTCACGATGAAGGCGGCGCCGCCCACGGTACCGAATTTGAGAACCTCAATACCGTAGCTGTCCCAGAGGGATTTCAGGCGTTCGGTGAGGGTCGGTTTCGTCTGTGCGCTCATGCGGGACCTATCTAGCGGGGTTTTATCGGGGAAAAAGGTGCCGATGCTACGACGGTGAACGTTGGTTACGTTGTCACTGCGTGGTGCTTCAGCCTCTTTTACAAGCTCTTATATGTTAGTACAGTCCCGGTGCGTTGTTCGTCCCTTTGGGAGTTTTTCCATAGACCTCTCAGCTACCGGGTGACTCTTTTCATCATGCGCTGATAGTTTCGTCTCTGCCTGACCGCGCAGAAGGCAGGTTTTTACGGTTTCTTCCGGTATTCACGCCCAAATATTGGGCTCTGAAGCCCAGTTGAACCCATTCTGTGACCTTAATGTGGTCTTGCTCCCATGAACACTCCGAACCCGGTACACTTAGGTGATGTGACTTACCCTGTGACTGGACCCGTAATTGGTGTCATCGGCGGCGGCCAGCTGGCCCGCATGATGGCTCCCGCAGCAACTAACCTTGGCCTCAACCTGCAGATTCTCGCGGAGGCGCCCACCGTCGGCGCCGTGGCAGCGGTGCGTACCGCGCCCGTCGGGGATTACAAGGATTTGGACACCCTCCGCGAATTTGCTCGCGGCAAGGATGTCATCACTTTCGACCATGAGCATGTGCCCACCGAATTTCTGCGCACTCTCATGGAGGAGGGCGTGAATGTACAGCCCCACCCGGAGGCTCTGCAGTACGCACAGGATAAGCTCCTGATGCGCCAGGCCGTTGAGCGTCTCGGCCTGCCGAACCCGCGCTGGGCTCAGGTGAGCACTCTGGACGAGCTGCTCGCCTTCGGCGATGAGATTGGCTGGCCCGTGGTGCTGAAGACCCCGCGCGGCGGCTACGACGGCAAGGGCGTGCTCGTCCTGGATTCTCCCGAGGAGGCTCGCGAGCGTAGCACTGAATGGTTTGAGCAGTTGCCTTCCCGCACTGATTTCTCCGCTCTGCTGGCTGAGGAGAAGGTGCCCTTCACTCGTGAACTTTCCGCGCTGGTGGCTCGCCGTGAAAGCGGCGAGGTGCGCCCCTGGCCGGTCGTTGAGACCATTCAGGTGAACTCCATCTGCGATGAGGTCATTGCCCCCGCTCAGAATCTAGACCCCGAGGTTGCTGAAGCCGCTGCCGCTGCCGCGGTCACTATTGCCTCCGAGCTGGGCGTGACCGGTGTGATGGCTGTTGAGATGTTTGAGGTTCCCGGCTCTCCCGCAGGCTTCTACATCAACGAGCTGGCAATGCGCCCGCACAATACCGGCCACTGGACTCAGGACGGCTCGGTGACCAGCCAGTTTGAGCAGCATCTGCGTGCTGTGCTGGATTTGCCGTTGGGTGACACCTCCGTGCTGGAGGGTGTTGCCGTGATGAAGAACTACCTGGGCGGCGAGAACGAAGACATTTTCGGTGTCTACCCGCTGGCGCTTTCGGCTGAACCGCGCGCGAAGATCCATTTCTACGGCAAGGAAACCCGCCCGGGCCGCAAGATTGGTCACGTGAATATTACTGGCACGGTGGCTGAGCTTGAGGCGCTGCGCCACAGCGCCGCGAATGCCGCCTCCATTTTGCGTGACGGCCGCCCCCTGTAGCCCTATTTTTAGCCGGTGCGTGGGGTGAGCACATCATCCTGCGTATCCGACGCACCCTATTGATGGTGGTTCGCCACCGCATTCTGAAAGGATATGAGGATTATGTCTCAGTCTCCCTATGCTTCTTCCCAGCCCGTTGTTGGCATTGTGATGGGTTCGGATTCGGACTGGTCGGTTATGGAGGCCGCAGCCGAGGTTTTGGACGAGTTCGGCATCCCCTACGAGGCTGATGTCGTTTCTGCGCACCGCATGCCCGAGGACATGATTGAGTACGGCAAGAAGGCTCACAGCCGCGGTATTCGCGTCATTATTGCCGGTGCCGGCGGTGCCGCTCACCTGCCCGGTATGCTCGCTTCCGTGACCGCTCTGCCTGTGATTGGTGTTCCGGTGCGCCTGAAGAACCTTGAGGGCATGGACTCGCTGCTGTCGATTGTTCAGATGCCCGCTGGCGTTCCGGTAGCTACCGTCTCCATTAACGGCGCTCGCAATGCGGGCCTGCTGGCTCTGCGTATTCTGGGTTCGGGCACCGATGCGTTTGCTCAGCAGGTTCACGCTGATTTGCGTCAGTTCTCTCAGGACCTGCGTCAGACTGCCATGGACAAGGGCGCAGCTCTGCGCGCCCGCGTTGCCGAGGCGAAGGCTAAGGCAGCGGCTGAGCGCGAGGCGGAGGAGAGCTCCTCCGCACCCCGCCCCACTCCTGCTCCCGAAGCGTCCTCGGAGCCCCAGGCTTACGTTCCCTAAGTTCGGATACACTAGAAAGATGAGCAATATTCTTCAGTCCGATATTTGGGCACGTTTTCAGGAATCTAATGGTCACACCGTGATCCGTAAGAGCGGTAACGGCTGGTCGTACCTTGCAATCGTTGAGGGCGGTGCTACCGGCCGCTACTTGTACAGCCCGTACGGACCGGTTGCTTCGAGCGCTGTGGCCTTCGACGAGGCTCTTGCCTCGTTGAAGGAAGAGGCCGCGAAGCTTCGTTGTCTGTTTGTGCGCATTGAGCCTACTGAATCCGCTATTTGGGGCGATCAGGATGCGGCTGCTTTCTTGGCTCGTCGCGGTGCGGTTCTGGCTCCTCGCCAGGTGCAGCCTTCGCACACGCAGATTATTGACCTTTCGGGCTCTGAGGACGAGATCATCAAGGGAATGATCTCCGGTTATCGTACTCGTCATCGTAATATCCACAAGAAGGGCGTGACCGTTGAGGTGTCGACCAATCCCTCGGATATGACGATTCTCTTCGGTTTCCTCGAGGAAACCGCAGAGCGTAACGGCTTCAACCGCCAGCACGACGACTACCTGATGCAGGCGGCTCGCGTGCTGATGCCCGCCGGTGCGGCATCCCTGTACATTGCGAAGCTGACCGATGAGAACGGTGAGAGCACCCCGATTGCGGCGGCGTTTGTGTACGATTCGGATGACACCCGCACCTACGCGCACGCGGCGGCATCCTTCGAGCACCGCACCCTTAGTGCCGGTGTTGTGGTGATGACGAACTTAATCCTGGACGCTAAGCGTAAGGGCCTGAAGTACGTTGACCTCTTCGGCATCGCGCCGGAGGATCAGCCGGATCACGAGTGGGCCGGTTTCACGAAGTTCAAGAAGTCCTTCGGCGGCGAGTCCGTGGAGTACCCGGGTACCTGGGATGTTCCGGTGTCCTCGCTGGGCTACCGCGCCTACACGCTGGTGTACAAGGCTCGTCCGGCTGTTCGTGATGCCGTGTCGAAGGCGAAGGCGAAGGTTCAGTCTTTCCGCTCTCGCTAACGGGTTCAGGCACACCGCTGCTGGGGCGCATCCTGAGAACTAAAAGCTAAATACGTGAGGGAGCCGCCCTCACCGAGTTCTTCGGTGGGGGCGGCTCCCTGTGTATGTATGCGCAATGTTCGAGGAGTCTTAGTGCGGCTCCTCAGCCCTTGCGGGGGCGAAGATTACTGCTCTCCGGGGCTCTTGGTGTGCGAGAGAATCTCGCGCAGGCGGGAGAGGCGGTGCTCAGCCTCAACGGTACGAACGGTACCGGAGGAGGAACGCATGACCAGCGACTGGGTGGTTACAACGTTCTTGCCGTAGCGTACGCCGCGCAGCAACTTGCCGTCGGTGACACCGGTTGCGGCGAAGAAGCAGTTGTCGCTGGTGACCAGGTCGTTGGTGGTCAGGATGCGGTCGAGGTCGTGACCTGCTGCCAGTGCCTTCTCACGCTCTGCGTCGTCGGTCGGTGCCAGGCGGCCCTGGATGACGCCGCCGGTTGCCTTGATTGCGCACGCCGCGACAACGCCTTCGGGGGTGCCGCCGGTGCCGAGCATCAGGTCCACGCCGGTGTTCTCGCGGCAGGCTGCGATAGCGCCTGCAACGTCACCGTCGAGGATGATGCGGGTACGAGCGCCTGCCTCTCGAATTTCCTGGATCAGCTTGGCGTGGCGGGGGCGGTCCAGCACGCAGACGGTCAGCTCGCTGATCTTCTTGCCCTTAGCCTTAGCGACCAGGTGCAGGTTCTGCTTGACGGGCAGGCGCAGGTCCACGAATTCTGCGGCTTCGGGGCCGGTGACCAGCTTCTCCATGTAGAACACTGCGGAGGGGTCGAACATGGTACCACCATCTGCTACGGCAATCACGGAAAGGGCGTTGTCCATACCCAGAGCGGTCAGGCGGGTACCGTCGATGGGGTCCACTGCCACGTCGAGGGAGGGGCCGGAGCCGTCGCCAACGTTCTCGCCGTTGTACAGCATGGGGGCCTGGTCCTTTTCGCCTTCACCAATGACGACGGTGCCGTTGAAGCTGACGGTGGAGAGGCGGTAACGCATTGCGTCTACGGCTGCACCATCTGCGAGGTTCTTTTCGCCTGCGCCAACCCAGGGGCCTGCAGCAATTGCTGCTGCTTCAGTCGCGCGGACCAGTTCCATTGCAAGGTTGCGATCGCCGTGATTGTTGTTCGTAGTCATAGACTCACCTTCGAGAATTCTGAATACACCGTCGGCTGGCTGGTTCTTTCCAGCACGAAGTCGCCGACGCAGTAGTGCTCCTTTCAGGATAGCGCGCGGGCGCCTCGTTTTTCTTGTTCTGAACGAGTTTGCGTGCGTGTTGACTTTATCGTGAGCAGATGCGGCAACTTGGTGAGGGCTGCGTCTCTCTTCGCGTTGTTTTTGCGTCATTGGGCATCAAGATTGGGGGTGTGAAGGCGCGCCACACTAGCTATTTTTCGCATTTTTAAGGCATATTTGAGGTAGGTTCTTTTCACCGGGAAGCTTCCGGCAAGAAACTCAGCTTCAGCGCGAGCGCCTGAAGCTTCCGCATACCCGTTCGCAGATTCGTTGCCTCTGGCGGCACGCGTTATCTGTATCTGTCCGCTAAGGAGCATCACATGGCTGGCATTCAACCGACTCCCGCTGAGGCGTGGAAGCGCCTTCGAGACGGCAACCGTCGTTTTATTGAGGGCAGCAACGAGCACCCCAACCAGGACACGATTCGCCGTACCGACCTAGCCGCCGGCCAGTTCCCGTTTGCCTCAATTTTCGGTTGCGGTGACTCTCGCCTGGCGGCGGAGATTATTTTCGATTTGGGTCTGGGTGATGCGTTCGTGGTGCGTACCGCCGGCCACGTGCTGGAGAACGCGGCTCTCGGTTCGTTGGAGTACGCAGTCGAGGAGTTTGAGACCCCCATCGTGATGGTTCTCGGCCACGACTCCTGCGGTGCTGTGACTGCCGCTAGCAATGCTCTGGAATCCGGTGAGATGCCGCACGGCTTCGTCCGTAACCTGGTGCAGCACATCCTGCCTTCGGCAATGTCCCCGAAACTGCCGGAGAACCCGACCGTCAACGATATGGTGCGTGAGCATACTCGCCAGACCGCTATCCGCATTATTGAGCAGTCCCACATCATTTCGGATGCAGTAGTTGAGGGCAAGGTCGCCGTGATTGGTGTCTTCTACCATCTGAAGGAGGGTAAGGCGGAGCTGGTGTTCAGTTCGCAGGACCTGACTCTGCCGGAGGAGAAGAACGACGCGCAGAACCCGCCGACTCAGGCGATTCCGGTGGTCGTGAAGACTCCCCCGCGCGTTGTGGTTGCTGAGAACCTGGACTAGTTTTCCTCGTCTCCGCTCGATACGAGTCTTAGGGCAAGAACCCACATACTCGCACTTAAGAACAGATTTTTCTATGGGATAACCCCGCCACGGTAGCGTGTTCGCACATCTACCGGGGCGGGGTTTTTCTGCGCCTTCTCACCCCGCAAAATTTATGAGCGTTTTTCCTCTTTTGACACCTTTTCGAGGCGACGTAAGCCACTTTGAACGCCTATGCTAGAGGTATGGCTGAAAACATTGAATACCGCATTGAACATGACACCATGGGCGAAGTTCGCGTTCCGGCTGATGCACTCTACCGTGCACAGACCCAGCGCGCAGTTGAGAACTTCCCGATTTCGGGTCAGACCCTCGAATCCGCCCATATTCGTGCACTTGCCCTCGTGAAGAAGGCAGCCGCGACCGCCAATGAGGAACTCAAGGTGCTCGACGCTGAGCGCGCCCAGGCTATCCGCGACGCAGCGGATCTGGTAGCAACCGGTGACTACGACGCCCACTTCCCCATTGACGTCTTCCAGACCGGTTCCGGTACCTCCTCGAACATGAACACGAACGAGGTTCTGGCAACCCTGGCAACCCGCTCCCTGGAGTCCAAGGGCATTGAGGTTCACCCCAACGACCACGTGAACGCTTCCCAGTCCTCCAACGACGTCTTCCCCACCTCCGTGCACGTTGCTGTGACTGAGGCTCTGGTGAAGGACCTGATTCCCGCTCTCGAGGTGCTCGCTGAGTCCCTGGAGCGCAAGTCCGCAGAGTTCAAGGACGTTGTGAAGTCCGGTCGTACCCACCTGATGGACGCAACCCCCATCACCCTGGGCCAGGAGTTCTCCGGCTACGCCGCAACCGTGCGTTACGGCATTGAGCGTGTGAACGCTTCCCTGCCCCGCGTGGCTGAGGTTCCCCTGGGCGGTACCGCTGTGGGTACCGGCATTAACACCCCGGACGGCTTCTCCGCTCGCGTGATTGAGCTGCTCGCTGAGGAGACCGGTCTGCCCCTGACCGAGGCTCGTAACCACTTCGAGGCTCAGGCTAACCGTGACGGCCTGATTGAGGTTTCCGGTCAGCTGCGCACCCTGGCATACGGCCTGATGAAGATCAGCAACGACATCCGCTGGATGGGTTCGGGCCCGAACACCGGTCTGGGCGAGCTGCACATCCCCGATCTGCAGCCCGGCTCCTCGATTATGCCCGGTAAGGTCAACCCCGTGATTTGTGAGGCTACCATCATGGTTGCCGCTCAGGTTATCGGTAACGACGCGACCATTGCTCTCTCCTCCACTAACGGCGCGTTTGAGCTGAACGTGGGTATCCCGGTGATGGCTGCTAACCTGCTGCAGTCGATCCGCCTGCTCGCTAATGTTTCTCGCGTTTCGGCTGAGAAGATGATTGACGGTCTGACCGCTAACGTTGACCGTTGCCGCTTCCTGGCTGAAGCTTCGCCGTCGACTGTGACCCCGCTGAACAAGCTGATTGGTTACGAGGCTGCTGCGAAGATCGCTAAGTACTCGGTGGCTCACAAGGTGACTGTCCGTGAGGCAGTTGTGGCTCTGGGTTACGTGGAGCGCGGCGAAGTGACTGAGGAGCAGCTGGATGCGGCTCTGGATGTCACCAAGATGCTGGGCAACTTCTAATCTCACCCGCCTGAACCTCCTCTGAGGTTCGCGGCTTAACCATAGAGGGAGGGGCGACTCGCCATGACGGCGGGTCGCCCCTCCTTCTGTGCATGTTCTCCGCCCCCATCATTAAGGTGGTAGCGGGTTCTCACTATTGTTCAACGATATTGAACACTTTGAACTGTTTATAGTGGACCAGTGTGTAGATGAGGCAGAGTACAGCCGGGATACTGACGACAAGCGCAGCGTTGAAGGAGCCGAGATGGTCAAGCATCAGTGCTACCGCGCCCATGGAGTACAGCGTTCCTAGCCCAAACACGGCACCGTCAAGGGAGCTGGCTCGCCCTAGTAGCTCATTCGGTGTAATGCAGTCACGCAGATTGTTGGAGAAGATGAAAGCTGATGCCCATCCTACGTCCAGGATGAAGAGCAGGGCTCCGAGCACTACGGGGTTATTGCTGACGGTAACGAGCGGTATTCCGAGCAGGGATACGACATTGGCGACCAGCAGCATTCCTCGCGTGTTCTCAAAAGAGAGGAAACGATCGATGATGAGTGCCGCGACGATACCACCGATACCGCTGCAGGCCATAATCATGCCTACCACTGAGGCTTCAAAAGTGAGTTCCTCGTACAGGCGGTAAATAATGATGAGTGAATACGATGCTGTAGCTGCCGCCAAGAAAAACGTGTAGACAAGGATAAGTCTCTGCGGGGCGCCGGAGAACATGTATTGGATGCCGTCGAACATCCGGTGAATAAACCCATGTTGTGCGGTTTCGCGTTGCTCAGTTTTAGTTTCCATCTCTACGGAAGGCAACGTTGCGTATGAAATAGTTGCCGCCCCGAAAAGGAGCACCGGGACAATAAGACCGACCGTTGCGCCCGCGACAAGAACAATAAATCCTGCTGTAGGGGGCGCAATGATTGCGGATATTCCCTCGCAAATTTCACGACGTGCGTTGTACGAAAGAAGGTTTTCTCGTCCGAGAAGCTGCGGAATATATCCTGCTTCTGAGGCAGCAGCCAGTTCAGAGAAGACACCACTCACAAATCCTAGTGCGGCGATGGTGAACCATGACAGCATATGCTGCTCAATCATCAACGCCAAGGTAAGGATGCTGAGGATGTTTACTGCCCCGGCAATCACGATCATAGGTTTTCGAGGCAGACTATCAGATAGGGTTGCTAGTGGATATGCCAAGGCGATATTAGGGATTTGCATGGCTACTGCCATCACGCCAGCCAGCCCAATTTCGCCTGTACTAGCGAGAATCGCGATGGGTAGGGCGAAGGAATATATTCCTGTACCTACCAGAGAGCCGATAAGGGCTACGTAGATTCTCCAGGGTATTTTGTGTGTTGTCATGCTTTACTCCTTCCAGGGCGCGTCAAAATAGCGACCAAGAATTGCGATGAACACAATGAGCCTAGTTCACAGAAAAATGGCATGCCTTAAAGATTTATAGGCAGAGTAAAAGGAAAGCGACCACGCTCACCAGAACATCACGTGAACGGATTTTTTCGGGTTACTGACTAATACGGGGCCGTCACTCCCAATGTAACCCGCGTCATATATAAAGCATCTCATGCGCACCACCCATAACTCGACACATAGGCACAACTTAAAGTAAAAAAGACAAAAACAAAATAAAGCCACGGCAAATTTTAGGCCTCCAGCCCCTCACTCCCACAGAAAAGCAGGAAGAACCACCCAATAACATGTAACAAACTGTTGTAAAAATGCTGGGAGGGGCGACTCGCCATGACGGCGGGTCGCCCCTCCTTCTGTATCTACACGCCTCATTCGGCGGCTTTTACGGAGTCTAGTAGCCGGTCTAAAGTTCTTCCGGCGGCACCGATTCCAACCCAAAACGGCAGTGGCCGTCATAGTTTAGCGCCGCATCAATACGGTCCAGCATCCGCTCCGAAAGCAACGCACGCTCCGCCGGGTCAGACACATCCACCCAACGCACCTGCGAAGACTCCTCGTCGTTCACCTTCGCCTCGCCAGAAACCCAGCGGCACAAGAACGTATGATCCAAGAACTGGCAGCGGTCACCATTACCGAACTGCATCGGCGGGTCAGCCTTCACCTGCGCCAACTCCAGAACCTCAATCTGCACGTTCGCCTCCTCCTGCGCCTCACGCAGGCAGGTCAGTGCGGGGCTCTCCCCCGGGTCCACAATGCCCGTAATCGGGGTCCACGCCCCGTTATCGCTACGGCGCACCAGCAGCACCTTAGAATCCTGCTCACGGTACACCACAGCCGTCGCACCGGACAGCCACAGGTAATCCGAGCCGATCCGCTCACGCAGCTTACGGATATAGGGAGGAGTAGGCATAACATCAACCTTTCAAAAGCCCCGGCAGTTCTGCCGAGAAATAGGTGCTAGAGAGCAGAGCAAACAGCCGCGAGCCGCACGGAGAATGAACCATACGAAGAACAAGCCCGCCACGTAGCCGAACGGTCACCCCACTTCGGAATCTACCACAGAGAATATACCGGAGCCGCCAACGCCACCAGCGCACCCAGAAGCATAAACGGACCGAAGGCAATGCGGGTGCTACCGCGCACCTTCGTAAACAGAACCAGAGCCAAAGACACCAGACCACCGGCAAGGAACGTCACCAGCGACGCCCACCCCAGGTTCGCCCAGGACAGGTACCCGAGCACGCCGCCCAGAATACCGGCAAGCTTCACATCCCCGCGGCCCAGCGCCCCGAACGACAGAATACGCAGAAGCCCGTAGCAGAACCACAGCACCAGACCGGCACCCATCACACGCCAAATATCGGCGGGGCGACCGGCAAAAAGCAAAGACACCGGCAACGCCGTATAGGTGGCAATAGCCAAAGGAATCAGGATGCGGTGCGGCAGACGGTGCTCCCGCACGTCAATACGCCACAGCCGCAGGGCGCACCACAGAAAATACAGCAGGTAGCTGCCGAGCACCAGAGCGGCAATAACGGAGGCGCCGCCTGCGTTGTAGAGGCGGGAAAGCTCAGCGAGCATAGAACGTCCATTCTGTATTGCTGGAGGCTGTACTACCGGTAACTACTAGCCAGCGGCACCAGAGTACATAGATGCTAGAGCATCTAAGTTCTAGGAACCGAAGCGGCGGGAACGGTTCGCGTAATCCCGCAGGGCACGCAAAAAATCAACGCGCGTGAAATCCGGCCACAGGGCACGGCAAAAATAAAACTCAGAATACGCACTCTGCCAGGTCATGAAACCGGACAGGCGCTGCTCGCCCGAAGTGCGAATCAGCAGGTCCGGGTCGGGCATATCGGCGGTGTACAGGTGCGAAGAAATATCCTCCACGCTCAGCTGTTCAGCAAGCGATTCCAAGGAGGCACCCTCAGCGGCGGCCTCACGCAGAACCGAACGGACCGCGTCCACAATCTCCTGGCGACCGCCGTAGCCGACCGCAATGTTCACGCGAACGCCGGGCAGGTGCGCCGTCTGCTCAATCGCCCAGTCCAGGCGCTCGTGCAGCTGGCGAGGAATCAGGTCAATGTTGCCGATGGCGCGCACCGGGCCGCAGGCGGAATCCACCAGACGCACCAGGAACGCATCAATCACAGCGATCAGACCGGTCAGTTCCTTCTCGGGGCGCTTCAGGTTCTCAGTGGAGAGCATGTACAGGCTCACCTGCGGAATCGACAGCTCAGTACACCACGCCAGAAAATCAATAATTCGCTCCGCACCGGCGGCGTGGCCCTCACGGGTGCTCAAGCCGCGCTGAGCCGCCCAGCGGCGGTTACCGTCCACCAGTACTCCAATATGTGCCGGCAGGGATTCGGGGCTCAGCGAGCGCGCCAGAGCCTGCTCATAGACGGTAGGCTCAGTGACAGTGCCGGGGTTGCTGGCGTGGCCGTGCACAGTAATCACGGGCAGGGCGTTGGCGCTCATAGCTCATACCTCATTCGGCTGTCGTGGCAGATAATTCGGCGGGCTCATCACGAAAGAGCCCGAGCTCTTATTCTACGCCGCCACGCCGTACCTTCGCGGCAATCGGCATCACGGATGGGCTGAGAATCGGCTCAAAATTTGTGGCGGCGAGTAGGGTGTGCGCGGTGGCGGCATTCGGTGGCGTGCAGGGGGTTGTATGCGGAGGCTGCACACATCGCGTGCCTAAGAATGGATGATGCCCTTCACCCACGACTCATATCGTGGGTGAAGGGCATCGTTGTAACGCGGGGCGATGCGGCGCCCCACTCTAGATAATGTAGAGGCTAGATAACGTAGTAGTCGCTCAGGCCCTCATCCAGGCTAGATTCGGGTAGCTGAACCTCAGCGTGCGAGGCAGCCAGCGTGTAATCCTCCCAGGGCCAAATATCCTTCAGCTGTTCGCTGGGAACGGCGAAGAACACGCCGTTCGGGTCCACCTGCGAGGCGTGTGCCAGCAGAGCCTGATCGCGCTGCTCAAAATGATCGGTCACCAGGATGCGGGTCGTAGTCTCGTGGCGAGGCGCCTCCCCCGACGTTGCGCGGTACGCGATGTTCTCAATCCAGCCGCTCAGCAGGCTCTCACCGTGCGTATCGAGCAAATGCTCGTGCAGGGCGAGGGTGCGTTCGGGGTTGAACGCGCGGTCGTAGTAGAGCTTCAGCGGGGTCCAGGGCTCGCCCTCACCCACGTACGCCTCGGGGTCGCCTGCCTTCTCGAATGCTTCCACGGCAACCTTGTGGGTCATGATGTGGTCGGGGTGCGGGTAGCCGCCAATCTCGTCATAGGTGATGATGATGTGCGGGCGGTACTCACGCACCAGACGCACAAGCGGCGCGGCGGCACGGTCCAGGGGCATGGTGCCAAAGCTACCGAAGGGCAGCGGCGGCATGGGGTCACCCTCCGGCAGACCGGAATCGAAGAAACCAATCCAGCGGTGCTCAATACCCATGATCTCGCGAGCAGCCGCCATTTCAGCGCGACGCAGACCCGGCAGGTCACGGTGCGCACGCGGACTATTAGCAATCTCCT
Source organism: Rothia mucilaginosa (assembly GCA_963539245.1). GTDB lineage: Bacteria > Actinomycetota > Actinomycetes > Actinomycetales > Micrococcaceae > Rothia > Rothia mucilaginosa_H. The sequence continues at coordinate 235,116 of CAUTJW010000002.1, forward strand.
CATTCAGGATGTCACCGCGCTCGCCGCCGGTCATTGTCGCCACCATGAAGCGGGCACCACGGGCAATATACGCCGAAGCGGTACCGGCGCCCTTGGAGGACTCGTCGTCCGGGTGCGCGTGCACCGCGAGGATGCGCAGGCCGGTGTAGTCCTCATCCAGCGGTTTGAGGGAGTCCACGGGAGGGTGAGTCGGCAGGTTTGCCTTCAGCTGTTCAATGGCTTCGCTCACGGTGGTCTCCTTTAGGTGATGCGCCAGGGGTGCGGATGATGTGTCTGTGAATCGCGAATGCGAGCGCTACGCGGCAGAAATTTTACGGTTGTAGCTTCTCGTATGATACCCAAGGATAGCGCCGGTGCACTAGCGCAGATGACGCCGTGTGACATCGTGAAACATGCCGTCATATCAGCAGATTCACGGGCAGGAAACAGACTGATGCTGGCGAAGTGTTCAGCCACGGATTGTGTGCACCAGCAAAGATGCGCTCAGAGGGGAAGATACGACCGGCATAACAGCCGAAAATCCTCCGGTGCTCTAGAATAGGTCTGTTGATTCATTCCGTTACCGCCTCCCCACCGCACATTGAACGCGGCACACGGTAGCGGGTTTATTCGTTTCGCACCGGCTAAGCCGGCGCATAAGCAAAGGACACGCATGGCTGAAAACACCGGTGCATGGCTCACTCAGGACGCCTTCGACCGCCTCACCCAGGAGCTGGAGTACCTCTCCGGCCCGTACCGCCAGGAAATTGTTGACCGCATCGCGCAGGCACGCGATGAGGGTGACCTCCGCGAGAACGGCGGCTACCACGCTGCACGTGACGAGCAGGCTAAGAACGAGGCGCGCATCAAGCAGCTCAAGCACCTGCTGGAAACCGCGCAGATTGGTGAGGCACCCGTTGATGACGGCGTGGTAAGCCACGGCATGGTCATCGAGGCTGAGGTTGCCGGCCGCACCCTGAAGTTCCTGCTCGGCTCCCGCGAAATTGAGGACACTCTGCCTGCAGGTAGCGACCTGAAGGTCTTCTCTGAGAAGTCTCCGCTGGGTGCCGCAATCATGGGCGCTAAGCAGGGTGACGAAGTCACCTACACCGCTCCGAACGGTAAGGAACTGAGCGCCAAGATTGTCTCCGTGACCCCCTACCAGGGCTAAGAGAGACTCAAGCGTATAGCAACAGTGCGGGGTGCTGAACCGAAAAGGTCAGCACCCCGCACTGTTTTTGTCTATTGAATTACGTTCTGCCGATAAAGCTCAGGCGCAACTATTACGGCTCGTCGGCTCATAAATATATCGGCTTAGTAGACGATGATGGGCTTGAAACCCGCATCCTCCAGGGCGGCAATCACCTGGCGGCAATGCTCCACACCCTTGGTCTCCATGTCAATCGTAATCGACACGTCACCCATGGAGAGCGAGCCACCCACGCGGGTGTGGTCCACACCGGTCACGTTCGCGTCATTCTCAGAGATAATGCGGGAGATGGTCGCCAGCTCACCCGGACGGTCAGAAAGCATCATCTTCACGGTCATGTAGCGGCCAGCCGCAGACAGACCGCGCTGAATCACCTTCAGCATCAGCATCGGGTCAATATTGCCACCGGAGAGCACGCACACGACCGTACCCAGGTCGCCGTACTCTTCCTTCAGCTTGCCGTTCATCAGCGCCGCCACGGGCACCGAACCGGCAGGCTCCACCACAAGCTTGTTACGTTCCATCAGGAAGATCAGGGCGCGAGCGATATCGTCTTCGCTCACGGTCGCCACATCGTCCACCAGCTCCTTGATGATGGAGAAAGGCATCTGGCCGGGGCGGCCCACCGCAATACCGTCAGCGATGGTAGAAACCTTCTTCAGCGGCACCAGAGCATCCGCGGCAAGGGACAGCGGGTACGCCGCCGCGTGCTCCGCCTGAACACCGATAATCTTGATCTTCTTGCCGAGCTTCTGCTCCTTCGCGCGGATAGCAGCGGACAGACCGGCCAGCAGACCGCCGCCGCCAACACCCACAATCACGGTGTCAACGTCCGGAACCTGCTCCAGAATCTCCAGACCGATAGTGCCCTGACCGGCAATAATATCTTCATTGTCGAAGGGGTGCACGAACACCGCGCCGGTCTCTTCGGCGTAGCGCTTCGCCTCCGCCAGAGCCTCATCCACGGTCACACCGTACAGTTCAACCTCAGCACCGTGATCACGGGTTGCAGTAATCTTCGGCAGTGCCGCACCCAGCGGCATGTAAATACGAGCCTTAATGCCCAGACGGTCAGCCGCCAGCGCCACACCCTGCGCGTGGTTACCCGCGCTCGCCGCCACGACGCCGCGCTTCTTCTCCTCCTCGGAAAGCTTCGCCATACGCACGTACGCACCGCGCACCTTGAAAGAACCGGCACGCTGCAGGTTCTCACACTTGAAGAAAACCTCGGACCCGAGGCGCTGGCTCAGCGCACGCGAATGAGCGACGGGGGTGCGTTCAATAACGCCTTCGAGCAGCTCTGCGGCGCGTTCAATGTCGGTGATGGTCACGGGCAGGGAGTCGAGATTTACGCTCACGAGGTTTCCATTCTGATGGTGCGTTGCCCCGCGGGCGCGGGGCGGTGATGTATTGCTCATCCCATTTTAGAGGATGGGTACAGTGAAGGGGGCTACTCGGTCGCGAGTAGCCCCCTAGCGAGACACCGCCGTAGACGGCATCGCGGCCGGCGGTATCGCCGGGACGAGTTAGCGGTGCGTTATCGAGGATGGCGGGGTGCCCTACGCCAAAACCTCCCGCTCGATGCGGGCCCCTAGTCTTCGGAGGAGTCCGAAACCTCGGGATCCCGATTCTCAGGCTCCTCAGCCTTCTGATGGCGCGGCACTCGGGAGGCCAGCTTCTTGACGCTCTCCTGCCGTTCCAGGGCCTTCTCCTCAGCCTGCTCGCGGCGAGCCACCTCGTGCGGGAAGAGGAACTCCTCATCGCGCAAGCCGGGATCGTGTTCCCAACCGCGATTAGCCAAGTAACGCACCACCGAGTTGACCACAGCCAAAGTCGGCACAGCGAACAGCGCACCCACCGCACCAAAAATCATGGAGCCACCAGCCACCGAGAAAATAACCGCCAGCGGGTGCAGGGAGACAGCCTTACCCATAATGAGCGGCTGCAGAATGTGGGACTCGAGCTGCTGAACCAGCAGAACAATACCGAGCATAATCAGCGCCTGCACCGGGCCCAGTGCAACCAGCGCCAGCAGCACAGCCACAGCACCGGAAATGAGAGCACCAATCACCGGAACGAAGGAGCCGAGGAAGACTAGCACACCCAGCGGGATAGCCAGCGGAACACCCAGGATTGCGGCACCAATACCGATGCCGACAGCGTCAATAGCCGCCACCAGAATCTGAACGCGCACGTACGCACCCAGGGACTTCCAGCCCGCACGACCCGCACCGTTGACGGCGGCACGCGCATCCTTCGGGAAGAGGCGGGTGACGAACAGCCAGATACGCTCGCCCTCCATCAGGAAGAAGACCAGGGTAAACAGGGTCAGCAGGGTACCGGTCGCAACCTCAGCCGCAGTAGAACCCACCTGAGACACACCGTGCAGCACAGAGCTGGGGTTATTGGTTGCAGCACTCTCCATCTGATCCAGCAGCTGGTTCAGCTGGTCGGCACCGAACTCGTAGCCGAGATCCTTCAGCCAACCAATCAGCTGCTGGTAGCCCTGCATCGCCTTATCCGCCATGGACACAAAACCACGCACAATCTGCTGACCGGTCAGCGAAATAATACCGGCGAGCACCAGAATCATACCGATTTCGGCAATAGCCGCCGCCCCACCGGCACGAACGCCCTTCTTACGCAGAAGCATCACGGCGGGGCTCAACAGAGCCGCCAGCAGCAGAGCCACCAGAAGAGAAATAACCAGCAGGGAGACGTGCCCCAGGCCCTTCCAAAGGATCCAACCGGCACCGGCAATCATAATGATGCGCCACGCCCAAGCACCAGCAACTTCCATAGCAAAAGGCACCCGGTAGCCGCGCTCCTCCTCGGCTACATGTTCTTCTGCGACAGGTGTAATTTTCACGGTGTCTCCAAATCGTTATCGGTGTCGCGCCCGCGCGGGGCAGCTTCGGCTGCCCCAGCGGAAGGCGGTATGTGGTGATGTTGTTGCGCTCCTCCCCTGCGCTTCGATACATCGGGGAAGTAAAGCGGCAAAGGCGGCGGCACCATCACGGTACCGCCGCCTCATCATGAGCTTTAGTCGTTTCTAAAGATGCTTGCCAGGTACATGAGAACACGCAGGATCTCAACGTACAGCCAGACCAGAGAAGCGGTCAGGCCGAAAGCAAGGCGCCAGGACTCACGCTCGGGCAGGCCAGCCTCCACAGCCTCGGAGGTGGTGGTGAAGTCCAGCAGCAGCGAGTAGGTTGCCAGCGCAACAGCGAACAGACCAACCACCAGGCCCAGCGGAATACCACCAATAGAGAAGCTGTCCAGCGAGGAACCGAAGATACCCGCGGTCAGCATGGACACCAGGCCGTAACCCAGGTAGCTGAGCGCACCAATCATGAAAATCTTATTCAGCTTGGGGGTGGTGCGAATCTTGCCGTTGGCGAAGAGAGCCAGGGTCACACCCGCAACCACGAGGGTTGCCAGAACCGCCTGAACTGCCACGCCGGGGTAGCGCATATCCACAACAGCGGACAGACCACCGAGTAGCAGACCTTCCATGAGCGCGTAGGTCATGACCAGAATCGGGGAAACCTTCTTCTTGAAGGAGTTCACCAGACCCAGGACCAGACCGCCAACCATGCCCAGGAGCAGCAGCACCGGTGCATTCCATGCAACAGCGGCACCGACAGCGACCAGGCCCAGGTTGATACCGGTCTTAACCAAGACATCGTTCATGGTCAGGCGCTCACCGGCGGGGATGGGCTCCGAGTAGGTGGGGGCTGCTACGCCGTAGTCAGCCTCACCGTACGGCTGGCCGTACTGTGCCTGCTGACCGTACTGGGGCTGACCATACTGCTGGCCATAGGGCTGCTGGCCGTAGGTGTTCTGGCCGTAGCCCTGCTGATCATACTGCTGACCGTACTGGCCATAGGTCTGCTGCTGACCGTACTGCGCCTGCTGGCTGGTCTGCTGCGGCTGCGCACCAAAACGACCGAAACGAGAGTCACCCTGAGTGACATTCTTCGTCATTGAATTCAGAAGCGGGTTTCCCGCCATCTTTCTCTCCTTAAACGGGTACAAAACTAATTCTGTTAATTATATCGGATAGATTCTGTGCTCACGGGCGCTGTTCGTTACCAGCATGGGCTTCTAGCGACCTTGCCAGAATATTTCAGGGCGGTGTTTACCTGAGGTTCACCCAGGCCCGCGCCGCCCCGCATGCAAAGGCTTCTGCGCGTCTCTTTGTGAAGCGTCTAGTGCGAAGCTTCCAAACGGTCCAGGAGCTGTTCCAGATACTCCAGAACTGCCTGTTCCTCGTTCGAGCCAATCACCTCATCAGCAGCATTTCGCACAACCTCCGGGGCATTAGACATGGCAACACCCCAGCCCGCGTAGCGGAGCATTTCCATGTCGTTCTCACCGTCACCGAAGGCAAGAATGCCCGCCGGATCAGCATCCAGACGCTCGCACAGGTCCTCCAGACCGGTCGCCTTATTGACACCGGTACGCACCAGATCAATGGCACCGAAGCCGCTAACCATCGGAGTGACGGTCTGCGGAAGAACCTCACGCAGGTAAACGCTCAACTGCTGCGTCTGCTTAGGCGGAGTCAACAGCGGGAACTTAATGGGTGCGCCCTCAAAATCCTCAACAGAGTCAACCATGACCGAGCCGGGGAAGAAGAACGCCGCAAAGTCCTCCAACGTGAGGGTTTCGGGGAGCTCCTGGCCGGTATCTTCAAAATAGCCGCGAATCATGTGCACAATCTGATCGCAACGGTCCTTAGGCAGGTAGATACCTTCGGTGGTGCAAACCAGCAGGCCGATCTGATCCAACCCCTGAACTACTTCAATGATGCGCGGCACGTCCTCTTTTTCAAAAGGATGCACGGCAAGCTGGCCGTTCTCATCAGCAAGGTATGCACCGTTTTCAGCAATATAGGTAAGACCTCGCCCCTCAAAGCCGCGCATATAGTCCCGCAGCTTGGCATAGGTGTTTCCACTCGCCACGACAAAGTGAATGCCCTGCGCCTGCAGGCGCGATAGGATGCGCGAGAAACGTTCGGTGTCGAAAGTTTTGGAGTCGGTGAGGAAGGTGCCGTCCATATCGACGGCAATGATGGAGGGTTTAGTCTGCATACTATGCCTTTCTGACTCTGCTACCCCGTTCAGTGCTACCCCATTCAGGCGGGGTGCGTCTGCGGCTGTGTCTCTTATAGGGTCTCACGTTTTTAAGCTCAGCAAGACGGTATACGGGCGTTTTTGAGCGTGGAGCGCCACGGGTGCCATCGCCTCCTTCGAGCAGATGGGCATCCTCATGGCAACCGAACTGGTCGGGGGCATCGCCTTTTAACCCCCACAAAACCCCAGACATGTAAACCTTCAGACACGCAAGCGGCGGCTCCTCCCCCACGGGAAGAGCCGCCGCCTATCTACACCGCGCATCTACGCGCGTCTATGCTGTGCCCCCACTGGGACTCGAACCCAGAACACAAGGATTTTAAGTCCTCTGTCTCTGCCAATTGGACTATGAGGGCGTATCCCGAACAGTCCGGGACACAAATATTTATTATTCCACGAAAACGCACTCGAATCTAAGCAGAAACACATTTCAAACAGTTCCCGGCGCCCCGCTGTAGCAAGCACCACGCGAAGCACCGGTGGGCGGCTAAGCTAGACAGCTCGCAAACACCCAGGCACAAAAACCCAGGCGCAAAATGGGCGGTGCAGAAGACCAAAGTCTTCCACACCGCCCATTGCTTTATCTCAAATGCGCTATTCCAGGGGCATACCCCTAAGTCAGGCTATTTTAGAGCTTTGCCTTCTGGCGTGCCGGTGCAGTACCGGTTGCTTCCTGGAATGCCAGGCGCGGGGAGCGCTGGTGGCGAATCGAGGAGGTATCGCGACCGAAGATCTGGTTCAGAGCCCAGGTGGTCATAACGCGAACGGTACGCTCGGTGGTGGGGATTGCAGAGCCGTGGTAGCCGCGGTGCATAATCCATGCCAGCGGGCCGCCAATGGTCTTGCCCTTGAAGTTTGCAACGCCCTTCCACAGGCCCAGACCTGCCACAACACCAATGGTCTCGTGGTAGTAATCGGTCAGGGGCTCGCCGCGGCGAGCAGCCAGCAGGTTCTTAGCCAGAACAACAGCCTGTCGGGAAGCGTGCTGAGCGTTGGGAACGCAGAAGCCGCCCACACCGCCACCGGAGAGGTCCGGAACAGCTGCGTTGTCGCCAGCAGCCCAAGCGCCCTCAACCACGCCGTCGTCGCCGGTGACGCGCAGGTCTGCACCCACGCGAACGCGGCCACGCTCGTCGATCGGGAAGTCGGTGTTCTTCAGCATCGGGGATGCTGCCACACCTGCGGTCCAGATCAGGGTGTCGGTCTTGATCTCGCCCGCGGGGGACTTGTCAGCCATGTTAATCAGCTGCAGGTTGCCGTCGGTTGCGTCAGCCAGGGAGGTGTTGAGCAGAACCTCGATGCCGCGTGCACGCAGCTCTGCGACAACCTTCTCGGCGCGGTCTGCGGGGACCTCGGGCATGATGCGCGGTGCAGCCTCAATCAGCACGAAGTGCAGATCGGAGACAGACAGGCGCTCGTTACGCTCAACAGCAACGCGTGCCATGTCCTCGAGCTCGGAGATGGTCTCAACGCCAGCGAAGCCGCCACCAACAACGACGAAGGTCAGGGCACGGCGGCGTGCTTCAGCATCGGACAGCATGGATGCGACCTCGATGCGGTCCAGAACCCAGTTACGAACAGAGACTGCCTCTTCAATGGTCTTCAGACCGATAGCAACCTCTGCCAGGCCCGGAATCGGGAATGCACGGGTTACAGCGCCTGCGCCGAGAACAATCTCGTCGTACTTCAGCTCGAAGGGCTCACCGTTGTCGGTGGGCTCAACAACAGCGGTGCGGTTTGCGTGGTCGATGGAGACAACGCGGCCGGGAATCAGTTCGGTGTCGCGCAGGTGCTGGCGCAGCGGCACAGTTGCGTTACGGCCTTCCATGGAACCTGCTGCAACCTCGGGGAGGAAGGGCTGGTAAGTCATGTAGGGGTTCGGCTCAACGATGGTGACGACGCCACCGGTCTCCTTGATAGCCTTCTGAATCTTCTTAGCAACGGTGAAGCCGACGTAGCCGCCACCGACGATCAGGACGCGAGGACGGTCCTGTGCCACCTTAGTGAATGCCATTTTGTTACTTCCTAGTCTTTAGGTACCGAGGTTCGGTAGCCCCGGTAGGTTGATATGTGCAACTTTCGGCTCGTTCCGAAAGCTCCCCTGACGAACAAAGCGGCTCGCTCTGGAAGTCCTTGCGCAACGCGAAGTGGCTAGCAGCACGAGCCTGTCTATCACATACCTGTTGTCTTTTATTTTACGCCTTTGTTTAGGTGATTTCGCACTTATGGCCCCTTTGAGCTGACCCTAAGTTAAAAGTTTTGAAGATATGAACAGGGTTCATCTCGTGACGCGGGTTACGGTCTAAATCACTCTTTCCGTTTTTTACGCGGTATGTTCGATATTTTCGTTTATTGGGGCGTTTCCCCATCGAAGGCCAGCCCTCGCATCACAAAGCCCGGGACTAACTCAAAAGTCAGCCCCGGGCGAACAGAAAAACGTCATCAAACAGCGTTAACGAGAGGTCCGGCGAGTTCCCCCGCGAGCACCCCGCTGAGAACCCGGATGATGCGCCGCCGCACGAGCCATCCGCGCAGCCTCACCCGCACTCACATGCAGCCTGTGCAAACGATGCACCGAACCCGCCGTAATAATCGTCAGCCACAACGTCAGCGCCGCCAAAATCGCCGGCGGCAACCAGCCACGGTCCTCCGGAGGACGACGCGCATCCGGCGCAGCCGCCTTCACGATGCTCTCACCCTCCTCATGAACCGGCGCAGCATCACTCGGAGTCGGCTCACTCACCTGCTGCTTACGGTGCACCGCAATCCACTCAGAAATCGAACCCAACGGATTAGCCGTCACCGCAGGCGACGCCAAAGCCATTGCATCCTGCGGATTGAAAATACCGTAACCGTACAAAGGATCACGGCCCGTCGCGCCAGCATCATCAGCCGAAGCAATCAAACGCTGAGCCAACTGAGCCGCCGACTCCTTCGGATACCTCTGCTTCAACAACGCCGCAACACCCGTCACCAACGGAGCAGCAGCCGAAGAACCCGACCACAGCATGTAACCATTACCCGGAGCAGCCGCAATCATATCCGTACTCGGAGCAACCACAGCAATCGAAATGCCCTGAGTCGACGACCCCTCAGAAACCTGCTTATTCCGGTCAATACCACCAACCGTCAACACACCAGGAATCGTCGCCGGAGCACCAACCTGCGTCAAGCCGCTACCGCGGTTACCCGCAGCCGCAACAATCAGCACACCCTTCTGCTCAGCGTAGGCAAACGCCTCATCCCAACTCTGCGGCCAGCTCGTCTTATTCGAGCCAATCGACATGTTAATAATCTGGGCCCCGTGGTCTACCGCATAACGCACCGCCGCAGGGATCTGCTCATCAATGCTCTTACCGCCGGTCGTACCCATATTCAGCGAAATCGGCAGAATCTTCGCTTCGGGAGCCACACCAATCACACCGGTCGGCTTACCCGGCTGACCCGCAATCGCAGAATAGCCCTGCGTATCGTGGCCGTGACCGGCAATCAGAGAAGCGACCTCCGTGCCGTGCATCGGCTCAGCGCCCAGGCCCTTCCAGCCGTCCTCGCTACCCACGCCCGAGGCGTCATAACCGCGCAGAACATTACCCTCAAGATCCGGGTGGGTGCCGTCCACGCCCGTATCAATCACAGCAACCGTCACGCCCTTACCCGTAGCCTGCGACCACAGGGACGTAATACCGTACTCCTTCAGCCAATACTCGCGCTGACGGACATCATCACCATTCGTGGTTGACGCGCCCTGACTCGGAGTCGCAGAAGTCTTCGGCACCGCAGTGCCCGACGGCGAAGGAGTCGCCGTCACCTCCCTCTTAGGGCTCGGCGACGCAGAAGGGGTAGGATCAGTCGCCCAGGCGGCAGGCGCCAGCGGGGTCCACAACGGCAGAAGAGTCAACGCGGCACTAGCACCCAAAGCCGCACCCTTACGGATGCGGCGAGTAGCGTCTCGATCAGAACCAACCGAGGCGCTCACACCACATACACGAGACATACAGGCGAAAGACGGCACAAAAGACCAGCCGGTCAGGGGCATACTTCGCCGACGCTCAGAATGGAACATTAAAACTCCTCAAGCTGAGCCGCGCCGTGAACCACCATCGGTTCACGGCACGAGCGCTCACGCCTACAGCTGGGACAGAGCGATACCGTCCAGAATGTCGTGCTCGCTGACGGTCACCGAATCCACGGCACCATCAGTCATCTCATTCAGACGGGTCAGGATGCGGGCGTAAATCGTCGCGCCGGCACCAATCACATCCACCCGGCCGGGGTGCATGTAACCGAGCTCCTCACGCTCGGTGCGGTTCAGCGAAGCCAACCAGCGGGCGGTCTTCTGAACGGTCTCCACCGAGAAGCTCTGAGCGTTAATAGCCTCAGAATCATAACGGTCTAGACCCAGCGCAGCGGCAGCCACAGTGGTCGCGGTACCGGCCACAGCCACCACGCGACGTGCATTCTGCAGGGGCACCGTCTTACGCGCCACCTCGAGAGCCTCGTCAGTATCGGCCTCAACACGAGCAATCTGCGACTCGGTCGCCGGGGCACTGAGCATGTGACGCTCAGTCAAGCGCACACAACCAATATTGACGCTACGGGAAGCCTTCACACCCGACTCGTCACCGAGCACGAACTCAGTCGAACCGCCACCCAGATCGAACACCAGGGTATCGCCATCGCCGTAACCGACAGCGCGCACCGCACCGGCGAAGGACAGTGCAGCTTCCTCATCGCCGCTAATAACCTCGGGCTCAATACCCAAAATCTCGCGGATACCGTCCACGAACACCTGGCGGTTACCCGCATCGCGAGTCGCACTGGTCGCCACGAAACGCACCGAATCAGCACCGTGCTCCTTCAGCAACTGCGCATACTCACGCGCCGCAGCGAAAGTACGGTCCAGCGCCTCCTGCGCCAGCCAACCGGTCGCGTCCACGCCCTGACCCAGACGCACAATGCGCATCTCACGCACAACGTCCTTCAGGACGGTCTTCTCAACCCCGTCCACCACCTCAGTAATGGAATCAGCAATCAGCAGGCGAATAGAGTTCGTACCGCAGTCAATCGCACCAACGCGCACGGTGGGTTCCTTTCAGGTCTTCAATACCAATCAGTGCCAAAGGCACCGCGAGCGCCGCAGGCGAAAAATTTTCGCTTTTCGGCGCTCTTTCTTCTATCTATTATGCGCCCGCACCGTCCTTCAAGACGATGCGGGCGCACCAGAATCAATATTTAGGCTTCTTCACGCCACGCGGGGTCGCAGGAGCAGACCTCGGGGGTCCACCACTCGGCGATGGCGTCCAGGCCGCGGTCACCCATCGGGTTCACGCCGCGACCCACCGACAGGGTGTGGCCGATAACGGCGTGCAGGCACTTCACGCGGGTCGGCATACCGCCGGCTGAGATGCCGTCAATCTCCGGGACCTCTTCGGTGCCGCTGATCAGGCGGATGCGCTCACGCTCAGCCAGGTAGTTCTCGTGTGCGGCAGCGTACTGTGCCGCCAGGTCGGCATCCTCAGCGAGCGAGTCGGTCATCTCGTACATCAGGCCGCCCGCCTCCAGACGGGAAGCAGCAGCAGTAATCACCGGATGCGCCAGGTAGAACACGGTCGGGAAGGGGGTGCCGTTGCTCAGACGCGGCGCGGTAGCAGCCACGAGCGGGTTACCGCACACGCAGCGTGCCGGAATCTCAATCACGTCGCGGACCTTACGGCCCAGCTGCGCGGAGAGAACACGGATGTCCTGCTCGGTGGGGGTCAGGGTTTCAACAGTTACGCCGAAGCCGCCGGGGGTGCGTGTCTTCAGCTCTTCAATGGTGTTTTCGGTGCTCATAATCCTAAGTTTCTGGAGCGAGGGGTCGCCTCGTCCGCTTATGCCGGGTGCTTGCCGGGTACTTGCCAGGGCAGGGTTCCTGCCGGTGGCTGGGGCTAGTTCTTTTCGAGAGAATCCCAGATTTTCGTGGTCCAGGCGTCCTCGGGGGCGTTCTTCGCATTCGCAGAAGTACCGTCAGCCTTCGTGGAGTCCTCGGTAATGCCGGTGACCACGTAGGGGGTGTCGCCGGGGTTCACATAGTAGAGGCGGCTACGTGCCTGCTGGCGAACATAGTTGTCGTCGTTCCACCAGGTCTGCTCCGCCTTCAGCTGGGCGTTCTCCTGCTGCAACTGGGAAATGTGCGTGTTGATTCGCTTGATTTCCCGGTCCTGGTCAATGTAGGTGACCACCGGGTATGCGGTACCGAGCGCAATCACGCCCACCACAACAGCGGTCAGGAAGCTACGGCCGGAGAACATATGAGCCGCCACGGGGGCGTCGTATCCGCCCTCTTCACGGCCCTGCTGGGCTGCGGCGCGGCGGCGGGCACGCTCCTCACGGCGAGCCTGCGCCTGACGTTCACGCTCAGGGTGACGCTCGCTCAAACCCACGCCAAAGAAAAGAGCACTTGCCTTCTTCAACAAGGAGGTGCGAGCTTCCTTCGCGGCGCCACGCGGCGCATCGGAGGAGGCAGCGCCCTGAGCGGATTCGGTGGAACTCTTAGAGTGCGACCGGGTCTGCTGGTTTGCTCGCTGGCTCATTGCTCTATCCCTCGTTCCATTCTGTACCGCTAAGCGCTTCCTTCATATTCTACCGGGTTTGTTGCACCACTTTTCTTCACGGATGGAGCAGAATCTGAGGATTATAAAATCTGTCGTCGACGCAGAATATCGAGCAAATCCTGCGATTTTTCAGCATCAACTTTTCGGATGAACCACTTACCTGACGCATCAATCTTCTCAAGATCACCGCTATTCAGAAGAGCGGGGTTCTCGCGTTCAGGATCCCAATCAATGTAATGGTGGTAAACCTTATTCTCTTCCTTCATAGTTCCAGGAACAAGCTGACCGTCCGTATCCCAGTTGGTAGCGTATTCCTTCGCAGAAGAATTCAGGAGAGCAGTAGCACCCCAAATCTCATCAGAAACATGGGTTTTCCGCAAGAACTTCTGCATTGCCTTGCCCTGACTAGAATCAAGGAATTTCACCATTGCCAGCGCTCCTTCACGAGAAACAACCCAAGAAGAAGAGCCACGGTAAAACTGCACCGGATACTTCATGCGAGGCCGACGAGAGTAGTATACGTCCCAAAGTTTCTGCACCAGGGCGTACATCTTATTACCCAAACGGGCTTTCAAGTCATAGGAACGCGGGTACTTCAATACAGTGTAGAACTGCGTACCGGGTGCCATTGCATAGAAGTTCATCCAGCATCGGTCACGGTTCTCTTCTCGGCTTAGGTACTCAATGTATTCAGTGAGTGGACGAGCCGGATAATCTTGGCCAGACAAGAAAATATAGTGATGAGCGTCGGGGTAGGTTTGCAGAGCCTCACGTAGCAGAACTTGCATCGCACGGGTCTGGGAATAACCTCCCCAGTTAACGTTAAACCGGTGGCTTACAAAATGAGCATCAGCAGTTTCAAATTCCTGCAAATTAGCTTTTTTATCGATAAAAGCGACTGTTTCTCCGCCTGAGTTTTTAATGATTCGGGTAAGCTCAAGAAATTGCTGCGGTCGCGAATGGGCGAGGATCATAAAACAAACGGTCATGATAGTCCTTTAAGAAATTGAGTGGAAAGATACGGGTTTCCCATCGACACATAAAAATAGGGCCGCACCGTAACTATCTGTCATGAATCACATCACGATATAGCCAGGTACGACCCAAGTAGTCGACAAAAGAGCCCCAAGTGAGCTCAATGGTCTAAGTCGTCATTAACGCCTTAAACCAATTGAAAGTATGAAGTGTGAGTGAGTATATACCCAAGATTATATGCCTCTGACAAGGAAAGACCGGACCATCCACGACACATGACACGATGAATTACATCACGAGGTATCAGGATGACCCGGCCTTACAGGGGGGAGTTCAGAAGAACACCCCACAACCTTCAAGCGTTATTATGCCTTGAAGCGGGGGAATGCGGACTTGCCAGCGTAAACAGCTGCATCGCCCAGCTCTTCCTCAATGCGCAGCAGCTGGTTGTACTTAGCAACGCGCTCGGAACGTGCGGGAGCACCGGTCTTGATCTGGCCAGCGTTGGTTGCAACAGCCAGGTCAGCGATGGTGACGTCCTCGGTCTCACCGGAACGGTGAGAAACCATGCAACGGTACTCGTGGCGCTGTGCCAGCTCCATTGCGTCGAGGGTCTCGGTCAGCGAACCGATCTGGTTCACCTTCACGAGCAGAGCGTTAGCTGCGCCCTCTTCGATACCGCGAGCCAGGCGCTCGGGGTTGGTCACGAACAGGTCGTCGCCAACGATCTGGACCTTGTCACCGATCTGCTCGGTCAGGGTCTTGTAGCCCTCCCAGTCGTTCTCGTCCAGCGGGTCCTCGATGGAAACCAGGGGGTACTTTGCAACGAGGTCAGCGTAGTATGCGCTCATCTCAGCTGCGGACTTCTTCTGGCCCTCGAACTCGTATGCGCCGTCGTTGTAGAACTCGGAGGATGCAACGTCCAGTGCCAGTGCAACCTGCTCGCCCGGCTTGTAGCCAGCCTTCTCGATTGCCTCAACGATCAGGTCCAGTGCAGCTGCGTTGGACTCCAGGTTGGGTGCGAAGCCACCCTCGTCGCCCAGGCCGGTTGCCAGGCCGCGGTCGTGCAGCACGGACTTCAGGGAGTGGTAAACCTCAACACCTGCGCGCAGAGCGTCAGAGTAGTTGTCGAAGCCGATGGGAGCAATCATGAACTCCTGAATGTCAACGTTGGAGTCTGCGTGAGAACCACCGTTGAGGATGTTCATCATGGGGACGGGCAGAACGTGAGCGTTCGGGCCGCCGAGGTACTTGTACAGGGGCAGGTCAGCGGACTCAGCAGCAGCCTTAGCAACAGCCAGGGAGACACCCAGGATTGCGTTTGCACCCAGCTTGCCCTTGTTGTTGGTTGCATCCAGAGCAATCATGGCTGCGTCAACAGCGCGCTGGTCGGAAGCCTCAATGCCGATGACCTCTTCAGCGATTTCTTCGATAACAGACTTCACTGCACCCAGAACGCCCTTGCCCAGGTATACGGACTTGTCGCCGTCGCGGCGCTCAACAGCTTCCCACTCACCGGTGGATGCGCCCGAGGGCACAGCTGCGCGTGCGAAAGCACCGTCTTCGAGCAGAACCTCAACCTCAACGGTCGGGTTGCCACGGGAATCCAGGATCTGGCGTGCGTGAACTGCGGTAATAACAGCCATGAATTGTTCTCCTTATGAGATGTCAAGGATGTGAACGGCTCACCCGGTAGTGGACAAGTCGCGTCCCCTAAATTCTAGCAAAACTCCCACACAAACACACTAGTTGCCACCGCTTTTTTATCGCCTTATTGAAGGTCTCAATAACCCTTAGTCAGGCGCTACAAAGCGGAACAAGACCCACACTCCCCCACATTGTGAGGGTGTGGGTACCCGCCCAAAGCACAACATGAGCCCAAACGCCGGGGTATACGCCACGAGCATCCTCACGGCCATCCAACACGACCCCAAACAAACGGAAGGCGCTTTGAAACCTCTTATTCCCTCAGAGACTAGGTTTCAAAGCGCCTCACAGAAGAACTCAACCAGCGTGTCTAATAGCTCGGCTCATCATGCGTGTGCTGAGCAATATAGCGGCGAGTGTACGAACGCAGGGCGCGCTCAGCATCCAGGCCGTTACGCTGTGCACGGCTCACCAATGCAAAGAGCAGCTCGCCGAACTCCTCCTCAGTGTGCATATAGCGCAGGTCGTCCTCCATGCTCGTAGGCTCCGGCGGCAAGATAATACCCGCCTTACGTGCCTTCACAGCAGTCTTCTCAGCCATAGCGAGCGCCGGCAGATGCGGCGGAATACCGTCCAGTGCGCCGCGGTCGCTCTTCTCCTTCTTCTTCAACGCATCCCACGCCGCCTGTTGCTCAGCCGCGGTGCGGGGCGCCTCCGAAGAGCCCTCAGACTCAGCCGCAAACACATCGGGGTGGCGCGAACGAAGCTTCTGCACCAGACCCTCAACCACCTGAACAATGTCGAAGCCCTGCGGGCTTGCCGCAGCAATATCAGAGTGGAACACCACCTGCAGCAGCACGTCGCCCAGTTCCTCACGCAGCAGCGGCATATTCGGCTCGCCGCCGGTTTCTACCGCCTCAACAACCTCGTAGGCTTCCTCCACGAGGTAGCGGATTAGGGAGGCGTGAGTCTGCTCAGCATCCCACGGGCAACCGCCCGGTGCGCGCAACAGCGCCATGGTTTCCACCAGGGTGCCGAAAGCCTCAGCCGCACGGGCAGCAGTGTCCTGAATGTTCTGCACCGCAGAAGCCGCAGGAGTATTAGGGGTATCAGTCATAACAATCTTCCTCATCGAAAAAATGACAAACATAGCACGCCGCGCCGACCCCCACACGGGGAGCCGGCGCGGCGCACCTTACAAAGGTTTAGAGGTTCCAGTGCGAAAGCGCGCTCGTCATATGAGCCGGGATCTTCGAACCCAGACGCGGGAACATGCGCAGCTCCTCAACGTAACGCTCAGCATCCAGCGGACGCGGGTAGGTGACAAACGCCTGCTCATTCGCATAATCGAATGCCGCCTGGACCGGCACACCCGGGGTGAAGGTCAGGCTCATAGCCAGCGGCGAGCCCTCGCCCTCGCTGTACGAGTCGGTCTTCAGAGCCGGGATGTCCAGCAGGGTTTCGGGAATCAGCTCGAAGGTGCGGACCTGTTCCCAGAAGCCGTTGCGGCGCACGTGGGTCAGGGCGTCGTAGTAGGAGCCGAGGGCGCGTACACGAATCAGTACGGTGGTTGCGTCCTTTGCGGTGCCGTTCTCACCGAAGAGGTGCTCGACGACCGGCGCCAGACGCTGAGCGACCTGAGCCTCGGTCAGAACCAGGTTGCCGGTTGCCAGCTGGGTCTCCGAGGGAACCAGCGGGCTCTGCACCGCCGCGGAGGGGGTGTCCGGCTCAGCCACGATGGTGGGCAGCTGGTTGAGCTCGCTCAGCGCGGACGCCGAGATGCTGGAGGAAAGGCCCGCGGGTGCGGTCTCCGGCAAAGCAGCGGGTGCCGTCTCTACTGCGGGAGCCTCAGCAATCTTGGCTGCGGGGGTCACCTCAACGGTCTTGAGCTCAGCAGCCTTCTCAGTGGGCTTTTCCTGAGCGCCGGTAGCCTTCGCAGCGGACGCCTTTGCCTCAGATGCCTTTGCCTCGGTAGCCTTCGCAGCGGCGCCGGCGGTGCCCACTGCGGCAGCTGCGGCAAGAGCACCAGCCAGGCCGGGAGCCACAGATGCACTCTCAGCGGCAGGCTCAACGTCTTCGAGGGCAGGTTCCTCAGCGTGCGCTTCAGTGGAAGCAGCAGAGGCCTCGGGCTCGGGCAGCAGTTCAGAATCCTCCAGGAACGCGGGCAGGGCGGGCTCTTCGGTCTGCTCTGCGGCCGGCTCTTCTGCAGCATCTTCAACGGGCTGGGTACGATCCAGGGTGAAGGACTCTGCAACCACGGGGGCGGTTGCCTTCTGGTCCTCGACGGCCGGAACGTCCTCAGCGGGTGCTTCCTCAGTGTCCAGCTTCTTCTGAGCGTTGGCAACGATGGCAGCCAGGGCGGCTTCCATATCTTCGCCAGATTCATCAGAGGCCTGGGCAGGGGTCTCGGAAGCCTCAGATGCTTCAGCGGTGAGCTCTTCAGCCTGCTCAGTTTCGGGCTCTACGGTAGCTACACCGAAGACAGGGTCATTCTCGTAGTCGTGCTCGAACTCAGCTTCAACCGGCGCGAACTCATTCTGAGCAGGCTCGTCAGAAGCTTCAACAGCCTCTTCGACGTCTTCCTTCTCCTGCGCGGCAGCAGCAGAACCAGCCACAGCGGTACCGGCAGCGGCAAGACCCGTAGCGGCCAGCAGACCCGAAGAGGTACCCTCTTCAGCGCTCTCAACTACAGGCTCTTCAGCGGCTTCGGCAGTAGCCGCAGCCTCGTTCGCAGCCTGCTTCTCGGCGAGTTCCGCCTCAAGCTCATGCTCAATAGCTTCACGTTCAGCCTCAACCGAGTCAACGCTCTGAACAGCGGCTTCCTGAGGCTCATCCTGCAAGGTAGCCTCAGCTGCCTCAGCGGTCGCAACGGGCTTAGCCTCGACAGTGGAGCCTCCCAGCAGGAAGCTCTCACCGGTAGTCTGACCGTCCACAGCTCCCAGGTAGGATGCGTGAACCTCCAGGCCGTCGCCCAGACGTGGCTTCAGGGAGACAGCCGCACGGTTCCAGGTCGCACCGGCCTGCTGAGCCTCGGTGTACAGTGCCGCAACGGGCGCGAACCAGTCAACACCGGGCACAACAATGCCGGTTTCAACCTCACGGCCGCGGTGCAGCAGACGGTAGTGCATATCCTCATCAACCTGGCGCAGTTCCAGGCTCATGGTGCCCGAGCCGCGGGTGCGCATGAGCTCCGCCAGGCTGTAGAGAGCGCGCTCCTCGGGGAGAACGGGCAGGGTTGCCGCGCCCTCAACGGGCTCGCTCAGGATGATGGATTCGGCGACCAGTTCAGCTTCGTCTTCGCTGAGCTTCTGCTCAGTTTCCTTCAGCTCAGCAACGGGTGCCTCAGCGGATTCTTCACAAGCGGCAGACTCGTGCTTCTCTGCTTCCTTCTTATCGATGCCCTCTGCGGTCAGCGCGATGCCCTGCGAGGTGCCCTTTTCGGTCTTCTCCTCAGCCTTTTCAGCCTTTGCGGCGGAGGCAACGGCAGCTGCAGCAGCTACGGGGGCAGCAACAGCGGCAAGCGCAGGAGCTACAGAGGCGCTCTTGGCGGGCTCGTCTTCCTCAGAAGCAGTGCCTTCAGCCACGAGGTTCTCAACTTCAGAGTCCTCAACCTCGGTAGCGGTTGCTACCGGTGCGGGGGTCTCCTCTTCGGCTTCGACCTCAGCGCTTTCTTCGACAGCATTTTCTTCCGTAGCAGGCTCTTCCGCGGCGGAAGCATCGAAAATCAGCTCTGCGGTGTTCTCCTCTTCAGCGTCGAAGTCCTCAGCCTCGAGCGACTCAGAGACGGACACTTCGCGCTTCTCCTCAACGGATACAGCGGAGAGCAGTTCGGTCTCATCAGAGACCGCGCTTTCTTCCTCAGTAAGTTCAGATGCCAGCAGCTCGGGCGCCTCAACGACAGCCTCAATCGGCTCTTCCTCAACAGCGGCAGCAGGCTCAGCGGCTTCTGCGCCTGCGGTAAGGTCAACGGTCTCTTCGGTTTCAATGTCTTCAGTAGCCTCTGCAACAGTTGCGGATACCTCAGGTACTTCAGTGTCCTCAACAGATTCAGTAGCCTCAGTAGGCTCAAGTGCTTCAGCGGAGTCTGCTTCCTCAGCAACTGCCTCATCAGCTACAGCTTCAGCGATGGCCTCACCGGAAGTAACCTCACCGGAAGCAACCTCGCCGAAAGTCTCCTCTTCGCTGTCGAGGGTGATGCCCAGTCGAGCAGCGTAGGCGGCAGCCAAATCATCCAAACCGGCGTTCTGAGCCTCGGTGACAGCGGCGCCGGTACCGGCAGCCTTCATGTCTTCCACAGTCAGGGAGTCCTCAGCATCTGCGGATTCAGCCTCAGATACAGAATGAGCGTTCTCGGAGTTGTTCTCGGTAGCTTCTACAACAGCGTCGACAGCCTCATGCTCTTCGCCGCCCTCTGCCTCGTCTGCGGTCTCCTCAGCAGCCTCAGCAGCAGTATCTTCGGTATTCTGGGCACGCAGAGCACGCAGGTGCTGCTCAAAGTGGGAACGTGCATCCTCTGCAGCGTCCTTCGGCTCCTCAACATCAGCCGGGGCTTCCTGCGCCTCGACAGATGCGTCCTCAGCTTCAGTCTCTTCGTCATCGCGCAGGAACGCGGGGGTAGCGGGCTTGGGCGCCTCAGCAACCGGGGCGGCATCTTCTTCAATGTCCTGGCCCTCAGCTACCTGCTCAACCTCAACAGGTTCCTCAGATCCCTGGGGGAAAGCACCAAGCGCAGCCAGCAGGCTACGACGCTCCTGCTCCTCAACCTGTTCCTCAGTCAGCTCATCAGCAGCGGAAGATTCTTCAACCTTCTCATCGCCGTTCAGGAGGGCACGCTTGAGGTCCTCAACAGCGCGGTGCTCTTCGTTCTGCTCTTCGTCGTTGTTCTGCTGGCGTGCGCTTTCAGACTTCACGAAGCGGCGCAGGGAATCCTCCCACTGCTGCTGTTCCATAATCTTTTCGCTCAGTCGTGCGCTCTTGGGGGCGTCTTCGCCTGTCTGTTCCTTCTGGACCTTAGCAGTTTCGGCGCTCTGTTCTTCGCGCGACTGTTCATCCAACTTCTTCTTGCCGATTCCAAAGAAGCTCATTGGGTGTCCTCCTCCGGCGTGCGCCGTGTGATGATGCGCCTTCTCCTTCATCCCCCGCAGGTGTGTGGGCACGGGGTCCGGAACGTGACGCAAATGTCCTCATAATCCTTTTAATTCTATCGCGTGCATAGAGTTTCACCCCGCTACTCGGTGAGAGGTAACGGGGTGAAACTTGTACAGTTTTCAAGGCTTGATGCGGCTGTATAGTCGTACTTTCAAGCCGGGCTTATAAGCTTTCGAGAAGCTCTCTAGCGGGCCTCATCGCGGATTGGGTTCGCCGCCTTCGCCGCCTTCGCCAACTCAAAACGGACAGCACGCAACGCAGTTGCCGCCATGACGCGAATACCAATACCAATCGCCTGCTCATTCGGGGCGTAATCACCCTGATGCAGATCGTAGGTGGGATCGCCGGGGGCGCGGGTACCCAGACGGAACATGGAGCCGGGAACTTCCTGCAGCATCCACGCGAAGTCTTCGCCGCCCATGGACTGCTCGACCAGCACGATGGAGTCCTCACCCAGCTCAGCGCGGGCTGCGTTCTCCAGCATGGTGGTTTCCAGGTCGGTGTTCACAACCGGGGGCACGCCGCGGATGTGTTCCACACGCGCCTTCACGCCGAAGGGCACAGCGACCTGCTCAATCACTTCGTCCAGCAGGTTACCTGCCTGGCGCCATACCTCAACGTCCAGGCAACGCATGGTGCCCGCCAGGTAGCCCTCGGCGGGAATAGCGTTGGGCGCAACGCCGGCGCTGACCTGACCCCAGGCGACCAGCACGCCTGAACGCACGTCGGTACGGCGGGTCAGCACGGCGGGAACCTGCACAGCAATCTGGCTCATCGCGTAGATGAGGTCCTCGGTCAGGTGCGGGCGGGAGGTATGACCGCCGTGACCGCTCAGGTGAATCTTCACGGTGTCGGATGCGCTGGTAATCGCACCGATGCGGGTACCAATCTGACCCAGATCCACCTTCGGGTCGCAGTGCAGAGCAAAAGCACGCGGAATGTCCTTGAGCAGACCCTGAGCAATCATCTGCACGGCGCCGCCGGGAAGCTGCTCCTCAGCCGGCTGGAAGAGAATACGGACGCTACGGCCCAGCGGGGTCTTCTCGTTCAGCTCGTGCAGTGCCAGCGCCACACCGAGCATAACGGTCTGGTGAATATCGTGGCCGCAGGCGTGCATCACGCCGGGCACGGTGGAGGCGTAGGGCAGACCGGTCTGCTCAACAATGGGCAGAGCATCAATATCGGCGCGCAGAGCCACGGCGAAGGGGCCACTTCCAATATCAACGTAGCAGCCCGTACCTTCGCAAGCGACGGGGTTCATGCCGGCTTCTCGCAGTCGATTCATGAGGCGCTCAGTGGTTGCGATCTCGCGGAAGGAAAGTTCTGGGTTGGCGTGCACTTCGCGGCGGAACTGCACGAGGGTACCCATCATGCGCTCCACCCAGTCGTCAAAGACGGGGGTGGACAAATCGTAGCGAGAATTAGCGAAAACCATACACAGTAGAATAACGCCGCACACCGAGGTTTACCTACCTACTCCCCCTTTCTGACGGCCCTCGAGAATATCTATGACTTTATGACAGATTGTGAAGAGTACTCCCGCCGCAGAAGCCCCGTTCAATGCGCTGCCCCATGATTTGAAGCCGGTCCTTTTTCTGTTAAAACGATTCAAGCCGCCACCCGGTGTGGGTGACGGCTTGAATCGTCAATGCTGTATCAGCTGATACCGCGTGCTCCGATTAGAGCGAGCGGCTCAGGATTGCCTGCTTCACCTCGGCAATAGCCTTGGTGATCTGGATGCCACGGGGGCAAGCCTCGGTGCAGTTGAAGGTGGTACGGCAGCGCCATACGCCTTCCTTGTCGTTGAGGATCTCCAGACGCAGGTCGCCTGCATCATCGCGCGAGTCGAAGATGAAGCGGTGTGCGTTCACAATAGCGGAGGGGCCGAAGTACTGACCGTCGGTCCAGAAGACCGGGCAGGACGAGGTACATGCTGCACAGAGGATGCACTTGGTGGTGTCATCGAAACGTGCACGGTCCTCAATGGTCTGCAGGCGCTCACGCTCAGGCTCGTTCGAGTCGTTGATGAAGAACGGCATGATTTCGCGGTATGCCTGGAAGAAGGGCTCCATGTCAACGATGAGGTCCTTTTCGCAGGGCAGACCCTTGATGGGCTCAACGGTAATCGGCTTGGACAGGTCAAGGTCCTTCAGCAGGGTCTTGCAAGCCAGGCGGTTACGGCCGTTGATGCGCATCGCGTCCGAGCCACAGATGCCGTGTGCACAGGAGCGGCGGAAGGAAACGGAACCGTCTACTTCCCACTTGATCTTGTGCAGAGCATCCAGCACGCGGTCGGTGCGGTACATGGTCAGCGGGAATTCATCCCAGTACGCCTCGGAGGAAACTTCCGGGTTGTAGCGACGAATCTTGATGACCACATCGTACGTGGGGATGGAATCGGAGTCGCCGCCGGTCATACCCTCAAACAGCTTGACGGATTCCGGTTCGGGGAGTTCGTTTTCAGCCATTTTAGTACTTACGCTCCTTCGGCTCGTAGCGGGTGTAGACAACGGGCTTGGTTTCGAATCGCAGGCCCTTCACACCCTCAAACTCAGATTCGGGGTCGAGGTAGACCATCGAGTGCTCCATGAAGTTAACATCGTCACGCTTGGGGAAGTCCTCGCGGTAGTGGCCACCACGGGATTCCTTACGGTGCAATGCACCAACGGACATGACCTTTGCCAGCTCAATCAGGAAGCCGAGCTCAACAGCCTCAAGCAGGTCGAGGTTGAAGCGCTTGCCCTTGTCCTGGATGGAGATGTTCTTGTAACGCTCTTCCAGCTCAGCGATGGTTGCCAGTGCTGCGCGGATGGTCTCGTCGGTACGGAACACCTGCATGTCAGCTTCCATAGCCTTCTGCAGGTCTGCGCGGATAGCGCCGACCTTCTCGGTGCCCTTACCCTCGAGGATGCCGTTGAGCATGTTGAGAACGCGATCTGCTGCGTCGTCCGGAACCGGTACGAACTCAGCGGTTGCTGCGTACTCTGCTGCCTTGCGGCCTGCACGCTTACCGAACACGTTGATGTCCAGCAGGGAGTTGGTGCCCAGACGGTTTGCACCGTGGACGGACACACAAGCAACCTCGCCAGCTGCGTAGAGGCCGGGGATGGTCTCCTTGCTGTTGCGGTAGACCTCGGTCTCGTTGTTGGTGGGGATACCGCCCATTGCGTAGTGCGCGGTGGGGAACACCGGGATGGGCTGGTGGTGCGGTTCCACTGCCAGGTAGGTACGAGCGAACTCGGTGATGTCCGGCAGCTTCTCGTCGATGTGCGAGGGCTCCAGGTGGGTCAGGTCCAGCAGCACGTAGTCCTTGTGGGGACCGCAACCGCGGCCTTCGCGCACCTCGTTTGCCATTGCACGTGCCACGATATCGCGGGGTGCGAGGTCCTTAATGGTGGGTGCGTAGCGCTCCATGAAGCGCTCACCGTCAGCGTTACGGAGAATACCGCCTTCACCACGAGCACCCTCGGTGACGAGAATGCCCAGGCCAGCCAGGCCGGTCGGGTGGAACTGAACGAATTCCATGTCCTCCAGGGGCAGGCCTGCACGCAGTGCGATAGCCATGCCGTCACCGGTGAGGGTGTGTGCGTTGGAGGTGGTCTTGAAGATCTTGCCACAGCCGCCGGATGCGAAGATCACGGACTTAGCCTGGAAGACGTGGACCTCGCCGGTTGCCAGGTCGTAGGAGACGACGCCAGCGGGGCGGGGCTTGCCCTCTTCGTCCTTGACCAGAATCAGGTCGAGAACGTAGAACTCGTTGTAGAACTCCACATTGTGGCGAACGCAGTTCTGGTAGAGGGTCTGCAGAATCATGTGGCCGGTACGGTCAGCTGCGTAGCATGCGCGGCGCACAGCAGCCTTACCGTGATCACGGGTGTGACCGCCAAAGCGGCGCTGGTCAATGCGGCCTTCGGGGGTTCGGTTGAAGGGAAGACCCATCTTTTCCAGGTCGAGCACAGCGTCAATAGCTTCCTTAGCCATGATTTCTGCTGCGTCCTGGTCGACCAGGTAGTCGCCACCCTTGACGGTGTCAAAGGTGTGCCACTCCCAGTTATCCTCTTCAACGTTAGCCAGAGCGGCGCACATGCCACCCTGTGCTGCGCCGGTGTGGGAGCGGGTGGGGTATAGCTTGGTCAGTACCGCGGTGCGAACTCGCTGGCCGGCCTCAATGGCGGCACGCATACCTGCGCCACCGGCACCGACGATCACTACATCGTACTTATGTACCTGCATGATGTTCTTTCTGTGTTTTAGATGTTTTTGTTTGTCTCGGATACGTCGCCGTTAGCGTGCCGAGCAGAAGCTGGGAAGCAGTTCAGCCGCTGCGCCGGAGGGGCAGGGGTCGAACGCGAAGATGGTGAGGGTACCAATCAGCAGGACGAATGCGCATGCTGCGAAGAGGATGACCTTCAGCCAAACGCGCAGGCGGTCCTTCTCAGCGTAGTCATCGATGATGACGCGGATGCCGTTTGCACCGTGCAGCATAGCCAGCCAGAGCAGCAGCAGGTCCCAGACCTGCCAGAAGGGGTTCGCCCACTTGCCGCCCACGAAGCCGAAGTCGATGGCGTGGATGCCGTCGCCGACCATGAGGTTGGAGAACAGGTGACCGAAAATCAGCACGACGAGTACGACGCCGGACAGGCGCATACCCAGCCAAGCGAACATCTCAAAGTTGTTGCGCTTGGAGGAGGAGCGGTTGTACTTTACGCCGTCGATGCGGTTATCGCGCAGACGGGGTACATAGGTGCGGGGCTTGAGCGGAGTAGCCATTGTTTAGTGACCTCCCATGTGCGAGAAAACGATCGGCAGGTGACGTGCGGCGAAGCCAGCAACGGTGATTGCCCAGAGGAAAAGCACAACCCAAAGAATCTTGATGTGCGTGTAGGTTGCCTTCTGGCTGATTTCGACGTTGCCGTCCTTGTTCTTCGCCTGGATGTGCTCCACATGCGAGTTGGTTGCCTTACCCCAGAAGTCGATGAGGATAATGCGAATACCGTTGAACGCATGGTAGACGATGGCGGCGACAAGCGCGGTCTCACCCAGACCCATGATGGGGTTCTTGTACAGGCTCAGTACGCCGTTGTAGGCCTCCGGGGAGATACGCACGACGGCAGTATCCAGGATGTGTACAAGAAGGAAGAAGAAAATCGCGATACCGGTAATGCGATGAGCAACCCAGGACCACATGCCCCAGCGGCCGCGGTAAAGGGTTCCTTTAGAACCATTCAACACTGAATAACCTCCTGCTGCGACGGCGAGCGTCTGGGTTCTGGTACCGCATTTTTAGGCCCCATCTTCCAGGCACAGCTGTGTGCTCACCGACTGCTTTTTGTTCGTCTGTTACTTCCAAGATATCAGGTAAATTCACAGCTTACTGACACCCTGTTTAGGGTTTTTTTACAGGTTCTAAAAGGGAATTAGAGCATGTTTTTATTGCGATATCGCCTACTCCCCTGTGTTTATGCGGAACTTACCTTAACCTAACCTCAAACAACGCCTAAATGAGAGCCGCCTGACACTTTTTTGTTAAAACCTAAAAGAATTCGATATATGACAAATTCACCCGCTATTCTTGAAGCGATGAATACTGCACTCACTCGATTCCGCCCGCTCATTCCCGCCGGCGGTGTTGGCTCGCGTTTGTGGCCCCTATCCCGCGCGCACGCCCCGAAATTCCTGCTCGATCTCACCTCGTCGGGCAATTCCCTGTTGCGTGACACCTATGACCGTCTCATCGACCTCAGCAACGGTTCCGTCATGGTGGTTACCGGCACTTCGCACGCCAATGCGGTCACCCAGCAGATTCCTGAACTGCGTGCCGCTGACCTGGTGCTGGAGCCCTCCCCCAAGGATTCAGCTGCAGCTATCGGTCTGGCTTGCGCTATTATCCACCGCCGCGAACCGGACGCCATCATTGGCTCCTTCGCAGCTGACCACGTGATCAGCCCCGTGGATGAATTCCACCGCGTGGTGACCGAAGCTGTCGTCACCGCGGCAACCGGCAAGATTGTCACCATCGGCATTACCCCCACCGAGCCCTCCAGCGCGTTTGGCTACATTCACGCCAGCGAGCCCCTGGGCATCGAGGGTGCACCCAACGCTCAGGCTGTGGACACCTTCGTGGAGAAGCCCGATGCCGCTACCGCGCAGAAGTACCTGGACTCCGGTGAATACACCTGGAACGCAGGCATGTTCGTGGCACCGGCGGCCCTGATGCTCAAGCACCTTGAGGCAAACGAGCCCGAGCTGTACGCGGGCATCATGGAAATCGCTAACGCTTGGGACACCCCCGAGCGCGAGGCTGTTATGGACCGCGTCTGGGAGACCCTGCCGAAGACCGCTATCGACTATGCTGTGGCTGAGCCCGCAGCGGCAGCAGGCGACGTCGCAATGGTTCCCGGCTCCTTCAGCTGGGACGACGTTGGAGACTTCGACGCTGTGGCACGCCTGAACACCGAGAAGAGCGGCGAAGAGCTGACCATTCTCGGCGAGAAGGATAACGTCATTAACCACGGTTGCTCCGGCATTATTGTCGCGAACACTGACCGTAAGATCTCTATCATTGGCCTCGACGACATCGTTGTGGTGGATACCCCCGATGCTCTGTTGGTCGCTCCGCGCTCCAAGGCACAGGCTGTCAAGGATGCCGTGGGCGAGGTCAAGGCACGAGGCCTGAACAACCTCCTCTAAATTTTTGGCCCTGAGTAGATAGCCCCGCGCAGTTAGCCCCACACAGTTAGCCCTGTGCAGTTAGCCCCGCGCGAGTGCTTGAATCCTGCTCGAGCACAAGATACCTCTAGAAACCGGTTCTCTTCTTTTCAGAAGGGAGCCGGTTTTCTTATGCCCCGAGGTTTATGCTCCGATGGGTCATTTCGCGGGTGGATTCAAGGTTTTTGCCTAGTGGGAGCGTGGAAGGTTGTTTCCTGCGGCCAAGCAGGGGATGGCACGCCTTACTCACCTCGCGTAGACTACACTTCCAGAGTCTGATACAAACCGAGAACCACCCCTTATAGAGAACCATTCTCATGTTAGCCTTAGTAGATGCACATGACTCGTAAGTTTTTCCTCACCCGCGCCGGCGCACTCGGCGCAGTAGCCGCCCTCGCCCTGACCGCATGCGGCACCCAGAACGCCCAGACCAGCCAGAACGCACAGACTAGCCCCAGCGCCTCCACCTCCGCGAGCGCAACCCCCGCACCCATCACCGAAGGTAAGGGTCCGGCAAGCCGCGTCGCCATCACCTACGACGGTGGCGTGCTCGTCTACGACGCCAAGGATATGAAGCTGCTCGCAGACATCCCCAAGGACGGCTTCCTGCGCCTCTCCGACGCTGGCGATAACCGCCACCTCGTCGTCGCAGACGGCAATAGCTACACCTTCCTGGACACCGGCGTATGGTCCGTAGCGCACGGCGACCACTCGCACTACTACACCACCGCACCGTCCCTGTCTTCGCTGTCTCTCGCGGCTGACCACACCGGTCACGTCATCAAGGACAACGGCAAGGTTGCGGCATTCGCTGACGGTACCGGCTCCTTCGCCGTGTACGACCCGGCGAAGCTGACCCACGATAAGCGCACTGCTTCCTCCCTGGAGACCACCACCGTCACCCTGCCCAAGCCGCACCACGGCTTCGCAATCCCGCTACCCAACGACCAGTACCTGGTTGCGGTCGGCGACTCGAAGACCCGCACCGGCGCCGCTGTTGTGGACGCGCAGGGCAAGACCGTCACCGAGAGCCCCGCCTGCCCCGGCGTTCACGGTGAAGCCATCGCCAAGGACGGCGCGTTCTCCATCGGTTGCACCGACGGCGCGCTGATCTACAAGGACGGCAAGTTCACCAAGATCACCAACCCCGAGGACCCGTACTCGCGTTCCGGTAACCAGGCCGGCAAGGCTGATTCCCAGTACGTTCTGGCGGACTACAAGACCGACAAGGACGCCAAGCTGGAGCGCCCCGAAAAGTTCTCCATTATCGACACCGTTGCGGCAACCCGCACCGTCTACTCCCTGCCTTCTGGCGTGAGCTACACCTTCCGTTCGCTGGCTCGCGGCCCCCAGGGTGAGGCTCTGCTACTGACCACCGACGGCAAGCTACGCATCTTCGATCCCGCAACCGGCGCTGAGCTAGGCTCTGTACAGCTCATGGAGGCGTGGACCGAGTCTGAGACGTGGCAGGACGAGCGTCCGGCGCTATGGGTGGACGGTAAGACCGCCTACGTGACCGACCCGGCGACCAAGAAGCTCATTGCGGTGTCCCTGTCGAACCCGGCAGCGCCGAAGGAGCTGATGAGCGTGGAGCTTCCGAAGACCCCGAACGAGATTCTGGGTGTCTCTTCCTCGAACGCTGCACCGGTTGAGGCTGAGGCGCACGGCTCTGCTTCCTCCTCGGCTTCGGCTAATGCGCACGAGTCCGGCGAGGGCCACTCCCACTAGGACTCTCACGCTGAGATAAACCTCTCTGAGATAAACCTAGCGAAAAACGCAAAGAGAGATGCGACCGATAAGTTATCGGTCGCATCTCTCTTTGTATCTGCAGGTTTATACGCCAGCTACTAACGCAGCGGCAGGACCCTCATCTCTTCCCAGTCCTGCCCGTCATAGGAGTAGCAGTGCAGGTGATCCACGGTGAAGGTACGCTGCTCGGCGGGCAGAGCGTCAAACACCTCACGGGCGTGATCAACCTGCTCCTGCGTGAGCCCCTGACCCAAAGTCACGTGCGGCACATAGGGGAAGGACGCCGCACCGGCACCGAATAGCTCAACCAGCTTATGGTGAATCTGCTCGAACTCGGCCTTGCCCGCCTCCAGGTTCAGGTACTCCACCTCGGTGACCGGGCGGAAGGAGCGTACCGAACCCCAGCGTGCCTCAAAACGCGGCGTGTCCAGCACCTCGCGGAACTGGGGGGACTGCACCGCAGACAGGAGAGACTCGGTCAGCTCCGTCAGGTACACGGTCACGTGGGTGCTGATAGGCGCCACCGCACCACCGGCTACCGCGCGCTTCCACTCTTCCAGGCGCTGAACATTCTCACCGCTCACGTGCGCAATAACGCTCAGGTAGCGGCGGCCAGGTTTCAAGGTCGGGGATACAGGAGCCGTCGTAGGGCTCGAAGAGTTCTCTTGTGCTGTCATCTCAATCGTGCAGGTAATGCGGCGCCTCAGCCGAACTGGCTGAACAGCACGCTAGATTGCGGCGGCAGGCAGGAAGCCAACCTTCTTGTACACGTTCTCAATGGTGACCGTAGCGATCTCGCGGGCAGCGGATGCGCCCACAGCCAGCAGGCGGTCCAGCTCGGCGGGGTCGTCCATCAGCTCGAGGGTACGCTCACGCACCGGGGTGAGGCGCTCCACCACGATATCGGCAAGGTCAACCTTCAGGTGGCCGTACATCTTGCCCTCGTAGCGTGCCACGATCTCGTCGATGCTCTCGCCGGTCATTGCCGAGTAGATGGAGAGCAGGTTGGAGACGCCGGGCTTAGCCTCACGGTCGTAGGCGATGACAGAGCCGTCATCGGTCACGGCGGACTTAATCTTCTTCTGGGTTGCCTTGGGGGTGTCCAGAAGCTTGATCAGGCCCTTGTCGGTGGCTGCAGACTTGGACATCTTCGAGGTCGGGTCCTGCAGGTCGTAAATCTTAGCGGTTTCCTTCAGAATCACCGGCTCGGGCACCACGAAGGTCTCACCGAAACGGGAGTTGAAGCGCTGAGCCAGGTTACGGGTCAGCTCCAGGTGCTGACGCTGATCCTCGCCCACGGGCACGCCGTCCACCTGGTAGAGCAGAATGTCGGCAGCCATCAGAATCGGGTAGGTGAACAGACCCACGGAGGCGTTCTCAGCGCCCTGCTTCTGGGACTTGTCCTTGAACTGGGTCATACGGGAGGCCTCACCAAAGCCGGTGAAGCAGTTCAGAACCCACGCCAGCTGGGCGTGCTCGGGCACGTGCGACTGCACGAACAGCGGGGTGCGGGTCGGGTCAATACCGGAGGCGATGTACTGTGCCGCGGTCAGGCGGGTACGCTCACGCAGCTCCTCGGGGTCCTGAGGAACGGTGATGGCGTGCATATCCGGGATAAAGAACAGGCATTCGTTATTCGGGTCCTCCTGCAACGCCACCCAGTTGTTCACAGCACCAATGTAGTTACCCAGGTGCATCGAATCAGCCGACGGCTGCGCACCCGAGTAGATACGTGCCTTCTGCTGAGAGGCGTTAGGGATGAGGGACTTATCCTGCTTCTTTTCGTCTGCCATAGTTATTTCCTGTGCAGTTCTTCCTGTGCGGTGCTGCGAACGGTGCAGCACATCTTCAAAAACTTATCTGTACGCGCAGTCCGCGTCTTACTCACCGATGCGGTAGTCAACCACGAGCGGCGCGTGATCGCTGAAACGCTCATCGTAGCTTGCCGCGCGGTCCACGACCGCCTCCACGGCGCTTTCGGCGAGCGCCGGGGTTGCCATGTGGTAGTCGATACGCCAGCCTGCGTCATTATCGAACGCCTTACCGCGGTAGGACCACCAGGTGTAGGGGCCGGGCACCTGACCCGCCAGCTCACGAGCCACATCGCGGTAGCCGATATCGCCGAAGAAGCGGTCAAAGTAGGCGCGTTCCTCCGGCAGGAAGCCGGCACGCTTCTGGTTAGCCTTCCAGTTCTTAATGTCCAGCTCGGTGTGGCCCACATTCAAATCGCCCACAATGAGCACGTGATCCGAATGCTTTGCCAGCTCAGGCATGCGCACCAGCATGCGCTCCAGGAAGCGGTACTTATCGTCCTGCTTCTGGGTGCCGACCTCACCGGAGTGAACGTAGGCGCTGACCACGGTCAGGGTCTTACCGTTGGGCAGAACGTAGTCTGCTTCAACCCAGCGGCCCGAATCGTCAAAGTACTCTTCGCCAATGTTCGAGCGGGTCGCTACCGGCTGGTTCTCCAGGACTTCACCGGCTGAGTTCGGGGTGCGGCGGGTCGCCACCAGCACGCCGGCACGGCCCTTCGCGGCAGCCTCCGCGTGCAGAATATGCCACTGGGATTCGTCCAGCAACTCACGCACGATAGCGTCGGGGGCGCGCACCTCCTGCAGGCAGAGAATGTCGATGTCACGGCTCGCCAGCCACGCCGCCATATCCTTCTTGTAGGCGGCTCGGATACCGTTCACATTCACGCTCGCCACGCGAAGCAGACCGCTCGGGCGCGGTGCAGGGGTGTTAGAAAAATGCATAGTCTTAATTATGCCAGTTTGAGGGAAGAGAAATTTTCACTCGTGCGCGTTTTTTCTCTGGCTGAACGGTAAACTATTGGGTGATGAATTCACACTCCTCACAGACCACCGACCACGGTGCCCCCTCACCTTCTGCGGGCACCACCGCATCCGAAAGTACCGCTCACAACGCTGAGAGCCGCTACGAGTTACCCCCGATTCCCGGCCCGAAGTACGAGCAGGTTATCCACTACATTGAGCAGCGCTACATTATTCCCGGCAAGCCCGGCGATAAGCTACCCACCGAGCGCATGATTCAGCAGAACTTTGGGGTGAGCCGCCAGACGGTTCGTAGCGCCCTGAAGGTTCTGATTGAACGCGGCCTGCTCTACAACGTGCAGGGCTCCGGCACCTACGTTGCCGAGCGCACCGACGCCACCTACATTCCGCGCGTGGACACCTTCGTCGACGATATGCGCCGCCGCGGCTTTGAGGGCTCCACCCGCATGATTGCGACCCGCTGGATGGACGCCACCGAAGAGATCTCCACCCACCTGTCCGTACCGGTGGGCGAGCAGGTGCTGTTCGTTCGCCGTCTGCGTCTTGCCGACCACGAAGTCATTGGCTTTGAGCGTTCCTACTTTGTGAAAGCCGCCGCAAGCAGCATCCTGGACGCTATGATGGCGGAGATGTCCGGCGCTTCGAGCTCCTTCGACCAGCTTGCCGACACCCCCAACGCCATTAAGCACGCCCGCGTACGCACCAGCGCAGCGCTCTTCACCGACGCCGACGCCGAGGCGTTCAACCACCAGGTTCCCGTGGGCGAGGCGGCATTCAAGGTCTGCGCGACCGGTTACACCGAAGAAGGTAGCCCGGTCGAGTACTCAGAGACCCTGTACCTTGCCGACGCCTACTTCTACGAGATGATTCTCTAGCATCTGCCTTCTCTCGTGTGATGACAGTGTGAAGGGCGGTGCCCCGGTAGATTGTTCTACCGGGGCACCGCCCTTTTGAGTTATCAGCTCTGAATCAGCTCTGAAACGCTGCGGGCCTTATGCCGCCTGACGCTCCGCAGTCTCCACCACGTTCACCAGCAGCTCCGCGCGGGTCATCGGGCCCACACCGCCGGGGTTCGGGGAAACCCAGGACGCCTTCTGCGCAGCCTCCGGGGAGACGTCACCGAAGAGCTTCTTCTTACCGGTCTCCGGGTCCTCAGCGCGGGACACACCAACGTCCAGCAGGATTGCACCGTCCTTGACCTGGTGAGCCTTCAGCACGTGCGGAACACCCACAGCGGCAACAATGACGTCAGCCTCGCGCAGCACCTCGTCCAGGTTCTCGGTACCGGTGTGCGCCAGGGTTGCGGTCGCGTTCACCTCGCGGCGGGTCAGCAGCAGACCCAGCGGGCGGCCCACGGTAATGCCGCGGCCGAGTACCACAACGTTCTTACCGTTCCAGTCGATACCGTGGCGCTTGACCAGCTCAATGACACCGTTGGGGGTGCAGGGCAGCGGGGAATCCAGCGGCTCAGAAACGTTCAGCACGAGCTTGCCGAGGTTGGTCGGGTGCAGGCCGTCAGCGTCCTTCTCGGGGGCGATGCGCTCCAGCACGCGGTTGGTGTCCAGGTGCTTGGGCAGGGGCAGCTGCACAATGTAGCTGGTGCACGCCGGGTCGTTGTTCAGCTTGTCGATCTCTGCGTCGAGCTCTTCCTGAGTGATGTCACCGGGCAGGTCCACGCGGATGGAGTTAATACCAATCTCTGCGCAGTCGCGGTGCTTAGCGCCCACGTACGAGCGGGATGCGGGGTCGTCACCGACCAGGACGGTACCCAGGCCGGGGGTAATACCCTTAGCCTTGAGCGCCTCGACGCGCTCCTT
The DNA here is from genome assembly GCA_963539245.1 of Rothia mucilaginosa. Taxonomy (GTDB): domain Bacteria; phylum Actinomycetota; class Actinomycetes; order Actinomycetales; family Micrococcaceae; genus Rothia; species Rothia mucilaginosa_H. Next base: position 268,875 of record CAUTJW010000002.1, read on the forward strand.
CAGCTCTTCCTTGATGGCTGCGGCGGTTGCGTTACCGTCTAGAATCTGGGGCATTGTTTTTCCTTCCATAGGTTGCGGCGGGTTCGCCGAAACGGACGGTCTGTGTGTTGAGTTCTAGGGTGTGTGCCTAGCAGGTACCACTCCCCCGCTACGTCCCGTAACGGGTGTAGCGGGCAGGGCGGTAAAAGTATCAGGGCGAAATAACCCCGCCCGCTCAGCACCCGCGGGGGATGTTGAGCGAACGGGGTCATTCATGGGTCTACCAGTTCTCGCTGCCCTGGTAGAGGGGGTACTTGGCGCACAGCGCCTCAACGCGGGCACGCAGCGCAGCGATGTCCGGGTTCGGCAGCAGTACGGAAGCGATAATGTCGGCCACCTCGGTGAAGCCTTCAGCGTCGAAGCCGCGGGTCGCCAGCGCGGGGGTACCGATACGCAGACCGGAGGTCACCATCGGCGGGCGCGGATCGTTCGGCACAGCGTTACGGTTTACGGTAATACCGGCATCGTGCAGCAGGTCCTCTGCTTCCTTGCCGTTGAGAGCGTGGTCGCGCAGGTCAACGAGCACCAGGTGAACGTCGGTACCGCCGGAGGCAATCGCAACGCCGGCGTCCTTCACGTCCTGCTGCAGCAGGCGGTTCGCCAGGATCTGTGCACCCTCAACGGTGCGCTTCTGACGGTCCTTGAACGCTTCAGATGCAGCAACCTTGAACGCGGTAGCCTTCGCAGCGATCACGTGCATGAGCGGGCCGCCCTGCTGACCGGGGAACACTGCGGAGTCAATCTTCTTCTTCAGCTCCTCGGTGCAGAGGATGAAGCCGGAACGGGGACCGCCCAGGGTCTTGTGCACGGTGGAGGAGACCACGTGCGCGTGCGGGACGGGGTTCGGGTGCAGACCCGCAGCCACCAGACCCGCGAAGTGAGCCATGTCCACCCACAGGTATGCGCCGATTTCGTCAGCAATCGCACGGAACGCAGCGAAGTCCAGCTGACGGGGGTACGCGGACCAGCCGGCAATAATCAGCTTGGGGCGCTCGGCAAGAGCCAGTTCACGCACCTGCTCCATGTCAACGCGACCGGACTCGTCCACGCTGTACGCCACAACGTTGTACAGCTTGCCGGAGACGTTCAGCTTCATGCCGTGGGTCAGGTGGCCACCGTGTGCCAGAGACAGACCCATGATGGTGTCGCCGGGGTTCAGCAGCGCGTGCATGACGGCGTTGTTCGCCTGCGCACCGGAGTGGGGCTGAACGTTGGCGTGCTCAGCGCCGAAGAGTTCCTTCACGCGGGAAATAGCGAGGGACTCAACGATGTCAACAAATTCGCAACCGCCGTAGTAGCGGCGGCCGGGGTAACCCTCAGCGTACTTGTTGGTCAGTACCGAGCCCTGGCTTTCGAGGACGGCACGGGGGACGAAGTTCTCGGATGCAATCATCTCGAGGGTGTTCTGCTGGCGCTTGCGCTCCAGCTCAATGGCTTCTGCAACCTCGGGGTCGAGGTCGGCGAGGGGCATCTCGAGGATCTTCTGCTCGGACATTACGCTCCTGGGAGTGTTTTTGCGTTATCTTCGGTCGCTCATCATCGGGGTTGCCGCGGCGTACGCCGGGCGGTCTTCAGGAGGCGGCGCGCGCCTCCAGCTGAAAACCCTGAATGAAAAAATATGAGCTACACCTCATAATACCGTAAAGCCCGCTTTCCTTCGAGAAGGAAAACGGGCTTTACAAAGCATCACGATGAAGTTTTCACGGTGCCTGCGCGAGTCCAGTGCGGGGCGCGCAACACACCCCCGCAGGCTTATCGGCGGCATCCAAGCGGGTCTACAAACCCTACGCCTGACGCAGGATAGCGGAAGCATACTCCAGGTACGCCTCGCGAGCGCTCTCCTTCTTACCGCCAGCGACCAGCTGGGTCTGCACCACGTAACCGGTCAGCACCGACAGCACCGCGGCACCGATAACGGTCAGCCACTCTTCAAGCTCCTCTTCGGTGAAGTCCAGCTCAGCGGCACCCCAGGCGCGGTAGCGTTCCAGGGACTGATCGCGCAGGTAGCTCAGCTGTTCAGACACCACGGTCGCCAGCTGCGGCATTGCCACCGCCTCGCCCCAGGTGACGAGCAGGTGACGGCGAATCTTGGGGGTGTCCAGCACCTTCAGGCACCCGAACACGTAGTCCCAGGGCTGTTCGGCGCGGATGCGGTCGAAAGGCGCCATGTCCATGCGGGCTGCCGCCAGGATAATCTCATCCTTGGAAGAGAAGTGGTTATAAATCGCTCCAGCGGACAGGCCGGTGGCCGCAATAATGTCGCTCATCGAAGCCTTCTGATAACCGTGCTTGATGAAGCATTCGCGGGCGGTCTCTACAATCTGAGAACGCCTGTTCTTTTTGTATTCTTCGCTGACTTTAGGCACATCCTAATCCTAGCGAACTTTTAGCCAATCCGTGCGCATCCCGGTCGCCGTTGACGCGCCCTCGTGCGCAAATCCGGCGCAAAATAGAGCAAAAATTCTATAAATACGACTGCCCACAATACGGATGCCCAACGCAGAAGTCCCAGGTGGATAGCACGAAAAAGCGGGGCCTCCCAGGCTCACCAGAAGGTTCACCCTAGAATGCCCCGCTCACAGCGGGTAGCTCAGCATAGGCTGAGCCCGCTACATATTTTTAGTGGAAGAAGTGGCGGGTACCGGTCAGGTACATGGTCACGCCAGCAGCCTTAGCCGCCTCGATAACTTCCTCGTCGCGGATCGAACCGCCCGGGTGCACGACGGCACGCACACCGGCGTCCAGCAGCACCTGCAGGCCGTCAGCGAAGGGGAAGAACGCATCGGATGCGGCAACCGCACCGCGGGCACGCTCGTTACTTTCACCGCCGAGAGTGTTCGCACGCTCCACCGAGAGCTTGCAGGAATCCACGCGGTTCACCTGGCCCATGCCGATGCCCACAGCGGCACCGTTGTCGGCAAGCAGAATAGCGTTGGACTTGGGCGAACGCAGTGCACGCCACGCGAACTCGAGGTCACGCAGGGTTGCCTCGTCAGCTGCCTCACCGGCAACCAGGGTCCAGTTCTTCGGGTCGTCACCCTCAGCCTGCAGGCGGTCAGCCTCCTGGAAGAGTGCGCCACCGGAAATGGGGCGGTACTCGATGGCCTCGCGGGCAAAGTTCTCGGGCAGAACCAGCAGACGCAGGTTCTTCTTCTCGCGCAGGATCTCCAGCGCCTCGGGTTCGAAGCCGGGAGCCACAATCACCTCGGTGAAGATGCCCTTGACGGTCTGAGCCATAGCGGCGGTCACGGGGCGGTTAGCGGCAATCACGCCACCGTATGCGGACAGCGGGTCGCAAGCGTGCGCCTTCGCGTGAGCATCCGCAATCGGGTCAGCCGCGCCGGGGGTTGCCACAGCAATACCGCAGGGGTTGTTGTGCTTGATAACGGCAACAGCCGGCTCATCGAAGTCGTATGCGGCACGCAGAGCGGCGTCAGCATCAACGTAGTTGTTGTAGCTCATCGCCTTACCGTGCAGCTGCTCCGCCTGAGCAATACCGGGGGCAGCGGCGGGGTCAGAGTACAGGGCGGCACGCTGGTGCGGGTTCTCGCCATAACGCAGGGTCTCGCTGCGCTCGAAGCCCAGGCCAGCGTACGGGGGCCAGAAGTTAGCGCCCTCATCCTGCAGGAACTGGGCTGCAGTCCAGGTAGCCACAGCGGTATCGTATGCGGCGGTGTGGGCGAATGCGCCAGCGGCAAGGCGGCGGCGCTCATCCAGAGAGAAGCCACCGTTCTTAGCGGCCTCAACGGTGCGCGCGTAGTCGGCGGGGTCCACAACAATAGCGACGGCGTCGTGGTTCTTCGCGGCAGCGCGAACCATGGAGGGGCCACCAATGTCGATCTTCTCGATGATGGCGTCCTGATCGGCACCGGAGGCAACGGTCTCAACGAAGGGGTACAGGTTCACAACCACCAGGTCGAACGCCTCAACATCCAGCTCGCCGAGGGTATCGATGTGCTCCTGCTTACGGCGGTCAGCCAGAATACCGGCGTGGATGTGCGGGTGCAGGGTCTTCACGCGGCCTTCGAGGCACTCGGGGAAACCGGTCACTTCGGTCACCTCGGTGACGGGTACGCCTGCTGCCGCGATGGTGGATGCGGTGGAGCCGGTGGAGACCAGCGCGACGCCAGCCTCGTGCAGGCCGCGGGCGAACTCCTCCAGACCGGTCTTGTCGTAGACGGAAATGAGGGCGCGGCGCAGGGGCACGCGATCGAGCTCAATGAGAGACACAAATACTCCGATGCTTTAGACGTGCACGCCGGCTCTCGGCGGCACAGCTGGTGGATGGACGTAGCCTGCCAGGATCGACAGGATATGTGTGGGGGTATTCCCCGCCGCTGTGCACCTTCCCCTCAGGGGTACTCGGGTGCCACAACGGAACGTGTGTGGGCGGCGGGGTTGAGCTCGGCTCATTCCGCCGCGAAAAATTTAGTGGGCGGATTTAGCTGTCAGATGCAGTGCCGCGGGATTCAGCGCCGTGAGATTCAGCGAGGGATGCGATGGTCTGCACGAGCAGGCGGCGCTCCTGCACCTTAATGCGTTCGTGCAGGGTTTCTTCGGTGTCGTCATCCAGAACGGGCACTGCCGCCTGGGCGAGGATGGGGCCGGTGTCAACGCCCGCATCCACAAAGTGGACGGTCAGGCCGGTAATCTTCACACCGTGCGCCAGGGCGTCACGCACGCCGTGCGCGCCCGGGAAAGAGGGTAGCAGGGCGGGGTGGGTGTTAATAATGCGGTTGCTGAAACGCTCGACCAGCTGCGCGTCAACAATGCGCATGAAGCCGGCGAACACAATGTAATCGGGGTCGTAGGAAGCGATCTTTTCTTCCAGCGCGCGGTTCCAGGAGGGGCGGTCGGCGTAGTCGCCGGGCTGCACCAGGAAGGTGGGTACACCAGCCGCCTGGGCACGTTCAATACCCAGACAGGGCTTGTCGGCGCCCACTGCCGCAATGTCGAGGGGAAGCTCGCCCGCTGCTACAGCGTCGAGGATGGACTGAAGATTCGTTCCGGAGCCGGATACCATAACCACAATTCGCACCCGACTAGTATAACCCGTCTCACACCCTTATCCAAAGGGGTAGGAGGTTCACAACACCCCTAAAGCCCGAAGGCGAGCGCACAGAAACCCCGGCGAGACAAATCCTCACCGGGGTTCGCTGGGGTTCGCTGAGGTTCACCGGGCGCAAACTCAACAGGTCGCGAGCTCAATAGGCTGCATACTCAATAGGTCGCGGGCAGGCGGGGCGGTACCCTTATAGGTATGTCTACTCCCCCGCAGAACAACCCGAACAACATGCCGCAGCAGCCCACCCCGAACAACGGTGCACCGCAGAACCAGCAGGTTCCGCCGCGAGCGCCGCAGCAGGCACCGCAGAACATGATGCCGCAGCATCGAGGACCTCAGGGCAAGAAGCCGCGCAAGCCCATCGACCCCATCGAACAACAGAAAGCGAATATTCGCACCTCGCTCATGCTGATCGTTGCCGCGCTGGTCATTTTTGCGGCGTCTTCCTTCGTGCTCTCCACGATGCCGCTTTTCTTGGCGCTCTTCCTCTTCGCGCTCGCCGGCATCGCCCTGAGCATTATTGCGATCGTACGCACCGCAGTCTACCGCGGCCCCTGGTTCTTCTACATTGCCGCGGGCGTCAGCATTATCTACGGCGCGATGACCCTGCTCGGCGGCATCGGTCTTGCCTTCATGCCCGGCGCGCAGGAGTACCGTGAGTGCCGCGCCGCCGCGCTGACTCAGACCGACATGTACACCTGCGACCAGAAGTTCCAGGGCACGATGGACAAGCTCACCGGCGCATCCAGCTCTAGCTCTTCATCCGCGCGCTAATTCTTCGGTGCGCTGGAGGGGGATTCTACGCGCTAGTTCTTCGTGCGCGCGGTAGAACCCTGAGCACTAGAGCCCTGGGCGCTAGAACCATGGGACTTCGAGGAGCTGACATCCAGCGGGGGTAGCTCCACGGTAGAGGCCTCATCGGTCACCAGCGGAAGCACGCCGGTCTGGCTACGAACCTCAAAGATGCGCTTCATCGCCTGATCAGCGGAGAGGACATCCAGCTCGCGGTCCACAAAGTCGCGCTCTGAATCCTTCTTCTGCTTCTTACGTGCCGCCTTAGCCGCCCGCTTCGCTTCGCGCTTCTGCTCACGCTCATGCGCGCGGTCGCTGGCCCGGCTCTGCGCGGCGGATGCGGCATCGGCTGCGTCATCCTGCGCTGAGTCACCCTGCACTGCGGCAGGCTGCTCAAGACCAAAGCCGAAGTACGCCATGATGCGGCTCGCGCGGCCCTTCGAACGCGGTGCATGCTCTGCGGACTCTTCGACAGTGCGCTCACGCTCCACAGGTTCAGCAGCCTCGTAGACGGGCTCCTGGACCAGCTCGCGAGTCTCCTCATCGGAGGGGTCGTGAGCGTACACAGCGGGGTCATAGGTGCCGTGTTCGTCAGCAGTGTACTCGTTGGAGGCAGGCTCAACAGATGCTTCAATACTCTCGTAATCCTCAGCCTGCGCAGAGTCAGCGTAGGCAGAGTTAGTGTGAGCAGAGTGCAGGTAATCGACCTGCTGAACAGCCTCAATCGGCTCGTACTGCTCAGCGGGGCTCTCTTCAGCACTAGCCTCTTCGGAAGCGGGCTCTTCAGCCGACACTTCGCGCTCTGCAACAATCTCAGCGAAAGCGTCCGCCGCTGCACGCTGCGCCAGCTGCTCGGTCGCCTCCACGGGGACGGCAACCACAGGCTCCTGCGGGTGCACCGGAACATGACCGGTCGCCACCTCAGACACAACAGACTGCTCGGATGCAACGGACTGCTCAGATGCTACAGGCTGCTCAGATGCTACAGGCAGCTCAGCCTCAACAACGTTCTCGGAAGTCTGCGCGCGTGCCGCCTCCTCGGCCTCACGCTCTGCAGCCTCACGAGCGGCGACTTCCGCAGCTTCACGCTCAGCCGCCTCACGTGCCGCAGCTTCCTCAGCCTCACGCTCCATACGCTCCGCACGCTCCTGGGCACGCTCCTCACGACGCTGTGCAAAACGCTCGCGGCTCTGGGCAAAACGCTCACGGATCGAGGCAGTAAAACGCATCAGACGCTCACCCAAGTTCGGGCGCTCATCCGCAAAACGAGGCAGCTCACGGCTGCTATCCGGCACCAGGGCACGACTCAGTAGCATACCGAACGTCACGCCGGCACCCACCGTCAACGCGGTATGCGCCGCAAAAGTCAGCGGCTCAGCGCCAACCTCCGTAAAACGACCAATACCCAGAGAGCCGTACGAAATCCAGCCCAGCCACAGGGCACCGAACGACGTCATAATACCGGTCATCATGCCCAGCACCACCGCAGAAATCAGCGCAGACAGCGGGCGGAACGGAACCTTCAGGGCAACCCACTCATCCAGGTGATCCTCACCCTCACGCAAGAACCACCAGCCAGCAATCGCACCGGCACCCAGCGGCACCAGCAGACCCACCAGACCGAACGTGCCCATCGACTCGGGCACAGCACCCAGAATCGGAAGCATCGGCAAAGTACCAACATCACTACTGGTCAAACCAACCGAGGTACCCGCACCAAAGGAGAAACCGGCACCGGTCGACCACGCAATCGCATAAATCACCAGGTTCGGCAAGAAACCCAGCTGCAGCAAAGTCACCGCAGTATCACCCACAGCACCCGCATGCAGCTCCTGGTAGGTGGCAACAATCTGCGACCAGCCCGCCAAAATACCGATACCCAAAAGCACCGCACCCAGACCGACCAGCGCCACAAAAGCAACCACCGCGGCACGCACCACAGCCCAGGCATACGAACCCGCCCAACGCGAATACTGACTCATCTGCGAAATCTGCTCCGCAGTATCAACACCCACCATGCGAGAGAGCGAACGCGCCTCACGGTAGCCACCCCACATCAGACCAGCCACCACAATACCCAAAGGCACCAGGGCAGCATTCAACGCCTGAAGAGGCTGCGGATGCGGGCTCGCCCAACCGTACATCGCCGAACTAATCAGCGCATAGGTCACCGAACCGGACAGCACCGGAATCAAAAACTCACCCTCATACGAGGCGCGCGCCAAGCGACGACCCGAACGATAACAGAGCAGCAGAGGCAGAATACTCAAACCCAGCGGCACCAGCGTCATCGTGCCGGCAGAAGCACCAAAAGCAGCCGCAAGATCCAGGGGAACACCGTGAATCAGAAGCCACAGGTGCGCCGACATGGCGGCCACGGAGGAGAACTCCATGTCGCCAAAACCCTTGGTCGCCCACACGGCAGACATCGCCGCAAACACTGCAACAGCAGAGAACAGGGCAGTAACAATTAGCTCAACAACACCCTGAAGCCACAGAGGCATGGGCATGGAATAACGCGAGATAGGTGAGGTGCTTTTCATCGTCCTTCAATCATGCCACGAATTAACGACGAAACCCGCCTCCGATTAACACTCGAAAGCGGGTTCTCACAACTATTCGCACAGGGATTCATACAGGGACGCACGCGAGGACGCGCATACGGCAAAATTTTAATCCTCAGTCCACGGGTTGGAAGCCTGAACACCCCAGGCGCGGTACACCTGCGCCTTAGAAGAAATCAGCTCCAAATCATAGGCACTCGCGCTCGCCGCCATCAGACCCTCCAGGGCGGCAGTAGGCAGCGGACCGGCATCATCACGGCCCACGGAATGCACGCCACGCGGCGCCTGACGGCCAGCCCACTCGAGGCTCACGCGCGCATCCACATTAATAACGTGGTCGCCAAAGCGCTCAAGAAGTTCGGTAATCCAGCGATCAGTTTCCGGGTAGGGGTACAGGCCCTTCAGCTCACCAATACTCAGCACAGAAATGTACATGTGCCGGAACGAGCGGCGGCGCAGAAAAGCAACCACGGCGGGGTCTGGATCCGCCTTACGGATCTCCGCAAGAACGTCGGAGTCCAGGAGCATACCGGAGAAATTCATACCCCTAATGCTACGCTACGCGCAGACCGGCGTACTCAATAGCGGGGATGCCCTCGGGGTTCGGCAGAAGAAGGAAGTTCAGGAACTCGTCGCGCTTAGAAGAAATGCGGGAGTAATCGTCAATGCTGACTGCGGTGTATCCGCCTCGCGCGGGGACAGCTGCGGCACGCAGGCTTTCCTGGTAGGAGCGGGAGGGGTTCAGAGAGATTGCTGCTTTGGTTGCAGAGCCGTTGTACATGTGACAACCTGCGCCGTGAGTGGCGCGATCCTTTCGCGTTGCTCTTGTCTGTACCAATTACCACCGGTTATTCCGGTGGTGAATACAAACCGCTTCGTCATCCGAGCCACCCGTGAACATGGGGTTGGCGTTCGACCATAGTCGGAGCTTATCAGTCGAAACTCTTGAAGCTGGGTTTAGCTTACAGCATTTTCTCAAGTTAAGTAAAGCGTTTTCTGAAAGAGATTTAGATTATTGGCGTTTTGGCTTGTGGAAACGTTTTAAATGGCGGGATTTTTGATACTGCGCGGAATATCTTATGTGAATACCGGTGTTTTTATCCGGTGAAAACTCCCCCGACAAAAATACGAAATACGCCCCAAACCACCGCTCAATAGTCGCCTCGGCAACCAGCTCGACAGCCAGCCCGGCAGCCGCCAGCACATGACCGGCGACAAGGCGCAAGCCCGCACAATACGCGATAATGAGCTGGTGAGCGCCAACAACCCCTTCCCCGAAATTCCCGTCACCGTACCGCAGATCATTCGCCAGGCCGGGCACCGCACCTACCAGCGCGGTGTCGCCTACCAGCGCAACCGCGAAGTCATCCGCTACAGCTACGACGAAGACAACAGCACCCTCACCGGGCTCGTCAACGGAAGCACCATCATCCCCTACGAAGTGACCATTCGCTTCTTCCCCGCCGTCAGCGACTCCGCAACCTTCACCGCCCGCTGCACCTGCCCCGTGCTCACCGATTGCAAGCACGCCGTAGCGCTCATGCTCACCGCGCTCGACCGCGCCTCCGTAGCGAAAAAGGCACTCAGCGAACACCCCGGACCGGTCGGCGTACCCTCTGCCGCCTCTGCCGCAGTGAAGGGTGCGGCAGAGGCAAAGGGATCCGCAGGTTCAAAGAGCGCGGATGTTGCCGAGGCGAAGAAGGCCGCTGACCCGCTCGCGGCGCTGCGCGCCTCCGGTGCACTCACCACCGCGGCGAAACTGCCCGCACCCGATGCAGTAGCTGCCGAGCCCGAAAACCCCCAGGGACGCTTTGCGCTCAACGAACTAGGCTCCTCCCCCACTGCGCTCGACCCCACAGCGCTCGATGGTGCCGCCTCCAAAATTTCTGCCTGGCGGCGCGACCTCTCATCCGTTCTTTCCGCACGTCAGGACCTTGCGGGCATTGATTCGATGCGCGTGAGCGGCGCCCTGGATTTCTCGCTGAGTGTCTCCGGCTCCTACGCGCGCGGCCGCAATATGCCCGGCGCAACCCCCAGCATTAACCTGCTCGCCCGCCCGCTCATGGCCTCCAAAACCGGGCGCTGGATCAAGGGCGGACTCAGCTGGGAAACCTTCACCTCCAGCGTGGGCGGACCCGTCGGGCGGCACGAAATCTACCCCGAACACGAACGGTTCTTCGCCGAGCTCTACTCGATTGCCCGCCCCTGGCAGAACATGTATTCCTCGCACCGCGACTGGATTTCGATCAGCGCTTCTGCCTCCACTCTGCTCTGGGATGTACTCGCCCGCGCGGAGGATATTGGCCTGCCCCTGCTCGTCAACGGTCGCGAGGTGAACTACGCCGTGCTGAGCCCCGCACAGGTGCGCCTGCACGCCGCCGCAGAAGATACACCCGGAGAAGGCGCCGGCCTGCAGCTTCAAGCCGCGCTCAGCTGGGAAGGACGCGAAGGCGAATTGCTGCGCCAGCTCTGGCTGCCCGCCGCGCACTGCCACCCCATCGGCACCCCACGCACCGGCTTCTTTGCCCTGGGCGGGCTCGCTCAGCAGGAGTACGAACAGGCGGCCAAGGCGGTGCACTGGAAGACCGCGCGCCCCGGCGCGCTGGATGAAGTGGGCCGCGAATCTTTCGTGCACAAGACTGCCCCAAAGGACGCACGGGAGGTACCTGCCGAGCCCTCTACCCCGACCATCAACCCGGCGCAGGGTGAACGGGTGCGCTACTCCCCCGCCGTGCCCGAACTGCCCGAGGGCGTGGAGCTGGCGCTCATCCCCCTGGTTGAACCGCTCGATGCCGCCTCCGAATCGCTCATTAGCGCTGGAACCGTGCACATTCCCGCCGCGGAACGCGCCACGTTCCAGAAGGAATACCTGCCCGCGCTCAGCCGCTCCATTCCCTCGCTGACCCCCGATCCGGCGCTGGGGCTACCGCACGTGAAGCCGCCGCATCTGGTGCTTGACATCAGCTTTGACGAGCAGGTACGCCACGACGCGCAGCTGAGCTGGCATTGGGAGTACCCGCTGAACCCCTTCGCGGAGGACAGCGTGGAGGAGGACAGCACTGATGAGGCGAGCGCTAAGGAGGCGAGCGCCCAGAATCCTGCGATCGGCTCCGATGTGTACTCCCTGCCCGTTTTTGGTTACCCCGGTGAAGAGGGTGGCGAGGTTCGCGATGAGCGTTTTGAGGCGCGCGTACTGCGTTCGGTGCGCGCTATTCTTGCCGCCCACCCGGCGCTTTCCGGGCTGGAGGAGCGCCGCATCGAAGGCTGGGAGACCCGCGAGCTGCTCAGTGCGATTCTGCCGAAGCTTCGCCGTGTTTCCGCTGTTCAGGTGCGTTTTAACGGCACTCCGCCGCAGTTCGTGGAGGCAACCGACGCGCTCATTGAAATCACCGTGAGCGAGGGCAATTCTCGCGACTGGTTCGGCCTGGGTATTGCTGTGAAGGTCAATAACTGGACCGTGCCGTTCGCGCAGATTTTTGAGGCGCTAGATCGCGGGGCGGACCGTATTTTGCTCGGTAACGGCACCTACTTCTCGCTGCGTCGACCCGAGTTTAAGACCCTGCGCACCCTCATCGCGGAGGCTCGTGAACTTGATGATGCGGGCGGTGAGTTGCGCATTAACCGTCACCAGGCGGGGCTGTTCTCTGAGCTGGAGTCGCTGGCGGCGAGCGTGCATACGACCGCTCGGTGGGACGCTCAGGTGCGTTCGCTGCTGGAGCTGGTTGAGGGCCTGGAGGATGCCGAAGAGAGCGCCGAAAAGGGTACTGAAAAGGCTTCTGACAAGGGTGCTCAGGATTCCGCCATACCCCAGAAGGCATCCCGTCAGGTAATTGCTCAGCGCCCGGTACCCGCCGGCCTGCAGGCGACCCTGCGCCACTACCAGGTGGAGGGTTTCCAGTGGCTGGCCTTCCTGTACGAGCATCGTCTGGGCGGTATTCTCGCCGACGATATGGGTCTGGGTAAGACCGTGCAGGCTCTCGCCCTGCTCGCCCACGCGCTCGAGGAGCATCGTGCCGCCTCCGAAGATGCCGCCGAGCGCAGTGAGAGCGTCGAGCCGTTCGCGCCTTTCCTCGTGGTTGCGCCGACCTCCGTCATCACCAATTGGGCGGCGGAGGCTGAGCGATTCCTACCCGAGGCGAAGGTCGTGACCATCACCGAAACCACCGCCGGTAAAACCCCGCTGGCTGAGCGCATCGCCGGGGCGCACCTGGTGCTGACCAGCTACACACTGCTACGCATGGACGAGGACGCCTACACCGGCTACGCCCGCACGCTGGGCCGTGCCGTGGATGACCTCACGGGCGAGCTCTCCGCCCCCGAAGGCTGGGGTGCGCTCCTGCTGGATGAGGCACAATTCGTCAAGAACACCGGCACCCGCGCTTGGTCCATCGCCCGCGCGATGCCCGCCCGCACCAAGATCGCGATGACCGGCACGCCCATTGAGAACAACCTCATGGAGCTGTGGGCGCTGCTGGCGATTGTGGCGGACGGTCTGTTCCCTTCCGCCCGCGCGTTCCGTGACCTGTACGCTCGCCCGGCGGAGTCCGGTGAGGACCCGGCGCACGCCGCGGCGACGGCGGCTCGTCTGCGCCGGCGCATCCGCCCGCTCATGCTGCGCCGCACCAAGGAGCTGGTGGCGGCGGAGCTTCCGGCGAAGAACGATACGCGCGTGAACCTGCCGCTGGCTCCCGGTCACCGCCGCATCTATGACACGCATCTGCAGCGTGAACGCCAGAAGGTGCTGGGTCTGCTGGAGGATATGGACAAGAACCGTTTCACGATCTTCCAGTCGCTGACCCTGCTGCGCCGTCTGGCGCTTGATGCCGCGCTGATTGATCCGGAAGCCTACGCCGGGGTGTCGTCGGTCAAGCGCGACTACCTGGTGCAGCAGCTACCCGACCTGCTCGAGAAGGGCCACCGCGTGCTGGTGTTCAGCCAGTTCACCGGCTACCTCAAGAGCATTTCGGCGCGCCTGGCGGAGGAGGGCATCGGTCACCTGTACCTGGATGGTTCGACCCGCAACCGCGCCGAGGTCATCGAGGCGTTCACGAGCGGTCAGGAGCCGGTGTTCCTCATTTCGCTCAAGGCTGGCGGTTTCGGTCTGAACCTGACCGAGGCGGACCACGTGTTCATCATGGATCCGTGGTGGAACCCCGCCGCCGAGCAGCAGGCGGTGGACCGTATTCACCGCATCGGCCAGGACAAGGAGGTGCACGTCTACCGTCTGGTCGCCGAGGGCACGATTGAGGAGAAGGTCATGCAGCTCAAGGAGTCGAAAGCGGCGCTCTTCGATGCGGTGGTCGGTGAGGGCGAGTTCGCCTCCGCGGCGGTGACGGCTGAGGATGTGCGTGAGCTCTTTGCACCGGCTATCGAGCGGTAGCCGCTCTCCAGCCTGAGCGGTAGCCCTCGAGTCTGCTGATATGTCTGGCACCCGTCATGTTTCGTCACGTGGTTACGCCTCCGGCTAGATTCACGCCCGATTCCGCTGTGTCTCTTCTCAGCGGGGGCTCTAGGGCGTAACCTGGTACGACTATCCAAAACCACTATTCGGGAGGCGCCGCTTCCCCGTAGATTCCAAAGGAGCATCATGAGCTACAACGTACCCAACGTACAGTTCAACGACGGCCGATCCATTCCGCAGCTGGGCTACGGCGTGTGGCAGGTTGAGGACGAGGTCGCCGAGAAGGTTGTGGGCACCGCCCTGGAGACCGGCTACCGCCACATCGATACCGCCGCTATCTACGGCAACGAGGCGGGCGTGGGCCGCGCTATCGCTAACTCCGATGTGGCTCGCGAAGACATCTTCCTCACCACCAAGCTGTGGAACTCTGACCAGGGTTACGAGAGCGCTTTTGAGGCGTTCGAGGCTTCCCTGGAGAAGCTGGGTACCGACTACGTTGACCTGTACCTGATTCACTGGGCTAAGCCGCAGCAGGGCCTGTACCTGGATTCCTGGCGTGCGCTGATTGAGCTACAGAAGCAGGGTAAGGTCCGTTCGATTGGTGTTTCGAACTTCCCCGAGGAGCAGCTGCGCGAGATTATCGAGGAGACCGGCGTGGTTCCGGTCATCCACCAGATTGAGCTGCACCCCTACTTCTCGCAGGAGGCGTTGCGCGCCGTTCACGCCGAGTACGGCATCGCGACTCAGGCGTGGAGCCCGCTGGGCAACGGTAGCGATCTGCTGCAGAACCCCGTGCTGGCTGAGATTGCGGAGCGCCACGGCGCAACCCCCGCGCAGGTTGTGCTGGCGTGGCACCTGGCTAAGGGTACCGTGGCTATCCCGAAGTCCGTGACCCCCTCCCGCATTGAGGAGAACCTGGCGTCGGTGAACGTGAAGCTGACCGACGAGGACATCGCGGCTGTGGATGCGCTGTCCAGCCCCGAGGGTCGTATTGGCGCTGACCCGGCGAACATCGACTTCTAATCTGGAGCATAAAGTCCCGTATCTAGGGACTTGAAGCTAGGCAGAGTAAAGCCCCGAAAGGCACAGTTAGTGCTTGTCGGGGCTTTATTGCGTTCTCAGGATTGATGTTTTCGGGACTGAGCTTTTAGCGAACGCTAGTTCTCGCCCTCTACCAGCAGGGAGAGGGAGATACGGCGGCGTGCCGAATCAACCTCCACCACGCGCACCTGCACGATGTCGCCGCTGCGCACAATATCGTGCGGGTTCGCCACGTAGCCGCGGCTCATCTGCGAGATGTGTACGAGGCCGTCCTGGTGCACACCAATATCCACGAACGCGCCGAATGCCGCCACGTTTGAGACGGTGCCCTCGAGCACCATGCCGGGGCGTACGTCCTCGAAGTGCGATACGGATTCGGAGAAGCGGGCGGTGCGGAAGCTACCGCGCGGGTCCAGGCCGGGGCGGCGTAGCTCGGTGAAGATGTCCTCGACCGTGTACACGCCGGCGGTGCCTTCTTCCGCGCTTTTCTGCTCGTGACTGCCCTGCCCGCGTTTGTCCTGCTCGTGGCTGTCCTGCACGTAGTCGGCGGGGTTCAGCCCGGCGAGCGGGTCGCTACCGTCCGAGGTACCCAGGGCGCCGGCAACCCAGTGGGCGCCGTTGCGTGCCTGCGCGTCGGCAATAATGCGGCGCGCGAGCGGGTAGGCTTCCGGGTGCACCGCGGAGGCATCCAGCGGCTCCTCACCGCCGCGGATACGAATGAATCCTGCCGCCTGGCGGAAGGTTTTCGCACCCAGTCGCGGCACGTTCAGCAGCTGCTGACGGTTCGCGAAGGGACCGTGCTCGGTGCGGTAGGCGACGATACGTTCGGCAGTTGCGGTGCCCACTCCCGCCACGTGCGCGAGCAGCTGCACGGAGGCGCTGTTGAGATTCACACCCACGGCGTTCACGCAGTCTTCGACGGTGTCGTTGAGGGCGCGGCGCAGGGCGGCGGGCGGCACGTCGTGCTGGTACTGGCCCACGCCGATGGACTGCGGGTCGATTTTGACGAGCTCGGCGAGCGGGTCCTGCAGGCGGCGGGCAATGGAGACGGCGCCGCGTACGGTCACGTCGTAGTCGGGCAGCTCGGCGGCGGCGAGGGCGGAGGCGGAGTAAACGGAGGCGCCCGCCTCGGAGACGGTCACCTTCTGGGGTGCTTCTGCGCCTTCCTCACGCAGGGTGCGGATCAGTTCGCTGGCGAGCTTGTCGGTTTCGCGGCTTGCGGTGCCGTTGCCGATGGCGATGAGTTCCACGCCGTGTTCGCGGCAGGCGGCGGCGAGCTCGCGCAGTGCTTCTGCCCACTGGTTGCGCGGGGCGTGCGGGTAGACGGTGCCCACGCGCAGCGGCTCACCGGTGCCGTCAACCACGGCGTATTTCACGCCGTGGCGCAGGCCCGGATCCAGGCCGAGGGTGGTTTTGTGACCGGCGGGTGCGGCGAGCAGAATATCGCGCAGGTTGGAGGCGAACACCTCGGTGGCGTGCTGTGCGGCGGCGTCGAGTAGCTGGTGGCGGATGCGTTCGGCGAGGCGCGGGCGCAGGTGGCTGCGCCATGCGGTGCGGACGGTGGCGGCGAGCCAGCCGAGTACGCGGTCTTCGTCGTCGACGGTGTTGAGCACCTGCACGGGGATGCGTAGCGCGGCGGCGACTTCACGCTCGTATGCAGAACGGACGTTCTCGTAATTTTCGGCGGTGGCCTCAGCTTCGGCGCGGGCGGCACCGCGCAGGCGGCTGAGCGCCACGGGGGCGGGTGCCACATCCACCTTGAGGCGCACCACGCCGGCGTCCTTGGCGCGGTGTAGCGCCAGCACGCGGTGCGGCGGAATGGAACGAATACGGTCCGAGAAGGCGAAATAGTCGGAGAACTTCGCGCCGATGCTTTCCTGACCGGCAATCACGCGGGACTCGATCACGCCGCTCTCACGCAGGCGTTTGAGGAGCTTTTCGCTCAGCACCGGGTCGGTGAGGGCGCGGTCGATCAGGATCGCGCGGGCACCGTCGAGGGCCTCTTCGGCGCTGTGAATCTGCAGGGGTTCGTCTGCTTCTGCAGCCTCAATGCCCTCATCTTCATCGTCTTCGGTGCCGTCGGTAATGTACGCGGCGGCGATGGCGTGCGCCTCGGCGAGGGGCACCTCCAGCAGGTCTTCGACGAGGGAATCAAGCCCGGCGGCACGCGCCATCTGGGCGCGGGTCACGCGCTCGCTGCGGTACGGGGCGTAGATGGCGTTCACGTCTGCGATAGTGGCGGCGTTCATGAGCGAGGAACGCAGCTGCAGCAGGGTGAGCGGGTCGATGAGGCCTTCGTCGGCGCGTTCGGTGAGCGCTTCGAGCACGCGGTTGCGGCGCTCTTCGAGGGCGCGGAGCTGACCCAGGCGCGACTGGATGGTGCGCAGCTGGGTGTCGGTGAGTGCGCCCGTTGCTTCTTTGCGGTAGCGGGCGATGAAGGGTACGGAGTTGTCGGCGTCGAGTAGCGCCACGGCGGCGCGGATGCGGTGCGGCGCGATGCCGGTTTCTACGGCGAGTGCGTTGATGAGGTGCTCGGCGGGCGGCTCACCTGCGCCACCAGTTTCGTGTTTTTCGCGGTGTGCGGCGCTGCTGGGCGCGGGGTCTGCAGCTCGATTCGCGCGCGGGCGGATGCTGCTCGGGAGGGGGTGTTCGCTCATCCTTCCAGTTTCGCATATTTCGCCGCGGCTCACGGGTTGGCCGGTGATGCTGAGGATAGAGTCAGCGCGGGGCGTATTTTGCGTATCTTTGCGGGTGCGGGTGAGCGTATTTTTCCACCGCATTTTCCAGTGCAGAATACGAGTCTTTGTGCATATTTTGCCCTGTGGGTTCGCTAAACGCTGTCATCTTTACGTAAGAAACCGTGTTGAGGGTGCACGTATTTGAATAGTGGTAAGTTTCAGCGATAAATTTAAATAAAAGAGCATATTTTTTTGAAAAAATATCTCTCATTCGTGCAGATAAGGGGTGGCATCACACCACGTAAACGCCCTTGTCTGCGTGCACGCATTCAGGGTTTCGGCGGCACGGTACGACAAGGTGCTGCCACATCCCGCAGATGAAAGAGGGACCCATGCGCGAACAAGCCGCGCTATCAAACGCTCCGGAGGGCTACTTAGATTTTCACGACGAGTACGCGGAACTCATCGCCGAACTCGCCGCGCTGGGGTTCACCCCTAGCCAGGTTCTCCGCCGCCTCAACTTTCTGTACCCGCACATCAACAAGAAGCATCTGAACTATGCGCTGAACTCCGGTATCTGGCAGTTTGGTCCGGTCACGGCAGAGGCCCCGAGCTACACGGTGCTCGCCTGCGGCCTCTGGTACGTTTTCGCGGAAGCCTACGATCTGCCCCCGGAACCCGAGTACGCGGCGCTGATCCTTGATTGCGACATTATTCACGACCTGCCGCCCGCGCTGGAGGCGCGCCACTTCAGCAGCGAAGACATCGCCGGCATCCTGGCGAAGATTGGCGCAACGCTCAAGTACCTTGCCGCGCACCCTTACTCCCAGCTGGAGGAAGAGGTGTACGCGCAGACCCTCGAGGACATCCGGCTGCGCGGCATGGAAGAAATCGGCACCGAGGGCGGTAGCCTCTACACCCTGCTTGCCTCCAGCATGGAGGGCGAATCGGCGTGGCCGGCACCGGTTCAGACCGCGAACGATTACCTCGGTGACGGCAACTGGGGTCTGGGCATGCTCCGCACCGGCATCTACCCGGCGGAGGCGCTCGAAAACGAATGGTACATTGACGCCGCCGCGGTACCCGAGGATTTTGCGTCGAAGACCCTGAGCCTCTTTTTGAGCTATTGTGCCCGCTACGACCGCGACCCGACGGCTCTCATGTACGGCTACTGGTCGACCATTCAGACTCTGATTGGTGAGGTGCCTCCCCTGGGTGCGGTGCGCGCCAAGTTCGGCTCCTGGCAGGCGACCCTGCATCGCGGACGTGCGCAGATTGCCCGCGAGTTGCGCCTGTGGACGAGGAATGAAGCGAACGCGGCTGCCGCTGAGGCGAGCGCCGCTGAAGCGGGCATCGCGGAGGATCTTGAGCTCCTCGACGCTGAGCTCACTAGCGCTGAGCTGACTAGCGCTGAGCTCATCGAAGCAGAACTAGCAGAGCTAGATACCTCGGACAATTCCCCCGCGGACGCACCCGCAGAGCCGGTAGAACCCACAGAGCCCGCGCGTCTGAGCGCCCGCGAACTCACCGAGCAGGGCATCGGCGTGGTGCAGACCGCCCACACCGACCTGGCGGCATACCACCGCACCCAGTGGGAGCAGACGGTGGATGTCTTCGGCGAACGCCTCGCGCAGCTTGCCTGGAACCGCCGCCTGAGCACCTACTACTTCTTCGACGGCGCCTGCCTGGAAGACGCCGACCCGACCCCCGTGGTGACGGTCTTCCGCTCCCCCACCGGCTTCCTCTGCGAGCTCGAACCCACCGCCGAGGCGCTACCCGCCTTCAACCCGGAGTTCCTACAGGAGCACGGCTGGAGGCACCCGGTGCCGGTGCATGCGCTGTGGAACCTGCACGCGCTCGACCCGCTGGAGGCAGCTGCCGCCGTCATCGAGGCGATGCGTTCCGGTTGCGGTTGTGAACGCTGGGATTTCTACCGCACCGATGATGACAACGACCCGCTGACCGAAGAGGCTGAGATGGCTTCTGTCTAAGCAAGCACTCCCGCGAGCCTCTCGTCGGGTTCATCCCTGGAGACAGCGAAAGCCCGCGTCCCCGCTCCCTGAGAGGAGCAGGTGACGCGGGCTTTACGCATGCGCGGGAAACCAGCTGTGGCAGCCGGTACCGATAGCCGGCGTGACTGCCCAGCGCGCTTGCTTAGCGCGGTTGCATAGTTGCCTAGCGTGCCGAGAAAATCTCCGACGCCTCCACAATCGCGATCTGCGCAGTGCGGGTCGAAATCGCCTCGTGGCGGCGTGCATCCGCGCGGCGCTTGAAGAACCAGCCGATACCGAGAATCGCGAACCAGACGGGCATCGCGAGCAGACCCCTGAGGGTTTCTTCATCCATGGTCAGCACACCGATGGTGAAGGCGAAGAATACCAGCGACAGCCACGCGGAGAAACGGCCACCGGGCAGGCGGAACTTCGACTTCTCGTGACGTGACGGGAACTTCTTGCGGTACATCAGGTAGCTGACCATGATCATCGCCCACGCAAAAATCACGAGTACCGCAGCCACAGTGGTGACCAGGTTGAACGCGCTAGAAATCGAGTCACCCGCGTAGAGTAGCACGATGGAGGACAGCAGCATCACGGCGGAGAGGAACAGCGCGTTACGCGGCACACCGTTCTTAGAGATCTTGCCCAGGAACTTGGGGGCACTGCGCTCGCGTGCCAGGCCGAATGCCATGCGCGAGGTGGAGAAGATACCGGAGTTCGCCGAGGAGGTTGCGCTGGTAATCACCACAAAGTTGATGATGTGCGCGGCAATACCCAGGCCCGCCAGGGTGAACATGGCGACGAAGGGGCTCTTATCGGGGCTGACGAGGCGCCAGGGGGTGACCATCAGGATGGTGACGAGCGCACCCACGTAGAAGACCATAATACGTACCGGCACGGCGTTGATTGCCCTGGGCAGGGTCTTTTCGGGGTCCTTGGTTTCTGCCGCGGTGGTACCGACCAGCTCGGAGCCCATGAACGCAAAGACGGCAATCTGGAATGCGCCGAGGAAGCCGATGAAGTGGTTCGGGAACATGCCGCCGTCGTTCCAGAGGTTTGCGACGGATGCCTGCGCGCCACTGGGTGAGGTGAAGCCGATAGCGACCATGGCGCCGCCAACGATAATCAGGGCAATGATGGCGACGATCTTAATCATGGAGAACCAGAATTCGATTTCGCCGAAGTTCTTCACGGATACCAGGTTCAGGGTCAGCAGAACGGTGATGACGCCGAGCGCCGGAATCCATGCCTGCAGGTCGGGCCACCACAGACGCAGGTAGCCGACGATTGCGATGATGTCCGCGACGGCGGTGACCACCCACATGAACCAGTAGGACCAGCCGAGGAAGAAACCTGCCATAGGACCGACCAGGTCGGTGGTGAAGTCGGAGAAGGACTTGTACCTCAGGTTGGAGAGGAGGACTTCGCCCATGGCTCGCAGCACCAGAAAGATGAAGGCGCCGATGAGCATGTACACGAAGATAACGGAGGGCCCTGCCAGGGAGATAGCGCGGCCGGAGCCCATGAACAGGCCCGTACCGATGGCACCGCCAATGGCAATGAGCTGGATGTGGCGGTTGCTTAGACCACGGTGTAGTCGCTCTCCCTGCTCGGGAGCTTTAGGATTCAGGCTGACGTTGTTCTGTTCAGTCACGACGTCCTCTTTTCAGCGGTTGTACCCCGTACCGCATGCACCCCTTGCTTATAATGAGAATCATTAAAATTCAGGGGGTATAGCTAGTGCATGAATATGCGGCCGTTGCTTTGCGGGGTGTCCCCGGATTTCGGGGCGCGGCTGGGGCTCCATGCCAGTTACCGCGCGGTACTCGGAAGTGTCACGCTATCGACTAACGCGAAGTTTTTCTGGGAGCTCTCGCAGCTACTTGGATAGTTATTCTACAGGTGTTCAGGGTGCAAGAACAGGTTTTGACACGAAAAAAGTGACTTATCTCTATTATTGAAATCACATCAAGAGATGCAGAAATGCCGCCTAGCACCCGACCAAGGGACGCAAGAAAGCCCCGCTTCCGCATCCAAAAGAATGCAGAAACGGGGCTTGAACGCCACACCAACACGTGCCGAAGAAAGAGCAGAAACTACTTCTGACCAGCCTCTTCAACAGTGTTTTCAGAAGCCACCACGCGTGCACGCTTTGCAGCGTGACGGCGAGTTAGAATCTCGTAGCCAATAGCCAGGGCAATGAACCAAACGGGGGTCAGAGCCAGACCGACAGCGGTATCCGGGTACAGGCTCAGGGCGTAAACCATGACAGCGAAGAAGACCAGGCCAAACCAGCTCATGCCGATGCCCCAGGGCATCTTATACTCGGACGCTTCGTGGCGCTCCGGGAACTTCTTGCGGTACACCAGGTACGCAATCAGGATCATGCTCCAGGTGAAGATACCCATCATCGACGCCACCGAGGTCACCACGGTGAACGCCTCCATAATGCCGTTGCCCGCATAGAGCATGACCAGGCTGAACAGCAGCATCACGGTGGTCAGGTACAGGGCGTTCGCGGGCACACCGTTCTTGGTGAGCTTGCCCAGTGCGGAGGGTGCGGCGCCGTCGTGCGCCAGGCCGTACACCATGCGGGAGGTCGAGAAAATACCGGAGTTCGCCGAGGACGCCGCGGAGGTCAGCACCACAAAGTTCACCAGGGAGGCGGCAATACCAATGCCAGCCAGGGAGAACATGCCCACGAAGGGGCTCATGGACTTATCCAGCTTGTCCCAGGGGGTGACGGCGAGGATGGTCAGCAGCGGCATAGCATAGAAGAGGCCAATGCGGAAGGGCACCGCGTTAATTGCCTTGGGCAGGGTGCGTTCGGGGTGCTCGGTTTCCGCAACGGCGGCACCGACCAGCTCAGCGCCCACGAAAGCGAAAAGCGCAATCTGGAAGGCGCCCAGGAAGCCGGTCAGACCCTGAGTGAAGATGCCGCTACCGGAGGGGCCGGGGTGATCCCAGAGGTTCGTCACGGAGGCGACAGTACCGTCGGGCGAGGTGAAGCTGAAGGCGACCATGAGCGCACCCACCACAATGAGCAGCACAATGGCGACGATTTTAATGACGGCGAACCAGAACTCGATTTCGCCGAAGTTCTTCACCGAGGGCAGGTTCAGCAGCAGCAGAGCCACGATAACGGTCAGCGCCGGAATGAACTTGGGCACGTCAGGTAGCCAGTATTGCACGTAGCCGGTGATTGCGATGACGTCCGCAATACCGGTGACAACCCAGAAGAACCAATACGACCAGCCGACGAAGAAGCCGGCGCGAAGACCAAGAATGTCGGTAATGAAGTCGGTGAAGGACTTGTACTTGGGGTTCGAAAGCAGAATCTCACCCATGGCGCGCAGCACGAAGTAGATGACGCTACCGATAATTGCGTAGACGAAGACGATGGAGGGGCCGGTCAGGGCAATGGTCTTCGCCGAGCCGAGGAAGAGGCCGGTACCGATGGCACCGCCAATTGCGATCAGCTGGATGTGTCGGTAGCTGAGTCCGCGCTGGAGCTTGGAGTGCTCCGCTTCGGAGTCTAGGCCGGTGACGGAGTTGTGCGGCGTTGGCTGCTGTGTCACGTATTTCTCTTTCCTGCGTCGGTTCGCCGTAGTTTGGTGTGGGCGGTTCCGGGTGGTTGGTATTCATGCATATTTCTTGGCGGCAAGAAGGAGGGGCGCCTCGCGTTTCCTCAGCCTGCGCGGTGCGCTTGAGCTTGTGGACTCCGATTTTGCGGGGCTTCCGGATTCCTGCATCACCAATAGTGAATTATGCAGAGAATGCATAATTTCAAATTTTACCCCCTCATACCCACATAAGCACAAGGAATCCAACAGGAGATAGGGGTGTAGATGCCCAAAAATTTCTATGGGCGAATTTTGCACCGTTCCGAGGTGGGTGTTTCGAGGCGGGGTTCGTACCGCCGAAAAATATTTAGAAACTTTACAAGGAAAACTTTACAAAGCATGGAACCGGGTCTAGAGTAGAAACCGTTCAACAAAACCTAACCAACCAACCACAGAACAGAAGGACAACATCATGGGCAAGTTCTCCAACGCAGCACTACGCCTCACCGCCGGCGCACTCATCCTCGACGCAGGCGTCAAGAAGCTCAAGGCAGACGAAGGCACCTACGCCTTCCTGCAGCAGATGGCGGCAACCGGCATACCCGCAGTCTCCAAACTGGACGCAGCAACCTTCGGTAAGCTCATCTCCGGCGCAGAGACCGCACTCGGCGCAACCCTGCTGACCCCCTTCATCCCCGCACGACTGGCGGGCGCAGGCCTGACCGCATTCGCGGCAAACCTGATGACCATGTACTTCCGCAACCCGGACATGCACGACGCGACCTTCCGCCCCACCCAGGACGGCCAGCAGCTCGCAAACAACATCGTGCTGCTCGGCGCTGGTCTGGCACTGCTGGGCTCCAAGAAGTAAGCCCCACACGCTAACTCACTCAAACAACCTCACGAAAGTGCGGCGGGAACAGTATTCGTTCCCGCCGCACTTTTGTATGCGCGCTGACCTTCTATGCCCGCCGGTTTTCTATGCCCGCCGGATTTCTACGCCCGTCGGACACGCACCGCACCTACCCTGCGCCCGGTTAGTCGCCTGGCTAGTTCAGCGTCACGCCAGCCCCGCACGCCGCGAAACCGCACGGTGTAGCGGCGCTACGCTATTCTTTTAGGTATGTCTACTGAGAACACGCAGCCTAGCCAGGCACCCGAATCCACCGAAGAAAAGGCCAAAAAGCCGGTTCCCGAGGAATTCTTCCGCCAGCCCTACTCCTTCGTCCGCCGCGGCGACCGCCTCACCGCGCGCCGCCAGAAGGCGTGGGACACCTACTCCCCCACCCACGTGCTGGACATTCCGCGCCTGCGCACCGACACCTCCGTCGCACCCGAGGCGACCTTCGACCCGGTCAAGATTTACGGCCGTGAGGCGTACCAGGTCGTCGAGATTGGTTCCGGTCTGGGTGAGGCGATTGTGCACCGCGCGGCTGAGATGCCCGAGGCGAACTTCCTCGCCGTTGAGGTGTACACCCCCGGCATCGCGGATCTGCTGCTGAAGATGGGCAACGCCGGCGTGGAGAACGTGCGTGTGGCTCAGGCGAACGCACCCGAACTGCTCGACAACATGCTTGAGGAGAACTCCGTGGACGAGCTGTGGGTGTTCTTCCCGGACCCCTGGCATAAGTCCCGCCACCACAAGCGCCGCCTGGTGTCCCCGGCGTTCGCTGATAAGGTTGCGCGCGTGCTCAAGCCCGGCGGTATTTGGCGTCTGGCGACTGACTGGGAGGAGTACGCCCTGGTCATGCGCGAGGTTCTGGAGGCGCACCCCGATTTTGAGAACGTTCACCCCGGCGCCGGTGCGACTGAGGAGGATCCGCTGGGTGGTTGGGCTCCGCGTTGGGAGGGTCGTACCCTCACCAGCTTTGAGCGTAAGGCTCAGGAGGCGGGCCGCCGCGCGCACGATCTGACCTACCGCCGCAAGTAAGCGGCAAGTAAGCGGGGCAGCGCCAGTTACCGCCAGGTGATTTCCCGCTAACGCGCAAAGTGCATATAGGTTAAAGCAGGTGAGGCTCCCCGATCATTCGGGGAGCCTCACCTCCTTGTTCATATACGAAATCTTCTATAGATAAACCCTATGATTCATCAGCCGACGCATGCTTCAAAGCCTTCTCGTAGATAAATCGGTAGGATTCATTTCTAAATTTTTCAAACTCTTCCAGCTTCTTTATTTCTTTCGAAATATTAATCTGCATGGGTTCACCCGTGGGTTCTTCAAGAATCGAGAAATTTCCTATAGGGACATAGTACAGAGGGTACTCAACAAGACCAGTTTCTTTAATGGAGCACCCTTTTAGCTCACGTTCTCCCATAGAATATATACTAAATGGACTTATCTTATTTTTTTCAAGACCCACCATTACAAGATAAGTCAAATAGGGTGATAGAATCATTCGATGTGCCTCAGATTGTTCTGCAACCCTAAATCCAAGATCAACATCAACTCCAATAAAATCTATAAAATAGTCTTTTTGAATCTCTCGGAGATTAATTCTACGATGACTGGAGAGTTCCAGTGCGACGGCACCTTCAATGCCTAAACTTCCTGCCAGACTTTTTGCTCCCTCCTTACCTTTTAGACTGTTATTCCAATCCTTAGGCATAAGATTCCAGCGATAATCCCAGGGGTTCCCTTGCGAATGAAGAAGAAAAGCATAGCTACGCAGTTTTAGGGTGTATGACGAACCAGGAATCTGACTGGGAGAAACTGATTCAAGAGATGCAATAAATTGCTGCAACGCTTCTCCAATAGCTACCGGCTCAGGTTTGCCGTCGTCTCCAATAGGTATCGTTCGGAGATACACCAGCTCATCGCCTCTGACTCTCCATAAGAACCACCCTGCATCGACAGCAGATTCAACCTGATGACTCGACTCCCTCAGACCTTTATCGAAGCTTTCCATAAAGGTTGATATTACGCCAACACCAGAAATAGGATACTTAATTTTTAAAGCAGTTGATTCACTAATATCAACACCACACACTAAAAATGCAGGTAAATTTTTTCCAATACCCATAATCCACCTTAGCATTTACTGTTTATCAGCATCTAGCAAACCCTGACACATATCCATAATCGCAGAGTAAAATAAAACCAGTAGGAACACACCAGCGACAATCACAGACAGAATCAAACATTCTTCTTTTCGAAGTGAATGTTCATGAAACCACGGAACAAACCCAGCCGAGAATAAGACTAGAAAAATTGAACTCATAAACACAGAACTCTGAAGCCTTTGAACATTTTTAAATTTTTTATCAGCAATGCCGGCTAAAGTAGACATCTGATCATTGATATATTCCATCTTGTCAGTGTGCGATATGCTATCCAGGATCTTCGCATCAGCATTATAAGAACCGTAGAAAAATATGTTACCAGCCCTGCCAGAAACGCTCATGTTTGGCCTCTGATAAAAACCAATCTTAAATGAAATAATTACAGTACTTACGAAAAATGCAGTCCAGATATATGTCCATGAATTCCAAAAGTTACCGACTTTCTCGGTGGCCGGGATAAGTGCGCCATAAGCCGCTACGATAAAGCCCTGGACAGCCAACAGCATCTGGATTCTTACGTCAGCATTTTTAATCCAATCAGAGAAGTACTGAACAAGTCTCCACCTCTCCTCATAACTCACACCCTGCCCAACCTGATCTGCCGCTTGAGCCTCAGCAAACGTCTGATTTGCATCAGATGTTGCATCGTCAGACCCCACCTGGTTCATAGTAACTTTCTGCTCTTTGATAGCTACTGGCTTCCACTGCATAAAGGTGTTCCAGACGAACAAATTTTTCACTCTGCCAGCCCCTCCTCTATCTCAGTACCCCGAGCTTGTTAGTCCAACTATGCTATCTCCAACTATATAACCAAGCAGGTGAGGCTCCCCGGTCATTCGGGGAGCCTCACCTTTTTGTATGTGAATCCAGGTGCATGCGGGCGGAGGTCTACCCTACCTCGCTCGCGCAACGCTAAGACGCACAAGCCTATATGAGCGGCTGACTAGCGCAGATGAGCTGATGAACCGAGCCGTTTATCCTAGCCTAACAGGTTAGCGCGACTTGCGGTAGAGCACCACCGCCGAAGAACGCTGACGAGGCGCCGGGCGGGTACCGCGGGCAATGTGCACCACATCGCCGCCGGTACCGGCAGCGAACACGCGCTCCGACATGCCCATCTTCACCTTTGCGTCCTCAACCTGACGCTGCAACTCCGCGATCTGCTCCTGCTGCTCCTCCACGAGGGACTGCAGCTCAATAATGCGGCGAATACCCTCCAGGGAGACGCCCTCCTGCGAGAGCTGCTGAATCTGCTGCAGACGGTTCACGTCACGCTGCGAGTAGCGGCGCGCCTTACCGGGCGCACGCGAAGGCTGGACCAGGCCGATGCGGTCGTACTGGCGCAGGGTCTGCGGGTGCATGCCCGCCAGCTCAGCCGCCACAGAAATCACGAAAACCGGGCGGTCCACGCTGTGCAGCGGCTCGCTACGACGGGACTTAGATGATGATTCTCGAGATGCCATGGTTTACTTCGCTTTCTTCAACAGATCCTTACGCGGGTTCTCCTGCGGAGCCAGTTTTACGAACTTATCGAATGCTTCCTGTGCCTCTGCGCTCAGCTTGGTGGGCAGTACGATTTCGGGGATGACCAGCAGGTCGCCGTCGCCGCCCTTAGCCTTGAAGCCGCGGCCCTTAGCGCGCAGTCGGCGGCCGACCTGGCCGGGTGCCAGGCGCAGCTTCACGGTGGATGCGTCGGGCAGGGGCACCTCAATCACTGCGCCGTCAACGGCCTCGGCGAGGGTGACGGGCGCGCGCATAACCAGGTTGTTGCCCTCGCGGGAGTACACGGAGTCATCGGAGACGCGCACGGTGACCTTCAGGTCGCCGCCACGCAGGCCCTTGCCGCGCAGGCGGACCTTCTGACCGTCCTTGATACCTGCGGGGATGCGCGCCTCGGTGTGGGAGCCGTCCGGCAGGAACACGGTCACGGTCGCGCCGGTGTATGCCTGGGCGAGGCTGATGCGGGTGCTGGTGGTGCTTTCTTCGGGTGCCGCGTGCTGTGCGCCGCCGAAGCCGCCGCCTCCCATGCCGCCGAAGTCGGCGCTGGTGAAGCCTGCGGAGCGTCGGGAGCCGCCTGCGCTACCACCGAAGAGGCCGCCGAGCAGGTCGTCAATATTGATGCCTGCGCCGCCGTTGCTGAAGCCGCCGAATGCGTCCGCGCCGGGGTAGCCGGTGTAGCTACCACCGCCGAAGCCGCCGCCTCCGAATCCACCCATGCCTGCGGCACCGTAGCGGCGGATCTGGTCGTACTCTTCGCGCTGCTTCTTATCGGAGAGCACGTCGTATGCTTCCGAGATTTCCTTGAACTTCTTCTCAGCCTGCTCGTCACCGGGGTTCAGGTCCGGGTGGTACTTGCGAGAGAGCTTGCGGTACGCCTTCTTGATGTCGCTTTCGCTTGCGTCTTCGCTGACACCCAGTGCCTTATAGAAGTCGTCGGTTAGCCAGTTTTCACTTGCCATGTTGTTTTTCTCCTTCTGCGGTGATGCGCCGCCCTCCTCGGTTACGGGACGGCTTGCAGGGGCACCGCGTGCTTGTCTTAATACTCTATATAAAAGTTTAGTCTACTTGACTCAATTTTGAAAGGGCTGAGCCCAAAAAAATAGCACCCCTACAAGCCTTTAACCGCCGCCACAGCCCGCGTAAAACAACCCAGGCAAACAACAGGGCGGGCACTCCCCCACCAGGGAGAGCACCCGCCCGTCGTTAGTTATTCAGCCAATGCCTTAGCCGACCACCTTACGGTGCGACAGCCACAGCCACCTGAGCGGTACGCACCACACGGTCGTTCACGCGGTAGCCGTAACGCAGAACCATGGAGACATGATCCTCAGCCACCTCGTCGGTGGGCTGTTGCAGGACAGCTTCGTGGATGTTCGGGTCGAAGGCGTCGCCTACTTCACCGAAGCGCTCCACGCCCTGCTTGCTGAGCAGCTCTTCGAGCTTGGTAGCGATGGAGGCGAAGGGGCCTTCCTGCAGGTCGCCGTGCTTGCGTGCGGCGTCGATGTCGTCGAACACCGGCAGCAGTGCGCTGACCAGTTCACCGGTCACGAAGCTTCGCAGCTGCTCCTTTTCGCGGGCGGTGCGGTTCTTGTAGTTAGTGAACTCTGCCTGCAGGCGAAGCAGGGAGTCCAGGCGCTCTGCGGCGAGTGCCGCATCCGCAGATTCTGCTTCTACGGCGTCCTGGAGCTCAGCCTCGACGGCTTCCGCAGCTTCTTCGGTGGTTTCCGATTCAGCTTCGGGGTGGCCTTCCGCTGCGGGGGCGTTGAATGCCTCCTCCAGCGGGTCGGGGGTGATGTTTTCCTGCTCAGCCATGATTACTTCTTCTCGTCTTCGTCGATAACCTCGGCGTCGACAACATCCTCATCAGCGGCGGACTCGGACTCGGATGCCTCAGCCTGCGCTGCTGCGTAGAGTGCCTCGCCCAGCTTGGACTGGGATGCCTGCAGCTTCTCGAGTGCGGACTTCACTGCTGCGTCGTCCTCGCCCTCGAGTGCCTTCTTCACCTCGTCGACGTCGCCCTGTACGGAAGTCTTGACGTCCTCGGGCAGCTTGTCGCCGTTCTCCTTCAGGAGCTTCTCGACGGAGTATGCGACGGACTCAGCTGCGTTGCGGGTGTCAGCAGCCTCGCGGCGTGCCTTGTCCTGCTCTGCGTGTGCCTCTGCGTCCTTGACCATGCGGTCGATGTCTTCCTTGGAGAGGGAGGTGCCGCCGGTGATGGTCATGGACTGCTCAGCGCCGGTGCCCTTGTCCTTTGCGGAGACGTGGACGATGCCGTTTGCGTCGATGTCGAAGGTGACCTCGATCTGGGGCACGCCGCGGGGTGCGGGGGCGATGCCGGTCAGCTCGAAGGTACCCAGGTTCTTGTTGTCGCGAGTGAACTCACGCTCACCCTGGAAGACCTGAATGGTCACGGAGGGCTGGTTGTCCTCTGCGGTGGTGAAGGTCTCGGAACGCTTGGTCGGGATTGCGGTGTTGCGCTCGATCAGCTTGGTCATCACGCCGCCCTTGGTCTCGATACCGAGGGAGAGGGGGGTGACGTCGATCAGCAGAACGTCCTTACGGTCGCCCTTCAGAACGCCTGCCTGCAGTGCTGCACCCATTGCCACGACCTCGTCGGGGTTCACACCCTTGTTGGGCTCGCGGCCGGTGAGTTCCTTGACGAGCTCAGCGACGGCGGGCATACGGGTGGAGCCACCGACCAGGATGACCTCAGAAATCTCGGAGATGGACACGCCAGCTTCCTTGATTACGTCGAGCACGGGCTTCTTGGTGCGCTCGAGCAGGTCGTGGGTCAGTTCCTCGAACTTTGCGCGGGTCAGCTTCTCATCCAGGTGGATGGGGCCCTCGGGGGTGACGGACAGGTACTGCAGGGAGATGTTGGTGCTAGAAGCGCTGGACAGCTCCTTCTTAGCCTGCTCAGCTGCTTCCTGCAGACGCTGCAGAGCGATCTTGTCCTTGGACAGGTCAGCGCCGGTGTTTGCCTTCACCTGTGCGAGCAGCCACTCGACGATGCGCTGGTCCCAGTCGTCACCACCGAGGCGGTTGTCACCGCTGGTTGCGCGAACCTGGATGGTGGAGAAGCCGTCGTCGTCCTTGCCAACTTCCAGCAGGGAGACGTCGAAGGTACCGCCACCGAGGTCGAAGACCAGGATGAGCTCGTCTTCCTTACCCTTGTCCAGGCCGTATGCGAGTGCTGCGGCGGTGGGCTCGTTGACGATACGCAGGACGTTCAGGCCTGCGATCTCGCCGGCTTCCTTGGTTGCCTGACGCTCAGCGTCGTTGAAGTATGCCGGGACGGTGATGACAGCGTCGGTGACGGTGTCGTTCAGGAATGCCTCTGCGTCGCCCTTCAGCTTCATGAGGATACGAGCGGAGATTTCCTGCGGGGTGTACTTCTTGCCGTCAATCTCGGTGGTCCAGTCGGTGCCCATGTGGCGCTTGACGGAGGAGATGGTGCGGTCGACGTTGGTCACTGCCTGACGCTTTGCAACGCTACCGACCAGAACCTCGCCGTCCTTGGAGAATGCGACGACGGAGGGGGTGGTGCGGGTGCCCTCTGCGTTAGCGATGACGACCGGGTCGCCACCTTCCAGTGCTGCTACGACCGAGTTGGTGGTACCGAGGTCAATACCTACTGCACGTGCCATATGTTTATTCACTCCTTGTGATCAGTGCCCCGCTTCTTCTAATGCGAGGCGGGTTAGTTTGAAAGTTTTGGAGGCGGTCGGTGCTGCGCGTACCGCTCCGTGTGGGGTGGTCTGCGCGGCTCCTTGAGCCTCATGTACTCAAGTATGCACCCTCTCGAAGGGGCTGTCAAGAGACTTGAGCGAACTTTACTCAACTTTTTTTCGCGGAGGTGTGTGAGGAGCGGGTTTTTTAGGGCTCTGGAGGGGTGTTTTACGGGGAAAATCGGGGTGGCGGCGAGGCGCGAATGGGCGGTTTTGCCGCGGAATTCCGGGGTTTTTGGGCGGAGCGAGGATGCGGCGAGGCGATTCAGCGCACGGCGGACGCTGACGGGCTAACTGGGCGAAAAATTTTTTAAAAATCTTTAAAAAAGGGGCGAAAAACCCAAAAATTGGGGTGCAGGAGGTGCCGGGAGGTGGTGCAGGGGCACCTTATATAGGGTGTGCGAGGCGATTTTTAAGTCTGGGGGCTAGGCCTCTGGCAGCGTTGCTAGAGGTGCAGTGAACATCAGAGATTCGCTCCTCTTATATATAGAGGATCTGTTCGCAAGCTCCATCGCTCACTCTATAGAGGTATCCCTGCTTGTCCGACCCGCAATTCTCCAACCCTCACCTGTGGCTTGAGAGCACCCGCCTGCCGTATGCTGGGTTACGACCATATCCTCTCAAAGCAGACAGGAGAATCCTGTGTCAGAGCAAGATACTTCCTCAGACCCCCAAAACAACTCCGCCTCCGGGACCCCGTCCCCTTCCGGAACTCCCAATAATCAGGCAAATAGCAACCCTGTTACGGAATCAGAAAAATCAAATAACCAGACAGCAAAAACTCCCAAGAAAGAAAGAAAAAAGCAAAAAAAGAAGATACTAAATAATATAAAGAAATATATCACTAAAGATAATCCAAATTTAGACATTGATGAAATTAATAAGAAATACCCAATTGAGACTTTGACATCAATATTTTGGATTCAGGAAAAGGACCGCAAAATCATTTTGTGGACACCCCTCCTCCTCCTATTAGCTCATACAATTTTCTATTACCTGAAATTGCCCCAATCTATAGAAATAGTCCGAATTGTTATAGTAGACCTACTCCGAATTACTATAGCAACAATACTCTTAATATTTGCAATAAAAAATGTATACTCCGCATATCAGAACAGACTCATTATCGTTGAGTCCTTCAAGAAATACCCACTTCAATTCTTTACAACAATCATTGCCGTAGGTGGATTATTTGCATTAACTATCCCAGCAGTAATGAATGTGTTGAAGCTTATTGGGGATAGCTCCGCTTTAACCACTGCAATACTCAGTATTACTGGTGGATTTATTGCACTCTTTGGACTCATTAAGAGCCACCAAAAGAGTGAACTCGAACGAGAACAGCTCGAGGTCCAGAAAAGAAAAGATGCACAAGAACATATCAGACAAGTTCACGCCACTCGCCGCAATCGCTATCTTGAAGCAGTCGACAAGCTTTCCAGCAAAGATGCAACTGCCCGCCTAGGTGGAATATATGCACTCTTCGGCCTCATAGATGAGTGGCTAACAGATAATTCGCTCAAAAATAAAGACCACAAAAAAGAGGCTCAAATAATCGTCAATAATCTATGTGCATACATACGTTCACCTTTTTTAATAGCTGACTCCAGAGAATTCCTTGAAGGAGATTCTGACCCCTCTATATACAAATCTGTTCATAATCGAGATTTCTTCAAAGATCGGGCAAAGCTACGTGAAGAACAGAAGGTTAGAAGAGCGATTTTTCAGGAAATAAGCAACAGAATCTCACAAAATAACCCAAAGGAATATTTATGGAAAAGTTTGAACTATGATTTTTCATTTGCTCCAATTTTCTACCCTCTCGCATCCACAAATTTTATAAATGTATCTTTTGAAGGTGCAGAATTCCACGGTCTAGCAGATTTTAAAAACTCGACTTTTAATTCTTATTGCAACTTTACAAAAGGAATTTTTTACGGAAAATCGAGCTTTGAAAATTCAAAATTTCAGAAAGCTAATTTTTCAGAAGCAAAATTCCTTGGGAATGCTATTTTCAATTGCTCAACTTTTACCATAGAAGCCAATTTTGAAGAATCTAAATTTGAAAAAATTGCAGAATTTATCGAAGTTAAAATGTTACGCAGGTCACTATTCTCAAACTGTACATTCGAGAGCGCTGCAAACTTTTCATACGCACACTTAACAAGATTAAATTTCAATTTTGCAAATTCGGTAAATGAAATACGCTTTCATAAATCCAAATTTAAAAAAACTACATTATTCAATGCCGCAAACTTACTTGGTTACGCAGATTTCTCACATGCTCGCTTTAAAGGTAAATCCTACTTTTATGAAACTAGATTCGAAGGACTGAGCGAGAATAGCTCAATACCATCGAAAACAATATTCAATGGCTCTAAATTTAAAAAGTATGCAAGATTCAGTATTGTTTCTGATGGAGAGATAAGATTTACCGATGTGATATTTAAAAATAAGTCCAAGTTTACCGACTCTTTTTTTAACGGCATAGTAGATTTTTCAAATGCTCAATTTAAAAAAACTTCTAATTTTGATCTCTCGGAGTTCATGGGATTCATAGACTTTTCAAAAGTTAGATTTACCGAAGACGTAACCTTCGAAGAAACAAATTTTGGTGAAATTATTCAAGGTATCCAATCACCATATATATATGCTCGAAAATCCGGTGAATGCATACTATTTTGCGGTGCAGAATTCCGTGGAAACACAAAATTTTGTGGAACCAACTTTTATAAGGGTCCAGATTTTAGCCAAGCACTTTTTTCCTGTAGAGGAAACCATATATTCCAATCTAGGAGTACTATGAATACCTATACTGCAAAATTGAACATTAACAATGGCACCATCATCGAGAAGTCCCTCCCGGTCAGTTCGCTACTATATAATTTCACATATTCGTAAGTAAAGAATATATATTATACCCAAATATATTTATACCTAACAATAAAATTTCTAACGGTAGAATGAACCCCGCCTGCGCACCTCGTGCAGGCGGGGCTTCTTCTTTAACCAGCGCGAGCACGCCAGAGTGGGGTCCTCCCCTATGCTGGATATAAGCCAGCACCGGAGCAGGAAGGGCACACCGCCATGAACCTCAACAAACTCCTCACCGCGCTGCGGCAACGCAAAAACACCCCGGCACGCAACCTGCAGGCTGAGCGGCACGAACGCTACACGCACGCCCTCGAACAGTTCCTCGACGGGCACCAGCCCGCCGTACGCCTCGGCGGGGCGTACACGCTCGCAAACCTCGCAGACGAATGGCTCGCCGACGCCTCCCTCCCCGAGCAGGTGCGCATCGAAGAAGCCCAGGCCATCATCGACGCGCTGACCGGGTGCATCCGCACGCCCCACCCCCTCGCACAAAAGCGGCAGATTCTCGAAGCAGACGAGGCCCCCGAAGGGTACGAAGGCGACTTTACGCGCGATCAGGAGGCACTACGCGAAGAGCAGCTGGTGCGCCGCACAGTCTTCATGGAGTTCAGCCGCCGCCTCGCCGCCGTCTCCGAAAGCAGCAAGACAGGCCATAAGAAGAGCCAGCACGCGGTACCGCCAATATCGCCGATGTGGGCTGACCTGCGCTTCGACTTTGGCGGTGCACCCATCTTCTACCCGCTACGGCAGCTGTACTTTCAGAACGCCGATTTCGCCTCCGCGACCTTCTACGGCCCGGCGGATTTTTCCGGCGCAACCTTCCACGGTGACACCAGCTTCTCGGCGGCGCAGTTCACGGCTGACGCTTCCTTCCACGGCGCGAGCTTCACCGACTGGGTGGGCTTCAGCGCCGCACATTTCGCAGGCGCGGCAGAGTTCAGCGGGGCACATTTTGCGGACGCGGCAAGCTTCGCGACCGTAACCTTCACCGGCGAGGCTGACTTCTCAGACGCGGTCTTCTCAGCTACGGCTGACTTCGCGGTATCCGCCTTCAAATCCGATGCCAACTTCTCACGCTTGAACACCGCGGGCATAGCCAGCTTCGCGGCGGTCACCTTCGACGGAAAGGCAGTATTCACCGCCTCCACGTTCCACGATGAAGCACACTTCGCCGCGTCGGTCTTCAACCGTCCGGCGGTGTTCTCCAAGTCGTTGTTCGGCGGGGTCGCGCGCTTTGCCGGTGTAGTCACCAAGCAGTCCGCAATGTTCAGCAACGTACGCTTTGCGGGCGCGGCGGACTTTAGCGGGGCGTCCTTCACGCAGTACGAGGATTTTGGTGGGGCGCGGTTCGACGGCGACGCCACATTCAGCCGGGCGTCTTTTATTGCGCTTCCAAGGACGCGCTATGAGATGGACTTCCCGCAGCACGCGAACTTCGGTAACGCGGCCTTCGCGCAGGATGCCGACTTTAGTCAGGCGACGTTCACGGCGCATGTCGGCTTCTACAAGGCGACGTTCGCGCGGGCGGTGAGCTTCAACGGGGCGAGCTTTGAGGGCGCCTACTTCGCGGATGCGACGTTCGGTCAGGCCGCGGACTTCAGGCAGACTAGCTTCATGTATGTTAAGCCGTCCTTTGAGGCTTTGGATAGGCGGCTGCAGAGGGCACGGTTCTCTGCGCAGGCGGATCCGCAGGATTACCTGTTCGAGGCGCGTTCGGAGAGCCCGCACGGTTTCAGCTGCGGCGAGGCAGAGCTTCTTAACAGAACGTTCATTCTCCCTCTCGGTGCGGTGCTGTACGACCCGGATTCCTGGGACGAAGAGAAACAGGACTACACGCGCGTTAGTGAGCCTGCGCAGTAATATCCCGAAGGCCCCGCCATATCTTCTGTATGGTGGGGCCTTCGGTACGTAGTGGACGCCGCCGAGCTGCTACGTTGAAAAATAAAACGGCACGAAAAACCCCGCTTGAGCCAGTAGGCTCTAGCGGGGTTTTTCGAATCTTATCTACCCGGATTTGTTTATCGCCTTTCAGCGGCATTAGGCTATGCCTGAGATAAACAAACATAAATTGGGTAGCAAAAATCCGCGGAATGTATGTCATCTGCTAAAATCAGCAGTGACAACGCAATTCCGCGTTGTCTCTCATTTATAAATAAATAGAGAGGAGGCGAACTCCTATGGAAGAGAACCGTTTCTGGTTGCTCGTTGAACGGGGCAGCTATGTAGCCACTCTGTTCCTTGCTCTCGTAGAGATGTTTGAGTTGCTTATTTCCCATCTCTACTAGAAATTTACGAGTGGAGCTACTGGTGATGTTGCCGCATCACTGGTGGCTCCACTTTTTATTTTATGGTCATTGTAAATAAGGACATGCCGTGTACATATGACCGTATACCTAATAATTTAGCGCATTTCTTGAGGCATAACAACACAACAGCACTAGTTACGCCGCCACCGTTGCGTCCGTAGCAAGAAACGCTATCAGTCTTTTTGAGAACTCCCGACCCACCTCGTCTGCAGCGGATAGCAGAAGCATCGTCTGTGCATCTCATGCAGGCGAAGCCATCGTTGATGACCGGGCGCAACTCATGGCAAGCAGCTTTACCCTATGCTGGAGGGTGAACGTTCCTATTAGAAAGGACAGGAGAACCTAGTGCCCAGCAATAACACATCATCCGCTCCAGAAAGCCAGGTAATCCCGAAAGCTCAGGAGAATCCTTGGTATATCCGGCACTTTATTAAGCTCCTCATTGGCTTTGGTCTGGGCGGCGGCGCGATTGCGATTCTGCTGCCTTGGATGCTGTGGTTGCGCTGCGGCATGAGCTCGGGCAGTTCAGATCAGCTGCGTCTGCATCTTCTGTACGTCACTGGCGGTATTATTGCGGTTCTGACTCTTCTGCAGACTAACTGGAAGAACCAGGGTGACCGTCTCAAAATTGATGCCGATATCAAGAAGAATGAGCAGGACGCAGAGAAGAACGAACGCGACCATATCCGCCAGGTTCATGCAGAGCGTCGTAGCCGCTATACCAAGGCTGTAGAGCAACTGGCTAACGAGAAAGCATCCGTCCGTCTGGGCGGCATCTACACCCTTGTGGGACTTGTGGATGAATGGCTCACTGATGACGCCCTCGGCCCAGAAGAACAACAAAAAGAAGGGCAGGTTATTATTAATAACCTCTGTGCTTATATTCGTTCGCCTTTTGTTCTTGCCGAAAGACGAGAAATTTTTGAACAGGAAAATGAAAAAGAGCCAGAAGGATATAGTGGCGACTTTATAGCCGATAAATCAAAATTCAGGGAAGAGCAAGAAGTCCGTCAAACTATTTTTACTGAAATAAGTACCCGTCTAAGCAAAATAAATGAAGATGAAGAAATAAGGGTAATTCCTGGAACCTGGAGCCGTTTCGAATTCAGCTTTATTAAAGCATCAATCTTCTACCCCCTGGACACATTAACATTTGAGAATCCTAATTTTTATATGGCCACATTTTATGGGGATGCATACTTCTACCTAGCAAAGTTTATCGGGGAAACAAACTTCCGGTCAGTAAATTTCAAAAACTCAGCTTATTTTCCCGATTCACATTTTGAGGGAAGCGTCACCTTCGCATCTTCTCATTTTGAAGAAGATAGTAGCTTCTTCAGTGCAAAATTTGCCGAACAAGCAGATTTCAGTCGCATCACGTTTAAGGAAAGTGCAAGCTTTAGCCAGGTACATTTCGAGCAAGACGCAGACTTCAGTCGAACACATTTTCATAAAGAAGCGCAATTCGCTCAGGTACACTTTTTGGAAATTGCAAATTTCGCCCACGCCCGGTTCCTAGGAGACGGAGATTTCCTCAAAGCATCCTTATGCGGAAAAGCTGATTTCACCCAGACTTATTTTCATGGATTCACGAACTTTCTCGACGCTCAATTTGCTGGAGAAACAAACTTTAATGAAACACACTTTGCAGATACCCTATTTTTTAGCGGAGAATTATATAATGCAGATACGAACGAAAAACGCATAGCTGAAGCCCGATTCTCAAATAAGGTTAACCCAGATAATTATATATTCAGAGCCTCACCACACAGTCCCCATAAAATCAAACTCGGAATTTCTGAATTTAATGGTAAAAAGTTCATAATTCCCGAAGGAACAGTACTCTTCGACCCGGACTCCTGGGACGAAGAAAAGCAGGAATATACTCACGTTAGTGAACCTGCAAAACCTCTTGAAAATTCAGATACCGAGGAATAAAAGCCTGCTAAATAAGGCTTACCGCTAAAGAAGGCCCCGCCAAACCACCTCGGCGGGGTCTTCACGTCTGTTCAAGGGGTGACTCACGACAGGCCACTTTGCACTATGCTGAAAGGTGACCGTTCCTCTCAAAGTAGATAGGAGGCTCTCATGGAGCTGCTACCATCTCTAGCATTTATGTCTTCTGCCAGCTCTTTCTTTGCATATGGTGATGCGTGGTCGACAATTTTGTGGATAACTTCCCTTACATTTGTTCTCTTTATTGTCGCCCCTTCTGTTTGTTGGGCCTGGAACAGGCTCAAGAAAAACAATCGAAAGACACGTTTCTTCTACTACTCAATTGCAGCAGTAGCAATCATTGGCGCTACGTGGTCGTTCCTTCTTCCCATTGCGATAGACTCGGGGTTCCACAAGGATGATGATGGGCCAGTTCTCCGGCAAATTTTGTTGTACGCAACCGGCGGCCTTCTAGGTGTCATTACTCTTGGTGAAACTCACCGAAAGAATAACCAAGAGAAGGAGAAAAACGAGAACGACCATACCCGGCAGGTTCATTCAGAGCGTCGAACTCGCTATGCAAAAGCTATTGAACAACTTGCTGATGAAAAAGCAGCTATTCGTCTAGGAGGTATCTATACACTTGTTGGTCTCGTCGATGAATGGCTCGCTGATGACAGCCTCGGCCCAGAAGAACAGCAAAAAGAAGGACAGGTTATTATCAATAACCTTTGTTCCTATATCCGTTCGCCTTTCACACTTGCAGAAAGCCGAAACATTATTGAAGCTTCTATCCGCCCGGGCGTTTATTCCGGGAATCTAAAGGAAGACAAAGCGAAGCTCCGCGAAGAGCAGGACGTTCGCCGAGCTATTTTTGATGAGATGGAGAAGCGTAGTAGCGAAATCTCTAAAGATAATAATAAAAATATAACCGTTACCCCAGGTGTATGGAGCAACTTTGACTTTGATTTCAACCAGGCACCGATTTTTTACTCCCTCAGCAATCTCACAATTGAAAGAGCTAATTTTAATTTAGCTAATTTCTATGGTGACGCCGAATTCTACAACGTAACGTTCGTTCAGGACGCGGACTTCATCTTAGCGACTTTCACCTGCGACGCAGACTTCCGTAAGGCAACCTTCATCCAAGATGCAGACTTCCGTAAGGCAGACTTTACCCGAGACGCAGACTTCGAAGGGGCGGATTTCATCTGCGACGCAGACTTCAGCGAGGCTACCTTTAGCATAAGCGTGAACTTCACCAAAACAACCTTTATCCATGACGCGAACTTCAGCAAAACGATTTTCGTTCAAGACGCACTCTTCCTTGGGACGACCTTCCACCAAAATGTGAGCTTTAGCGAGGCAACTTTCAAAACATACATGCCGTTCTTTGCCCAATGGGGGGAGGTTAGGGCCAGGTTCTCTATTTATGCTGATTCGCAGAAGCATAACTTTAAGACTCGCCAGGGTAGCCAACCTATCCCTCGTAACCAACCTATCCCTCTGGGAAAAGCGGAGCTGGAGGGCGTAGAACACATAATCCCTGTGGGTGCAGTGCTCTTCAACCCTAATTCCCGGGATGATAAAACACAGGACTACACTATCAGCGAGCCTGCAAAGCCTTTTGAAAATTCAGATACCGAGGAAGAAAAGCCCGCTGAATAAGGTTCATCGCTAAGAGGCCCCGCCGGCCCCACGTTGGCGGGGCCTTTTCGCGCCCGGTTCTGGTAGCAACAGCACCCCGCGGCGAGCGCAGCCGCCCGTCACGTCGCCACCCGCAAAGCCCTCCCAATCACCCACCACGCTCAACCACCCTCTACCCCACCGATACACTAGAACCATGTACCGAATCATGACTGTCTGCACCGGCAACATCTGCCGCTCCCCCGTCGGCGAATACCTCATCCGCCAGCACGCCCAAGAAGCCGGCGTGCCCGTCATCGTCACCTCCAGCGGCATCAGCAACGAAGAAGAAGGCAACCGCATCGACCCGCGCGCCGCCGCGCAGCTCACCGCCCGCGGTGTCGACTCGTCCGCGCACCGCGCCAGCGTCTTCACCGTCGAGGACTTCGACCGCAACGACCTCATCCTCGCCATGGACGCACCCCACTACCTGCGCCTCAAAGCCCTCGCCCGCAACGAG
Organism: Rothia mucilaginosa; assembly: GCA_963539245.1. Lineage (GTDB taxonomy): Bacteria > Actinomycetota > Actinomycetes > Actinomycetales > Micrococcaceae > Rothia > Rothia mucilaginosa_H. The sequence continues at coordinate 309,564 of CAUTJW010000002.1, forward strand.
GACGACAAAGCCAAAATCCGCATGATGCGCAGCTTCGACCCGAAGGTCACCACCACCCACCTGGACCAGCTCGGCATCTACGACCCCTGGTACGGTAGCGAACGCGACTTCGTGTACACCACCGACCTCATTGACGCCGCCGCACGCGGCCTCATCAACCACCTCAAGCAGGAAGGCGACGCACAGTGAGTCAGCGTATCCCCCTGAACCAGAACCGCCGCGTCACCGGCACCACCGAAATCCTGGAACTCTGCAAAGACATGCTGCGCCTGGAGCACGGCATCGGCAACGACTTCGACATGGACACCGCCGAATTCACCGAATTCCGTGAGCAGTTCCTCGCCGACTTCGCGCAGATCCCGCTGATCATCGGCATTGACGGCCGTAGCGGCACCGGCAAAACCAGCCTCGCCGCGCAGCTTGAGCAGGAGCTCACCGCCGCCGGCCACAGCGTGCACGTGCTACACCTGGACGACTTCTACCCCGGCTGGGACGGCCTCTTCGACGGCGTGGAGGCGTGGGACGCGCTCTCCGTGCAGCTGACCGAGGGTATTGCCGGGACCTACACCCCGTGGGATTGGGAGGCGGGCGCCCCCGGTGAAGTGCGCACCGTCGACCCGGCGGCTACGCAGGTCATTATCTGTGAGGGTGTCGGCGCGATTGCGGGCGCCTGCGAGGTGCGTATCCTCGCCACCGCCCCGGACGAGGTGCGTTACGAACGCGCCATGGCTCGTGACGGTGACACGTTCCGCCCGCACTGGGAACGCTGGGCGGCACAGGAGGAGGCGCTGCTCGCCGAAATCCCGGAGGACTACGCGACCGTGGACTTCATCTACGACAGCGCGGCGCAGTAGCGACCGCCTACAAGACAGTAGGGCCCAATGCTTGGTGTATCTCGAAGCATTGGGCCCTACGGCTATTCAGAGGCTGTTTTATTCAGGCGCTGTTCTACTTAGGCATGGGAGCCGGGCTGGCGGATTCCATGCGGTCTTTATCCCAGTAGGTTGAGCTGTTGTCCGGCGCGTGAGTGGAGGCTGTGCCGTCATTGCCGTTACCCGGGTTGTTGTTAGAAAGCACAGCAAGGATTACGAGCAAGACGCAAGCTATGAACAGCAGGATGCCTAGCAAATATTTGTAATAGTGATTGCGCATCTGAGGTGCTCCCTCCGGTCGTACCGCGTGATATGACCAGCGTAAGTTATGCAGTTGGAGCCAGCAATGCATCTCAAGAATATTTCTCAAATATCTCTTCAGTGCTGGGCTTTGGGTGGGGTGCTGAGCGGCAGGCACAAACCGATCAAGGGGCAGTGTTATCTCTCCAACGGAGCGTGGCTAACATGCCCCTTTGCCCCAGCATGCGTTGGGTGCAGCCACGTTTTCCGGAAGCGCCCTCAGGGTGTCGCACAGACGCTCTCCGCAGCGGAGCAAGGAGAGGCGGAGCGTCTGTGCGACGGGTGCCCCTGCGTAGGCGCGGAGGAAATATGTGGCGCACCCTCCCCCTACCCCTGTAGGAGCGAGGGCGAGCGCCGCCTTCCAAGCCAACCACCAAGCCAGCCAAGCACGAAGGAACTAAGCGGAGCGTCCCTCCCGCACCGAAAAAAGGTCAAACGTTTAACTTACGAAGCCACACCCAATTCTGCTAGGGTAAAAAAGTTGTGCTTCCAGCCTGCGCAAGCTCATTCCCAGGGGCGGTACCGCCGCATCCACGTCTTGTAGAGCCGCAGGCGCCGTTGCACGCGCATCACGCAGAAAGAAAAACTAAGGCTAATGTCTTCGAAGTCGATTAAGACCTCTTTTGGGCTATCGCCCCTTTTCATTGTTGTTTTGGCGTTGTTGACCGCTATCGCACCGCTGGCCACGGACATGTACCTGGCGGCGCTGCCTGCAGTCGCTGAGAACCTGAACACTACCAGCACGAACGCGTCACTGACGTTGAGCGGGTTCATGGTCGGTATGGCGCTTGGCCAGCTGGTCGTGGGTCCGCTGTCGGATAAGACGGGCCGCCGCAAGCCGCTGCTGTTCGGTGTGGTCATCTGCTTTATTGCGACGGTGGCGTGTGGTTTCGCGCCGAATATTGAGCTGCTGATTTTCGCGCGTTTCATGATGGGTTTCGCCGGTTCGATTGGTGCGGTGCTGGCGCGTTCCATCGTGGCTGATACGACTCAGGGCCTGGCGACGGCTAAGCTCATGGGCGTCATGATGATGATTAACGGCTTCGCGCCGGTGCTTGCGCCGCTCTTTGGTGGTTGGGTGCTGTCGTGGGGTAATTGGCGCGATATTTTCCATGTGCTCAGCGTGATTACCGCGGTTATGATGCTCGGCGTGATCTTCGTGATCAAGGAGACCCTGCCGGTGGAGGAACGCTACCAGGGCACTGCCTTGAGCGTGTACTCGGAGCTGCCGAAGGTCTTCAAGATTCGCCGCTACCTGGGTTTCATGCTGACGATGTGCTTCGCGTTTGGTGCGCTGTTCTCGTACATTTCCGGTTCGACGTTTGTGTTGCAGAAGATTCTGGGCTTGTCCGAGACTGAGTTCACGATCGTGTTCGGTGTGAACTCGATTGGCATTGTGCTGTTCAGTGCGATTGCGACGAAGCTGGTGGGTCGTGTGGCGCAGCGCCGCATCGTGAACGTCGGTGTGATTAGTCTGCTTGTGGTGTCTTCGCTGCTGACGGTCAGCTTCCTTGTGGGTATTTCGCTGGTACCGACGCTGATTCTGCTGTTCCTGCTGACCAGTTCGTGCGGCCTGATTTTTGGTAATGCTTCGGCGTTGGCGTTGAACGAGGCGCGCCACATGGCGGGTAGTGCGTCGGCGGTGATGGGTACGGTTCAGGCTCTGCTGGGTGCGTTGGCGGCGCCGCTGGTGTCGATTGCCGGTGAGCATGAGTACCTGCCGATGGGCTTCTCCATTCTGGGTTTCGCGGTCCTGACGGCGCTGGTGCTGTGGACGACCCCGCGTAAGGACTCGGACTACTCGGCGGACGGTCTGAGCCATGAGGCCCCGGCGGCGGGCCACTAGCCGTTCACAAGTACATATCTGTACGCATGCCCAGGAGGGGCGGTGTTATCCGTAAGCGACATCAGGGTGTCCGAAGCGAAGCGAGGACGGGGGCCCCTGTATGAGCGTGGATAACACCGTCCCTTTTGCGTATCTTCCCTCGCCGGTTAGGGATGCGAACGTACAATAAAACTATGTCTAGTACCGTAATTCTTCTGAACGAGCAGAACCCGCAGGGCATCTTCGTTGACCCGTCCGTGCCCCTCATCAGCGTTGATGATCAGGGCTTCACCCGCGGCGACGGCGTCTTCGAGACCATGCTGTCCGTCAACCGTCGCGTGCGTAAGCTCGGCATGCACCTGTCCCGCCTCGAATCCTCGGCGCGCATGCTGGATTTGCCCGACCCGGAACCCGAGATTCTGCGTTCGGCGGTGGAGCGCCTCATGCGTGAGGCGACCGCCGGTGCCGAGACTGCGCTGGGTGAAGAGCACATCGTGAAGATCATTATTTCGCGCGGCCCCACCCAGGCGGTGACCTCCATGCAGCCGGGCCCGTACACGCTGATTATGGCGTCGCCGGTGCCTGCATCTATCGTGAAGCGCCGCACCGAGGGCGTGAAGGCGATGTTGCTACCGCGCGGCCACGAGCCGATGGACAATAGCGCCTACCCGTGGCTGCTGGCGGGCGCGAAGACCCTCTCCTACGCGGTGAACATGGCGGTTCTGCGGTACGTGCAGGAGCGCGGCGCGGACGACGCTATCTTCATCACCGACGAACGTCGCGTGCTGGAGGGCGCCACTTCTTCGGTGCTGGTCGCCAAGATTGAGGACGGCAAGAAGGTGCTGTACACGCCTGAGCCGAGCCACGGCATCCTGCCCGGTACCACGCAGGGTGCGGTGTTCGAGGCGGCACGCCAGGCCGGCTGGGAACTGGGCTTCGGTCCGCTCTACCCGCAGGATTTGTTTGAGTCGGATGGCGTGTGGTTGGCGTCTTCGGTGCGTCTGATTGCGCCGGTGACTCACCTGAACGGCACGGCGCTGGCGCATGACCCGGAGCTGACCGCCACGCTGTTGAACTACCTGGCGCAGCAGAGCTAAACGCCTACAAAAAGGGACGGTATTATCCGAGCGAGGATAATACCGTCCCTTTGTGCTGTCTATGGTCAAGGGCAGGAGGTGCCTGTACCTTCCTGAAGCGACATCAGGGTGCCCGAAGCGAAGCGAGGGCGGGTGCCCCTGTAGGAGCGAAGGAAGAGTGCGGGCGCCTCCTTACTCATGCCCCAAGTAGAGCTAGGCGCGGAGGAAACATGCGGCACCCGCGACGTATCCAAGCGCGGGAGGACGGTATCGCCCGTAGTGACATCAGGGTGCCCGAAGCGAAGCGAGGGCGGGTTCCCTGTAGGAACGAGGGCGAATATCGTCTCCCAAGCGGAGCCACGAAAGCGGAACCGCAAGCTACTGTCGGAACGGTCTAGCTCCAGAGGAACTGGATCGTACCCGCCGCAATAGATGCACCGTACGCAACAGCGATAATGACGGCGGCAGCAATGCTCACGTGCACATCACGCGGCGAATAGGAGGGTACACGTGCCCAGGTGCGTTCGCCTGCGCCGAAGCCGCGCGCCTCCATGGTGATGGCGAGGCGGGAGCCGCGGCGGATAGCCTGCACGAGCAGGGCGAAGCTTTGCCCGCCGAAGGTTTGTGCACGCCCGATGAGGGACTGGCCTGCGCCGAGTCCGCGGGCGCGTCGTGCCTGGCCGAGAGCGTTCCATTCAGCGAAGAGAATGCCGACCAAGCGTAGGGCGGCGACGGTGGCGAGCACGAACCGGGAGGGCAGTTTGAAGGTTTGTGCGAGGGAGTCGCCCAGGTCGGTCGGGTCGGTGGTGAGCACAAACGCGAGGGTGGGTAGGACCATGGCGAGGGAGCGGATCATCATGGCTGCGCCGACGGCGGCGGAGTCGGTGGTGATGCTGTTGAAGCCGAGGTCGAGGATGGTGGTGCCGGTTTTGGCGCTGAGCATGGCGACGGACCAGCCGGTGGTGATGACGGCGATGAGGATGGGCCAGAAGCGGGCGAGGACGTTGACGGGTCGGAATCCGACGAGGATAAACCCGAGCAGTTCGAGGGCGAAGAGGATTCCGGAGGTGAGGGGGTCGCGCACGATGAGTGCGGCAATGATGAGGGTGAAGGAGACGATGAGTTTTACGCCGGCGTTGAGGTTGCTGAAGTAGCTGGTTCGGTCGATGGTGCCGAAGAAGTCGGTGTTCATGCGTTCTCCTTTCCGGGGGTTGCGATGGCTTCGAGGGTGATGTGGTTGCCGCCGAGTGCGGCGGTGTAGTCTTCGTCGTGGGTGATGGAGATGACGGCGGTGCCGCCTGCGAGTAGTTCGCGGATGAGGTCGACGAGTTCTGCCCAGGTTCGTGCGTCTTGGCCGAAGGTGGGTTCGTCGAGGATGAGGATTTTGGGTGCGGTGGCGAGTGCGGAGGCTACGGAGAGTCGTCGTTTTTCGCCGCCGGAGAGGGTGAAGGGGTTGGCGTCGAGTAGGTGGTTGAGGCGTAGGTGGTGGGCGAGCGTATTGGTGCGTTCGGTGAGTTCTGCCTCGTTGAGGGGGTTGCGGGTGAGTGCGGCGAGTCGGCGGGGGCCGAGTTCGAGTTCTTCGCGTACGGTTCCGCGGATGAATTGGTATTCGGGTTCTTGGAAGACGTAGCCGATGCGGCTGAGCATTTGGGCGGGGGTCCAGGTGGGCACGTCCCAGTGGGCGCGGTTTTCGCGCTCGTTGCCGCCGTGGTTGCCGCCGTCGTGGTTGCGCAGCGCGTCGGTGGCGGTGAGGGTGCCGTCGGGTGCGGTGAGGAGCCCTGCGAGGGTGAGTGCGAGGGTTGATTTGCCGGCGCCGTTGGGTCCGAGCACGCTGAGGTGTTCGCCGGCGTGCAGGGTGAGGTTGATGCCGCTGCGCAGTACGGGCAGGTCGGTGGGTGCGGGCGCGGGGGTGTCGCCGAGGCGTTTGATGGTGCGTCGGCGTGCGCGTCGTTGTTTGGGGGTGGGTTGTGCGCGGGTGATGCTGAGGTTTTCGGCGCGCAGTAGCGCCTCGCCGGTTGCAGTATCACCGCCCTGGTTATCGCTGTCGGTCTGCGGTGCACGCGGCACGTAGTTGGGTACCCACACGCCCGCGTCGATGAGTTCTTGGCGGGCTTCGGTGAGTACGGTGTCGAGTGCGCCGTCGTGGGTGATGGTGCCGCCTTCGCCGAGTACGATAATGCGGTCCATGTGCGGCGCCCAAATGCTCACGCGGTGTTCTACGACGAGCAGGGTCGCGCCGGTGGCTTGCGCAGCGGTGAGGATGCTGTCGCGTACTTCCTGCACGCCGGAGGGATCGAGGTTGGCGGTGGGTTCGTCGAGGATCATGGCGCCGGGGTGCATCGAGAGGATGCCCGCCAGGCCGAGGCGCTGTTTCTGCCCGCCGGACAGTGCGCTGCTGGGGTGGTCGAGGGGCAGGTGGTTGAGCCCTACTGCGGTGAGGGCTTCGGTGACGCGGCCCCAGATTTCTTCGCGGGGTACGCGCAGGTTTTCGGGGCCGAAGGCGACGTCGTTGCCGACGGTTGCCATGACGATGGAGGATTCGGGGTCCTGCTGCATCATGCCTGCGGTGCCGCGTGCTTCGGCGGGTGCTTGCCCGTTGATGGTGATGGTGCCGCCGGCGGATTCGCCGTCGTCATCGTGGAGCACACCGGCGATGGCGTGCAGGAGCGTCGATTTGCCGGCGCCGGAGGTGCCCAGTAGCAGGACTTTTTCACCGGGGTTGATGGTGAGGTTGAGTCCGCTGATGACGGGTTCTGGGCGGCCGGGGTGGTGCCAGCTGAAGTTGTTGAGCTCGATGCGCGCCCCGCGCGGTGTTGCTTCCATGATGGTTCCTTAGCCTTTTGTGTGGCTGCTGTAGTGTGCCGAGTGGTGAGTGACTAGCTGGTGGTTAGCGGCTGGTCTTGCCGGATGCCAGCGAGGAGAGCACACCGGTCTTGGCGAGGTTCTGCACGAGAATCCACGCCAGGAAGCCTGCGATGACTGCACCGGAGATGACGGCGCACGCTACGTAGATGATTGCCTTGACCGGTTCCATGTCGGGGTAGTAGATGAAGATTTCGTTAACACCCATGAACAGGCCGCTGAGCGCACCGGCGAAGACTGCTACGAATGCGTCCCAGCGACGGTAGCCGAAGATTGCGAAGGCGATTTCAGCGCCAACGCCCTGGAAGAAGCCGGCAATCAGGATTTCACCACTCCACGCGCCGCCGGTGAAGAGCACGGAGATGAATGCTGCGACGATTTCACCGAAGAGTGCCGCACCGGGCTTGCGGATGAGCAGGCCGCTGAGGGTGCCGCCAAGCAGCCATGCGCCGGCGACGATGGGGCGGAATTCGGGTGCTGCTACGAGTGCAGTTTTGGCGGCGGGGCCGACTGCGATGTCCCAGATCCAGAAGATGACGGCGCAGGCTACTGCGATAACTGCGGCGATAACGATTTCGTTGACTCGCCAGCGCAGGTTCGGCTTCTTCGATTCTGCCTGGCTAGATGCCTGGGAGGCGGGGGTTACGTTCTGTGACATTGGTGGTCCTTCCGTCGTTGGAAGGGGAATGTCCTCGCCCTCTTAACGGACGAGGGCATTGAGAAGAAATTCGACTCCCTACGCCGGTACTAACCGGATCAGGTTCGAGGGTCTGCTTAGCACTCTCAGCGCCTCGGTGGCGCTCCCCTGTCGTTTGGGGTTCCTTGTCCGTACCGTTGTGGTGCGGGTGGGAACCCAGGTTCGATTGTAGGCGTGTCTGGCTGTTCGTGCCAATTTGCCGCTTTTTGTTTCGTTCTTCTGCCCACATTACAGAATTGCACGGTGTACAATTTTGGGACGGAGAGGTTCCAAGGCGGCACGAACGCCTTAAACCCTATACGCTAGGGAGTGGCGCTCTTTTCTCACCCAACCCCGAAGGGGTTCACGGGCAGGACGCCGCATCGTATACAGCTAAGGAGATACACATGAACCCCGTCGCTAAGCTTGCTATTGCGGGTATCAACATGGGCGCAGCTGCCCTGGTTGGTAAGGGCCTGGGCGCAGCCTGGACCAAGGCTACCGGTAACCAGCCTCCCGCCATTTCCCACGAGTCTGAAGACACCCTGCGTCAGGTCATCCTCTGGACCGTTCTGACCTCCGTCGCCGGTGCTGTGGTGAGCTTCGGTATTGCTCGCCTGCAGCGTCGTTTCTTCAACTAAAACTTTGCGCCTTCCGCGCGAAAGTTCATGAACTAGGCGGTACGTATCTTCGCTCGGTACGTACCGCCTGGTGTTCCATCTTCAGCACGCCCGCCCCACTTCAGCCGGTTTCATGCCGCCGCTACGCTGAAGCGCCACCTCGGCATCCGAAAGCACAACTATGACTATTTCTTCTCCCCGCCGTAAGGCGAAGGCTCAGCGTAGGGTCGTTGACCACGCGAACAGCCGCCGTTCGGTCGCGTCCTGGGTCATGTGGGATGTTGGTTCGTCGAGCTTCGACTCGATTATGATGACCTTCATCTTCACCGTGTACCTGACCAGTAGCTATTTCGGCACTCCCGAAGAGACCTCCTCGGCGCTGTCTCTGGGTCTGACCATTGCAGGGTTCCTCATTGCGATTCTGGCGCCGGTGACCGGTCAGCGTAACGACAAGTCTGGCCGCGGCATCTTCTGGCTCGGCGTGAACACGCTACTGCTGGTCGCTTCGATGGCGGCGTGCTTCTTCGTGGCTCCCACCCCGCAGTACCTGTGGCTGGGTGTCGCCCTGATTTCTGCAGCGAGCGTGTTCAGCGAGTTCGCGTACGTGAACTATAACGCCGTGCTGCCGCGCATCTCTAACCCGGACAATATCGGTAAGATTTCGGGCGCTGGATGGGCTGCCGGCTACATTGGCGGCATCCTGGCGCTGGCTGTGGTGCTGTGGGGTTTTGTGCTTACCCCCGAGGTGCTCGGCCTGACCACCGATAACGCCCTGAATATCCGTGCGGTCGCGCTGTTCGCCGCCGCATGGTGCCTCATCTTCTGCGTGCCACTGCTGGTGCGTATGCGCACCCGCGAGCGCTTCCTGCCGGAGGTGCTGCCCACCCGCGAGCTGCGTTTCCTGGAGCTGGGTCTGGAGCGTTTCTCCCCGGCTCGTCAGGGCGGTCTGCTCGCCTCCTACAAGGCGCTGTGGCGCACGATTCGTCGCCTGAAGATGACGTCCCCGCAGACCCTGTGGTTCCTGATTGCTTCGGCGGTGTTCCGTGATGGTCTGTCCGGTATTTTTACGTTCGGCGGTATTCTCGCGGCGGGCACGTTCGGTTTCAGCACCTCCGAGGTGATCCTGTTCGGTATTGCCGGTAGCGCTGTCGCCGCGGCTGGCGCGATCCTGGGCGGCTACCTGGATGACTACCTGGGCCCAAAGGCGATTATTGTTATCTCCCTGGTCGGCATTATTTTGGCGGCTACCCCGTTGCTGTTCTTCCCTCAGCCTGGTGTGTTCTGGGTGTGCGCTCTGCTGCTGTGCCTGTTTGTGGGCCCGGCGCAATCGGCGTCCCGCACGTTCCTGGCTCGCCTGGCTGAGCCCGGCACTGAGGGTGAGCTGTTCGGCCTGTACTCGACCACCGGTCGTGCCACGAGCTTCCTGGCGCCGATGCTGTTCGGTCTGTGCGTGAGCATCATGGGCGCGCAAATTTGGGGTGTGCTCGGTATTCTGATCGTTGTAGTGGCGGGTCTGCTCCTGCTGCTGCCGGTGAAGGCGCCCGGCGCGCTGCGTGTGCGTGCGGCTCGCCGCGAGCAGAAGCGTGAACAGAAGCGCCGCAACAAGGCTGCACAGTAAGGGACTGCCCAGTAAGGCGTAGCGGGGCTAAGCCTCCTGCACCCCCACAAACACACAGGGAGGGGCGGGTAGAAGATCATCTTCTACCCGCCCCTCCCTTGTGCTTAAGCAGTGCCTATCAAGCGGAGCTCAGAGAGCCGCGGCGGCTAGTCCTCCACCACGTCATCCTCATCGTCAGAGGCAGCGTCCTCAGAGGAATCCAGCGCAATCTGCTGCTCCTCCTCATCCAAAACCTCATCGCTGGTCAGCTGAGCCCAGGTCGCGTCATCAATCAGCGGATCATCAATCACACGGACCCACAGCATCGAACCAGCCGCCAGGGCGCTCAGGTTCTCGTCATACGCCTCCGGCGGCAGACCCTCAAAGATCTCAGCCAAACGCGCAAACAGGTCATCGTACGAAATGTCGCCCTCAGCCTGCAGCCAGCACTCAGCCGCAAAATCAGACAGCTCATTCAGCTCAGTGTCACACAGCAGCAAGAACGGGCCGTCCTCACCCACACGCACACCCGAAGTGCCCGGCATACGAGACACCGCAATCGTACCGTTCAAGAACACACCCGGCAGGTGATCCTCAACCGTGTACTTCTCCAGCTTCTCAACCTCATCAGCATTCGGCAGCTCACCACCATTCAGCAAATCCTGAACCAGCGGCAGAGTATCCTCAATCTCCGAGTACACCAGGCGCCACACGCCACCGCAACGCTCCACCAGCTTAGCCAGCGACACAACACCCTCAGGATGACGCGCCAGACCCGAACTCTGCTCACTCAAGAACACCAGAGCCTCATGCAGCGGAACACGCTCAAAATACGGCTCAGAAGCCGACTCATCACGAGAAATGAACACAATACGCGACAGCTCATAGCTGCGGTCATCACGATCAACCACGTTCAAACCCAGATCCACCGGGTTCTGCTGATCCTTCGGCGCATTCGGGTCAACAATCACAGACAGCGGCTTCGGATACGGCGACACAACACCCTCATCCGAAATAATCGCAGTCTCATCCGTCAAGTACGCAAACTTCGAACCCAAGAAACGCGACGCAGTCGTCTTACCGCTACCAGAAACACCCACCAGCGCCACAGCACGCTTCGACTCAGGGTCACCAATAACAGCCGCATGCAACATCACACCGCGACCAACCAGCTGCTCAATCATCGCCAACGTAATACGGCTCGTCAGATCCTGCATACCCGAATCATCATCAGCCACACGCAGCGTCGAAACCTTATCAAACGAACCCATCAACGGATTCGCCAAATCCATCACCGACTCATCAGTCGGCGCATGAACCAGCATCACCTGATCAAAACGAGACAACGAAGCATACGCCTCATCAGGAGTATCAAAAAACTCCGGAGCAAGAGGCTCCCACGCCTTCTTAAAACGCTCCACAAAAGAGTCCGACATATCAATCAGATACAAAGAAACTTCCGCGCCAGCAACACGCAGAACAACAGGCTTCAGATTCATCAAAAATCCTTAGAGAGTGAGAGATAAAAACCCGCACGCGAGTGAACGCACGAGCACAACAGACGGAAAAACCGCCCAACGCGGGCGCACAAACACACAGCCTGCACGCCCGCACCCCAAAGCGGGAAAGACTAAGACTCCACAGAACCATCCGTCGGAATCATCGTCTGATGAAAATTCAAATAACTACGCGAAGCAGTCGGGCCACGCTGACCCTGGTAACGGTTACCATACGCACCAGAACCATACGGATGCTCAGTCGGGCTACTCAAACGGAAGAAACACAACTGACCAACCTTAGAACCCGGCCACAACATAATCGGCAAAGTCGCCACATTCGACAACTCAAGCGTCACATGGCCAGAAAAACCAGGATCAATAAAACCAGCCGTAGAGTGAGTCAACAAACCCAAACGACCCAACGACGACTTACCCTCCAGACGGGCAGCCACATCATCAGGCAGAGTCACCTTCTCATACGTAGAACCCAACACAAACTCACCCGGATGCAAAATAAACGGCTCATCAGGAGCCACCTCCACCAGGCGCGTCAAATCCTCCTGCGGCTGAGAAGGATCAATATGCGGGTACTTGTGGTTATCGAACAGACGGAAGAAACGATCAATCCTCACGTCCACACTTGCAGGCTGAATCATCGACTCATCGAACGGTTCAAGAACGATGCGCCCATCAGCAATCTCTTGACGAATATCGCGATCTGAAATAAGCACGCTTAAAGGATACCTGGCAAACACCACCCACGTGCAGGCATCCACCAGCCCCAGCACACAGTCCTACATCACATTTCAACCCTGGCTACGCCGCACAAACAGCCGCAACACATTTCACCCCCGACAAGCAGACGCGATACACTGAAAAAGATGCGGCTGTAGCTCAATGGTAGAGCGCACGCTTCCCAAGCCTGATACGCGGGTTCGATTCCCGTCAGCCGCTCTTCAAAGCCTCTTACTTCACGGTAGGAGGCTTTTTATTTTGAGTTACGTTGGACGGGTCGAGGCGGTATGTTCCTTGCTCCTGCAGGGAACCCGTCCTCGCTTCGCGTCGGACACCCTGATGTCGCGACGGAACATACCGACCTCTCCCCTACTAATCCCTCCCCTCCCTGTGGTGCGAGGTGGGGGCGCGGCTGCGCGGCAGGGGTACGAACCGCGGGCTACTCTGTTTGGGAAGACTGTGCGGGAACGCGGAGGGGGAATGCTGGGGTTAGGTACCGCAAACAGCTTGCCCAGAATGAAGATTGGGTTCAGGGCGCCTACCCGCAGGTTTGTGCATACACGGCTCAGCTATACCTTCCTGAAGCGACATCAGGGTGCCCGAGCTCTGCGAGGGCGGGTGCCCCTGTAGGAGCGAAGGAAGTGTATAGCGCGCCGGCCTTTCCCCTGCGCAATCGAGGAACGCACCCCGTCAGACATCTCAAAAGTTTGAAGAATGTTCAACTCACTACACAGCTGTGCTAACCTAACCACAGAAATTCAATGAGAGATTTTCTCAAAACATCTACTCGACGACGAATCGTAGACCCGCATGACCCGCGAAACGCACCCCTACACCACCCCCGCACGCCCCCTCGACCTGAACCTCTACCTCGTCACAGGCGACAACCCCCTCGAAACCGTCCGGGCAGCCAAACACGCCACCTGCATCCAAGTCAGGTCCAAACCCATCAGCGCGCGCGAGCTCTACCAGCTCACCGAAGCTATTGCCGGCATCATCCAGCCGCACCAGACCCTCCTCATCGACGACCGTGTTGATGTCGCCCTCGCGTTGCGTGCCCGCGGCGTGCGCGTTGACGGCGTGCACATCGGTCAAGACGACCTGCCCGTAGCCGACGCCCGCGCTCTCCTCGGCGCCGACGCGATCATCGGTCTGACCACCGGCACCCGCCAGCTCGTCGAAGAGTCCAACAAGATTGCGCACCTTATCGACTACATTGGCACCGGGCCGTTCCGCCCCAGCCCCACCAAGAAGTCCAACCGCCCGCCCCTCGGCATTGATGGGCTCCGCGAACTTGCCGAACTGTCCGCCGTACCCACCGTAGCTATCGGCGACATCACCCCCGAAGATTGCCCCGCCATCCGCACCACCGGAGTTGCCGGAATCGCCATGGTCCGAGCCTTCGTCGACAACCCCGCACTGAAGGCATAGCCATGACCATCACCATTATTGGCGGCGGAATCATTGGTCTCACCACCGCGTTTGAGCTCACCGAACGCGGTGAAAGCGTGCACCTCATCGACGCCGAAACCAGCGACTACGGCACCGCCGACGACGGCACGGCGCTCTACCCCGCTGCCAGCCACTACGCCGGCGGTATGCTCGCGCCCATCGCAGAAGTGCAATTCCAGCAGGACGCGCTCTTCCCGCTCATGACCGCCAGCGCCGACGCCTACCCCTCCCTCATGGAGCGGCTCAGCCGCGCCACCGACCTGCCCACCGGCTACGACACCACCGGCACGCTCATCGTCGCAGCCGACCGCGCCGACGCCGAGCACCTGCAACGCACCCGCGCCTACTACCGGGATATGAACCGCCCAGCAGACGCCATCGCCCCCACGCAGGCGCGCGCCCTCGAACCGCTCCTGGCGCCGCGCATTGCCGGTGCCGTGAGCATCCCCAGTGACCATCAGCTGCACCCGCGGCTCATGAGGCGAGCCCTCAAAGACGCGCTCACCCGCCGCGGCGTCACCTTCAGCACCGAACGGGTCACCGACCCGGATGCGGGCGACATTATCTGCACTGGACTAGGGGCAACACTGCACGGGGACTACCCGCTACGACCCGTCTACGGGGACATTCTGCGTCTGCGCGCCCCGCGACCCATCCTTAAGCATGTGGTGCGCGGCTATGTGAACTCCCGCCCCATCTACCTCATCCCCCGCCCCGACGGGGAGCTGTGCATCGGCGCGACCAGCCGCGAAGACCACCGCACGCTGCCCGCCATTGACGGCGTACACCAGCTGCTACGTGACGCAATCCGGCTCGTGCCCGCCGTTGAAGAGTGCGAGCTTCTGGAGGCGAACGTCGGCGCCCGCCCCGGCACCCCGGACGACCTGCCCATCTTCGGGCACCGCACTCGCGCTGACGGCACCCGCCAGCTCGTGTCCACGGGCTATTTCCGCCACGGTATTCTGCTTGCCGCACTCGCCGGCAAGGTTGGTGCAGAGGTCGCCTGCGGGGCTGAGATTCCGCCCATCATGCAGGCATGCGACCCGGCACGATTCACCCACTAAACACAGTCCCCGCCGGATGCACCCGGCACCTTCACGAAAGGATTTCGCATGATCATCACCTACAACGGCGAGCCGCTAACCACCAACGCCCCCACCGTATTTGACCTTGTCATGGACCAGTTTGGTACCGAGGCGGGCGTGGCAGTAGCCCTTAACCGCAGTATTGTGCCGCGTTCCACGTGGCTGGATGTCCCGCTGAACGAGGGCGATAGGGTGGATGCCCTCACCGCCGTTCAGGGCGGCTAATCTTTCAGCCTGTACCGGAGAGATACCCACCGGCAAAAAAGAACAGATATTCTCGGTTTTTGTTCCCTAAACCGGGCGCACCGTAGCGCCCCGCACCAACCAGCAGACCCCGTTATTTAGACGTTCCCACAGAGGAGAACACCATGAGCCTCACACCGCTCACCATCGGCGACCGCACCTTCACATCCCGCCTCATCATGGGTTCCGGAGGCGCAACCAGCATGGACCTGCTCGAGCAGGCGCTCATCGCCTCCGGCACCGAAATGACGACCGTTGCCATGCGCCGTCACGCCGCAGGCACCCCCATTTTTCCGCTTCTGCAGAAGCTCAATATTGCACCCCTGCCCAATACCGCAGGGTGCCGCACCGCAGCTGATGCGGTGATGACCGCGATGCTTGCCCGCGAGGCGCTGGGCACCTCCTGGGTGAAGGTTGAGATCATCCACGACGAAGACACCCTGCTGCCGGATACCGTGGAGCTGCTGACCGCTTGCGAGCAGCTGGTGGCTGAGGATTTCACGGTGCTCGCGTACACCTCTGACGACCCGGTGGCTGCCGCCCGCCTGGAGGATGCGGGCGTTGCCGCGGTCATGCCGTTGGGTGCGCCGATTGGTACCGGTCTGGGCATTTTGAACCCGCACAATATTGAGCTGATTGCGTCCCGCGCGCAGGTTCCGGTGGTTCTGGATGCCGGCGTGGGTACCGCCTCCGACGCGGCACTGGCAATGGAGCTGGGTTGTGATGCGGTGTTGTTGGCGTCGGCGGTGAATCGTGCTGAGGATCCGGTAGCAATGGCTCAGGCGATGAAGTTTGCGGTGCAGGCGGGCGCGTTGGCGCGTGAGGCTGGCCGTATTCCGGTGCGTGAGCACGCGAAAGCATCGTCGCCGTCGGAGGGTTTTGTCTCGTGGATGTAAATCTCACCCCTACCCCGGTGAATCCGAAGCATGCGCGTCTGGATCGCGAGCGCACGGACCGTCAACGTCGCCTCCCCGGCTTTGATCAGGACGCGGTCGCGGCGGCGCGTGTGCTCGTGATTGGTGCTGGCGGTTTGGGCTGTCCGGTGGTGCAGGCGTTGGCGGCGGCTGGCGTAGGGTATCTGCATATTGTGGATTCTGATTCGGTGGAGCTGTCGAATATTCAGCGTCAGCCGCTTTTTGGGGTGTCTGATGTGGGTGAGCCGAAGGCGGAGGTAGCGGCGCGCCGTGCCCTACAGTTGTGCCCGTCGTTGACGGTTGAGACGACAATCCGGCATGTGGATGCGTCCTGGATTTTGGATCTTTTCGCCGCGTCGGCACCGGATTGTGTGGTGGATTGTACAGATACGTTTGCGTCGAAGTATCTGATTGCGGATGCTGCGCAGGTTGCGGGTTTGCCGCTGGTGTGGGGCACGGTTTTGCGTTTTGGCGGGTCGGTGAGTCTTTTTGAGCCGGATGGCGCGCATTTGCGTGATATTTTTCCGACGATTCCGCAAACGGTGGAGTCGTGTGCGCTTGCCGGGGTGTTGGGTGCGACGACGGCTGTGGTTGGTTCGCTGATGGCGACGGAGGTGCTTAAGCATGTGAGTGGTCTGCCGACGGCGGCGGGCTCTCTGCTGACGTATGATGCCTTGTCGGGTACGTGTACGTCGTTTGGGGCGGTGCCCGATCCGGCGCGTGTGGTGCCGGTGGATTTGTCGGCGCATGAGGTCCCGCAGGTTCTGCTGGATGTGCGTGAGGCACCCGAGCGTGAGGACTCGGTGAAGCATGAGGGTTCACTACATGTGCCGCTGTCGCAGCTGAGCGACGCTGAGGGGTCCCTGCTACCGGCAACCGACGTGCCTGCGGAGCTGCTGAGCCTGTTCGAGTCGGTGCGTGATCAGCGCGTGGGCGTTTTCTGTGCCTCGGGTGCGCGAGCGCAGCGCTTTGTGCAGGCGTATGCGGAGCTGGCGGGCGAGTACGGGGTGCGCCTGACGGCTATCTAGCGCACCCAGGCGCTAAGAGCCTCGCCATGAGGAAGGCGGTATCGCCCGTAGTGACATCAGGGTGCCCGAAGCGAAGCGCGGGCGGGTTCCCTGTAGGAACGAGGGCGCATACCACGCCCGGTCGCTAAGAGCCC
>CAUTJW010000003.1:0-259846 GCA_963539245.1 Rothia mucilaginosa
AAAACAAAACCCGGTATCTCAGCGACTTTTCGTTGAGATACCGGGTTTTTCTGGTTGCGGGGACAGGATTTGAACCTGCGACCTCCGGGTTATGAGCCCGGCGAGCTACCGAACTGCTCCACCCCGCGGCGACTCATACAACTATACAGACCCCAAACCGGGCATGCAAGCCAAAAACGCGATTTGTAACCAAGCACACAAAAATAGGGGCTGTTGGGTAGAAAGCAGTTGGGTAGAAAGCAGTTGGGTAGGAATAGGGGCTACGGGGCAGTGCCAGGGGTAGAACATACAGGAACGGGGTGGAAGTGAATCACTTCCACCCCGTTCCCGCAGAGATGTTCCCGCAGAGACCGCTAGAGCTAGTCGGTAGGAGCCGTATCCAGTGCAGGCCCCGGATCTAGAGCGAAGACGCTAGACCCGTGAGCATCCGGTATGGGCTACTCCCCCGCTGTCTCTTAGGCTTAGCCTCTTAGTCTTAGCGAGAAGCCGAGGCGCTGGCGCTGGGCTTCGCGCTTGCGGGGGCGCTTGCAGAAGCCGCGGCACTGGGAGCTGCAGAGGCGCTCGGAGCCGCAGAGGCACTGGGCGCTGCCGAAGCCTTAGCGGAAGCTGCACTCTGCGCCTCCTCAGCCTCCAGAGCCTTCTTCACGGCTGCCTCCAGACGCTTCTGAGCCTCACCGTAGGCAGCCCAGTCGCCCTTCTTCATTGCCGCATCAGCATCGGTCATCGCCTTCGAGGCATCCGTCAGAGCCTGCTTCAGCTCCGAAGACTGCGAAGCCGACGAACCGCCGGTCGAAGCGCCCGAAGAACCAGAAGTACCAGAGGAGCCAGAGGCAGAAGCCGAGGGGCTAGCCGCCGAACCGTCCAGCTTCGCACCCGAAGAGCCACCGAACACCTGGTTCAGCGCCTCCTCCAGAGTCGGAGCGAAACCGACCTTATCGCCGAAGCTCACCAGCACACGCTGCAGACGCGGGTACTTAGCGTCACCGCTCGACTGCACGTACACCGGCTGAACGTACAGCATGCCGCCGCCCACCGGCAGAGTCAGCATATTGCCGTTAATAACCTCAGACGAACCGCGGCGCAGCAGGTTCAGCTGGTTCGACACCTCAGCATCAGAGTTGAAAATATTCTGAGCCTGACCCGGGCCGGGAACCACCGAAGAACGCGGCAACTCCAGCAGACGCAGCTTGCCGTAATCGGGGCTACGCTCGCCGTCCTTACCGGTACCGGCGTCACCATTAGCCGCAAGGAAGCCGTACATCACGTTACGAGAGTTCGAATCGCTCTGCTGAGGAATGAACGTGGTCGTCAACGAGAAGTGCGCACGAGAATCACCGGGCATCTGCAGCGACAGGTAGTAGGGCGAAATCGGCTGGTTACGATCATTGGTCGGGTCGTTCGGAATCGACCAAACATCGTCACCTGCGTAGAAGCTATTCGCGTTCGTCACGTGGTACTTATTCAGCATGGTGCGCTGAACATTGAACATGTCAGTCGGGTAACGCACGTGGCTCATCAGCGAAGCGTTCATCTCACGGTAGCTCTTCACCGTGCCAGGGAAAACACCCTGCCACGCCTTCAGCACCGGATCCTCCTCATCCCACGCGTACAGGGTCACCGAACCGTCATACGCGTCCACGGTAGCCTTCACCGAGTTACGGATGTAGTTCACCGAGTTAGAACGCTGAGCACCCGCAGCGGTTGCCGCATCCTGGGAGCTACCCTGCGCATAGGGGAACTGATCGCTCGTAGTGTAAGCATCCACAATCCACTGCACGCGGTTATTCACAATCGCCGGGTACGGCTTAGAATCCACGCTCAGGTACGGCGCCACCTTACGCACACGATCTAGCGGGTTGCGTTCGTACAGAATCTGCGAACCCTCACGCACCGCGTCTGAAAGCAGAATGTCAGAGGACTGGAACTTAATCGCATACGAGATACGGGCCAGCATCGAATCAACGCGAGGACCACCATAACCGGCGAAAGTGTACTTCGCGTCGGAGGAGTTGGTCTCCTCAGCAGAAAGCGGACGGTCCAGCTCCAGGGTGTCGCCCTTACCGCCCACAATCGAATACTCCGGCGAGCTCATGCCAAAGTAAATACGCGGCTCATAATCCTCGCTCAGAGTACCGGTCGCCTTAATGCCGGACTGCAAGAACTTCGGGTTACCCGCAGAATCCACCTGGTTACCGTACGCGGCAATCACACCATAACCGTGGGTGTACACCACGTGGCGGTTATACCAAGAATCGCCACTCGTCTGCGCCGGGTTCAGCTCACGAGCCGCCAACACCGTATCCTGCGTGGTGTTACCCACCGCATAGCGGTCCACCGACAGCTGCGAATCAAAACGGTAGTACGGGCGGAACTGCTGCATCTGCGCAAACGCCGAGGACACAACATTCGGATCCAACAGACGAATATTCGCAATGGTTGCACTCGAAGAGCTCAACGCACCCGCACGGGTATCAATCGTCGCGTCATACGGGGTGGTCTCAATCTTGTCCAGACCGTACGCGTAACGGGTCGCATCAATATTGCGCTGAATGAACTTCGCCTGAGCACCCTGCTCGTTCGGAACCACCTGGAAACGCTGAACAATCCACGGGTACAGGCCGCCAGCAACCAGAGCAACAATCACCAGCATCGCGGTGCTAATCAGCGGCAGACGCCAACGATTCATCGAAGCCGCCACCACGAACATAACAGCCACCAGCAGCGCAGAAATCGCCAAAATAGCGTTCACCGGAATCGACGAGTTCACGTCCGTGTACATGGCGCCAGCCCAGCGACCCACCTGCTGCTGAGTCGACGAATAACGATCCAGCCAGAAGCTCACCGCACGAGTCAGCAAGAACGCAGCCGCCACAATCGCAGCGTGACGACGGAACGCCACGGTAGTGCTCACACCGCCCGGCTGCACCTTAATACCGCCGTAGAAGTAGTGCATGAACACGCCGGCGAGCGCCGACAGCACCACAGCGGAGGTCAGCAGAGTCACCACCATGCGGAAGAACGGCAACGCAAACAGGAAGAACCCGTAATCCAGACCGAACTCCGGGTCAGTCTTACCGAAGGACTGCTGATTGAAGAACAGCGCGACGGTGCTCCACTGAGTCATCGTCGCCGAAGCAATAAACAGGCCCAACAGCAGCGGAACCGCAACCAGCAGAACCTTACGTGCCTTATCCACGCTCTCGTGGTAGCGGCGCATGCTCTCCTCAGCACGTTGCTGACCAAACACGTCACGCAGCATCTGCTCGGCAGCATCCGTGCCGCTCGTCGGCACGCTCTGGTCCGGCTTCGGCGCCTCCTGCGGCTTCTTCTCGGACGCCGGCGCCACATCAGCATGACGGACCGCATAGGACATCGATGCCCACAGCGGCACGGCAATCACCACGGCAGCCACCACAAACACGGCCGCCTTCAACAAAATCTGGGTAGTGAACACGGTGCTATAACCCAGCTGATCAAACCACAGCCAGTCCGTGTACACCTGGGATGCACCCACAAAAGCAGCAATGAGCACCGCCACCACAGCAATCGTTACCCTCAGGGGGCTACGGCGCTTGGGCGTTGACTTCTTCGGCTTGGGATGCGCAGTGCTATTGGTCGACTCAGACACAATTCCTCGCTCATCATACGTTCAGAGAAAATAACTGCCTTTAAGTATCTCAGAGGTACAGCAGAAGGGCAGAACTCTCAACGCAGAACAGCCCCGGCTCTTAGCGAACCGGGGCTGACTTCTACGTTAGATAAGGGTTGGGGACCACACGATTAGGAACCGCAGCGGGGCAGGGAATCATCCGGGGTGCCGGACTTAATCGCCTCCACCGTCTTCACCGCCTCATCCAGGGTCGACACCGGCACAACCACCATCGTGCCGCGCACCTGACCGGCGTGATAGTAGTTGAACAGGTCGGGATCCTGCGCCTGCATCTTCACAATCGAGTCGCAGTTCTCCTTCGGCGCCAAGAAATAGCGCGCACCGTAACGGCCCGTCGCCAGAATCTTGTACTTGATGCCGCCAATTGCGCCGACCTTACCGTCAGCATCAATCGTGCCGGTACCCGAAATGTAGCTGCGGTACGGGTCGCCTCCGGCATCCTCATCGGCGAGCAGGGTACCCTCGCTCAGCTTATCGACCGTGCCCAGAGCCAGCATCAGACCCGCGCTCGGGCCGCCCACGCCGTCCAGGTTGTACTGCACGTGCGCCGGCAGGTCATAGCTCTGTTTCAAACCCGCGCCCAGAATCCAGCGGCTATTGTCGCTGGAACGAACCGGGGTCAGCTTAAAGGTCTGCTGCTTGCCGTCACGTTCCACGGTCACGTCAATCGGCGAACCGTTCGAGGCGTTCACTGCCTTCGGAACATCGGTGAGAGTCTCAATCTGCTTCTCCCCCACCTTCACGATGCGGTCATCAGCCTTCAGAGCGCTCGCCGCCGGGGAACCCTCCACCGTGGAAAGCACCTGAACCTTCTCGGTCACCGCCATCTTCAGCTGGCGCATCGCCGCGACCTTCGCCTGAGTCTGCGAATCAGCCATCTGCGCGCCGGTCGCCGCCGTCGCCTGCTCATGGCTCACGTGCGGGTACAGGGCATCGGTCGGCACCACGAGGCTGCGGTTACCGTCAAACGCCAACCAGCCGTAGAACGCCTCCGCGCCGGACAGCTCCGTGTACGGGCCACCCGAAACCGACACCGTGGTCATGTTCATCTTGCCGAACGTCTTATAGCTGGGCGCGCCAGAAACCTCAATGACTTCCTTCTCCTGGTACGTTCCGAGCACGTCAAAGAGCGGGCCGGGGCCCTCCTTCACATAGGAACTGGGCAGAACAAAAGCACCAGCCAGCAGGGCGCACGTCGCCACAGCGCTAACCGAACGCAGGTTCACGCGGCGCGGCGCAAAACGCGAACGGCGCTTAGCCGCCTTCTCAGTACTCTTCACGCTCGCGGAGGCGGCGTTCGGCTGCTGCTCAGCATCGGGGGTGGACTTAGTCATGGTTTCTACAGTACCGGATAAACCTGCTTTTCAACACGCGGGCGGGCACCGTCACCCCGCTAAAAATAGAGCCCCCAGGAGGCGTTCACCCTCTGACCCGCACCGCGCTGTGTCAGCACCGCACGGTGACAGCGGCACGAAAAAGCTCCCAAAAACCGTGCCCAAAGACAAGCTTGTGAGCCCTCAGCTGATTAACCCGCCTCCACAGCAATAGCGCGGGAAATTCTCAGCAAAAATCGGTAGGCTGGACAGCGAGCGGGCCAGCTGCGCCCACCCCCGGATTACGAAAGGCTTCACATGTCTGAGAACCCCACCGGCGGCGCCTCCAACGAGCGCGACCCCCTCGAAGAATTCCTTAAGAAGATGCAGGAGCAGGGCTTCGACCCCTCCGCAGGGGCAACCGGCCAGGGCGGCAAGGGCGCCTCCAACAACGCACAGAATCCCTTCGGCGCGCTCTTCGGCGAAGGCGGTCAGAACCCCTTCGGCATCAGCATCGACCCCGAAGACCTGAAGAACATGGGCATGAGCTTCGACCCCGCCATGATGCAGAGCATGTTCGCGCAGGTGCAGGCGATGTTCTCCGGCGCGGGCGCATCCGACAGCCCCAGCGGCGTGAACTGGGATAGTGTGAAGAACCAGACCCGCCAGATGCTCGCCTCCATGGGTGAAGACCCTTCCGTACCCGAAAACCTCAAGCGCGCCGTAGAAGACGCGGCGAACCTCGCCGACCTCTGGCTGGACGCGGTGACCACCGTTGAGCGCCACAACTATCCGGTGCAGGCGTGGTCCAAGGCGGAATGGGTGGAGCATTCCTTCGATTCCTGGCGCGAAATGGTCGAGCCGGTCGCTGCCGAAGTCACCCAGTCCATGGTCATGCCCGGCGCACCCGAAGACGTGCCCGAAGAGATCTCTCAGATCCTCAACAGCGGCTTCTTGAACAACATTGGTTCCGTGATTTTTGGTGCGCAGATGGCGCAGGCGCTCGCGCAGCTCGCCGGTGAGGTCTACTCCTCCACCGACGTGGGCTTCCCCCTCGCGCCCGGTTCCTCCGCGCTGCTGCCCAACGGCTACCAGCAGCTCGCCGACAGCATCGAGGTTCCCCCGCAGGAGGTTCTGCTCTACCTTGCCGTGCGTGAATCCGCGCTGATTCGCCTGCACAAGGCAAACCCCTGGCTACGTGAAGACCTGGTCCAGCTCGTGGCGCGATACGCCCGCGGCATTCGTGTGGACATGAACCGCATGCAGGACGCCGCATCCCAGGTGGATATGAGCAACCCCGACGCCGTACAGGAAGCCTTCGAAGGCGGCATGTTCAGCCCCCAGCGCACCGAAGACCAGGAACTGGCGGTGCAGCGTCTGGAGGGTCTGCTCGCGCTCATCGAAGGTTGGGTATCCGTCGTCACCGAGGACGCGACCCGCAACCTGCCCAAGGCACCGCAGCTGACCGAAATCATGGCGCGCCGCCGCATCGACGGTGGCCCCAGCGAGCAGGTCTTCGAGAACCTGGTCGGCTTGGAACTGCGCCCGCGCCTGGTGCGTGAGGCACAGCAGTTCTGGCGCTGGTACGAAAACGCCCACGGCATTGAGGCGCGCGACGGCCTCTGGGACACCCCGGAGACCCTGCCCACCCCCGCCGAGCTGGAAGACTTCACCGCATACGATGCGCGCATGAACGAAATCAGCCTGGACGACGTGGACTTCGACTCAGAGCTGCAGAAGCTGCTGGACGGCGGCTTCGGCGACGCGCCCGAAAAAAAGTAAAGCTGAGCAAAGTAAAGCGGCGAAAGTAGCGCGGCGACAAGTAAATAGCTGACATTTGAGCGGGGGTGGCTTGTGATTCTACAAGCCACCCCCGCTCAAGTGTTTTTGTTGGAGTGTTTTGGTTGGTTGGTAGGTTTTCAGCGATGCTTTAGTCGGCGCTGTTTTCGCCGCGCTCACCCTCGCCGCTCTCGCCCTCAGCACGTTCGCCTTCGGCACGCGAGCGCCCCAGCGCGTACCCCTCCAGGTAGGCTTGCGCCCGCAGCAGCTGCGGGTAGCGCGCCTCCAGGGTACGGAATGCCGCCGAATGATTCGGCTGGATCAGGTGGCAGAGCTCGTGGTGAATCACCGAATCCAGCACATACTCGGGTACGCCCTGCAGCTCCGAGGAGATGCGGATCTGCGTGTTCGCGTAGGTTGCCGAGCCCCAGCGCTGACGCTGATTGCTCACCCAGCGAATCGACAGCTTCTCCAGCCTGCCCGAGGCAACCAGCTCCGGCAGGTGCTGCTGCGCCAGGTGCAGGGCGCGGGAACGCAGATACTCGTCCGTGACCGTCAGCTGCGTGGCACGCTCACGGCGGGCGGCACGACGCTGAATGCGCGGCAGCAGGCGGGCAATATGCTCGTCAATCTCTTCGCTCGTGCTTGCGGCGGGAATGAGCAGGCGGTAGGCGGGGTTGCCGTGCGCATCCTCCCCGTCGCGCTGCATGCTGATGGTGCGGGTGCGGCGCGCCGAGCGGACCAGCTCAATCTGCGGGCGATCCTCGGTGGCGGGCAGAATTTCACGCTTAAAACGCTGAGCCATAATCTCCTCTTCCCTTCGACGAACGGCGGGGCTGCGTGGCACGGGGCTAGCTATACGACGAGCCGGCGCTCTCAGCCCTGCGGCGGCGCTTCGCCGGATCAATATCGTCCAAGAAACGCGAACGCTTCCGCTGACCGCGACCGCCCACGGTGCGGGTCATCGTCCAGGTCAGCCACAGGTACTTGCGGGCGCGCGTAATGCCCACGTACAGCAGGCGGCGCTCCTCATCCACCTCATCCGGGGTGGTCGCAAAAGTAATCGGCATGAGGCCCTCGTTCAGACCGCACAGGAACACTGCCTCCCACTCCAGACCCTTAGCCGCGTGCAGGGAGGCAAGGGTTACGCCATTGACCTGCGGTGCGTCGTTGAATTCGCTGCGGTGGTTCAGAGTCGCCACCACCTCGTGCATGGTCAACGGTAGCGGCTCGGGCACGCCCGGGCGCGGGTTCGCGCGGTGCTCCTGAAGCTGCTCTTGGCGGTTCTGCGCCATCATGTCCACCATATGCACCAGGGCGGCGAGGGACTCCCACTTCTGGCGGGTGGCGCCTCCCGAAAGGGGGCCCTCCTCCTTATACCCGAGGCCGCCGAGCACATCGCGGGTGTAGCGGGTGACGTCCTCGGTACCGTCCGTGGACTTCGCCGAACCGCGCAGGGCAAGCATCGCCTGCTTGACCTCGGGGCGTTCAAAGAAACGCTCCGCGCCGCGCAGCTGGTACGGAATGTGGGCGGCAGCCAGCGCAGACTCAATCGCCGCCGACTGCGCGTTCGTGCGGAACAGCACCGCAATCTCCGAAGGCGGCACGCCGTCCTTCTCAATCAGGTCGCGGATATCCTCGGCAATGCCGGCAGCTTCCTGCTCATCGTCGGCGTAGCCGAACCACTCCACATCCACGCCGGGGCCGCGCTGAGACATCAGCTCCAGCGGCGGCGCCCACGAATGCGGGCTCGAATCCGGATGCGGACGACGCGCCGCCAACAGACGGTTCGCGAGCTCCACCACCTGCGAGTGGGAGCGGTAGTCGCGGGTCAACTTCACCGTATGCGCGCCACGGTAGCATCGCGGGAACTCCAGCAGGTAGCGGCTCGTCGCGCCGGTGAAAGAGTAAATCGTCTGGGAGGCGTCGCCCACCACGCAAATATCGTCGCGGCCGCCCAGCCACACATCCAGCAGACGCTGCTGCAGCGGGGAAACGTCCTGGTACTCGTCCACCACAAAGTGGCGGTACTGGTTGCGGACGGTCGCGGCGAGCTTCTCGTCCTCCTCCAGCATGGCGATGGTCAGCAGCAGCACGTCCTCAAAATCGATGAGGTTACGCTCGTCCTTGAGGTCCTCATACGCCTGGAAAATACGCTGCATATTCTGCGGGGTAATCGCCGAGGGCAGCTGCTTCTCACTCAGACGCTGCATGATGGTGTCCGGGGTGAGCAGCTGAACCTTCGCCCATTCAATCAGCGACGCCAAATCACGCAGCAGGGAACGGTCCGTGCTGATGCGCAGACGGTTCGCCGCCTCCGTAATGAGCGAGGCTTTGTTCTGCACGATGGACGGGAAGGTACCGCCCACCACCTGCGGCCAGAAATACACCAGCTGACGCAGCGCCGCCGAGTGGAAAGTACGCGCCTGCACGCCGTGCGCACCCAGCTGGTGCAGGCGGGTACGCATCTCCTCCGCCGCGCGCAGGGTAAAGGTCAGGGCGAGCACGCGCGGGCCCTGGTAGCGCCCAATCGCAATACCGTAGGCGATGCGGTGCGTAATCGCGCGGGTCTTACCCGTACCGGCACCCGCCAGCACGCGCATGGGGCCGTCCAGCTCAGTGGCGACCGCACGCTGATCCGGGTCAAGCCCGGCAAGAATATCGTCTGCGGAGATCATATGCTGAGGCTGCTGAGGTGTGGCGGTCATAATGCTCCATCAGTAAGGCGGGCGGTACGGGCAGGCGGCATGCACTCGCGCGGGCATACGGGCATACGGGTGCGCGAGGCGGTGATAGCCAGTCTTCCATTGTATTCTCCCAGACTGTGTTCGCCCAGCCTGTGTTCCCCAGCCCCGCCGCGGCTTCTTAGCTGGTGCGTTCGTTCAGGGCGTGAGGAACCCGCCTTGTTTGGACGCGCACGGTGAGAAGCGTAACGCAATGCGCTGGAATGCGCCGGCGAGCGTGTTTAGCCTTGTCCACAAGTATCTTCACCACTTGGCATAAAGATCCTAAAA
The DNA here is from genome assembly GCA_963539245.1 of Rothia mucilaginosa. Lineage (GTDB taxonomy): Bacteria > Actinomycetota > Actinomycetes > Actinomycetales > Micrococcaceae > Rothia > Rothia mucilaginosa_H. The sequence goes on from CAUTJW010000003.1 coordinate 9,777, forward strand.
ACTACTAAACGGCACACATAGGTTTGGTAACCTTAACCCGTGACTTTATCTCCCCTTCAGCTAGCAGCCATCGTCTCCGCCGGAGTGCCCGGGATTTACCCCGTCGGCGCCGAACCGGTCCGCGAAGACAGCGACGACTTCGACTCGGCAATCATCGCCGACTCCACCGGTCGCCGCTGGCGAGTGCGCGCCCCGCGCCGCCCCGACGCCAGCATGCGCCTTGAAGCTGAACACCTCATCCTGCAGTCGTTCAGCCCCGGCCTGCGCGCGCGACTGCCCTTCGCCGTACCCACCGTCGCCGGCACCGTACCCTACGCGGGCGGCAACGTGTTCGTGTACACGCACATCCCCGGCACCATCTACGACGTGGACCAGCTCGCCGAACTGAGCCGCCGCGAAGTTGCGGCGGGCCGCCCCTCCCTGGCGTCCATCATCGCCAAGGACATCGCGACCCTGCACGTGATGCCCGAAGACATTATTTACGAAGCCGACCTGCCCTCCTACTCTTCGGAGCAGATTCGCCTGCGCAAGAACGCCGAGCTCGAGCGTGCCGCCGCAACCGGCAAGGTGCCCGCCGACTTGCTCGCGCACTGGCGTACCGTGCTCTCCCCCGGGCCCATGTGGCAGTTCCGCCCGCGCGTAGTCCACGGTGACATGGGCGCCGAGAACCTCATACTGCACGTCACGCCCTCGACGGCGCGCATCGTGGAGGTCACCGGCTGGTCCGATGTGCACGTGGGCGACCCCGCGCAGGACTTCGCGTGGCTGTACTCCTGCCAGGACATCGACTTCACCGACGAGGCCATCGAGGTGTACCGCCAGCAGATGCCTCAGCTGCCCGACGCCTACCTGGCGCAGCGCGCGAACTTCTACGCGGAGTTCGCGATCGCCCAGTGGCTCACCCACACCGTGGAGGTCGGCGACCGCGACGGCGCAACCCACGCCGTGTCCATGCTCCTGGACATTCAGGACGACCTGCGCGCCTCCGGCGAACTGCTCGGACAGGAGGAGGTCGGCCCGCTGGTCGGCCCCGCCGAGTAGCTATTGGCTCGGGTAGCCGTTAGGTTTCTACCTACCGCATAGGTTTTCAGTTCAGCCCCGCAGTACTGCACTGCGGGGCTGAACTGTATCTACGGGGGTTTACGGGGGGGGTATATCCGCTTGCCTGTGCCCGGTGAAACCGGTTCCCCGAGTGTCTGTCAAACCGACGGAATTATGCCCATAAGGACTAGTGGAGGGGCTTTAGTGGGCCTTTTATCAAAATTTATTTAAGTGTTTCCCCTCACTTTTTGAGCACCAGTTTTGCATTTTTGTGCATGAATGACTCAGATTAAGGCTGAGACTTGAAGGTGTGCCAAGGACGCCATTCACAATATTTCCCGGGTGCAAATATACCGCAAACCCACAAAAACCCACTTTTGGTTTTGAGAGTCCACAGAACCTCAACTCCACCTTGAACCATGCTCAAAATAGTGCATTTTAGGGTAAAAACTTTCCCTGTAGATTTTTTCAAAAACTCCTGGAATACTTTTGCTGTGCCGCAAGAAAACCAGCGGACACACTCCCCATAGCGCACTGACCAGCGCTGATATCGTGGCAGCGATAAATTGGGGAGACAGATTGGACGGGGCCCTGACCGGTCATGTCAGGCCCGAGCCGGATTCATGCACCGCGCAACCAATCACCGATGGCAGAAATCTATAGAGCTACTTTCGAGGTTGTGTTTGAGAGTAAAGACGCACGCAAACCCCACGGGGCGCCGGCGGCGCGAGTGAGGCCGCGAAAGCGGCAGTCGTTCGGCGCGATTCTTTCCCGGAGCGTGCGAGGGCACGAAGTACCTCTATAGTTCTTCAGCGGCTGAGGACGCCTCATCACCCTAATGCAGTGGGGTGAAGAGGCGTCCTCTGCCATTAACCGTAAAAGTCCGCGCAGAAAAGCAGCTCACGAGGCGCAATGCCTACGTGAGCTGCTTTTCTATATTCGGTGACAGTAAGCGCTAGCACGCGAGCGCCGCCTACCTATGTTGTCTAGACCTGCTACCTAGCCCTTGCGCGCCTCACGAATCACCTTCGCCAGCTGCGCCTCCGTGGGCAGGCCGCCGCGAATCTGGTAATCCCACACCTCCGCAACGCCCTTGCCGCCCAGGTACACGAACACGGTGCTGATACGCTCCGGGTCCACGCCCATAATGCGGGAGAACGCGATACGGTACAGACCCAGCTGGAAGCGTCGAGACTGCATGGTTGACATCTTCGGGCGAGAACCACTCTTCCAGTCCACTAGGACCCAGCGTTCGCCGTCCTCGTCCTCGGTGCGGAACACCGCATCGATACGGCCGCGCAGGCTTAGACCCTCGATGTGGGTTTCGACCGGGTACTCGACCGCCCAGATGCGTTCCTTCCACTCATCGCTGCCCCACTCGCTGTTGGCGAAGCGCTCCCAGAGGCGCTGGACGGAGGCTTCCAGTTCGCTCTCGGACTCCTCGTAGGCGTCCTCGAAAGTGAACTCGTCCTGTTCCTGCAGGTCAGCCAGCGCGGTGGAGGCGGAGGCGGTAGTGGAACCCGGTAGATCAACGCCCACCGTGTCCTCCGCATCGGGCGCCTCCAGCGGGTCGGCACTCGGTGCAACGCCGAAGTGCTCCTCAATCAGCGCGTGCACCGCCGTACCAATCGTTGCCGCACGCGAGGGACGCTGAGGCACCGGGCGCATCAGCTGATGCACCGTGCCCTGCGGGTCCTCGCTCAGGCGAATGAATGTAGATGCGGACAGGTGCCCCGGCAACTGGTTGCTGGGCACCGGGTCAGTCTGACCCATCATGAGCAGAAGCAGGTCGGCTTCGCGTTCCCAGTCCACCGCCTGCTGGCGTAGGGATTCGGGAATGGCGGACTCACCCTGTGCCGCGGCTGCAGCAGGTGCGGCGGGTGCAGGGTGGCTTGCGCTCTCCCCCGCTACATCCCCGCTCTGGTGCAGGTTATCTTCCCCCGCGCCGACGGCGAGCTCCACCGCCAGGGCGGCACGCTCGACCGCCTCGCGACGGCTCGAGGAGTTAATCGCAATCTCACGTTCCAGGTGCTCATGCTGGCCGCGGCGAAGCATCTCCTTCGTACCCTGCGTGAGAGCGTCATCAGACGCCCAACGCCAAATTACGGGGCGTTCCAGCGGGTCAAAAGGCCACATGGCGGTCAGCACCGCACCCAGGTTCGGGTTCCTGTCCTCGTAGTTCTTCTGGGCGAATTGGCCGCGCACCTCAATCGGCAGCGCCGCCGCGACCGTGGGCGAGAAACCGGGCTGAGGCAGTTGCGTCTCACGCCATTTCTCCCGCTCGGTGGCTTCGATGGTCCATTCGGGCACCGGCAGGTTCAGGCGGGTGCAGTTCTCCGCGACCGTGCGTGCTCGTACAGAAGGAGCCGCCAGCTGCCAATCCTGCGCGAGGGCGGGAGCCATGACCTCAACCAGCGCCCAGGCGTAGCGTTGCACCTGCTCGGCGTAGGTTGCCCGGGCGTTCGCGCGCGCCTCCGCCTGCTCGGGGGTGAGTTCGTCAGCATCTACGTAGAGTTCGAGGTCCTCCAGCAGCGCCGCCTCATCGGGGGCGGGCGGCAGGTTTGAGGGGTCCACGACCGTACCGTGCACCAGGGTCACCGGCTCAACCAGGCGGTACTTCGACTCGGCCAGCTGCTCAACCCAGCGGCGCACATGGTTCAGGTGCACCTTTTTGCGCTTATCGGCGGGGTTCGGCATCGTGTACGACAGACCCATACCCACCAGCTGCGGCGCCGCCCAGGGGGTGTCCATCGTCTCCGGGAGATGCACCGAGGGCGCATCTAGACCTACGAGCGGGTTGAAGAGCATCTCCAGCAGCTCCTCCCAGAAGGGCTGCACCGGCTGAGGCGCCACAGAAGCACTCTTCCAGCGGTAGGCGCTCATCGCCAGCAGGTTACGGGCACGGGTCATCGCCACGTACATGAGGCGGCGGTCCTCCAAGCCGGCGTGCTCGGCGGCATCATCTTTATGCTCGGCCAGGTAGTCTTCCAGGTCCTTTGCCTTCTCGAAGGTGGTAATCTCCTCCATGGTCTCAAGGATCGACGGAAGGTACTCGCGGTCGCCACGCAGCGGCCAGGGCAGAGCCGCATTAGCCGACATCTGCCACAGGTTCGGGGTCTGCCCGCCGGTCGCACTACCGCACAGACCCGGCAGAAGCACATGATCCCACTCCAGGCCCTTCGCCGCGTGCATGGTCATCAGCTGCACCGCGTTCGGGTCAGGCTCCACGGTGCCCAATGCCAGGCCCTTCTCCTCGTCATCGGCACGTTCAAGCCAGGCGAGGAAGCCCATTACGTAGCTCACGCCGCCCGAAGACAGCAGGAAGCGGCGCGCACCCGGGTCGCCCTCCTCCGCGCTCACACCGTCAGAACCGGCGTAAATCATCGCGTTAATACGCGGCGCCGACATGCCGTAGGCGGCGGCAACCTCGTGGAAAGCGTCCAGGTTCGCGCGCGAACCCAGCGGGTCGGTACCCGGGCGGACCGCCAGCTCAATATCGAGTAGCATGGTCCGCTCAATCTCGTACAGCAGCGTGCCCAAATCCTCGCTCAAACCGGCACGCAACACGCGCATCTGCTCAGCAAAAGCACGCAGACGCTCCAGCGCCGCCGGGGAGAAGCGGCGGCCGCGGTACTGCTCACCGTAGAGGGGTTCGCCGTCCGCGCCGTCCTGCGGCAGGTTCTCCACCGCCTCAATGAGGGAGGCGTAGCCGGAGGAATCCTCCACCGCGCCCTTGAGGGTTTCGTCCAGGCGTTCCTGGGCGGCACGCAGGTGCTCCGCCTGCAGGCTGATAGCGGCCGCGTCTTCGGCGTCTTCAGCCTCCGCGAGCATACGCAACGCCATCTGCTCACGCAGGGCACGCTCACGCTCACGCACCAGCGACTGCGCCCAATCACCCAGCGCCAACATATCCGCCGCACCCAAACGCCAACGCGCACCCGTCAGCAGGCGCGCCAGGGCGTCCGAACGGTTCGGATCAGCCAGCACACGCAACGCCGACACCAAATCCACAACCTCCGGTTGGGAGAGCAAACCGCCCAAACCCACCTGCTGCACCGGAATGCCCAGACGCTCGCACTCCACACGAATCGGGTCCAGCTGACCGTGCACACGCGCCAACACCGCAATCTCAGGCATCTTCAGGCGCGGACGCACCGAACCATCACCGGAACGATGCGCCGCGTAGGCGCGCTCATACTCGCGCACCGCCTGCGCACGCATCGCCGCAATACGCTCGGCAATAGCCACAGCCTCCTCGCGGTCAGAGTCGTGGTACGTCAAATCAACACGCCCCACCATGCCCGCGGCAGCCTGCTCGAAGGCGGGCGAGCCAGGCTCCCCCACCAGGGCGCAGCGCGGGCGCAGGTCGGGAACCTGAGCGGCGGTAATATCGCCGTCGGCGGCACGCACCCACTCGGGAACTTCCTTCAGCTTCTCCGCCACGTGGTTTGCCGCGTTCAGCACCGAAATGTCGTTACGCCACGCGATGGACAGGAACAGCGGCTGCACATGCTCGGTCGGGAAATGACGGTAGAAGCTGAACATCTGACCGTCCGAAGCGCCACGGAAACCGTAAATCGACTGCTTCGGGTCGCCCACAGCCATCACCGGATGCGCCGGGATACCCGCAGCCTCATCGGCACCGTAAATCGAGGAGAACAAGCGCATCTGCGCGTGTGAAGTGTCCTGGAACTCGTCCAGCAGAACCACCTTGAAGCGGGCACGCTCACCCTCACGGATCGCCGGATCAGCCTCCGCAATGCGGGCGGCAAAACGCATCAGGTCACCGAAATCCAGCACCTGCATGCGCGCCTTCACGCGGGCGTAGCTCATCGCCATACGCGCGTACACTCGGCGGTTCCGCAGCAGACGCTGAACCTTCAGAATGTCCCTCTCGGTCTTCGTCTCACGGCGCGGATCGGGCACCGCCGCGTACGCCGTCAGCTGCTCGGTGCAGAAGTCAATGACCTGTTGCGGCTCCACCAGGTGCTCCGCGCACTCGTCAGAAAGCTGCAGCATCTGGTTAATCATGGTCGCCGCCGACACCGGCACACCGTCCTTATCGAGGGGAAGCTCCCCCTCCCAGTACTGCACAATCTGCGCGGCAAGCTGCCACTTCTGCGCATCGCCAAGCATCTGCGCGTCCTGCTCCACGCCCAGGCGCAGACCGTACTCCTTGACGAGGTTATTCGCGTAGGAGTGGTAGGTGAGCACGGTCGGGTCAGCGATGCCTTCGCGCAGCTCCTCCTCGCTCGGGGCGACGCGGCGGCTACGGCGCAGAGTGTTCAGACCGGCACGCATACGGCTGCGCAGCTCGGTTGCCGCCTTGCGGGTGAAGGTCACGCCCAGCACCTCTTCAGGGCGCACAAAACCGTTATCGACCAGCCAAATCACGCGGTCAACCATGGTCGCGGTCTTACCCGAACCCGCACCGGCAATGACGAGGGTCGGGGCGGGGCCCGCCTCAATCATGCGGACCTGCTCGGGGGTCGGCTTCTTACCGTCAACGCCGTTGAGCATCTCGGCAATGTCGAGGGCACTGCGGTAGTCGGCAGGCTTCAGCGCGGGGTCGTTCGAGGCGGCTTCTGCCGAGAAGAGCACGCCGTTAGGCAGCTGCCAGCTATTGTGCTCGCACCACTGGGCGGGGGTGAGCATGCCGGCGCCAGAACCGGGGTTAGTACCGGGGTTAGTAGCGCCGTATGCGCCAGAGTCAGTCATGATTCCTCTTCCTCATGGATCATTCTCATGGGAGGTTCGGGGTGAGTGATATCGAAAGTAAACGGGGTACGCGACTACTAGGGCTGCGTCACCTGACGGCCGCGCGTACAAATCGGGCAGATCTCCGGCAGGCGGCACCCATAGCCGCCCTCCCGGTGACGAGCCTGCACCTGCGAGCCAGCAATCAGCTCCGCGGCGTGCTGCACCAGCTCAGCCGCCCACGAATCGTGCTCCGTCAGGGCGGGCTGAACCTGCAGGCGAGTCTTGCTCTCATCGTTCACGCCCGAGGCGCCCAGCTGCACGAGCGCCGCGCCTCCGGAACGACCCGTATAGCCGGTGTACTCCAGCTCCTGGGGGCGGGCATCCGGTAGCGGTTCGCCCGCCTCCAGGGCGGCGGCTTCGGCGCGGTAACGCTCCTCCAGCTGCTCGCCCGCACCAGCCTCCACCGCAATCTGGTAGGCGGCAAGCTGCGGATGCGTCTCCATCTCCGCACCGGTCGGCTTAGATTTGCCGGTTTTCAGGTCAACAATGGCGTAGCGGCGGGTGCCGTCCTCCGCCGGGGCGGTACCTTCGAGGCGGTCCACGCGGCCGGTGAGCAGCGCATCCAGCTCGCCGACTTCACCGGCGGGGTCGAAGGGCACGGGCACACGCACCGAGAAGGAGCCTTCAACACCGAGGTTCTGCCAGCCGGCATCGCCCATGTGCTGACGGTAGTAGTAGCTCAGGCGCAGAATCATGCGCTTGGCACGCTCGTAGAGGGCGTAGGATTCCCAGGGCACGCGCTCGCGGTACTCTTCGTCGGTTTCGTCCTCCTTGCGGGCGGGCACGCCGAGGGAGCTAATGCGCTCGTCGAGGGCGGTTTGGAGCTCTTCGAGGGTGCCGGTCGGGTACTCTTCGGCGATGGCGTGAATGAGCGTGCCGAGGGAGCGGGACAGGTCGGTTTGGGCTTCCGCGCGGGCGGCGGAAACCAGCCAGTCCAGCGGGGAGCTGTGAATGGTTTCCAGGCGTGAGGGCGAGAGCGCAATGGTGCGGCGGCCGTGACTTTCGGCAGGCTCTTCGGCGTGGCTTTCGCCATCTTCACCGTGGTTTTCGTCCAGTTCAGCGTGGTCTGCCGGGCTGTGCGCAAAGAGCAACTCCGTACTAGAAAGCGGCAGAAGACCCCACCACTCGTCGGGAGCGGCGCCGGGTGCCTGCGCATTCGCCAGGCGCGCCAGAGTGCGGGAGGCGGCATCAAGTCGGTACGCGGAAGCCTCCGGGCTGAGCGCATCTTCCTCCGGTGCGTTGTGCATCTGCGCGTCGCGCTGAGCGTCTTCGGCACGCATGGCGTTCAGCGACTCCTCAACGAGGGTGCGGCGAAGCTCCGCCACGAGGGAACGCAGGGTGGCGGGGCGGCGCACGCGGGTGATGGGCACCTCCGTGGAGTCGCCGACCGCGTCGGTGGGCAGCACGAAGTCGAAGAACTCACCGGGTGCCTGATCGTCGTTGCGTACGGCGGTGAGCACGAGGCGGGTGCTGGCTCGGGTGGCGGCGACGGCAAACATGCGCAGCTCGTCGTGGCGGGTGTCGCGCACGCGTTCGGGGTAGCTGCGGATGCGGGCGGGCGGCACAGGCTGCTCGCTCTCCCCCACCTGCTGTTCTGCCTGCTGGGCGCGCTGGCGGAGGCGCGCATCGCACAGGTCCACGAGGTCACCGGTGCTCAGCAGGGAGCCTCGCACGGTGGTGTTGGGCCAGGTACCTTCCTGTAGACCGCATACATATACGGTGCGCCAGGACTGACCGGCGGCGAGTGCGGGGGTGAGAATCTCGACCGCGTCTTGGCGTACGCCGCGGGCGGCGAGGGTGTCCATGGGCAGGTCCTGCGCATCGATGAAGTCGAGGAACTGCTCGGCACCGGCGCCACGCATCTGCTCGTCGAAGCGGTCGGCGGCTTCGAAGAGACCGATCATGGCGTCGAGGTTGCGGTGGGCGGCATCGGCGTCGGGGCCTGCGCCGCGCGACTGGGCGACCCAGGTCTTTTCGAGGCCGCTGGCTTCCCAGAGCGCCCAGAGCACTTCGGTGCTGGTGGATTCGGGGCGGGCGAGTGCTTTACGTCCGGCGGAGAGCACGGCTGCGATGCGGTGCACGGCGCGTCCTACGCCCTCTTCGGGGAGGGTTTCGGGGTGTAGCAGGGCGCCGAGGAGCAGGTCGTCGCTGGGGCGGTGGCCGCCGCTTTGCAGTTCGATGGATCGCAACTGCTGGCGGAGTCGTCGCACGTCCATGCTGGATGCGCCACCGAGTCGGGAGGTGAGCAGGGTGATGGCGCTCTGCGCGCCGCCGAGGGGGTTGGCGCGGCTTTCTTCGGCGATGACGTCATCGAGGCTTCGGCGCATGAGCTCTTCAGCTTCGGAGGCGCTGAGGGTCTCGTAGCCGCCGCACTCCCCCGACTCCACACCTTCTGCAGCGGGCATGTGCACGGCGGGGTTAAGCGCCTTCTCGCCGCGCTTGCGGGCGTAGACGAGCAGGCTGAGCGCATCCAGGAAGGGGCGTACGGCGGGCTCGTCGCGCACCGGCACGAGCGCCGCGGAGGTACGCGACGGAATGCCGTTCGAGGAGAGCACGCGGCGGATGCGCGCCACGTCCGCGCTGCTACGCACGATGATGGCGGACTCGCGGTAGGGGTGGTTGCCGTAGATGCGTTCTTCGAGCAGCAGCTGGGCGAGCAGGTTTGCCTCGTCCTGGGCGCTCGAGAGCGCATACTTATACACGCCAGCGGGTGCGGTGCGGTAGTGCGCGGGGTCGAGAATTTTACCGTCGGCGCCCAGGTGCAACAACGGTTCGTCGGATGCGCCCCAGGTGAGGGCTTCGTCGGCGGGGGTGGTGTTGATGCGTCCAAAGGTTGCGGGCGTACCGTTCTTTACCCCCTCCTGCGTGCCCCCTTCCTGTTCGGGGGTGAGCGGCACGAACCGGGTGTAGCGCGGCAGGCGGCGGCGAATGTCCGCCACAAGCGGCATCATGAGTGCGGGCAGGCGGTACGAGGTGGTGAGCGTGCGGGTGCGCATGCTCGGGAAGCTTGCCTGCAGGGTGGTGACGAGGTCGGGGCGGGCGCCTCGGAAGCCCTGGACGACGGTTTCGTCGCTGTAGGTCATGACAACCCGAGGGCCTTCAGTGAAGAGGTCGGGGTGGGTTTCGGCCAGGTGCGCGGCGTCTGCGGGGGCGACTTCTGCGGCGATGAGGTGCAGCAACCGGTAGATGGAGGGGCTGAGTTCCTGCACGTCGTCGATGAGGATCAGGTCGTAGCGGCGGCGTTCTTCGGCGAGGAATTCGGGGGCGCGCAGCAGTAGCCGGCAGGCGTCGTTGATGAGTACTGCCGGGTCGTAGGCGTTTTTGGCGCGGAGGGCTCGCACGGCACGGTATTCGGTGTGCAGTTGGGCGAGGGCGTGCCAGGCGGGCTGGTTGTGTTCGGTGGCGAGGGCGTGTACGTCTTCGGCGGTGAGGTCGTATTCTGCCATGCGGTCGAAGAAGTCGCGGATTTCGTGGCGGAATCCGCGGGTGGGCAGGGCGTCGCGGAGTACGTCGGGCCAGGTGGGGCCGGGTGCGATGCCTTGGGCGTGGTTGGCGAGCAGTTCGCCGATGATGACGTCCTGCTCGGGGCCGGAGAGGAGTTTGAGGTTGCCTTCTACGCCGCTGAGCAGCCCGCGGGTTTGGGCTCGTTTGAGCAGGTCGAAGGCGTATGCTGCCCAGGCGCGGGTGGGTGCTACGGAGAGGCTTCGGTCGCTGGATGCGGCGATGGTGTCTCGCATGCGGGTTGCGGCGGTGCGGGTGGGTGCGAGGATGAGTAGTCGGGCGGGGTCGTTCCCGTCGGCGAGGTAGCGCAGGGCGCGTTGGGTGAGGTGGTGGGTTTTACCGGTTCCGGGGATGCCGGTGAGAAGTTGGGTTGTCATGGTTTCAGTCTATCGGGTGGGCGGCGGGTACGCCCCGCCGCCCGTCATAAAATATTTCAATAATATCTACAAATATCAAAGAATAAATGTATCTAATTTCAACACCCCCCCAAAAAGAACACCCATTTGAAATATAACAACTTTATCCACAATCATGCGCCGCATGATATAACTGTGAACAAAATTTAAGGGAGCGCAATAAAACCTAATTAAATACTTTACAGTTTCAATACATGTTGAGACACAGGATTGTCTGCATATTTAATATAATCATATAAGCAAATAATTTTCGAATAGACCGACCCATACTTCTCCAATTTATCCTTATTTTCTGATATAAATTTAAATAAATCAGCTTCGGAAATCTTTGATTCATCCATCTTGAGAATTATACTTCCCATATGCCCAACCGTCACGCTCTTCTCTTTGCCAGAATTATCTTTATATTTATGAGCGCCAAGATTTACAACTTGATTGATACTCTGATATTCTCCATTCAACAGAGCAGGAACGTGAATATGCGAAGATTTAATCTTCTCTACTGTTACCTTTTTAACTTCCACAGACAGCATGTTAGCCTCTTCGGTCGATATATTAGATTTAAAATCCTGCAACGAAATCTTTTTAAGATAACGATGTATCGGCAACCACTTACCACTGTTCGGTGTTAAAAAATGCCTTATATATCCATAGACATTCCAGCTAGAGTCCTGACCCAACATAAATTTATCTCGGACAACATCCGCACGCATTGTCTGGAAGCCAGGCCCCAAGCCTATATTCTGTGGATCACTAAAAGTCAACCCAGCAATAAGCTTTTCGCCGTTTCCTTTATTAACTTCCTCCACAATTTCATCTATAGGCCTCAAAAGAATACTACTTATTTTTTGAGGATCACTAAAAGTGTCGTACAGATGTTCCACAAAGAATTTCATAGTTTTAGCTGGAACCTGCAATTTCACATCATTTGCCAAAACATCAAATAGATCAAGATAATTATTTAGATAAACCTTCTGTGCTTTAAATATAATTCCATCAAGAGAGATTTCACACGGTTCAATCCTTGGATACGAGTCACCCCGAGGCCTATCAACAATATACATACGGCTAGAAAATGAATTATACTTTTCTTGATTTCCCCCAATGCAATCAACAATGCCTCGGATAATCTCTTGAATATTTTTATCACTAAGGCTGTACCCTAGGAATACAATCGGGTTTTCAGCAAAAATTGTAAGAATTTTTGCATGCAAGTATTTATCATGCGCTTTAAATCTATCGTAGTCACTTTTAGTCAAAACAATTGAATTCGGAACATTTATATCTCCATGAATTTTATAAATTTCACCGACACCCTGAGTGTGGGACAGAATAAGGTCATCCTGCCCCACAAAAACATCATATTCCAGAAGTTTTTCAATCAAAGAATCATAGTTAGTTGTAATTAGGCACGGAGAATTAATTTTCTGGAATAATTCAAGCTCATCAGACAAAACTTTTTGCGTCTCATACCCTAAGGCAGTTTCAGGAAAATCTCCATTCAAAATATCAGGAAAGGACAAATCCTGACTAAGGACATGACATGCAACTTGTTTTAATGGGCCATAGTCTCCAGCTGCAATTTTTCGGTTTTCATTATCCCCGTAGATATACGAATACCTATCAGAATTCCACCATAAATTTTTAATATCATCTGCCATTTTTTCAGCGTAACCCGGCAAATCTGGTGGAGTTACCTTGGGGTCAATATATTTCTCTTGCGGATATGAATCCCCTAAAGTTGCCCGAATCTTCTCTAACAGCTCACCCCAGGAAGGGGAAGCTAGATATCGTTTTGAAAAACCAGAACCCACGAAAAGGTACGGAGGGTTTTGCCCTTCAAAAGCATTTTTGAGATCTTCTTTAAAAGACATCTTAAATCCTATCCAATATCTTCAAAGTAACAACGCTGTTCACGAGAATATTTCAGGAATCCTCGTACATTTTGAACGACTTCCTCGTTGAGATGGTCATCCTTGATAATTATAAGCTCTTGGAGTGCTCTTCGATACTAGTCAGGCCGAATCTAGCGTCCCACGATGAATAAATAGCGGTGCCAGAGCCTAGACAGAGATTCCATAGCCCAGCTAGGGGTCACCTGAGCTAATTGATGGCCATCGTCCATGACTTACGTACGGATATTAGCGTTGCTTCCGAACAGGTTATATAGCAGGAGAAAGAACCGTTTCTCGCTTATCCACAGCCGCGTGACCACCGGGCGCGCGCCTCCTTCTCTGCTGGGTTAGTCTTATAGCATGACCTGGATGAACGGCCTGCGCGCCACTTTTGACCTTGAAACCACCGGTGTGGACGTCACCACCGCCCGCATCGTGACTGCTTCCCTGATCCTGCTGGACCCTCAGGGTAATGTGGTGCGCCGTGGCGAGTGGCTTGCCGACCCCGGCGTTGAGATTCCTGCCGGTGCCGCCGCCGTGCACGGTATTACGACCGAGTACGCGCGTGAGCATGGCCGTCCCGCCCGTGAGGTCGTGTGGGAGCTTGCCGGCGCGATTGGTGCGCTCAATATTGATGGTGTGCCGATTATTGCGTTCAATGCCGCCTACGATTTTTCGGTGCTGCACCACGAGATGCTGCGCCACAATATTGCCAACGGCGAGCTGCCGCCGGGTGTGGTGCTCGACCCGTATGTTCTGCATAAGCACGTGATTCCGCGTAAGCGCGGCAAGCGCACCCTTGAGGTTCTTGCCGCCGAGTACGGTGTCTCCCTGGAGAATGCGCACACGTCCGCTGATGATGCCCTGGCGGCGGAGCGTCTGCTGGTGAAGCTGACCGAGCAGTTCCCCGAGGTTCTCAACGTGGATGCGCGCCAGCTGCACGAGCAGCAGATTCAGTGGGCGGCGGAGCAGGCGGCGAGCTTCCAGGCGTGGTTGCGAACGCAGCCGGGTAAGGAATCTGAGGTCATTGACGGCCGCTGGCCGGTGCGCCGATAAAACTGCGCCGCTAAAAACCTAGGCAGCATCCCCAAACACCTCTCCTTTACTGACGGGCTGACACTATCCCCGCAGGGGCTTCTCCCCTATGCTAGAAGGTAACCGCACCTACACGAATAGCACGTGAATAGCACGACCCGGAAGGCCTCTCATGGATGATCAGCCCCGCACTACCGAGCCGTACCCTGACACTAATACGCGCAGTATTTATCTGGGGTCTACCCGTCTGGCTCATGAGCACCTGGTGGCGCAGTCGCAGGTGGTGCTCCGCCTGGGCCGCATCCTGATGAAGTCGGGTGCGAGCGCATACCGTATTAAGGCGTCGATGGCGCGTTTGGCGAAGGCTGTGGGGTTGAAGGAGCATCACGCGCAGGTGACCTTCACCGAGATTTCGACTTCTTCGTACACTGACGGTAATTTCCGTACCGAGGTCGCTGAGCAGCGCACGATGGGCATTAACGCTCATAAGCTGGATCAGTTGGGTAAGTTCATTTCTGAGCTTCCTGAAAAGATCACCCCTGCGGAGGCGAACGCCGAGCTTGACCTTATTGATTCGGCGAAGCCTCTGTACACCCGCTGGATGTTGGCGCTGGCGTCGGCGGTGGCGTGTGCCGGGTTCGCGTTCCTAAACCGTGGCGGTCTGGTGGAGTGCACGGTGGTGTTCTTCGCGGCGGGTGCCGGCCAGTTTTTGCGTTCGACTCTGCTCAAGCGCGGGGTGAGCCATTTGGCAACGTGGATGGCGTGCGGCTTCCTGGCGGCGGGCCTGTACATTGCGCTTGTTAATGTGCTGGTCGCGGCGGGTTGGATTAGCCCGAACCATATGATTGGTTTTATTTCGTCGGTACTGTTCTTGGTGCCCGGTTTCCCCATGGTGACGGGCATGCTCGATATTTCCCGCATGGACTTTTTGGCGGGTATTTCGCGTCTAACCTATGTGGGTTTGTTGTTGCTGAGTGCGTCGTTTGCGGTGTGGGTTTTGGGTTCGCTCTTCCACCTGCCGTTGGCGGCTCCTGCGCCTCTTAACCTGGATCCGACCCTGTATTTGGTGTTGCAGGTGCTTTCCTCGGGTGTTGCGGCGGCTGGCTTCGCGATGCTTTTCGCCGCTTCCCCAGTGGCGTGCGTGTGGGGTGGCGTGATTGCTGCGGTGGCGAACCCCATCCGTATTCACATGGTTGAGGCTGGTATGCCCGCGCATATGGCGGCGACGATTGCCGTGTTTGGTGTGGGTATTTTGGCTGAGATTGTGGCGCCGCTGCATCAGCGCAAGTACACCCGTATTTCCCTGTCGGTTCCGGCGGTGGTGACGATGGTTCCGGGTGTTCCGTTCTACCGTTCGATGTCGCATTTTGCTAGCGGTGACATGTACTCGGCGGCAAGCGGTTTCGTGCAGTCCCTGCTGATTTTCATGGCGTTGGGTATGGGCCTGGCCTTCGTGCGTCTAATCTTCGACAAGAACTGGCTGTTCGATCAGGACACCCAGGTTCTGAACCGCCTGGATACCGACCGGCACCTGCGTTAGCGCGTTGCGCGTCCTCTCTGTTCCCTAACTTGTCTGTTGTGTTTTATCGTCACCTTTCGGTACGTTCAGGTGCTTGTCACCTGCGGTTCATCTGTAGCGCCTATGATGGTTAGGTACGGGACGCTAGTGGCGTGCAGGCTCCGTTGCCTGGTGCGCATCGTCCCCTGTAATTCTTTAGTTCGCCGTCTCTGTTGAAAGGCACCGATACGATGACTCCTTCCTCTACCCACCCGCTGCACCACGAAGCCAGCGAGAAGCTGTTTGAGCGTTCTCGCGCGGTGATTCCCGGCGGTGTGAATTCCCCGGTGCGTGCTTTCAATTCTGTGGGCGGCACCCCTGCGTTTGCGGCGAAGGCTAAGGGCGCGTACCTGTACGATGCGGACGGCAACGAGTACGTTGACCTGGTCTGCTCGTGGGGCCCGTCGATTCTGGGTCACGCGCATCCGCAGGTGGTTGAGGCGGTTCAGCAGGCGGCTGAGCGCGGCCTGTCCTTTGGTGCGGCGAGCGCGCCGGAGGCTGAGCTGGCTGAGCTGGTGGTCAACCGTATTAACGCGGCGATTCCCGGTGCGATTGATCAGGTGCGTATGGTGTCCACCGGTACTGAGGCGACCATGACGGCGATTCGTCTGGCGCGTGGTGTGACCGGTCGCGACAAGATTATTAAGTTCGCGGGCTGCTACCACGGTCACGTGGATGCGCTGCTTTCCGAGGCGGGTTCGGGTGTGGCGACCCTGGCGCTGCCGGGTTCTGCTGGCGTGACTGCCGCAACCGCCGCGGAGACCATCGTTCTGCCCTATAACGA
The DNA here is from genome assembly GCA_963539245.1 of Rothia mucilaginosa. Taxonomy (GTDB): domain Bacteria; phylum Actinomycetota; class Actinomycetes; order Actinomycetales; family Micrococcaceae; genus Rothia; species Rothia mucilaginosa_H. The sequence goes on from CAUTJW010000003.1 coordinate 25,767, forward strand.
CCTGGACGCTGTGCGTGAGGCGTTCGCAAACCATGAGGGTCAGATTGCCGCAATTATTACTGAGGCGGCGCCCTGCAACATGGGTGTGGTGACCCCCGAGCCCGGTTTCAACCGTGGCCTGCACGAGATTGCTCACGCGAACGGTGCGCTCGTCATTTTTGATGAGGTGCTGACCGGTTTCCGTGTGTCTTCGGCTGGTTACTGGGGTTACGCTGCTCCCGAGGATGGCGGCTGGGTTCCCGATATTTTCACGTTCGGCAAGGTCATTGGTGGCGGTATGCCCATCGCGGCGCTGGCCGGTAAGCGTGAGGTCATGGAGCACCTGGCGCCGGTCGGCCCCGTCTACCAGGCTGGTACCCTCTCCGGTAACCCGCTGTCCGTCGCGGCGGGTATTACGACCCTGACCCTGGCTGACGCCGCCGTCTACGCGCACCTGGATTCGCGTAGCGCCCAGCTGCAGCAGGCTCTGACCGAGGCGTTCAACGCCGCCGGTGTGGACCACTCCATCCAGAGCGCCGGTAACCTCTTCTCGGTAGCGTTTGGTACCTCCGAAGCGGGCGTGCACAACTACGCCGACATCAAGGCCTCGGCAACCAGCCGCTACAACGCGTTCTTCCACTCCATGCTCGAATCCGGCGTGTACCTGCCGCCGAGCGCATTCGAGGCGTGGTTCGTTTCTGCCGCCCACGACGATGAGGCGATGGACCGTATCATCTCGGCTCTTCCGGCTGCCGCCACTGCTTCCGCATCCGCGTAAGGGTTTGAGAGACGTAAGGAGGTGAACCGCTCATGGATCTGAGCGCTCTGGGACTGCCCATGGAGCAGCTACGCGACGTGTGGCTGATCGCCTTCATGGTGTACGTGGGCTTGTGCCTGCTGGTGGATGTCGCCTACCCGGTGCCCATCAAGAAGGAGAAGGCAGCCGACCTGTACCTTGAGGTGTCCGGCTCTCCCGTTGATGAGGCGCGCCGCGCCACCGCGGAACGCACCGCGATGGGTGCGCCGCTGAGCTCTTCCCGTAAGGGTAGCGCCACGAAGAAGGCGAAGAAGAAGCTGGATTCTATTGAGGGCGCCGGTGTGATAAGCGGCTGGTTCCACACGGTCATGTACCTGTGGGGCTGGATTGTGGCGGTCTCAATCTTCACCCTGTACTGGGATATTGTGTACGACGGTATCCTGTTGCCGGCGCTGCTTCTGCCGTTCCTCATGGTGTATTGCGGTGCCCGTTGGGGTCGCCGTCACTGGCGTGAAGCACGCGGTTACAGCAAGGACGACCGTGTGCTGGGCATGCCGCGTATCTACTCGGCGACGCTGGGTAAGCTGAGCGCCCCGTTCCGTGTGCGCGGCACCGTGCCGGGCGTGGAGCCGATTCGTGATGACCGCACCGCCTACTGGATTCTCGGTGGTATTGCGTTCCTGCTCGCCGCGGTCTTCCTGACTTCGCTGGCGGGCTGGAGCATCGACGAGGATTGGGAAGCGATCTATATCGGTCACGCTTCCTGGTTCTTGGCGGCGGCGTACATTCCGCTGATGATTATGTTGCTGATGTACAACCGCGATTACGTGCTGTTCAACCCGGATTCGTTCCAGGCTGGGCGTCTGCTCCTTCCGGCGAAGTCCCGCCCTTACTCGGATGTTCGCGCGTTCCGTGTGTATCCGAAGAACCCGGATGCTATCAAGCTAAACCCGAAGGACGCGAGCCAGTGGAGGCTGGAGATTCTGCTTCCCGGCGGCCGCAAGCACAACTATGCGCTCAATGATCACCAGATTGATTGTTTGGTGGCGCAGATTGCGTTCAAGATTGAGCAGGAACGCTGGGCGCAGCTGGATTCGCCGGCGGACCGTGAAATGTTGGCGAAGTACTTCGTAGACGGCCGCGTGATCTGCACGACCATGGGATACAAGCCTGCCGGTAAGCATGCGGAGGAGGCGGCACGCCGCGCGTCCTTCCAGAAGGCGCAGTACAAGTAGGCGGACTGCTCTTTATACCGTTCTTATACCGCGAGAAGCCACATGTGTTTCGAGAAGCCACGTTTTATGTTGCTTTTCGAAACACATGTGGCTTCTCAGCACCGTAGACACATCATCACCGACACCGTAGAGAGGACGACTCATGGAGCTAAACGCTTTGGGGATACCCCTAGAGCCGGTACGCTACATATGGCTCTTCGCCTTTATCGTTTACATAGGGTTATGCGTAGTACCCGCTATCACCCACCCCGCAACAATCAGCACGGAAAAGGCGAAGGAGCTCTACATCGCCCGTTACGGCTCCCCCGTCAACAAGGCAATGAGGTATGCCGAACGTCGTTCCCTGGAGGGTAACCCGCTACCAAAACATAAACTGCGCTCTAACCTCACCCGTGCCCGCAAAGAAATAGATAGCATATTCGGTGTCTCCTCGATTGAGGCTTGGTTCCACGTGCTCATGTATGTGTGGGCATGCCTTGTCGCACGGTCCATCTTTCGTCTGTACACAGATATTGCCCATAATGGCATTCTGCTACCGGCTCTGTTGTTGCCGTTCTACATGGTGTTCGTGGGTGCACGTTCAGGTCGCCGCACCTGGCGTAAAGCCCGCAGCATCGATACAGATGACATTACAGCCGGGTTGCCTCAAATCTATAGCGCAGCGTTGATGCGTCTCAACGTTTTTGCGGCACCCAAGGAAGCTCACCCCCAAGCTAAACCGGTTCGGGCAAAGAATGATTTCTACGTTGAAACCCACTTTGTGCTGGTTTTGGCTCTCATCGTCTTCTTCTATTCGCTTGTCGGTTGGACAGTTCTAGGTATCCAGCCAATGCCCATTGGAGGAGCTTCCATAACGCTGGCAATTGTTACCACCGTAACTGCAGTAACTCGGTGGGTTCATATGAGGCGCTACCTGCTGTTCAACCCCGATTCGTTCTACGTCGGGCGGCTCTTCCTGCCCGCGAAGAAGTACAGTTACCCCGACATTGAGGAGTTCTGCGTCTTCCCGAAGAACCCCGAACAGATCAAGTCGACCTTCTACGAGCCGTCGCAATGGCAGATAGAAATCAAGGTGCCGTCCAGGATTCCGCCGAACCTCGCTCAGCACATACCGTGGCTGCGCAGGCATATTGTGGCGGTGCACGATGAACGCGTCGTCTGCCTGACCTCCCAGGTTGCGTTCTACCTGGAACAGGAACGCTGGGCGGACCTGCGCTCCCCCGCTGACCGTGAGAAGCTCGCGGAATACTTCACCAACGGCAACATTGTGTGCACCTCCCTCGGGTACAAGCCAGTCAGCAAAGAACAAGCATAAACGGCGAAAAGCCACATGTGTTTCGAGAAGCCACCAAAGACGCGGCTTTTCGAAACACATGTGGCTTCTCAGTGCCTAGAAGGAGGGGGTTAGGCGTCCTGCTCGCGGAGCCAGCGTGCCGCCTCCGTACCGTAATAGGTCAAGATGACGTCCGCACCGGCGCGGTGAATCGAACGCAGCGACTCCAACACCACAGCCTTACGGTCAATCCAGCCGTTCGCCGCGGCCGCCTCAATCATCGCGTACTCACCCGACACCTGATACGCCGCCACCGGCACCGGGGAAAACTCCGCCACCTCACGCACAATATCCAGGTAGCTACCGGCAGGCTTCACCATCACCATATCCGCGCCCTCCTCCAGGTCAGCGCGCACCTCCAGCAGCGACTCGCGGCGGTTCGCCGGATCCTGCTGATACGTCTTACGGTCACCCGTGAAGCTGGACTCCACCGCGTCACGGAACGGGCCAAAGAACGCCGAAGCATACTTCGCCGAATACGCCAGAATCGACACATCCTCAAAGCCAGCCTCGTCCAGGGCTGCGCGCATCGCCGCAATCTGGCCGTCCATCATGCCCGACGGGGACACCGTGTGCGCACCCGCACGCGCCTGCGAAACCGCCATCTTGCAGTACAGCTCCACAGTCTCGTCATTATCAACCACGAGAGTTCCGTGGCCGTTATCAACCAGCACACCGCAGTGGCCGTGGCTCGTGAACTCATCCAGGCACGTATCAGCCATGACCACCAGGTCATCGCCGAACTCCTCACGGCACACCGCAATCGCACGATTCAGGATGCCCTGCGGATCCCATGCGGTCGAACCGACCTCGTCCTTATCCTCATCGCGGGGAATACCAAACAGGTCAATGCAACGGATACCCGCCTCGTACGCCTCACGCACGGCGGGGATGATGCTCTCCAGGGTGTGCTGGTACTGGCCGGGCATAGAACGAATCGGCTGCGGCTCGTCAATGCCGTCGCGAACGAAGAACACCTGAATCAGCTGCGCGGGGCGCAGAGTGGTCTCAGCGACGAGGGAGCGCATGGCTGCGGTGGTACGCAGGCGGCGCGGGCGGCGGGTGAGGTTCATGATCTCTCCTGAAAACTCGATAAAAATATGTGGTCTTAGAGGCGTCTTAATGAGGCCTAGATGAGGGATGCGCCTAAATCAGGGATGCGGCGGCGCGCGCCAAATCCTGCGGGGAGGGCGAATCGGCCTGCATATAACGCAGGTTCAGGGCGCGGCATGCGGAGGCGGTACTCGCCCCAATCGCCACCACCGGCGGCACCGATTCAGGCGGTAGCGCGGGTGCGCCGTCCAGCAGGGCGTGCAGGCGGGAGGGGGCGGTCACCACCAGCACATCCGGTACGGGGTTTTCCTGGGTGGGGCTTTCCGGCGCGGGTGAATCTACGGCATTCCCCTGCACGAGCGCGCGAGCGGCGCTGAGGCTCAGCTCGCCGGGTGCCACCTGCTCGGCGGGCACCATGTCGTAGAGCACGCAGCGGCGGCTGTCCCAGCCCAGGTTTTTGAGGCCTTCGCGCAGGGTCGGGCGGGCGTTGGAACCCTCCAGAACCAGCACGGCGGCGGGCTCGGTTGCAGGCTTTTTAAACTCCGCGAGCATACCGGCGGCGCTCTGCACCTGCGGCTGAAAATCTGTGCCCAGCCCCAGCTGGGTGTGCACGGCACGGGCGGTTGCCGCACCCACGCAGGCGATGCGCACTCCCCCGCTCGCGCAGGCGCGGGCAAACTCCGCACCCCACAGCTCGGCGCAGGCGCGAACCGTGTTGGCGCTCGTGAAACTCACCCACGCATAGTGCCCGGAGGCGAGCGCCTTCAGCGCGGCGGCGTGGTCTGCGCCCGGTTCGACAGTGCGTGCCTGCTGTAGCGGGGCGAAGAGTACCCGTGGCTCCCCCAACTCGTTCTGTACGCTTTCTTCAGCGAGGGCGCGTGCGAAGGCGGCGCCCTGGGCGGCGGAGCGGGTCAGCAGAACCGTGCGCGCGGGTTCAGCTTGCGGACTAGCGGCAGACATGATGCCTACTTCAAATCCAATCCGGCCAAGGCGGCGGCGCCCATCTGCAGCAGGTCTTCCGCCACGCGCACGCCCAGGCGTTCGGCGCCGGGCACATCCAGTTCGGCGGTTGCCGAGGTGTGGCGTAGCATGTCGGTGCCGTCCGGAGATGCCACCACGACGTTGAGCACCAGGTCGCCCTCAACCACCTGCGCATACGCGCCGATGGGGGCGGCGCATCCGGCTTCGAGGCGGCGTAACAGGGCACGTTCGGCGCTGACAGCCAGGCGGGTTTCGTAGTGGTTTGCGGCGAGCAGGGCACGGCCCAGGGCACGGACCGGGCGTGCCACCTCAGGGTCGGCGAGCGCGGCGGGGTCCGGGTTCTCAAACTCGCTTTCGCGCACTTCCAGGGCGAGCGCACCCTGGCCGGGGGCGGGCAGCATGCGGGTGGGGTCCATGTACTCGGTAATGAGTTCTTCCTTGCCCAGGCGCTTCAGACCGGAGACGGCGAGCACCACGGCGTCACAGTCGCCGCTGCGTTCGGTGCCTACACCGTGGTCGGCGCGTTCGGAAGTTTCGGTGTTCTGGCGGAGCACGACCTGCTTGCCGGCGTGCTCTTCGAGGCCCTTCACGCGGCCGATGCGGGTGCCCACGTTACCGCGAATGTCCACGATTTCAAGGTCGGGGCGCAGTGCACGCAGCTGGGCGGCGCGGCGGGGTGAGCCAGTGCCCACGCGGGAGCCGGTGGGCAGGGTGTCCAGGGTCAGGCCGTCGCGTGCTACGAGGGCGTCGCGGGGGTCTTCACGTTTGAGGGTTGCGGCGATGACCAGGCCGGGGCAGGGTGCGGAGGGCAGGTCCTTGAGGGAGTGTACTGCCATGTCCACGCGGTTTTCTTCGGAGGCGTTCTCACCGTCAAGCAGACGCTGGCGCAGTGCCGCCGCGAATACGCCGGTGCCGCCGAGGGTCGCCAGGGGTCCGGTGAGCACGTCGCCTTCGGTCTTGACGGTGCGCAGGGTGAAGTCCACGACCTCGGCATCTGCGGCGCCGTGGTGTGCCTGGTGTTCGGTGTAGAGGGAGGTGACGGTTTCAGCGGCAATACGGCTTTGGGTCAGGGCGAGAGCAGACCCGCGGGTGCCCAAGATGTACTCGTGATGGCTCATATCTCTCCTTGTCGGTGATGTGTGTGATAGCCCGTAGGCACGTGCGCTCCGACCCGCCCGCACACCCCGGTTAGGGAGCGTTGGGGCGAGCCGGAGCTACAGGGGTGGTGTTAGTGGGAGCAGCATCCGCCGGAGCCGCATCCACCGGAGCGGCGGGCTGAGGTTTCAGCAGCGGTTGCGGCAGAGGTGGCGTCCGCAGAAGCGGCGGGCGCGTATTCTGCAACCACCGGCTTCGGCGCGCCACGGCCGGGCTTGCAGCAGTCCGGTTCGCACTCATCGAACCAGCCGTACTGACCGCTCGCACTCGGGGCTAAGACGCTCTCACGTGCGGGGCGCAGGTCGGCTGAAACGCCGTTCTCCACGCGCTCGGCAATCAGGCGGCGCAGCGACTCAACGTACGCCGGATGCGTGCCGGGGGTGGGGGTGCGCACGGCGACCACGCCCAGGCGCTCGCAGGTGTCCAGCGCCTCGGTGTCCAGGTCCCACTTGACTTCCATGTGGTCGGAGACAAATCCGAGGGGCACCAGCACGACGCCTTCCACGGGGGCTTCGCCGTCCTCCGCCGGGTTGGCGGGGGTGGGTAGCACCTCCAGGGCATCGTTGACGTCCGGCTCGAGCCACGGCATGGACGGCGGGCCGGAACGGGACTGGTACACCAGCTCCCACTCGACGTTCTGCAGAAGCTGCGGAGCCTCATCGCGAACCAGCGAAAGCACGGCGCGAGCGACCTGCAGGTGCTTCTCCACGTAAGCGGAGCCGCCCTCGTAGTTCACGCCGCGCGGGCCTGCCTCGTTCGCCGCGGAGGTCGGCACCGAGTGGGTGCAGAACATAATCCGCAGGCGCGGGTTCAGCGAACCGCTATCGCGTGCGGCAAGCTGCTCACGCACCGTTGCCAGACCGTCCTTCAGCCCATCAGCGAAAGCGCGGGAGAAGCCGGGCACGTCAAAGAACTGACGAATCTTACCCACGTGCACGCGACCTTCCAGGCCGAGCTGCTCAATCGCCATGCCGTAGTCCTCACGGTACTGGCGGCAGCTCGAGTAGCCGGGGTAGGCGCTGGTCGCCAGCACGAGCACATTACGGTGCCCGTTCTCGTAGGCTTCGGCGAGCACGTCCTTCACGTAGGGCTTCCAGTTGCGGTTCGCCCAGGTGATCGGGATGTGCGGGCCGCGCTCGGCGAGCGCCTGCTGCAGTGCGGCGAGCAGGGCACGGTTCTGCTCGTTAATCGGCGAGACGCCGCCGTTGGCGCGGTAGTGGGTGGCGACCTCTTCGAGGCGCTCATCCGGGATGCCGCGGCCAGCGGTTACGTTACGCAGGAACGGGATGACATCCTCCTGCCCCTCGGGGCCACCGAAGGAGGAGAGAATCACCAGGTCGTAGGGGCGTGCCTCTTCGGCACGTTCACGGGTGATGCTGCGTTCGCTTCGGTAGTCGCCGAGGGTCTGCTCGTTGAGCGCGGCGGGGCCGTTGGAGGCGGTGTTCGCCGGGTCGGTGCGGTTGGGTACCACATCGTCCGGCAGGAGCGTGCCGTTGAGGGTTACGCCGTTGTTCGGCTGATGGCTCACGCCAGGACCTCTGCTACTTCGTCTGCGCCGATGCGGCGGCCGGTGTAGAAGGGGGTTTCCTCGCGCACGTGCAGGCGTGCTTCGGTGTTGCGGAAGTGGCGCATCATGTCGACCAGGTCAACGAGCTGGGGTGCTTCGAGGGCGAGGACCCACTCGTAGTCGTTCATGCCGAAGGTTGCCACGGTGTTTGCCAGAATCTGCGGGAAGTCGATTGCCTTCATGCCGTGGTTCTTGAGCATTTCTGCGCGGCGTTCGGGGTTCATGTAGTACCAGTCGTAGGAGCGTACGAAGGGGTAGACGCAGACCCACGCTTCGGGTGCCTTGCCGCGTGCGTAGGCGGGTGCGTGGTTGCGGGTGAATTCTGCTTCGCGGTGTACACCCATGGTGGACCAGACGATGGTGGTTCCTGCGAAGAGTGCGGTGCGGCGGATCTTGCGGACTGCTGCCTGCAGCTTTTCGGGGCTCTGACCGTGGGTCCAAATCATGATGTCGGCGTTGTCGCGCATTGCGGAGACGTCGTAGATGCCGCGCAGGGTCACGCCGTCGGCTGCGAGCTGCTCGGCGACCTTCTCGAACTCGGCGCGTGCCTCGTCGGTGTTGGACTCTGCGGGGCGTGCGCCGGAGCGTGCGAACACGGTGTACAGGGCGTAGTGCAGGGTTTCGCCTTCTTCGCGGCCGCGGCGGTTCTCGTCAGCTGCGGAGTGCTGGACTGCGTAGCCCTTGGGTGCGCCGCCGTAGCCGTGGCCTGCGTGGGTGTAGCCGCCCTGACCTGCGCCGTGTGCGCCGCCGTGGCCGTGTGCTGCGTGATCGTGAGACATTGTGTGTTCCTTTCTTCAGCGAGGGTTCGCTGTGCTGGAGGCGCGGCTTCCGTAGCTGCGCGTTTTCTCAATTTTTTGGTCTAGTTACTGGCTGAGCTGAGTTATTGGCTGAGCTTCTGCCGCCGCTGCGCCGTCTACTTGGCGGCTGCGACCTTGGGTGCGGTGACGCCCTCCCAGTCCTGTGCCGCGTGGTAGATGAGGCGGTCCATCTGCTCGTAGGTGTCTTTGACGGTTAAGACCAGGCCGGAGCCTGCCGCCCAGGAGCCGACGGTGCTGAGGGTTCCGAGTTCGCTGGCGCGTTCACGGAATTCCTTGACTCGGTCGCGGTGGCCGGGGGTGGAGGCGGGCAGTACGCCGCGCCAACGCACCACGTCCGCGTCAACGAGGTTGCTGCGGGTGAGGGCTACATCCATCATGCGGGTGGCGTCGCGCAGGGCGAGGGTGATGAGCTGTTCGTCGGCGAGTGCCACTTCTGAGAAGCGGGCGTCTTCGCCGCCGCGGCCGTAGGAGAGGCGCACGACGTGGCGTCCGGGGCCTGCGGCTTCTGCGACCCACTGCCATTTGGCGGTGGCGTGGGTGAGTGCCTTGGCGCGTACGGCGGTGGCTTCTTCGGAGACGAGCAGGCCGGTACCGCGGGGGTGCTTGTCCAGGGCGGGGGCATCAACGACGAGGGTGACGAGGGCGACTTCAGGGCCGGGTTCCAGGGCGGGTAGTGCGGTGGAGACGTGCGGTCCGATGAGTCGTGCCACGGTCGGGCCGTCGGTGGCGAGCACCAGGTAGTCGGCGTAGAGGGGGGTGTTTTCGCCGTCGGTGGTGTGGCGCTGGATGATGAACCACTGGCCGGTGGATTCGTCGCGGTCAACGGCGATGACGTCGAATCCGGTGACGATGCGAACGCCAGCGGCGTACAGGTCTTCGACGAGACGTTCGGACAGCTGGTTCATGCCACCCACGATACCGGCGACCTGTGACCCTGCGGGGGCTGCCGAACGGAAAGCGTGCGCTGCGGCGGAGAGGGAGCGGTGCTTGCGAAAGGCTTCGCGCAGACCGGGGATGGTCGCATCGACGTCGAGCTTGTCGGGGTGGGTGGAGTACACGCCGGAGACTACGGGTGCGACGAGGTTGTCGAGCACTTGCTGGCCCATGCGGATGCGCACGAGCTCACCGAGGGTCTTCGCGTTCTCGCCTGCGGAGACGGGCAGGAACTTGTCCACCTGGGCGCGGCGCAGACCGTTCTTACCGATGACGGGAATCAGCGACTTATCGTTCACATTGCCGGGGATGCCCATGATGCCGGTGCTGGGGGTGCGACGGGCGCCCTGCGGCAGGTACAGCCAGGAGCCGTAGGAGTTGGGGGTGACGATCTGGTCGCCCAGGCCGAGTTCCTTGACGAGGTCGCTGACGATAGGGCTGCGGGTTGCGAAGGATTCTGCGCCGGAGTCCAGCAGAAGGCCGCCAACTTCGTGGGCACCAACGGCACCGCCGAGGTGGTGGCGCTGTTCGAGCAGGGTGACGCGCATACCGGCTGCGGCGAGGCGGCGTGCGGAGATCAGGCCGGAGGGGCCGCCGCCGATGACGATGGCGGTGGGTGCCTTTTCCTTGCGGGTGAATGCTCGTGCGGCCTGGGGCCCGGTGGAGGAGGGCGCGGTGGAGGAGCTGGCCTGCGTGGTCCGGTGCGGTGCCTGGTTGGTGTGGCCCATGGTGGTTCTCCTTCGGTCTTCCTGCAGTGGAGTTGCCCATTGCGGTAACGGGTGTGGTGGTTGGTTCGGGGTGCAGATGTTCGGGGCAGATGCCGGAGGGTGCCCGGCATCTACGCCGTCTATTTATCGTTATTTATCCTATGCCTGCGCGGTGCGTTCGTGGATATATGCCACGAGGTCGGTGAGCACCTGCGGGTCGGTGGTCGGGGGTATGCCGTGGCCGAGGTTGACCACGTGCGAGGGGGCGGCGTTACCTTCTGCGAGCACTTCGTCTACGTGTGCGTAGAGGTTTTCGCTGCCTGCGGCGAGCAGTGCCGGGTCGATGTTGCCCTGCAGGGGTACAGCGCCGTTGAGCAGGGTATTCGCTGCGGACAGCGGCAGGCGGTAGTCCACGCCGATGACGTCTGCGCCGGCTTCGTGCATGGCGGGCAGCAGGGCGGTGGTGCCGGTGCCGAAGTGGATGCGCGGCACGCCGTATTCGCGCACCATGTCGAGGGCGGTTGCGGAGTGTGCCTGCACGTAGCGGCGGTAGTCGCTTTCGCTGAGGGAGCCTGCCCAGGAGTCGAAGAGCTGCACGGCGGATGCGCCCGCCTCGATCTGTGCGCGCAGGAACTGGCCTGCGGTGCGGGCTGCCCAGGCGGCGAGTTCGTGCCAGGCGGCGGGGTCGGCGTGCATCATGGTGCGCGGGCGCAGGTGGTCGCGGGAGGGGCCGCCTTCGACCATGTAGGCGGCGACGGTGAAGGGGGCTCCGGCGAAGCCGATGAGCGGGGTGTCGCCGAGCATTTCTACGGTTGCGGCGACGGCTTCGCGGATGGGGTCGAGGTCGCTGTCTTTGAGTTCGGGCAGGGCGCGCACCTCGTCGAGGGTGCGGACGGGCTGGTCGAGTACGGGGCCCTTACCGGGCACGATGTCGACGTTGACGCCCGCGAGCTTCATGGGGATGACGATGTCGGAGAAGAAGATGCCGGCGTCGACCTTGTGGCGTCGGACGGGCTGCACGGTGATTTCTGCGGCGAGGTCGGGGGTGAGGCATGCATCCAGCATGGGGATGCCTTCGCGTACCTGGCGGTATTCGGGCAGGGAGCGGCCTGCCTGGCGCATGAACCAGACGGGTCGGTGGCTGGAGGGGCGGCCGGTGAGGGCGCGGAGCATGGGCGAGTCGGCGGCGGTGCCTGCGCGCAGGGGGTGGTTGGCGGGTAGGTGTGCGAGCTGCTCGTCGGTGAGCAGGGGTCGCTGGGCGTCAATGGGGTGTGCGGGCAGGGCGGGTGCCTGTGCGGTGCCCTGTGCCGACGCGGGGCCCTTTTCCGATGCGGGGGTGGTGTGCTGGTTTTCGCTCATAGTGTCTAGTGTGACAGGTTTATGTGGGCGTTTTTGCGACACTATGTCATGGTGACTCTTACCTAATGATGACTTTCTTAGCAGTGAGGGACACCTTAGTTCACACCCGTTAGGCCCCCGCCTGCCGCCTGTTTGCGCCCGTTTGCGCAGAGATTTGCGCGGCGAATACGCAAGTGAAGCACCAAATGCACCCCTTCGCATTCCGGTGAGCTCTCCCCTACTTGCGCTTTTGAATTACCGCCAGCACTCCGATAACACCACACCAACACCCCGGCGAATACCCCCGCCTCCTGTCCGCTATGTGGCACCCACTAAGCCACGTGGAGCCGTGAACTTAGGTTCTATGAGCTTTACAGGGGCTTAGTCGGCGTGGTTATGATTAATCTCTAGTGAGTACTTATGCATTTGTGGCATCGCACCACACCGTTGATTTGACCACCGTCGCTGCGTTGAGCGCCGGTGCCTCTGGCGTACCCGATGTTCTGGCGGCGGATATCGCACGTCAACTCGGTGTTAAGGGTGCAGTAGTTCTTGCCACCTGTAACCGTCTTGAAATGTATGTTCAGCTGCACGTCTCTGCGCATGTGCACATGGTTCGTGAGCTGATTGTTGATTCGATTGCGCAAACCTCCGGCCTGGACAAGGAACTGGTCAATACCAGTTTCGACGTGTACGCAGACGAGGAAGCGGCACGCCACCTGCTGACGGTCGCCTCCGGCCTGGAGTCTGCCGTGGTTGGCGAGCGCGAAATCGCCGGTCAGGTACGCCGCGCCCTGGCTGCCGCGCAGGCGAAGGCTCAGGAGGAGGGCGTGACTCTTCCCGGTGAGCTGGTGCAGCTGTTTGAGCATGCGGCGCATACGGCTCGTCAGGTAGGTCAGCACACGGCGCTTGGCGCCCAGGGCCGCTCGATTGTGTCTGTTGCCCTCGATCTTGCGGATGAGGTTGCCGAGAAGGATTGGTCGACCCGACGCGCCCTAATTTTTGGTACGGGTGCTTATGCGGGTGCAACCATTGCGGCTCTGCGTGAACGCGGTTGCACCGATATTTGGGTCAATTCCCGTTCTGGTCGTGCCGCCGAGTTCGCGGCAAAGCGCGAGGTTTCTGCGGTGCCGGTGGACGGCATGGAGCAGGCCATGGCTTCTGCCGACGTCATTATTGGTTGCTCCGGCGGATCCGATCCGCTGCTTCCCGAGCAGATTCCGGGCGGCCACCACACGATTCTTGACCTTGCTCTTTCACGTGACTTTGATCCGTCGGTCGCTGACCTGCCGAACGTTGAGCTGATTACCCTCGAATCGGTGCGCCTTGCCGCCCCCGAGGAAACCGAGGAGTCCGTGGCGACGGCTACGCGCATCGTGGAGTCTGAGCTGGCGGCGTTCCTGTCCCGTCAGCGTTCCCGCACGATTGACTCCGCGATTGTTGCGCTGCGCTCGCACACTATGGATGTGCTGGATTCCGAGCTGGAGAAGGTGCGTAGCCAGTTTGGTTGCGGTGCGGCGACGGAGCAGTTTGAGCTGGCGATGCGCCGCATGGTGAAGTCTCTGCTGCACACCCCGACGGTGCGCGCCAAGAAGCTGGCGTCGGAGGGCCGCGCAGAGGATTACGTGCAGGCGCTGGAGACCCTCTACGGCATTCAGGTGGAGGAGTCTTAGGAGTCTCTCCCTCCCCTCTTCCCGGCGTTTTCGCGCGCATTTTCACGCATCCGGCGGCGAGTATTTTATTAGCCCCCGGCGAAGTACCGCCCGTTCACGGTGCCGATGGGCGCATTCACGCTAGAGTAGATGCTAGATAAGACAGTTCCCATACCCGGCGCACGTTTGGTTGCACCGGACTATTCTGCGAGGAGACTCATGGAAATCAAGATTGGCATTCGCCACATTGCTCGTGAAATCGTTGTTGAGACCAGTGAGGCTAAGGAAATCCTCATGGAGAAGGTCTCGAAGGCTATTGAGGATGGCTCGCTGCTGCAGATTATGGATGATAAGGGCAACACCACCCTGATTTCTGGCGCTCAGATTGGCTACGTTGAGCTGGGCTCCGACGCTAAGCGTCACGTTGGTTTCGGTATCGGCGCCTAATTAGTTCGGTAGCTGTTTACCCTTTAGCTTGAGCTTTCCCCCGCATCCGTCACGATGCGTAACCGCGCTTTATGCGCCGTGTGCGTGCGCTGTATGCGTCACGTGGTTACGCCGTGCCGGATGCGGGGGTTTGCGTTTTAAACCGCCCATGCGAAAACCTCACGATACCCGGTTTTGGGGCGGTATATCGCCCATCACGGGCGCACACCACAACCGGTCGGGGGTGCGCCGGAAGCAAATCCAGGTTAATATTGAGGGGTTAAGTGAATGACCGGTCGTACCCCTTTCAAGACCCCGAGGCTGCACCTCATCATGAATGAACCATGAGTATTAATCATGCGTGCAGGCGGCGTCTCGGTAAGAATTTCCCGTGTAAGAATTTCCCGCGGCCGGCTTTCGACGCCCGCCCGTCACCGCCTCCACCGCAGGGGCGCTGGCTGGTGCACCCCCAATTTGGGGAGAAACACACCCCGATCAGGGGTAGAAAGATACGGTCCAGTGACTGAAACGAACACGCAGGAAACCACTCAGACTGCAAAGTCCTTCGCCGACTTCGGCGTTCGCCAGGATATTAGCGACGCCCTCGCGGCGGTTGGCATTACCTCCCCCTTCCCCATCCAGGAGCTGACTCTTCCCGTGGCTCTGTCTGGCCAGGACATCATTGGTCAGGCGAAGACCGGTACCGGTAAGACCCTCGGCTTTGGTCTGCCCACCATTCAGCGTGTGGTCGGCCGCGACGATGAGGGTTGGGCTGATTTGGAGTACCCCGGCGCGCCTCAGGCGCTGATTCTGGTTCCGACCCGCGAGCTTGCTATTCAGGTGGGTGAGGACCTGGCGATTGCTGCGAAGCTGCGCAACGCCCGCGTCGCCACCCTGTACGGTGGTGTGCCGATTGAGCCTCAGGCTGAGCTGCTGCGCCGCGGCCTGGAGGTTGCGGTGGGTACCCCCGGCCGTATTATCGACCTGTACCAGCAGGGTTTCCTGAACCTGAAGCAGGTCAAGATCGTGGTCCTCGATGAGGCTGACGAGATGCTGGATTTGGGTTTCCAGCCGTCGGTTGAGAAGATCCTCAGCTACCTGCCCGAGGACCGCCAGACCATGCTGTTCTCCGCAACCATGCCCGGCCCGGTCATTGCGATGGCACGCCAGTACATGACCAAGCCCATGCGCATTAGCGCCGCTGACCCCGAGGACGCCTCGAAGACTAAGGCGTCGATCCGCCAGGTAGTCTACCGTGCGCACCACCTGGACAAGGACGAGATGATTGGCCGCATTCTGCGTGCTACCGGCCGCGGCCGTACCGTCATCTTCACCAAGACCAAGCGTGACGCTGCCCGCGTGGCGGAGGAGCTGGTGAACCGTGGCTTCGCTGCCGCTCCCCTGCACGGTGACCTGAACCAGGTTGCGCGTGAGCAGGCGCTGAAGGCGTTCCGCTCCGGCAAGGTCGATATTCTGGTCGCGACCGACGTGGCGGCTCGCGGTATTGACGTTGAAGACGTGACCCACGTGATTAACCACCGTGTGCCCGAGGATGAGAAGACCTACCTGCACCGTACCGGCCGTACCGGCCGTGCGGGCAATGAGGGTACCGCCGTGACCCTGGTTGACTGGGATGACCTGCCGCGATGGAAGGTCATTAACGACGCCCTGGAGCTGGGTGTTCCCGAGCCGGTTGAGACCTACTCTTCCTCTGAGCACCTGTTCTACGATCTGAACATTCCGCTTGGCATCAAGGGCCGCCTTCCGCGTGAGGAGCGTGTGGCTGAGGGCATGGGCGATGAGTTCTTTGAGAGCGCCCGTGATTCTCGTGATGGCCGCCCGGCACGTTCTCGCGGTGGCCGCGATGGTGGTCGTTCTGGCGGTCGTGACGGCGAGAAGGGCTCGCGCCGTTCTCGCGGCGGTCGTGACGGTGGCCGCGAGGGCCGTTCCGGTGAGGGCCGCGGCGAGCGCCGTAGCCGCTCCGAGGGTCGCAAGCGCACTGAGCGTTCCGAGCGTGCAGAGCGTAACGAGCATGGCGCATCCGAGCGTACTGAGCGTACCGAGCGCTCTTCTGAGCGTGCGCCTCGTCAGCGTCGCCGTACCCGCCGTGTTGAGGGTCAGCCCGTGGAGGCTGAGGGCCGCCGCCGCACCCGCCGCCGCTCTGAAGGCTCTCGCACTGAGGGTTCGCGTGCTGAGGGTTCTCGCGGTAAGGGCCGTGGCGCTGACCGTGCTGGTTCTGAAGGCTAGGGCCGGGGTTGGGTATTTCAGCATCCCCGACGCCTGCCGCGCCCTCCCCTGCCGCTGAGGCACACCCCGCGGATTCGGCTGTTTTCGATCCGCAGGGCCCGTCGCTGCTGGTGCAGGCAGATAACCTGGAGTATCTGCGTGAGCTGCCCGATGGTGCGTTCACCGTGATTTATATTGACCCGCCGTTCAATACGGGTAAGAAGCAGACGCGCCGCACTTTGAGCGCGGAGGCTTCTGAGAAGGGCGACCGCACCGGTTTTAAGGGCAAGAGCTATTCGAGCACCCTGCAGACTCTGGCGAGCTATAACGACTCGTTCGAGGATTATTGGGCGTTCCTAGCGCCGCGTATTGAGCAGGCGCATCGTCTGCTCGCGCAGGACGGCACCCTGTACCTGCACCTGGATTGGCGTGAGGTTCATTATGTGAAGATTATGTGCGACATGATTTTTGGTCGTGAGAACTTCATTAATGAGCTGATTTGGGCTTATGACTACGGCGCGAAGTCTACGCGCCGCTGGCCGACGAAGCACGACAATATTTTGGTGTACGCGAAGGATCACCGCAGCTATTACTTCAATACTGCGGAGGTTGATCGTGAACCGTATATGGCTCCCGGTTTGGTGACTGAGGAGAAGGCTTCTCGCGGTAAGCTCCCTACGGATGTGTGGTGGCATACTATTGTGTCGCCGACGGGTAAGGAGAAGACGGGGTATCCCACGCAGAAGCCTACGGGCCTGTTGCGTCGTATGATTGCGGCGAGTTCCCGCCCGGGTGATTGGGTGTTGGATTTCTTCGCTGGTTCTGGTTCTACGGGTGCGGCGGCGGCTCAGCTGGGTCGTAAGTTCGTGTGTGTGGATCAGAATCCGCCGGCTATTGAGGTGATGGCTAAGCGTCTGGGCGTGGATCCGGTGTCGTTCGCTGAGTATCGCGGTGTGCCGCGTGGGGCGAGTGTGTTGTTCACGCCGAAGCGTACGGTGGGTGTTCGTGGCGGTACGAGTCGTGATGCGTTGACGGCGGCGAGCCGTCATGCGTTGAAGGCTGTGTTGGATACGCTCACGGAGACGACGCAGCCGGTTGAGGGTGCGTCGTGCCGGTTTGTGCGTCACTGGTCGATGGATGCGGTGGATAAGAAGATGCGTATTGATGGTCGTGATGAGTTGCGTCGTCAGCGTCAGCATCAGGCGCGGGCTAAGGCTCGTGCGGCGCGGGCTCAGCGGGATGCGGTTGCTGCGGGTGCGGTGTTGCAGCATCATGCCTCGCGTGAGAGCGTCTAGGCTGTCTTGTCTGCGTATTCGTGAGAGCACGTGTTAAGAGTGTGGGGTGGGGTCCTGTTCAAGGACCCCGCCCCATTCTTTTGTTTTCAACCCATTGCATATTCATTAAATCTCTACCTGAAGGTTAGGATTTTTGATACGCTGAGAACGTTCTACTCATTGGGGTGCACAAAGATTGTGCCTCCCCCTCTGTTCATGAAGGAGCTATGATGCTTCGACAATTATTCGCCCGCCCCACGAAGCGGGCCATCCAGGCCGGCGGCACGGTACTGCTGGCAGGCGCTATGGTGTGCAGCAGTGTTCCGGCGTATGCCACCGGGCATTTGAAGCCTCACGAGGTGACCCCCATTGTACAGCCGGACGAACCGGCAGTGACCTGCAACGACCGCGCAGAATATGAATACTATCGGAACGATGGTGAATTGGGGCGTCGCGTTATCTTTAATTGGGCACAGTGTGTCGGTCTGATTTCTGAGTATCAGAAGCACCAAATGGTCAAGAAAGATAGTGTTATCTCTCGTGGCCAGTTTGTGGAGTATCTATACCGTCTGTCAGGTTCTCCCGAGGTGAAGAATCTTCCGGCTCAGTCACCGTACGGTGATATTAAGACTGATGATCCGCGTTTTCCTGTGGTGATGTGGGCTCGTGAGCGGGGCATTACCTGGGGTTGGAGTGATGGGAATTTCCATTACGATGCCCCAGCAGGTGAAAAAACAACGGTACTTATGGCATACAGGCTAGCAGGCAGTCCGAAGGTGAAACTACAGGATAAATCGTCCATTCTTGCACCAGAGACTTGGGAGACTTACTACCCTAATATGCCGCATGGCTCCGAGCTTCACTACGCCTACACTTGGGCACTCTACGGAAGTTGGGATTTGGAACAGGCTACAAAATATTTAACCTACCGAGGTACTGGCCTTGCAAATAAAGCACCCTATTGGGACTCCATGTGGACGCATGATGCAACATATGAACAGGCTTTTGAGGTGTTACGTCTAGCCGACACTCGAGGCATATTTTAAACTCATAAAAAATATTTTGGCCCTCTGTCTGAGATTACAGAGGGCCAAAATATTTTTAATTTTCTGTTGCTTTTCCTTTAGCTTTAGGGAGAACTGGCGCTACAAGATCTCCGTTAATTTCAAATTCGTTAATTTGAATCCTTAACAGCTCATAAAGTTCAGAGTTGACTTTAAGAACCCATTTATTTCCCATCATATCCCGCTGAGCGGCAGTCCTAGCTTTAGAATTACGTTTGCAAGCATCGAAAGCATTTGCGCCAATAATACTAAGACGTCCGGCTCCTCCTTCAAGGTAGAATCCCCATCGTGCTGCGAGAGCCTTGTCTAGTGGAAATTTATCCTCTGGCTTGTCACTATCTTCGTAGGGGTTGTCTGAGCGTACTCCTGTAAAGGTGCAGTCGCTAGCCCATGAGCTGATATACCAGTTTGCTGCCTCGTGGTTATGTGCTGGTTTTGAGACTGCGTCATGCCAGCTGGAGGATTCACCGATACAACCCACATAGTTATTCCGCGGCATTAGGGCAAACCATCCGTGGCCGCCGTTCTCTTGTGCCGTGCATCCTTGAAAGAGGTTACGAGTTCCGGCGACATACCATCCAGCACCGGCCTTGGCGGTGTATTGATCGTCGGACTGGTTCTCTTTCCGCGTTACGTAGATAGGATTTTTTGGTACGGAGCGGCGGTTGTACCAACTGGTTGACCCAAAGAATTTACATTGGGAGGCGTAGATTTCAATTCCGGCGTAGTTTTTCCCTGAAAGGTTGGCATCAGAGATATCTACTGTAAGGAACTTATTGTCTGCGCCACCAGGATTATTGTCATCTATCCTGCGCAACGGATGACCGACAGGTTTGCCAACCAGCAAGCCTTGGCGCAATGACTTGCGGACACGGATTTTATCAACTTTCATACCGCGGTCGTGAAGTCCCAAAATCGCAACACCCATATCTACATCCCAAATTTCTAGGTTAGAGAGGGAAGGGACAGCTTCAGGGTCATTAGGCTTACCCGTAAACTCAGTGTGTAGAATAATGCCTGCAACATGGGCTAGCGGTGCCCTAGTATGCATATTATCCGTAAGCTGCTGTACGTTGATATGCCCTTTTTGGGGGCTCGTGCGAATCCACATGTCACGTACTCCGAAGCGCATCGGACGATTATTTGTCGCATTAGATATCGGATTTTGATAAGTTCCCGTATGGAAAACACCGAAACATTCATCTCGATTTTTACGAACTGCGTCATCCAGCTCATCTGTGGGCGTCGCAATGATTCGGGTAGACATTCCATGGCCGAAAAACTCCACCTTATCGAGCAAGTGAATGAAGGGGTGCGACACCTTGTAAATACCGGCAGGCAGCTCAATTGACCCTCCACCGAGCCAATACAGGCGCTCTGCCAGCTTATTCAGCTGATCGGTGCAGTCCACTCCGCCCGTGGGGTCTACACAGTAATCCAGAACATTAACGTGAAGGCCGTTCTTTGCAAGATTATGGACTGTGCGCTGCCTCTCTTTGGTATTGTACTCGAAGTATTGTAGGCGCGTACGGAACTCGTCTAGCCGCTTCGTTGGATTCTCTACCCATTCTGGGGCGGGAGTCATGAACTCTTCAGTCTTATTTGCTTGCTCCGCATGGGCTGGGGAGAAAGCTGAGACTCCTGCAGTGGTTGCGGCAAGAGCTCCTCCTGCCAAAAGGGCACGCCGTGATGGCGCATGATATTCAGACATCGATGTCTCCTAGAGGTGAGTGAATTATTTGCCCTTCATCACGACGAAGTGACGTTAGTGGGCGGATACTTTCTGCACGTAGCACCGTGCTGCGCTACAGAAGGTATCTCTAGTGTGTATCGCTTTTTCTTCTCTTCGCAAGAAAATTTATGATTTTTACATAAATTCGTTTCAAGTTTCATGTAAATATTTTAATTTTCTTCAACATATTAATGAGGCGTATGAAATCTATTACTTTAAAGATTTTTAACATTGCACTGAAGCTGAAGGAGAGAATGAAACTGTGTCGGTTTACTCTGTATCTTGGCGACAGAAAGGGGTGTGCGGTTCAAGAGAATGGCGGCCACGGATGGTTTGCCCTAATGCCGCGGAATAACTATGTGGGATGTATCGGTGAATCCTCCAGCTGGCATGACGCAGTCTCAGATAAAGCACATAACCACGAGGCAGCAAATTGGTATATCAGCTCGTGGGCCAGCGACTGCACTTTCACGGGAGTACGCTCAGACAACCCCTACGGGCCAAGCCAAGAAGTACCCCTAGAAAGAATCCTCGCTTCACTGTGGGGCTTCTATCTTGAAGGTAGTGTTAGACGTTTGAATATTATTGGAGCAAACGCATACGACGAATGCCACATGGACTACGAAGACAATAACAAACCTAAACCCAAGGTTCTGAACGATAAATGGAAGTTTTCTATTAAAAATTCCCTGAACCCACCCTACAAGATTGAAATTAATCAGTATGTCTATAAATCTACTGAGACTCCAGTGGGAACTTCCAATAAAAAAGAATATATAGTTGTGGAATAAATTCATAAACATATCCCCGCTTATGTATTGATACATAAGCGGGGATACGTTTCTTATTTAAATTTGAAAGATTTATCTGCCAGACGAATCACTTCAAAGGCCTGCTCATACGTAGCGTAAGTCAACCACTCAAATTCATCATTAGGTGATACGATACCATGCTGTCGATACGATACGTTCTCGACAGAATCTTTATTATTTGGATTCTGAAGACCATAGTATAACCAGGTGTATGCCTTATGAAGCTCCGAATTATAGGGCATATTCGGCCATTTTTCCTTCCAAGGAGTATATAGGAAATAGGCATTAGGATCGTCTACTTCTACCGTTACGTTTGGACTACCCGCCAATCGATACACCATCAAGGCAGTAGCAGCCTCACCAGCAGGGGTATCGTAATGGAAATTCCCATCACTCCAACCCCAGGTAATGCCCCGCTGACGAGCCCACATCACCACAGGAAAACGCGGATCATCAGTCTTGATATCACCATACGGAGACTGAGTCGGAAGATTCTTCACCTCGGGAGAACCTGACAGACGGTATAGATACTCCACAAACTGGCCGCGAGAAATAACACTATCTTTCTTGACCATTTGGTACTTCTGACGCTCAGAAATCAGACCAACACACTGTGCCCAACTAAAGATAACGCGACGCCCCAACTCGCCATCTTGCCGATAATACTCATACTCTGCGCGGTCGTTACAGGTCACTGCCGGTTCATCCGGTTGCACAATAGGGGTCACCTCGTGAGGCTTCAAATGCCCGGTGGCATACGCCGGAACACTGCCGCACACCATGGCACCAGCCAAGAGTACAGCGCCGCCAGCCTGGATAGCCCGCTTCGTAGGACGGGCGAATAATTGTCGAAGCATCATAGCTCCTTCAAAATAGGGGGGCACAATCTTTGTGCACCCCAATGAGTAGAACGTTCTCAGCGTATCAAAAATCCTAACCTTCAGGTAGAGATTTAGAGAATATGCAATGAGGTGAAAACAAAAGAGTGTGGGGCGGGTTCCTTTACCGGGAACCCGCCCCACACTCTTTCGTCTTACTACTGAGAAGCCAGCAGCTCGCGGATACGCGCCACCGTCGCCGCATCCGTCGTATTCTCACCCAGCAGGTTCGGCTTACCCGCGCCGTGATAATCGCTCGAACCCGTCACCAGCACCTCACGGCCCCCCGCGCGCTGACGCTCAATGAACTCCAGCAGACGCGCACGGTCCTGAACCGAATTCTCACGATGATACACCTCCACGCCCGCCAGGCCAGCGTCCACCATCAAACCCAGGTACTCCAGGCTCAACGCGGGCCCACGCATCGTACTCATCGGATGCGCAATCACCGGCACGCCCCCAGCCTCACGCACCAGACGCACCGCCTCCAAAGGGTCCAGTGCCTGCTGCGGCACATAGTAGGGGCTACCCGTGTACAGCAGCTTCGCAAAAGCCTCAGAACGATCAGCAACCACACCGGCAGCAACCAGCGCATCAGCAATATGGGGGCGGCCCACCGCCGCGTTCCCCTCCCCCACCTGCGCCAACACGTCATCCCAGGTCAGCGGGTAGTCGGCGGCAAGGCGGTCCACAATAGCCTGCGCACGGCCCGCACGGCTGGCACGAATCGCCTCCACGCGGCGTGCAAGCTCCGAATCCACCGGGTCAAAACCATAAGCGAGCAGGTGAATAGTCTTCGTGCGTGCACGGCCCTCACCATCGGTGTAACGGTACCGGCAGGAGAACTCGGCACCCGGCAGAAAATCCAGACCGTGCTCATCCGCCAGCTGAGCCGCCTGCGCCCAACCAGCCGTCGTATCGTGATCAGTCAGCGCGAAACCTGCCAACCCGGCGCGAGCAATCAGCGGCACCAGCTCAGTCAGGCTCTGCGTACCGTCAGAGATAGCGGAGTGAATATGCAGATCGTAGCGCCCGGCACGGTTCAGATGTTCAGGCGCGCCCGATACAGCGGGCTGCGGTGCCTGCTGCGCAGTATTTTGCGGTGCACTATTTCGGTGTTCTGTCTGCGTCATCTTCTCTCCTTCCCCGCCCCTGCTAGTTCGTCGCCACCTCAGCAGGGTTTTAAGGCATGTCATCTATTCTTCTGATTCAACCCTACCAATATCGGCGGCGCAATATCGGGCACCCGGTCGCAGGTCAAAGATATATTCTGCCCGACCGTGCCCTCTCTTATGGTCAAAAGCGATAAAACACCTGCCCACCTGTAATGAAGAGGCTATGATTAACCCATGACTGAGAACAATGAGAAGAGCACTGAAGCTCAGAAGACTGACCACCGCAGCACCCCTAAGGCGTCTGCGTTCACCGAATTCATTGCCGCAAACTGGGCACCTGCCGAAGATGACGGCTACACCCGCGAGCCCGTAGCAGACTACGCAGCTGAGCGCCGCGCCAAGATCTCCAAGGCATTCCCCGGCGAGCGCCTCGTCCTGCCCGCAGGCCCGCTGAAGGTCCGCTCCAACGACTGCGACTACCGCTTCCGCCCCCACTCGGCGTTTGCGCACCAGACCGGCCTGGGCATCGACCACGAGCCTGACGCCGTGCTGATTTTTGAGCCCGTCGAAGAAGGTACCGGCGACAACGGCTCCAACCACGAGGTCACCCTGTACTTCCGTCCGCTGGCTGGCCGCGACACCGCAGAGTTCTACGCGGATGCACGCTACGGCGAGTTCTGGGTTGGCCCCCGCCCGACCCTGAAGGAGTTCTCCGAGCGTTACGGTCTGCGTACCCGCGACCTGTCCGAGCTTGAGGTTGCTATCACTAAGAACGCCGGCAACCAGGGCCTGGGCGGCGTGAACATCCGCCTGGTCCGCAACGTTGACCCGGCTGTTGACGCTCTGGTTGATACCTCCCGCTACAACACCGGCGTGGAGCTGGAGCAGGCTGACAAGCTGGACTCCGAACTGGCCGTGGCTCTCTCCGAGGCTCGCCTGGTTAAGGACGCTATCGAGGTTGAGAACCTGCAGCGTTCCGTTGACCTGACCGTCAAGGGCTTCGAAGAGGTCGTTC
Organism: Rothia mucilaginosa; assembly: GCA_963539245.1. Classification (GTDB taxonomy): domain Bacteria; phylum Actinomycetota; class Actinomycetes; order Actinomycetales; family Micrococcaceae; genus Rothia; species Rothia mucilaginosa_H. Next base: position 49,817 of record CAUTJW010000003.1, read on the forward strand.
GTGCACTGCCGAAGGCTGTTGCACACCACCGCGGCGAGCGCGTCGTTGAGACTGCGTTCTTCTCCGTGGCACGTACCGACGGTAACGACCTGGGCTACGACACCATCGCAGCGTGCGGTAACAACGCAACCATCCTGCACTGGATCCGCAACAACGGCACCGTCGACGACGGCAAGCTGCTGCTGCTGGACGCAGGCGTTGAGGACGACACCCTGTACACCGCAGACGTGACCCGCACCTTCCCCGTGAACGGTAAGTTCACCGAGGTTCAGGCGAAGGTCTACAACGCTGTGCTGGAGGCTGCTGACGCCGCATTCGCTGTGGCTAAGCCGGGCCGTAAGTTCCACGAACTTCACGACGCCGCTATGGAGGTTCTGGCTCACCGTCTGGAAGAGTGGGGCCTGCTGCCGGTTTCTGCCGAGGTTTCCCTCACCATTGAGGGCGGTCAGCACCGCCGCTGGATGCCGCACGGCACCAGCCACCACCTGGGCCTGGACGTGCACGACTGCGCGCAGGCAAAGGCTGAGCTGTACATGTGGGCTGAGCTGGAGCCGGGCATGGTCTTCACCATTGAGCCGGCGCTGTACTTCAAGGAAGAGGACATGTCCATTCCCGAGGAGTACCGCGGTATCGGTATCCGCCTGGAGGACGACGTGCTCTGCACCGAGGACGGCAACGTGAACCTCTCCGCTGCACTGCCGCGCACCGTTGAGGGCATCGAGGAGTGGATGGCGAAGCTGGCGAAGTAAGCCTGACTCTTCACGCCACTAACACCGGTTAGTGCCGGTTGTATGTGCATAGCGAAAGCCCCTCACCGATTCGTTCGGTGAGGGGCTTTCGCGTATCTTCTACGCTGCGTATCTTCTATGCCTGTTTCCCGCCGTTGTGCCTTACAGCTATTCGGAGTCCTTCGCTGAATTATCGTGCGAGGACTTATCGTGCAGGCCCTGCGGGCGCGGAGTCGGACGCTGCGGCTTGGGCTGAATCAGCTTCGCGTATTCTTCCGGGTCGTCCACGCGCAGACCGTACCGCTGCGCCGGGCGCTTCTGCGTATCTGATTTCTGAGCGGTCGCCTGACCGGTACTTGTCTGTTCGGCAGGCTGAGTGGACTGTGCGGTCTGAGCAGACTGTGCGGGCTGAGTGGGCTGAGCGGGAGTAACCGGTGCCGGCATGTTCTGCGCCGCACTCTGAGCCACCGCGTTCTGCGCGCTAGTATCACGCTCGGGCAGGTTCTGGTTCGGTGCCGGCTGGCTACCCGCCTGCGCACGGTAGGAGGGGGCCTTCGGCGCGCCAGTCGGAACCGGTGCACCATTCATCGAGACGGTGCTCTGAGCCGCACGAGCCTGCGAAGCTTCCGGGGCAGCCGCCACACGCGCAGCCGCAACCGCCGCCGAGAAGCGAGAATGCGCACCCAGCACACGGCGCGCATCCTGAGCGTACTCCGACAGAGCGTACATCACGGTACGCGAGGGAATCGCCTCAGTACGCATCGGGTAACGAACACCCCTGCCACGGCGCAGGATGAACATCTGCCACAGCACAAACACCACCACCGACAGCGGCACGTACTTTAGCGCCACCGACGTAAAAGAGTCACCGGTCAGCGTCAACAGCACCGAAAACACCAGGCCCATCGATGCACCCTGAATCGCCGAAGAAATCAGAGCACGACCATAACCGGGCTGTACCGGATACTCCACCTGACGGATACCGTCATTGACCAGGTACAGCGCCGTAACCGGATAATCCTGCTCGCTGAGCACATCAAAAGCGGCGAGCGCATCATCGTGACGAACGAAGGAGGCGATCGCCTCACCGGCGGGCAGGGGCTTGCCCTGTGCCTGCGCCAGGCGCGACGCCAGATAAGAAGAAGGCGGGGTCGAGGGAATATTCGGCAGGTTAGAAGTCATGGCTCCTATTCTACCGCCCACCCCACCCCTGGACCCGGCGGGCAGTCAGCTCCTCTACAGGCGTAGCGAACACCTGTTCAATTCGGCTTCTCAAAGTGCGAATCCCCGCGGCGGAGCGTACCCTAGAGAGGTGAGCAATTCGAAGTTCAGCACCCCCAGCAAGATTTACATTGCCCGCCTTTTGGGCCTCGACGTTTTTGACCCCTTCGGTGACCGCCTCGGCCGTCTCCGAGATGTCGTCGTGCTCAAACGCGGCCTGGGCGCATCCATTGCGGGCGCCCGCCCCGCCAAGGGCAGTGAACCCATTGTTGTCGGCATCATCGTTGAGGTGCTCGGCAAGAAACGCGTGTTCATGCCCATGACCCGTGTGCGAAGTATCGACGCTTCACAGATTATTTCAACCGGCCTGGTGAACCTGCGCCGTTTTGAGCAGCGCAACTCTGAGACTCTCATTGTCGGTGAGCTCTTTGACCGCCGCGTGCGTCTGCTCGACGGTAGCGGCGACGCCGTCATTGAGGACGTCGCCATTGAGCAGCGCCGCAACGGCGACTGGGGCGTAACCGAGCTGTTCGTTTCCCGCGTCAGCTCCTCCTCCAGCACGTGGCGCCGCCGCTCCAAGGAGACCCTCATCGTCGACTGGGACGAAGCAGTGCTCTCCACCGACGTGGAACCGCAGGCGGCAACCGCGTTCGTCGCTAACCACGAGAACTCCAAGCCCGCCGACCTTGCGGACGCTATCCACGAGATGAGCGATAAGCGCATGGTCGAAATCGCCGCCGAACTGCAGGATGAGCGCCTCGCGGACGTTCTGCAGGAGCTGCCCGCCGAGGACCAGGTGCAGATTCTGTCGCACCTGGACGACGAGCGTGCCGCGCAGGTCCTCGAAGAGATGGAACCGGACGACGCCGCTGACCTTCTCATCGAGCTGGACGACGCCCAGCGTGAAAAGTTGCTCGAACTCATGGAACCCGACGAAGCAGACGATGTGCGTCGACTGCTCGAATACGACGAAGGTACCGCCGGTTCGCTCATGAACCCGGTGCCGATCATCCTCTCCCCCGAGGCGACCGTCGCGGAGGCGCTCGCGCACATCCGCGCCGAGGAGATCCCTCCAGCGATGGCGGCTGCCGTCATGGTGACCCGCCCGCCCCTGGAAACGCCGACCGGCAAGTACTTGGGTCTGGTGCACATGCAGAAGCTACTGCGTGTGCCGCCGAGCGAGCCGATCGGTCACATTCTCGATACCGACACTGAGCCTGTCTCTGACCAGGCCAGTTTGGAAGAGCTGGCACGCGTGCTGGCAACCTACGACCTGACCATCGTTCCCATTGTGAACGAATCGCACCGCCTGGTAGGCGCAGTGACCATCGACGACGTGCTCGATGCGCTCCTGCCCGAAGACTGGCGAACTTACGATGATGGAACTCCCGTACGAAAGGTAGGACGACGCTTTGGCTGAATCGAACCGCCGCGACGCAAACCGTACCGAAGAGAACCCCCGCATCGATAAGGCGCGCATTCTCAAAGATCGCCTGGAGAAGAAGTACGCTGAACGCAACCGCGAGCGCGGCGACTCCCGCACGCAGCGTAGCGACTCGCAGCTGAGCACCCCCGGCACCCGCAAGCCGAAGCTGTTCACGAGCCCCAACCCGGACGCTTTCGGCCGCATGACTGAGGCGTTCGCACGCTACATGGGTACCCCGCAGTTCCTGATGTGGATGACCATTTTCTGTGGCGTGTGGCTTGCCTGGAACTCCCTGGCGCCGGAGGAGATGCAGTTCGACCCGCGTAGTCTGAACTTCACCCTGCTGACCCTGATGCTGTCCCTGCAGGCTTCTTACGCTGCTCCCCTGCTGCTGTTGGCGCAGAACCGTCAGGATGACCGCGACCGCGTGGTGGCGTCTGAGGACCGTAAGCGCGACCAGCAGAACCTGGAGGAGACCCAGTACCTGACCCGCGAGATTGCTTCGCTGCGTATTGCTCTGCGTGAGGTTGCGACCCGTGACTTCGTCCGTAGCGAGCTGCGTGACATTCTTGAGGAACTGCAGAACATTGCGCAGGAGCAGGAGCGTCACGCCGAGCAGCTGCAGGACATCAGTGAGGACATTGAGGACCTGGAGGAGGCTATCGACGATATCGATATCTCCGAGGGCGAGGAAAAGGACGCTGAGGAGCAGGAGGCTGAGGAGCAGGGCACTGAGGGAAAGAGCTCTGAAGGCACCGAGAACGGTACCGAGCAGGCACCTGACAAGGCTGAACGCCCCGCGAAGGACTCCGCACAGGATCCCCACCGAGGCGATTTGAGCCAGCCCCAGAGCCGCGAATCCCAGCAGGAACAACAGCAGGCAGAGCGCACCCGTGAGGGAGGCGCCCGTGACCGCTAATTCGCCCCTGCAGGATGCCCTCTACGCGGCGCTCGCCCGCGTCGAGGATCCAGAACTGCGCCGCCCCATTACGGAGCTGGGCATGGTTGAGACTGCGCTCGTGCATCCTGAACTGGATGAGCGCGGTGAGCCGATTCCCGGTCGCCACTGGGCTGAGGTCACGGTGCTGCTCACCATTGAGGGTTGCCCGCTGAAGAACACCATCGAGCAGCAGGTTCGTGACGCCGCCGCCACCGTTGAGGGTGTTGAGCGTGTGCAGCTGCAGGTGGGTGCGATGAACCCGCAGCAGCGTTCTGCCCTGCGTTCGATGCTCAAGCCGGAGCGTTCCAACCCGTTTACCGCGCCCGGTTCGCTGACCCGCGTGTTCGGTGTGGTGTCCGGTAAGGGTGGCGTGGGTAAGTCCTCCATGACCGCGAATCTTGCCGCCGCATTCGCTTCGCGCGGGCTTGCGGTGGGCATTATTGACGCGGATGTGCACGGCTTCTCCATCCCGGGTCTGCTGGGTATTACCGACGCCCCGACCCGCCTGGATGACCTGATCCTTCCGCCGACCGTGGATGTGCCCGCCCCCGCCCAGCGTTGGGGTGAGCAGAAGGTCAGCGGCGGCTTTATTCGCGTGATTTCTATCGGCATGTTCCTCAAGGGCAACGAGCCGGTGGCGTGGCGCGGCCCGATGCTGCACCGCGCCCTGGAGCAGTTCATCATGGACGTGCACTTTGGTGCCCTGGATGTGCTGCTGCTCGATTTGCCGCCCGGCACCGGCGATATTGCGATCTCCATGGCCCAGCTGCTGCCGAATGCGGAGCTGGTGCTCATTTCCACCCCGCAGCACGCCGCGGTGGATGTGGCGGAGCGTGCCGGCACCCTGAGCCTGCAGACCGGTCAGAAGGTCGTGGGCGTGGTGGAGAACATGGCCGCCATGACCCTGCCGGACGGTACCGTGCTCGATATGTTCGGTTCTGGCGGCGGTCAGGTGCTCGCTGAGCGTCTTTCGGAGGCGCTCTCCTACCCGGTACCGCTGCTCGGTTCTGTCCCGCTGGATGTGAACCTGCGTACCGGCGGCGACGAGGGCACCCCCGTGGTCTGGAGCCACCCGGATTCGCCCACCGCCGAAGAGATTCAGTCCATCGCCTCGCAGCTGTTGCACTCGGGCGAGTCGAGGGCGGGTCAGAGCCTGCCGCTCTTCGTCTAAGGATGTAGCTGTCTAGAATCAAGCATCTAGGACCAATCATCTAGAAGCAGCCGGCTAAACAGCACGGCCAAGCAGCTGAGAAAAGAAAGAACCCCGCACCATCACGGTGCGGGGTTCTTTCATGTCAAAATCTTAGGTGGCGTCCACATCGAAGGGGGCGTATGCGCCTCGCGGAAGAGCACGGCTCTCCGACTTTTCCTTCTCCTTCAGCAGCGCCTCTTCACGTTCACGTGCCTCACGCTCACGCTCGGCGTCATCCTCAGCGAATGCTTGCTTCACAATCACGCGCGGATCGTACTGGCGGGGGTCGTACTGGCGCCAGTTAATATCTTCCAGACCCGTCTCGCCCAGGGCTTCCTTGAAGTCGTCCTTCGCGTCGAACGCCATGCGGCGCACGGTCTTGACGAATTCACGGATCTGTCGGGCGTATTCGGGCATGCGTTCGGGACCAATCACCACGAACGTGATGATGGCCAAAATAATCAACTCGGTGCCACTAATACCAAACACAGAATATAGATTATCAGTTCCGAGCCAGCACCGCCGAACCCGCGGCGCTTTCTGGACGTGTCTTTAAGCTCTGGACAAGCAGAAGGCGCACGCTACAGCACCGCGGAGGGGCATTGCGCCCACGGCTAAGAACGCAAAAGACCGCCGGCAGCACACCGACGGTCTCAAACAGCCCTTGGATAGTTTCAGCGGTTTACGGCGGGTAATCTCCGCCGCCGGGGAGCTGCTTCCAATGCCACAGCCAGCCCACCCAGCCCCACTGCGCACACGCACCCGCCACCAGCAACGCCCAACGATACGCCCGCGAACGGCTCGCCGCCGCCACCACAATCACCAGCGGGAACAACGGCAACAACAGACGGAACGTCGACGACTGCGGATTCAAAAACAGAATCAAATACGCAAAATAGCTCAGACACCACAGGTTCAACGGGGCCGCCAAAACCCTACGCGCCAACGGGCTCAAACACAGAGCAATAAAGCCCAAAATCAGCAGGGTCAGCAGCACCGGAGCCGCATACCCAAAGTACAGGTAACCCTGCGAAAGCCACGGCTCAATCGGTGCCAAATGGGTGCCGCGCCACGCCGTCTCCGTGGCGGTGTACGCATCCACACGGCCCGTAGCCCACCACGCAATCGCAGGCCACACCAGCGCACACGCACACACCACCAGGGCGCTCACCAGCTGCCCCAGATGACGCACAAACGCCGTACCCATACCCGACTGGCGGCTCGAACGCACCCAGCACGCAAACCACCACAGGCCGGCAGCCGCACCCAGGGGCACACCCACCGGGCGGGACAGGCACGCCAACGCCGCCACAGGAACCAGCAAACCGTAGCGTCCCTGAACCAGGCACAGCAGGGCACCGGCAAGGAACACCAGGTTCAGCGACTCCGCATACGGCACCTGAAGCACCGGCGCCACCGGCAAGAACGACACCAACGCCACAGCCCACATGGACAGCGCAGAAGGCGACTCCTCACTCGTAAAACCGGTCGCCTTCAACGACGCCTCAAACAGCAGGTAAATCACCCACGCCGCCGCGAAACCGGCAAGCAGAGCAACCGTCGCCGCCACCGGGTAATACCCGATACCCGTCGCACGACTAATAGCACCGGAAAGCTGCGGGAAAACCGGGTAAAAAGCCCACTGATTCTGCTGAACCACACCCACCGCGTTCACCGGCAGCTCACTCGGGTAGCCCTCCTTTGCAATCTGCTCATACCAGCCGGCATCCCAGGTGCTAATGAACGACAAATAATCCAGGTGCTGACCCCACGGACCGCGCAGCTGCTGCTGACCGACCACGGCAAACACGATGAAGCCCCACACGCGGGACAGACCATAAATCAGTAGCACCGACAGCCACGCGGGCAGGGCACGCAGACGCTCCCCCACCCGGTGCAGACGCTCACCGGCGGCGGTATACGCCCAGGTCAGCAGCTCATCAAAAGACTCGCCCTGCTCCTTCGCGGAGGCGGTGCCAGGGGCAGAGTTAGGGGCAGAGCCAGTGGTGGGGTTAGCGGCAGAGTTAGCGCGGGCGGGCGGAACAGGACTAGTGTGCTGAGAAGGAACACTCACCGACCTTAGCTCCCCTCAGCCGCCGAAGACACACCCTCAGCCTGCGGGTTCTTCCGCTTCTCCACAAAGTCATGCGCACTCAAGGTGCTCTCCGCATCATCAGCCAGCGGAACCGCGACGCGGCGCACCGGCTCAGCGGCAGCCACGTTAGCGTCAGCAGATTCTGCGGTCGGCGCGGCAGAAGAATCCTCCGCACCGTGCACATTCTCACGTGCCTTCTCGTCCTCGGAAGCACCGAAGAAACGAACCGCAGTCGTCAAATCCTCCACGCGGTCAAAGGTACCCAAACCGTCACGGCCCACGCCGCTAAAGAACGCGGCACCGGGCACAGCACGCTCACCGCCGAGCGCCACAACGGAGAGCACCGCAATGCCCGAAATCAGCAGGGCAAGCAGAATCAGAAGAAAGTTCATGTCAATCTCATATCATGCAGGACCGTCAACCCCTGACGGTCACCTAAATTCAAATAGTAGCGCCAGCACCGGCAGAATCAGCGCCGCGACTAGTCCTCGTCACGGTCGCTGAGCAGCCAGGCACGCAAATCCGCGTGGCAGCGGGTCAGCTGGCTAAAGCTCACGTGCTCATTATCGGTGTGAGCCAGCAGGGCGTCACCGGGGCCGAAGTTCACGGCGGGAATACCGATCTCACTCAGGCGCGCAACGTCCGTCCAGCCGTACTTCGGCTGAGGTTCCTCGCCCACCGCCTCAATCAGGGAAGCCGCCAGCGGGGTATCCAGGCCGGGGCGAGCCGCAGGGGAAAGATCCACAAAATCCAGCTCGTAACCGGCGAAGACCTCACGCACGTGGGCGATAGCCTCATCCAGGGTCTTATCGGGCGCGAACCGGTAGTTCACGTGCATTGCCGCCGCATCAGGAATCACGTTACCGGCAACGCCACCAGAAATCTGCACCGCGTTCAGGCCCTCACGATAATCCAGACCCTCCACGGCAATGGTCTTCGGCTCGTAGGAGGCGAGCGCCGCCAACGCCGGTGCCAGGGCGTGAATCGCGTTCTCGCCGCGCCAGGCGCGTCCCGAGTGGGCGGCGAGGCCGCGGGTGCGCACGAAGAAACGCATGGTGCCGTTGCAGCCGCCCTCAATGGTGCCGTTGGTCGGTTCGAGCAGCACACCGAAGTCTGCGTCGGTGATGAGTTCGCCGTGGTTGCGGATCAGACGCGCCAGGCCGGAGAGTTCGCTGGCGACCTCTTCGTTGTCGTAGAAGATGTAGGTCAGGTTGTAGTCGGTGTCCTGCGCAGTCAGCTCGGCGGCAAGCTTCAGCTGAACCGCCACGCCGCCCTTCATATCGGTGGCGCCGCGGCCGTAGAGCACGTACCCGTCCTCCTCTTCACGCACCGTGGACGGCACAGTACCCAGGGAGCCTTCAACGGTGGGCAGGGGCACGGTGTCCAGGTGACCGGCAAGGATAATGCGGGTACGCTCCCCCTCAGCACCTTCTCCCTCAGCGCCCTCTCCCTCAGCGCCGGGCAGCGGCGGGAATTCGGTGCGGGCAATGATGGCGTCCCCGTCACGGGTCAGGTGCAGGTGCGGGCAGAACGACAGCGCCGTGTACACGGCGTCAGCAATCGTTCGTTCGTTACCGGAAACCGACTCGTAATCCAGCAGGGCGCGGGTCAGCTCGGGCATGGACACGTCCAGGTTCAGCGGTGGCTGCGGGACCTCGTGAGGCTCAGAGTTATTGGGGGAAAGGCTCATCCTTCCACCTTACAGGTTCGCCCGCGCCCACAACGCCCATATCGAGCATTTGAGACGGTCTTGAAGGGGCTCTCACCCCCAAAACTATAATGGAAGGCATGTCTGAAAACACTCCCCGTTACGCCTCCGGCGTCGCACTGGTCAATGTTGTTGTCTCTGGCGAGCACGCCGGCACCGTCCTGGACGCCTGGTTCCCCGCGCCCTCCCTCACCCAGACCCCCGACCTGTCCATCGCGGACGAGCTGGAGGACCTGGTCGCTGAGCACCCGGCGCGCAATGCCCGCACCGAGGTGCGTACCGCCTCCATCAACCTGGATGAGGCACCCGAAGACGCCCTGGACGCGTACCTGCGTCTGCACCTGCTCTCCCACACCCTGGTTCGCCCCAATGAGCTGAACCTGGACGGCCTGTTCGGCACCCTGGCGAATGTTGCGTGGACCAACCACGGCCCGGTACTTGCCGCCGAGTTCCAGAAGCTTGCGATTGGTCTGCGCAAGCTGGGCCACCTGAGTGTGAGCCACATTGATAAGTTCCCCCGCCTGGTGGATTACGTGGTTCCCGCCGGCGTGCGTATTGGTGACGGTGACCGCCTGCGCCTGGGTGCGCACCTGGCGTCCGGCACGACCGTGATGCACGAGGGCTTCGTGAACTTCAATGCCGGTACCCTGGGCACCTCCATGGTTGAGGGCCGTATTTCTCAGGGCGTTGTGGTGGGCGACGGCTCGGATGTGGGTGGCGGCGCCTCCACGATGGGTACCCTCTCCGGTGGCGGCACTCAGCGCGTGTCCATTGGTGAGCGTTCTCTGCTGGGTGCGGAGTCCGGTATCGGTATTGCTCTGGGCGATGACTGCGTGGTTGAGGCTGGCCTGTACGTGACCGCTGGTTCGCGTGTGAGCGTTCTGCTGCCCGGTCAGGAGGCGCGCGTGGTGAAGGCTGCGGAGCTGTCTGGCGTGTCGAACCTGCTGTTCCGCCGTAACTCGATCAGCGGCGCGATTGAGGTTCTGCCGCGTGCGAAGAACACCGTGGAGCTGAACGAGGCGCTGCACCTGAACTAGTCTGTACCTGGACTAGTGCTGGTTGCCCTTGCGAATTTTAGGGGTCGGCCCGTGAACTTTGGGGGTCGGGATGTGTGAAGCATCCCGGCCCCTTATTCTCTGCCCTGTGCTCCCCTTTTCGCCGCTCTCATAGGCTGGGCGCGAATCCACTGCGGCTACGATGACCATTTTCAGGGCAGGCTGCCCGGGCTTTCGCTAGGCTGGTAGTACCGGGTACCGCGCACCCGCCACGGCAGGCGACCATTGCAAGCGATAGGTACCGTTCAGAGAGGAGCCCCCCATGTCCGAATCAACAGCGCCCGAGTCAACAGCACCCGAGCCGACGATGAGCGAAACCTACCGGCACTTCACTCGCCTCTTCCCCTACCCGCACGAGCGTGTTGCGGTGGGCTCTGCGGCTACTGATGCCATGGCCCGTTACGATGAGCTGGCTAAGCTGGGACGCGCGGAGGGGTTCGTCCCCTTCTTCCTGAACCTGAACGATACGGTGCTTGAAAGCATGGTCATTGCGGTGTCCCTTGAGCACGACATCATTGATGATGTTGAGACTCTGCGCCCCGAGCAGGTGAGCGCCTACACTCGTGCTGTCCTGCAGCGTTACCGTACCGCACGGGGTGGCGCCTCCGCAGAAGAATACGGCAGCGCCGCCATTGCCCAGCAGCTGCACAGGGTTACCGATGACGGCGAAGATGCTCACGAGGACGGCTCGGACGAATTCGACCTCAACGCGCTTGTTGACGAGTTTATGAGCTCCGATTTTCTGCCCGATGAGGAGCCCGAAGATGACGCCCCGACTCTTTCTGCTCTGCTCTGCTACGAGCTTTTGGATGAAGAGGAGAAAGGCGAGATGCTCCTGCTGCAGATTCCGACCGATGACCCCGCCGATATTCCCGCGTACCTGCCCTTCGGCGGCTGGAATGACTGCCCGGACGCTGAAACACAGCTGGCGTTCACCCACTATTGGCGTGAAATGTACGGCGCAATCCCGGCGGCTCTTGACGGTGCCGACTGCCTGGAATTTCTGGTGGAACACCCGGTGGCCAATCCGTTGGAGGCGAAGAAGCTGGCGGTCGAGCAGTTCGCGTTCTGTTCCGATCTTCCGTTCCAGGTGTTTGAGGATTTTGAGCAGCTGACGGAGTTTATTCACCAGAGCCGCCAGTGGTATTTCTGGTGGGATTAGAGGTCGGCTCAGAAATCAACTGAGAGGCGGGTCCAGACGCTAAGTGGGGGCGAGTGTCCACACACCTAAATAACGCCTCCCACGTGCTCACACCAGAGTGCACAAGCGCACAGTGTCCCGCAGTACTTACGCCCCGTGCACGGCTGTACTATTAGATACAGCTCAACAGCTTTTGTCCCCCATCCGGAGCACTTTTTTCCGGATATATAAAGCCCGAAAGGACATCATGAAGGTACTCGTTACCGGCGGCGCCGGCTACATCGGCTCCCACACTGTACTTGAACTGCTCAAGGCAGGTCACGACGTCGTCGTCATGGATAACCTCGCAAACTCTTCCGAGGAGTCCCTCAAGCGCGTCGCTGAACTCGCTGGCCGCGCCCCCGAGTTCCACAAGGTTGACCTGCTCGACCTCGAAGGCATGAAGGCTCTTTTCAAGCAGGTTCGCCCCGACGCTGTGATTCACTTTGCGGGTCTGAAGGCTGTCGGCGAGTCCGCAGAGAAGCCGCTGTGGTACTACCAGACCAACGTGGCTGGCACCCTGAACCTGCTGTACGCAATGGATGAGGCTGACTGCCACTCCATCGTGTTCTCTTCCTCCGCTACCGTGTACGGCGAGCCCGAGTCCATGCCTCTGATTGAGAAGATGAACATGGATGCGCAGTCCTGCTACGGCCGCACCAAGGAGCACATCGAGGACATGCTGGTCGACCTGGCTGCGTCCGACTCCAAGTGGAACATTGCCCTGCTGCGCTACTTCAACCCCGTTGGTGCGCACGAGTCCGGCCGTATCGGTGAGGACCCGGCGGGTATCCCGAACAACCTGGTGCCCTTCATCGCGCAGGTTGCTGTGGGTCGCCGCGAACACCTGAACGTCTTCGGCAACGACTACCCGACCGTTGACGGCACCGGCGTGCGCGACTACATCCACGTGGTTGACCTGGCTGACGGCCATCTGAAGGCGCTGGATTACATTACCCAGCACGGCGGCCTGCACACCTGGAACCTGGGTACCGGTAACGGCTACTCGGTTCTGCAGGTTCTGCACGCGTTCGAGGAGGCGTGCGGTAAGGAGCTGCCGTACAAGATTGTGGATCGTCGCCCCGGTGACGTTGCGGTCTCTTACGCTGATCCTTCCTCTGCTCTGGCGGATTTGGGTTGGAGCGCTAGCCGCGACATTAAGACCATGGTTCGCGACCACTGGAACTGGCAGAAGAACAACCCCAACGGTTACGAAGCCTAAGCTGTTTTAGCCCCTTGTGAGGGGTGTTGAAGAGTGCCCGATAGGTGTTATCTCACCTATCGGGCATTTTTGTGCGCTTCGGGCTAGGTAGTTACCGGAACTGCACAGCTGCCGGAACTGTACCCCAGCCGGGAGCTACCCGACGGCAACGTTACTTAGATGCAGATGCCTTCAGACGCTCAACAGCCTTCGCCACCGCCTCGTCGGAGGCGGTCAGGGCGATACGCACGTAACCTTCGCCGTCCTCGCCGTAGAACACGCCGGGGCCAGCAATAATACCCAGCTCCGCCAGGCGACCAATCGAATCCCAGGTAGACTCGCCGAAAGTGGTCCACAGGTACAGGCCAGCCTCAGAGTTCTCGATGCGACCACCGGCGGCGATAATCGCCTCCTCCAGCACCTCGCGGCGGGCACGGTACAGGTCCTTCTGCGCCGCCACATGCGCCTCATCAGCCAGCGCCACCATCATGGCAGCCTGCACCGGGGCGGACACAATCATGCCGGCGTGCTTGCGGCTGTTAATGAGGTTCGGCATGAGCTCCGGGGCACCGGCAATGAACGCGGCACGGTAACCGGCGAGGTTCGACTGCTTCGACAACGAATACACGGCGAACAGGCCGGTGAAGTCGCCATCGCACACACGAGGATCCAGGATGGACGGCACCGGCTGACCGCCGCGCGCCTCATCCCAAGCACCCCAGCCGAGCTCCGCGTAGCACTCGTCGGACGCCACCACGGCACCAAGTTCACGCGCCTGCGCCACAACCTCACGCAGCTGCTCCACGGTACGCACCACGCCGTTCGGGTTCGCCGGGGAGTTTACCCAAATCAGCTTCACACGGCTACGGGTGTCGGCATCCAGCTCGTCCAGGCTGTCGGCGGGCACAGACTCGGCGCGGGCAAAACGAGCACCCATATCGTAGGTGGGGTACGCAACGCGCGGGTACACGACCACATCACCCGGGCCCAGGCCCAGCAGGAACGGCAGCCACGCCACGAGCTCCTTCGAACCAACCGTGGGCATAATCGCGTCAGGGCTCAGACCGGTCACGCCGCGGCGGCGCGCAAACCACTCGGCAATAGCCTCACGCAGGGCGGGGGTGCCGTGGGTGGTCGGGTAGCCGGGAGCGTCGGAGGCAGCCGCCAGCGCCTCACGAATGTTCTGCGGGGTCGGGTCGACCGGGGTGCCGATGGACAGGTCCACCGGACCGTCCGGGTGGGCGGCTGCGGTTGCGCGGTAGGGGGCGAGCGCCTCCCAGGGGTATTCGGGCAGGTTCAGGCCGTAAGTCATTGTGTCACCTGGTTGCTTGGGAATAATTTTCGTCATTTTAGTCTAGCGTCCGCGCGCTGGCGTGCCTATAGCAAGAGCCTCCATTCCAGCGCCTAGACGGTGCGTGGGCACCGAGTGCTAGATGGAGGCTCTTGGCACCCGTTAAGCGGGTGCAATCAGTCTATGCGGTTGTAGCTACTATTCGCCGCTTTGGGTTACTCACCGCAGGCTACTACTCACTACGAGGGGGCAGTGCCGCGATGAAGGGCACGTCCTTGCCGGTGGGGCCGAGCTTTGCGGCGCCGCCGGGGGAACCCAGGTCGTCGAAGAAGTCTGCGTTGGCGCTGACGTATTCGGTCCACTCTTCGGGGACGTCGTCTTCGTAGTAGATTGCTTCTACGGGGCAGACGGGCTCGCAGGCGCCGCAGTCCACGCACTCATCGGGGTGGATGTACAGGGTGCGTTCACCTTCGTAGATGCAGTCGACGGGGCATTCTTCAACGCATGCGCGGTCTTTGACATCCACGCAGGGAAGCGCGATTACGTAGGTCATTGGTGTGCCTTTCTAGAAGCTGTTCGCCCCGTGCCCGCCGTTCTGCGGGTCGTCTGCTGCAGGGCAGAATCTACAGAGTAAACCGCCGAGTGGTTGGTACCCGGCGGGGAAGTCTGTGTATAGTCTATCGCGCGCTGACTGTTTAACAGTATTTTCGTGGTGTATCAGACAGTACGCTCACGGGTTTGTGGGGGTATTTTTTAGGCTAGGCTGACCTGGTATTTATTTGCATTACAACTAGTCGGCTGGCTTTTAAAAATAGATTAAGCCAAAAATGAAATCTTCGTCACATGAATTTTTTGATGAAGTCGCCACTATTTCCACCTCCGCTAAATTCACCGAATAACGCATAAATTTTCTTCCCTATTGTCCTCTACCTGAGCCTCTATCCGGCGGGTACAGAAGACAGCAGCGGTGTAGCGCCCAAAAACAGCAGGAGGGGCGCCCCGGCACACCGGAACGCCCCTCCCCCACGTTATGACATAGTAATAGCCTTCAGGCTACTTCTTAGCGCGCGCACGCTGATGCGCCGCACGCGGCGAGAAATACTGCGAGTCCTTCACGCGAGCGCGCGTGTACACGAGCATGCCCAGCATCGCCGCAACCGGGGCACCAAACCACCACAGGGCACCGTAGAAGCCAATCGCCGAATGACCCGGGTTCACCAAAACAAACGGCGAATCGGGGCGACCGTATCCGAGCACGTACACGGTCACGAACACGGCAACAGCCACAACCGCCGCCGCGTAGCCGCGGCGCAGCGACAGGGCGCACCACAGGGCGGTAAAGAAAACCGTCAGGTACGCCACCAGCAAGCCGAGGGGCAGGGCGGTATCACCCGCATAAACGACCCAAGCGTGGTAAATCGACCCGGCAATACCGGCAAAAATACCCAGAATCGAGCCGGTCAGAACGCCCGCCACCAGACCAGCCTCCTGCGGCTTCGGGTGCACGGTCGCCGTCGGGTCACCGTCGAGCACACGGAAAGTCTCCACGGAAGAAATCTTCTGCGGCACCTTATTCGAGTACTCAAAAGTCTTCTCGTCCACCACCGTAATCTGGGTGCGGTGCGCCTCCATTGCCTTGCGCTTGGCGGTGCCGTCACCGTAAATAGCAGCCTGCAGGCGCTGATCAGCCGCGTCGAACTCACCCTCAATACCCCAGGTAAGAATCGGGCGGTCCTCGTCATCTTCAAGAATCTGCAGGGCACGGTGCACAATCTCGTACACGCGCACGTGGTCGGGGTGGCCGTAGCCGCCGTCCGAATCGTAGGTGACCAGAACATCCGGGGTGAGGGCGCGGATAGCGGCAACCAGCGCCTGAGCCTGCGGTTCCAGCGGCTGCGCGGTCAACGAGTCCTCCGCCGCCACCGGGTTGGCGACGGGCTTACCCTCCGGGCCCCACGCCATGCCGGAGTCACGGTACAGGGGCAGCGCGCCCTCAGCGACGGCGGGTTCCTGACCCAGGAAGAATTGCTTCTTCACACCCAGCGCCTTAACAGCGCCGGCAAGCTCACCGGTGCGATACTCACCCAGCGCCTCACCATTATCACGGCAGCCGGGCTTACCGACCTCCAGGTGGTGTAGCTCCTCGGGGATGACCTCACCTAGTTCACCGCGGGTAGCGGTCAGCAGGTACACCTCCGCGCCCTTCTGCGCATAGTACGCCATGGTTGCGCCGGTCGAGGAGGTTTCGTCGTCCGGGTGTGCATGCACAAACAGGATGCGTGCCTTCTTCGCATCGTAGTTATTCGGCAGCAGGTCACGGCGCGATCCGGGGGCGATGCGCTCACCCTGCGTGGGATAGCTAGGGGTCGCAGAATCAGGCTGAGTGTTCTCGGTTTCAGACACAGGCTTTCCCTCTCATACGCAGGGTTGGGTTTCTTAGACGGTCAAAGCGCGCCGGCAATTTACATCGTTGAGTAGCAGACGTTGAGTAGCTGACGGGTGCCACCACCGTGCAGGCGCATTATTTTATCTTACACACTCGCATGTGCAGCGCGGGATGTTCGGGCTTTTCAGAAGCGGTTTTTGGAGGCGGTTTTCGGCAGAATGCAAAAGCGCCCGGCTCTCCTCGCCCCTCCCCCATTGCCCCGCCATTATGTCCCGAACGAATCCGGGTGGTTAAACAGAGCCGCCGCCACCTCCTCTTCAGAAGGTAGCGGCGGCGCTTGGTCAACCACAGCTACTGGGCAACGACAGCGCGGCAGTTACAGCCTCAAGGATGTAACGTCTTCCGCAGTATTAGTCGTTCGCGCTGTATTAGTCGTTAGCGCGGGCGCGGCGACGGAACTCGCGGACACGCTCGTTGGAGTCCAGGATGACCTTACGGATACGAATTGCCTCGGGGGTCACCTCAACGCACTCGTCTTCGCGAGCGAATTCGAGGGACTCTTCCAGGGTCAGCTTCTTCGGCGGGGTCAGGTTTTCGAAGTTGTCCGCGGTCGAAGAACGCATGTTGGTCAGCTTCTTTTCCTTGGTGATGTTCACTTCCATGTCGTCTGCACGGGAGTTCATACCAACGATCATGCCCTCGTACACCTCGGAGGTGGGCTCCACGAAGAAGGTGCCGCGCTCCTGCAGGTTAATCATCGCGTAGGGGGTCACCACGCCGGCACGGTCAGCAATCAGCGAACCGTTGGTGCGGTACTCAATGTCACCTGCCCAGGGCTCGTGCTCAATCGAGTAGGAGGAAGAAATACCGGCACCGCGGGTCTCAGTCAGGAACTGAGTACGGAAACCAATCAGACCACGTGCGGGAACAGCGAACTCCATACGGACCCAACCGGTACCGTGGTTCGCCATGTTCTCCATGCGGCCCTTACGCGCAGCCATCAGCTGAGTGACAGCGCCCAGGTACTCCTCGGGCACGTCAATGATCATGTGCTCCATGGGCTCGTAGACCTTGCCGTCGATGGTCTTGGTGACAACCTGGGGCTTACCCACGGTCAGCTCGAAGCCTTCGCGGCGCATCTGCTCCACGAGGATAGCCAGGGCGAGCTCGCCACGGCCCTGAACTTCCCACGCGTCCGGACGCTGGGTGGGCAGAACCTTGATGGACACGTTACCAATCAGCTCGCGGTCCAGGCGGTCCTTCACCTGACGTGCGGTGACCTTTGCGCCCTTGACGCGGCCAGCCAGCGGGGAGGTGTTAATACCGATGGTCATGGAGATCGCGGGATCGTCCACCTTAATCAGCGGCAGGGGCTTGGGGTTCTCAGCGTCGGTGAGGGTTTCACCAATGGTGATGTCCTCGATACCAGCCACTGCGACAATTTCACCGGGGCCAGCGGACTCTGCAGGAACGCGCTCAAGTGCCTTGGTTGCCAGCAGCTCGGAGATACGGACGTTCTTGATTTCACCGTCGTGACGTGCCCAGGCAACGGTCTGGCCCTTCTTCAGGGTGCCGTTGAAGATACGGACCAGTGCCAGACGACCCAGGAACGGGGAGGAGTCCAGGTTGGTCACGTGTGCCTGCAGAACCTCGTTCGGATCATAGGTGGGGGCGGGCACGTGCTCGATGATGGTCTTGAACAGCGGCTCAAGGTCGTCGTTGTCGGGTAGCTGGCCGTCTGCGGGCTGGTTCAGGGATGCAGCGCCAGCCTTACCGGATGCGTACACCACCGGAACGTTCAGCACAGCGTCCAGGTCCAGGTCGGGAACCTCGTCTGCCAGGTCGGATGCCAGGCCGAGCAGCAGATCCATGGACTCGCTGACAACTTCTTCAATACGGGAGTCGGGGCGGTCAACCTTGTTCACCACGAGAATTACGGGCAGCTTAGCGGCCAGTGCCTTACGCAGCACGAAGCGGGTCTGGGGCAGCGGACCTTCGGATGCGTCCACGAGCAGCACAACGCCGTCAACCATGGACAGGCCGCGCTCCACCTCGCCACCGAAGTCGGCGTGGCCGGGGGTGTCAATAACGTTAATGGTGATGGTCTCACCGTTGGCGGAAGGGCCGTTGTAGAACACGGTGGTGTTCTTCGCCAGAATGGTGATGCCCTTTTCCTTTTCGAGGTCACCGGAGTCCATGACTCGGTCTTCAACATCTGCGTGGGCAGAGAAGGCGTTGGTCTGCTGCAGCATCGCGTCGACGATGGTGGTCTTGCCGTGGTCAACGTGTGCCACGATGGCCACATTGCGAAGGTCGGGGCGCGAAGCGGTATTTTCAGACATGCGTTAAGTTTCTCGCTTAAATCTAGGGGATAGTCTCGCCAACGGGTGCGCTCTAGAAGGCGCAGGGGTCACGGGGCAGTACCTTCAGATAGGTATCTGTGGGTGTTTGCCGGTTTGAGTGTTTGCCGGTGAACCCGCTCTGCGATGAGAGCGTTTCCGGGCACGCCAAAGCGGACCCCCCTCCGTTGGGCTTAGCTACCAGTGTATCACTAGGGCTTTTCTGCGAGCCACTCATCAATCATGCGGCGGGCGACGGCATTCGTGCCGGGCAATTCCAGCTTGGCGGGGTCGTCCTCGTCGCTATTGCCGCGTTCCTCCGAAATGGCAATCGCCTCACGCAGCTCAGCGGCGGTGAACCAGCGTGCGGCGCGAATCTCACCGTCGTGATGGATGATGGGCTCGTTCTCATCCACGCGCACCCGGTAGCAAATCATGAGCGAACGCGGAAAAGGCCACACATCGCTCATACGGTACTCGGTGCTCAGGGCGTGCAGGCCGGTTTCTTCGTAAACTTCGCGGGCAATTGCCTCTTCGAGGTTTTCGCCGGGGTCAACGAATCCGGCAATGAGGGCGAACCGGTTGGGGTGCCACTGGCGGTTATTCGCCAACAGCACGCGCTCGCCGTCACGGCTGGTCACCAGCGCCATCACGGCGGGTTCAATGCGGGGGAACACCATCTCGCCCGAGGCGGTACGGCGGATACCCTTGGAGCCGAGGGGCGCCTCTTCGCCGCTGTAGGCGGAGTAGCGCATGTCGATGAGGTAGTCGCGGCGTGCAAGGGCGGTTGCGTAGTGGGCGCGGCCTTCCGGGTCCTCGTGGACCGGGTAGTACCAGAAGCCACTGCTGGAGGCGCGCACCCGAGGATTATTCAGGTCGGCGGCGATCTGCGCGAGGGTTTCATCCTCACAGTAGAGCACGTGCACCTCCGCGCCACTATTCTTCTGGGCGTCAGCGCCGTAGGCGGCGGGGCGGATGACGCTGCGCGCAAGGATCGCATCTTCGGTCAGCGGCTCAGCAGTATCGTAACCGGTCAGGTAGTGCACGGTTCCGTCATCGTTGAGGAGGGTTTCCCCTTCACGGGAAATGAGCAGGTAGCGCGGTGCATGAGTGTCAGCGGGAGTGTGTTCAGATGAAGAAGTCATAGGTTTTACTGTACATCTTGATACTGCAAGACCTAATTGACACTGCAAGGCCCACAATAGCGTGCCGGGTTTCGATTTTTTCGCCGTATCGTTCCATATCACCCCAGAAAGAGGTGACATAGGCACCCGAAAATAAGAGAATGGAAACATGACTACTTCTATTGACCCCACGACCACCTCCGCGTGGTCTGCTCTGTCCGCTCATCACAAGTCCCTCACCCCGAATCTGCGCGAATGGTTTGCCGCCGACCCGGAACGCGCGCAGAGGCTCAGCTTCACCGCCGACGAACTGCACGTCGACCTTTCCAAGAACCTGATTACCTCCGAAACCGTCGAGCTGCTGCTCAAGCTCGCTGAAGAGGTCAAGCTGGAACAGGCTCGCGAGGCAATGTTCTCCGGCGAGCACATTAACGTCACCGAGGACCGCGCAGTACTGCACACCGCACTGCGCCGCCCCGAGGGCTACACCCCTGCACTGACCGTTGACGGCCAGGACGTAGACGCAGACGTTCACGCCGTGCTGAAGAAGATCTACGCATTCGCTGAGCGCGTGCGCAACGGCGAGTGGACCGGCATCACCGGCAAGCGCATCGAGACCGTTGTGAACATCGGTATTGGTGGCTCCGACCTGGGCCCGGTCATGGTGTACGAGGCTCTCAAGCCCTACGCTGATGCAGGTATCACCGCACGCTTCATTTCCAACATTGACCCGACCGATGTGGCTGAGAAGGTCTCCGGTCTGGATCCCGAGACCACCCTGTTCATCGTCGCATCCAAGACTTTCGGCACCCTGGAGACCCTGACCAACGCACGTGTGGCACGCGAGTGGCTGCTTTCCGCACTGGCTGAGGCTGGCGCCCTGGAAGGTAAGGAAGCGTCCGAGGCTGTGGCTAAGCACTTCGTGGCTGTCTCCACCGCACTGGATAAGGTTGCAGCATTCGGTATTGACCCCGAGAACGCTTTCGGCTTCTGGGACTGGGTTGGCGGCCGCTACTCCGTAGACTCCGCTATCGGCACCTCCCTGGCTATCGTGTTCGGCCCGAAGGTTTTCGCTGATTTCCTCGCCGGCTTCCACGCAATGGATGAGCACTTCCGCACCGCTCCCCTGGCTCAGAACGTGCCCGTTCTGATGGGTCTGCTGAACATCTGGAACGTAAACTTCCTCGGCGCAGAGACCCATGCGGTTCTGCCCTACGACCAGTACCTGCACCGCTTCCCCGCATACCTGCAGCAGCTGACCATGGAGTCCAACGGCAAGTCTGTTCGCGCGGACGGCTCCTTCGTCAACTACGCAACCGGTGAAGTGTTCTGGGGTGAGCCCGGCACCAACGGCCAGCACGCTTTCTACCAGCTGATCCACCAGGGTACCCGCCTGATTCCCGCGGACTTCCTTGCCTTCGCTAACCCGGTCCACCCGACCGAGGACGGCGAGCAGGACGTTCACGAGCTGTTCCTGGCTAACTTCTTCGCACAGTCTCAGGCTCTCGCCTTCGGTAAGACCGAGGAAGAGGTTCGTGCAGAGGGCACCGCAGAGCACGTGGTCAACGCACGCATCTTCAGCGGTAACCGCCCCTCCACCTCCATCATGGCGCCGCGCCTGACCCCGCGCGTTCTGGGCTCCCTGATTGCCCTGTACGAGCACATCACCTTCGTTCAGGGTGTTGTTTGGGGCATTGATTCCTTCGACCAGTGGGGTGTTGAGCTCGGTAAGAAGCTGGCACTGGACCTGGTTCCCGCTATTGAGGGTGACCGTGAGGTTCTGGCTCGTCAGGATTCTTCGACTGCTTCGCTGATTGACTACTACCTGAAGAACCGCACCAAGTAGTAGCTCGAGCCTGCATGTACCGGTTTTGTAGCCCGGCTGTGTAGGGTCAGCGTACATATGCAAACCGCCGGATAGGCTCCCAGTTAGGGAGGCTATCCGGCGGTTTTGTTATATGAGTTCTAGCTACGCCCAGTGTTGCTAGTTCACTGCGGGCAGGGTGTCGGAGGCGACCTCAGCAATAATGCGCACCACGGTGGATTCGGGCAGCTGCGGGATGCCCTGCTCATCACGCACCACGCCACCGGCGTCACGGTGGGCGGTCATGCCGGTGCCTTCGGCGGTCTCTTCGCCGTCGGCGCAGGTTGCGGGCACGTGCACGAATCCGGCGGGGATGCTCAAGCCCAGTTCACGGCTGATGCGCTGGCCCTCGTAGAACACGTGGTTGCACACGTAGGTTCCGGCGGTGTACGAAATCTCGACCGGCTCCCCCGCCGCACGCAGGCGCTCAAAGCTGGCGCGCACCGGCAGGGAGGAGAAGTACGCCTCCTGGCCGCCGGGGGCGATTGGCTCATCGCAACGCTGGTCGCCGTCGTTATCTTCAATACCGGCAGAATCCAGGTTGATAGCGACCTGTTCGAGGCTGACCACGTCGCGGCCAACCGCCACGCCCAGGCTGATGAGCGCGTCGGGTTGTACCTCCTGCAGGGCGGTGCGCAGGGCGGTGCTGGAACCGTCATAGCTGACGGGCAGCTCGCGGGTGATGACGTTCAAATCCGGGCGCATCCGGGCCAGCAGACGCTGAGCACCTTCGGCGAGCGCCACGGTGGGGTTCACGGGCACGCCGGGGAAGGGCCCGAAGAAGGTCAGCAGCAGGGTGCGTGCCTGGTTGGGGGTGGTTGCCATGGTCAGTCTCGTTTTCTGCGTTGGTTTTGGCAGTGTTGGTTTTATTCAGCAGCGTTCTTTTCGGCGGTGTTCTTTTCGACTGCGTTCTTTTCGGCAGCGCGGCGCGCCAGGTCCTTGGCGAGCGCCTCCAGCAGCTCTTCGGGGGTGGTAACGATGATGAGCTCGTCCAGGTAGCGTTCGTTGAGCAGGCCGGTGGACGCCATGTAGTGCATGGCATCGATGAGCTTGTCCCAGTAGCCGTTGACGTTCAGCAGGGCGACCGGCTTGGAGTGAATATCGAGGAACTGCCAGCTGAAAACTTCAAAGAACTCTTCGAGGGTGCCGGGGCCGCCGGGCATGGCGACGAACGCGTCAGCCTTGTCGATCATGGCGATTTTGCGCTGGTGCATGGTGTCCACAATTTCGAGGGTGGTCTGGCCGGGGTACACGCCCTCCAGGCCGACCAGCTTGTGGGTGACCACGCCGTAGACCACGCCGCCGGCGTCCAGGGTTGCGCCCGCGACGGTGCCCATGAGGCCGGTGCGGCCGCCGCCGTACACCACGCCGATATTGTTCTGGGCGCAGAGGGTGCCGAGCTCCTGGGCGCGGGTGGTAAAGAGCGGGTCGTTGCCGGAGCGTGCACCGCAGTAGACGGCAAGGTTGTAGTCGGTCTTCTTCATGGTTCTCCTTGGGGTGTATGGGGTTTCCGGGGTGGAGCGCCTCTATGCGTTCTACCCCCGATAGATGTTGTTGTGTTGAGGGTACCGGATGCACCTGTGTACCTCATGTGTGCCACCCGCCAGTTCAGGGGCACGTTAGGCACGGTGGTTACGGTAGCGGGGTACGCGCCAGCAGCGGGAAAATCTGCTCGGTATTCAGCGGTGCCTGCGATACAGAATCGGAGGGGCTGCTCATGGCGGGGTTGACCCAGCGTAGCTCAGCGATTTCTGCCTGCGGCACCAGCGAAGCCAATAGCTCGTGTTGTTCGTCGGTGGGTGCGTATTCGTAGGTTTCGGCGCGTACCGTAAAGCCTGCCTCGTTCAGTGCCGCCGCTTCGAGGAGTCCGCGGTGGTGCATCCGGTCGGGGTCGGGGGTGAGCCCGATTTCTTCGCTTACTTCGCGGCAGGCAGTCTGTAGCGGGGTCTCCCCCGGTTCGGGTTTGCCGCCGGGCATCATGAACCCGTTGCTGCCCTGCTTGCGCACGGTGAGTACGAGCCCGTCCCGGTTGCGGATTGCTACAGCGCACACGTTCACGACGCGGTGCGTGCTGTCGATGGCGCTGTGCTCAGTAGCGCTGTGTTCATTAACGCTGTGTTCGGTGGGCTGGGCTGCTTCTACTCGGTTCTGCGGATTCTTCTGCGTGGGCATCTTTCTACCCTAGCATTTCCGTATCCTCCACTCGGCGCAGTGCGTGTTTGTCTTATACATCCGCCCTATTGTGCGCCCTGTAGGCGTTGGTTTTATGTAATATTTCGGCGAGTTATCTTATGTCCGGTTCATGCGTTTAGGCACGTGTTACGGTGTATTTAACCGCGATGTCGCGGTACCGTATACGCACTCGACTTGGCGCGATACAGGAAGAGTGCGGATCACTCAATCACCCGTGTAGAAGGAACTTCATGATGGCTAACTCTTCTCGTTCCCGCCGCTACGGTAGCGCTGGCGCTTCTGTTCTTCTTGCCGCGTCGTTGAGCCTGTGCGCTCTGCCTTCTGTTGCAGCGGCTAATACCCCGGATCCGGTGAATCCGCCGGTTATTACGGTCTACAACTACAAGGTTGAGACCAATACCCGTGAGCTGAAGACCGCCCTGCGTCTGAACAAGATTACGCTCAAGGCGACGAAGCTGCCCGCAAAAACCACTGCTTTTTCCCCGGCCTTGCATGAGGCAAACCATAGGGGTTTCCCGTTCCTGAACCCGATCCAGACGGTGCACGTTGCGGGCCCGTTCAAGGATGGTACAGCTACTGCGACCCACTACGTTCCTGGAGAATTGATTGACCCGGCGAAGAACTACAGCTTCGTCGCCAATATCGCCGTTGATGGCCATTATTCGGGCGGCAAGGTGCTGAGCATGGACGTTGTGAAAGATAGCGCCGCACCGGTTCTTCAGGTGGATTCGCCGCGCTTGAACACCAAGGGTGAGACTGTGTTGAAGGTGCGCGGTACCGGCTACACCGGTGAGGCGACCCCGCACGGTGTGCGCGTGGTGGTGTCTGATACGAATGTGTGGGTTCCCGGTCGTTTTCCTCAGACGGGTATGCGCTTCGTGGCTGAGGTGACCGTACCTGCTTCGCAGATTCACAACGGTGCTTTTGAGACGGAGGTGAAGGTTCCGGCGGATGTTGCGGCAACGTTGAATACCTCTCACAAGTACATTGCGGGTACTATGGCGGCTGGCGTTCAGGGTGCTGAGTACGGCTCGTTTGATGCTCAGAAGCCTCTTGAGCTTTTCGCGCAGGAGCCCGTGGTGTCTGCGGTTCCGACGGATGCGCCCACCGTGGCTCCTCTGCCTGAGGCAACTATCGGTGTGAACCCCACTGACGCGCCCACCGTAGCACCGCTGCCCGAGGCAACCGTTGGCGTAAACCCGACCGACGCACCCACCGTGGCACCCCTGCCCGAGGCAACTATCGGCGTGAACCCCACTGACGCACCGACGGTGGCTCCCCTGCCCGAGGCAACCATTGGTGTAAACCCGACCGACGCGCCCACCGTGGCACCCCTGCCCGAAGCAACCATTGGTGTAAACCCCACTGACGCACCGACGGTTCCCGCACTGCCGGAAGCAACCGTGGGTGTGAACCCGACCGACGCACCGACCGTGGCACCCCTGCCCGAAGCAACCATTGGCGTAAACCCGACCGACGCACCGACCGTCCCGGCGCTGCCGGAGGCAACTATCGGCGTGAACCCGACCGACGCACCCACCGTCCCGGCGCTGCCGGAGGCAACGGTCGCTCCGGCACCGGTTGCCGATAAGACCCCCAACGCTGACAAGCTGGAGGACGCGACCGTGGCGCATCCCAAGAGTAAGCCCGCTCAGGAGGCTCCGGTGACCGCCGCCCAATCGGCTAAGGACAACCTGGCAAAGGACAGCCTCGCTAAGGATCAACCGGTTCAGGAGAGCAGCCCCAAGAAGGCCACCCTGGCGAGCACCGGTGCATCCAGTGTTGGCGTGATTGTTGGCATTGGTGTTGCCGCGATCTGTGCGGGTCTGGGTTTGAGCGTTCTGCGCTCGCGCCGCAGCTCCTAAGAGCTGCAGGGCATACAGCCCAGTTCACCCGTCCGGAATAAACTGCGGATAGCAAAGAGCCGCCGGCTCCCCTCAGCAAGGGGAACCGGCGGCTTTTTACGTATCAGCTCATTCAGTCAGCTGGCGTAAGCGTTCGCGTTACTTCGAAGCCTTCACCTCAATGCCGCTCACGTCAATCTGCTCCAGCGGAATGATGCGGTCACGAGTGACCATGCGGTGTACCAACCAGACCGCGATAATCACGGGCAGACCAATGTAGGAGCTGAGCACGCCAGCCCAGTCACCGCTCAGGAACGCCTCGTAGTTCTGGCCACCAATCACGACCAGGCACATGAGGAAGGCGATAATCGGACCCGCGGGGAAGAACGGCGCCACGTAGGGCAGATCCTTCAGGCTGTTGCCCTGCTTCAGGTATGCGCGGCGGAAACGGTAGTGAGCCACGGCAATACCCACCCAGGTGATGAAGCCGGCCAGACCGGACACGTTCACCAGCCACAGGTACGCACCATCCGGGGAGAGCAGTGCGGCGATGAAACCGACCGCGCCGATAGCTGCGGTAGCCAGCAGCGCGTTCATGGGCACGCCGCCGGAGTTGATGCGGGTGAACATCTTCGGTGCCTTACCCTCCTGGGCGAGCGCGAAGAGCATACGAGCCGAAACGTACAGGCCCGAGTTACCTGCAGAGAGCACAGCGGAGAGGATCACGGCGTTCATGATGGCTGCCGCGAAGGCGATGCCCGCACGCTCGAAGATGAGGGTGAACGGGGAGATGTTGATGTTGCCGTCCGCTGCGGTGAGCAGGTTCGGGTCGGAGTAAGGAATCAGGAAGCCGATGACGACCATCGCGCCGATGTAGAAGAGCATGATGCGCCAGAACACGCTGGTCAGTGCGCGGGGCACGTCGCGGCGGGGGTTCTCGGATTCGCCGGCAGCCACACCGATCATTTCGGTGCCCTGGAAGGAGAAGCCTGCCACCATGAAGATGGCGAGTACGGCGGGTGCGCCGCCAACGAAGGGTGCCTCACCGACGGTCCAGTTGGAGACGCCCGGGGAGCTACCGCCCAGGATGCCGAAAATCATGGCGATACCTGCGATGAGGAAGACGACCACGGTGACGACCTTGATGGTTGCGAGCCAGAATTCGCTTTCGCCGTAGGAGCGTGCCGAGAGGGCGTTGATGCCGGTCAGCAGCACGAGGAATCCTGCCGCCCACACCCAGGATGGGATGTCCGGGAACCAGTACCTCATCACCTCACCGACGGCGACGAGCTCGGCGGCGACGGTAATCGCCCAGTTGAACCAGTAGTTCCAGCCCATGGCGAAACCGAAGGACGGGGACACGTAGCGTGCCGCGTAGGTCTGGAATGCGCCGGGGACGGGCAGGTGCGCGGCCATCTCGCCGAGGGACTGCATGAGGAACAGCACCATGATGCCGATGAGGGCGTAGGCGAGGATTGCGCCGCCGGGGCCTGCGGTGGAGATGGTCTTACCGGAGGCGACGAAGAGGCCGGTGCCGATTGCGCCGCCGATTGCGATCATCTGCATGTGGCGGGCGGAGAGGCCTCGCTTCAGTTCACCCTCTGCGGGGGTGGCTTCCGATGCAGCGCCGGAAGTCTCTGTAGGCTGTGCCATGTCAGGTCTTCTTTCTGAGGCTATTGCTTCGTGCGTTTGCGAGCGGTCTAGTCTGTGGTGTCCAGTCTAGTCCTGCTGCAGGTGGTGCCGCCGAAGGTTTGTGCCTGGGTCAAGAAATTCTTCAATCATAAGGAATTCTTACGTACCGTAAGTTTTCCTAATCTGAGGGTCAATCCTACTCGCTTTTCAGGCTCTTTTCCACCCCAAAACCACAAAAACACAGAAAAACCCTCCCGCACCGCCTCATCACAAGCGGTACGGGAGGGCCCCATATCAGGCGAGTTCGCCCGATCTATTCAGCTCACCCGGCTTTAGTCAGCCAGGTTGTGGAACGAAACGTTCGTGGGGTGCTCCACGGTACGGGAGACGGTGCAATCCTTCTGCTCGCTGAGCTGAATCAGACGGTCCACCGTCTTCTGTGCCTTGGCACCCTGCTCATCGGCGGGGAAGCGCACATCAAAGTCCACCTCAACGTCGTCGAGGCGCACCGCACCGTCTTCGGTCTGCTTCAGCGCCGAGGCGAGCACCTCGAACACCTCGGGGGTGGAGCGGCGGGAGGTGCCCGCGTCCACGTCCACGGAGGAGCAGCCGGCAATCGCGGCGAGCAGCAGCTCGACGGGGGTCAGCAGACCCTCACCCACACCGAAGTCGAGGGTTGCGCCGTTGGCACCGTAGGCGCGGTAGCGCAGGCGGTCGATGCGCTCGATCTTGGTCTGGCGGTAGTTTTCGAGTTCGCGGCGTTCCTGCTGGCGCGAGTACACCTTCTCCTGCTCTTCTGCGGTCTGCGCGGTGTTGTTCTGCTCAGCGTTGTTCTGTTCAGCCATTGAAGTTCCTTTCGGGTTGCCTGTGCGGTCGCTAGGTTATTCAGCGCCGCGTTGTTTAGTGTCATTCACTATAAGCGTGTTTCTCATATTTTATTCCCGAACTCTTTTTCTCCTCGGTTAACCACTTGCTCCTATACACTGGAAAGCCGCGGCGGGCGTTATCTTGACCCGCGCACAGGCAGACGAGGCATTTCGCAGAACGTAACGCATACGAGGAACCCACTTATGGCACAGACTCCCAAGCGTCAGGGCGCTAAACTTCAGCGCGCTAAACTTCAGGGCACTCGATTTAAAGGAACAGGCGTGCAGAATGATTTCCGCTTGGCTGTTGCGGATTCATCCGTGGTGATGCTCGGTATCGCCGTGTTGGGTTTGGGTTTGGGTATTATCCTCAACGCGCACGGTCTGCCCATCTGGACTGCGCCGCTGCTCTCTGCCCTAGTTTTTGCCGGTTCGGTGGAGTTCCTGATGGTGGGCATGGTCAGCGCTGGCACGCCCCTGGCGTCGATTGCGTTGACGGTGTTCCTGGTGAATGCGCGCCATCTGGTGTACGGTCTTTCCTACCCGCTACATAGCGTGAAGGGTTTTTGGGCTAAGGCTCTGGCGATTCATACTCTGTGTGATGAGGCGTTCGCGCTTAATTCCGGTCCCGATCGTCATGAGCGTTCGGGGGCGCGCATTCTGTGGGTGAACGTGCTGATTTACGTCTCGTGGATTCTGAGCGTAGTCCTCGGGTATGTGCTGGGCGCGAGTTTCCTGAGCAGCCTGAAGGGTGTGGACTTCGTGATGGTGGCGATCTTCACGGTTCTTGCGATGGACGGCTACCGCGCTAACCCGGATCGTGTGACGGCGCTCTTTGTCGCGGCTTCGGCTGCGGTGGCGCTGATTTTTGCGCCGTCCTCGTTCCTGGTGGTGGCGTTGGGTTCGTATGTGGTGCTGCTGCTGGCGCGCTTCCCGGTGGCAAAGCGCCGCGGTACTCTGCCGCATCGTGCGGGGCATGAGGTAGCGGCTGAGGCTGAAAGCGCCGATACCGCTGATGCCCCCGCTTCCACACAGCGGTAAGAACGTTACATACGTGTTCAAAACCGGTTAGGATAGATGAGTGGAGCTTCGCGCTCCCCTCTTTCTATTTCTAGGATTCGTACAATGCCTCCCGCGTGAACCTGCGCGGAGGCTCCCAGAGGTTGAGGTACCCCATGACTCAGATGAAAGACACCGCTAAGGAAACTAGCGACGCAGAACGCTGTGCCGCCCCGGAGTAACACCGCACCGGGAGCGGCATCACCCGAGGTCACGCACGAGAACTACTGACGCGCGCAACTACCCGCGCAGAAAACTTGCGCTGAAAACTTGCGCATAAAAACTCGTGCAGGAGGAACGGCCCTCCACCTCCACGTTTCGCGGCTTTCATCAACTCACGTACCTACCGCACTACTTAGCACCCTGCCCCTCTTCGGCGGGGCTCTCCCTACCCTTTTTCGCGGATGCTTTCACGGCTTCACCCGCATGCCTTGTTCAGGGTTCTTCCGCTCTTTTCGGGTTCTTTCGCTGAGTATGTGCAGAAAGAGAAAATCTTCATGAATAGTGAAGTGACCACCGGTTATATTCTTGCCGCAATACTTGTGGCTGCAGGTATTACGTTCCTGCTTCGTTTGCTGCCTTTCGGTTTGAAGAAGGCGCTGGCTGGCTCCGAACTTTTGGATGCGCTCAGCCACTGGATTCCGCTCGGCGCAGTCGCGCTGCTTGCCATCTATGCGGTGGCGAAGATTGATTATTCTTCGTTCGCTACGGCGGCACCGTACCTGGCGGGTCTGGTGGTGACCGTGGCGGTGCACCTGTGGCGTAAGAATATGGTGTTGAGTATGGTGGCGGGTACCGTCACCTGCGTTGTGCTGGCTAACTGGGTTTTCTAGGGGGTTACGATGAGCATCTCTAAGGATCAGGAAAACAACGCTGTTTCGCCCTCTCAGGCTTCTTCCTCTCAGCCTTCTTCGCCTCAGGGTTCAGGTTCTGCACCGCAGCAGGCGAGCCAGGCAGCACCTCATCAGGCGACCCAGGAGCAGGTTGAGCAGGTTATTGCTTCTGCTCTTCCGCTGACCGGCATGATTCCGGTAGTGGAGGCGACCGCCTCCCCCGATGCGCAGGGCTCTCAGCAACCGCGCGAAAGCGGTTTTGCGGAGGCGATTCGCGTTGCCGGTGTCATCATGCTGGGTCTGTTCTTTGTCGGCATTGGTCTGGGCGTGATGGTGCACAGTTACGGTCTGCCGTTCTGGGTGGCTCCCCTGTTGCCGGTGCTGGTGTTTGCCGGTTCGGTGGAGTTCGTGCTGATTGACATGGTCTCGAATCATGCGTCGCTGTTCTCTATTGCGGTGATGACTCTGCTCATTAATTCGCGCCACCTCATGTACGGTCTGTCGTACCCGATTGAGCGTGTGCGCGGTGGTTTGGCGAAGTTCTACACCGTGTACACCCTCATTGATGAGGCGTACGCGCTGAACACCGGACCGGACCGCCATAAGCTGCGTGGTTCCCGCATCCTGTGGATTCATGCGGGCCTGCACCTGAGTGTTCTGGCGAGCGCAACGCTTGGTTACGTGCTGGGTGCGAGTTTCTTGAGTGACCTCAAGGGCGTGGATTTTGTGATGACCGCGCTTTTTGCGGTGCTCGCTATTGATGCTTACCATGCGTCGAAGGATCATGTGATTGGCGTGATGGCTGCTGTGTCTGCGGCGGTTGGTTTGCTGGTGGCGCCGCAGTCGATGCTGCTGATTTCGATGGTGGTGTACATTCTGCTGTTGGTGTCGCGTTTTTTGGTGGCTAAGCGCCGCGGCACCCTGCCGGAACATATGCTGGTCGCAGATGAGGAGCCCTCCGGAGCCGCCGAAACCTCCGAAACCTCCGAAATCTCAGGCGCTCCCGGCAATCCCGGCGCCTCCGCGCACTAAGCCTAGCTCGCGCACTAGCGTATGGATATAGTAAAGCGCCCCGCCCACCCGAAATACCGGGTGGGCGGGGCGTTATGCTGTCGCCAGCCGCATGTGTGGGTGAACCCATGCGCTGTAGACGTTCAGTATCTGCTGTGCTGGTACCGCCAGGGTATCCCTGACGGAAGTATGTTCGGGTGCCGGGATTGCGTCCGGCTCCCGTACCAAGCTTACTACTTGATAGCTGCCAGGGCTGCTTCGTAGTTGGGCTCGTTGGTGGTTTCGGGAACCAGCTCGGTGTAGACAACCTCACCGGCGGGGTTCACGACGACCACGGAGCGTGCCAGCAGACCCGCCAGGGGGCCGTCCACGAGCTTTACGCCGAAGTCCTCACCGAAGGAGGAGCGGAAAGCGGAGGAGGTGACGACGTTCTCAATGCCCTCGGCTGCGCAGAAGCGGCCGATTGCGAAGGGCAGGTCGTTGGAGACGCACAGCACGACGGTGTTCTCCAGGCCTGCAGCCTGCTTGTTGAAGGTGCGGACGCTGGTTGCGCACACACCGGTGTCGATGGAGGGGAAGATGTTCAGCACCAGGTTCTTACCTGCGAAATCTGCGGAGGAGATCTCGGAGAGATCAGCCGCGAGAACCGAGAATTCGGGCAGCTTTGCGCCGACTGCGGGCAGGTCGCCGTTGGTGTGGATTACGAGTTCGTTATGTAGAGTTACTTCAGCCATGCCTTCATTGTCCCCTGGATAGGGCGGGTGTGCAAGGGGACACAGGCACTAGCGGGCGGAGTTTCCGCATAGCTGATTTCCGGCTACGCTGTTTCGCCTCTTCTGGGCTCTGTTGTAGCCGCTGTCTACGGTAATCTCGGTCGGTAGCTCCACGGTAACGAGCGGCGCTGACCGCGCGCCCTGCGTGCCCGCCTCTTTTTCCCTATACTGGACGAGTTCACTATTCGCTTCTTGACCAGTACCGATGCGCGCTGCCGCGCATCTTCAGGAGTATTCATGTCTTCTACTCGCCGCCGCTTTACCGGCCGCCCCTCTTTGGCTCTACCCGCATTGGGCGCCGCTCTAGCTCTTGTTGTCACGTCCTGCTCGGCAAGCACTGATTCTGCTGTTTCGGGTACCGTGGTGTCTTCTTCTGGTAGCGCTTCTGCCTCCGCGAGCGCTACTTCTACGCAGGAGCTGTTCCCCACCCCGTCGGCGAGCCCGAGCGCATCCGCGAGTGCTTCGTCGCCTGCTCCGGTGCCGTCGGTGGTGACGATTACGGTTCATGCTGAGCCGACCGCATCCGAGTCGAAGACCTCTGAGTCGAAGTCGGATTCCAAGTCTGAGTCGAAGAAGGACTCCACCTGCGCTTCTGATTCTGCGTCGACCGTGGTGTCTAAGGCTCTGCGCGATTTGAAGAATAAGAAAAATTGGGATCAGTGGACGAACGTCTCGGAAAGCTACGAAGGTTACGACCCCTGCGCTGAGCTGTCCTGGATTGACGCGGTTCCGGGTTCGTCCCCGTCTTCGTGCTGCACCGCGGCGATGGTGCACCACATTCTGCTGTTCCACCGCGGCAAGTTCATTGGTACCGCAACCTATGAGCCGTACTCGTTCTCCCCGGTGATTACCCGCACCTCGGACAGCTCGATTCGTGTGACCTACCGTTACATGAAGGAAGACGAGAAGGTGCACAACGCAAGCGGCCGCGCGACCGCTGAGTTTACCTGGAGCTCTTCGCAGAACAAGGTTGTGATGACCGGTGAGGTTCCGCCGAGCTACTAGGCAGCCCGCCTCATAGTCTCACGTCCCGAATCTACGCGTTTGAAGCCAGAGAGTTTGGGACCAGGGGGTTTGGGGCCCAGACGTTGGGCATACGAGAAACCCGCCGTCTCGCATATGGTGTGAGACGGCGGGTTTTCGTTGCTTAAGGATATGTAGAGTGCCCGAGGGCTAGCTATTTAGGCAACGAACTTCTTGTAACCGAAGTATGCGGCGCCTGCCAGGATAGCGATGCACAGAATCTTCTTCACGGTATAACTCCTTTGATTGTTCCGGTAGGCACCCGGTGTTTTGCTCCACCCGACAGCTCACCCGGAGGTGAGGGGCAGGCGGGGCGTCATCCGCACGTGGTGCCGTTGTTCCTATCTTACCTGCTCTTGAACAATGTTTTTCTGTTTGACGTGCTGAGTCCGCATTCTAGACAGCCAAACACGCAGCGGCTTGGCTTGCCTTTGAGCCGAGGAATACGCCTCTGACGGGCGCATAATGGGAGCATGAGTATTTTTAAGAAGAAAGAGTACAGCGCTGAGCGCTCGGCTACTCGCATGGCTCGCGCCCTCGCTGTGATGGGTGCGCTGCACTTCATCATCCCGGATCCCTTCGATTCGATTATTCCGAAGTATCTGCCGGGCCCTCCCCACGCGTACACTCACGCTTCGGGTGTAGCTGAGCTGGGCACCGCCGCCCTGCTGGCTAATGACAAGACTCGCCGTGCCGGTGGCCTGCTCGCCGCGCTGCTGTTTGTTGCCGTGTTCCCCGCGAACATTCAGATGGCTCTGGATGCACGTAACCAGTCCACTCAGCGTAAGGCTATTGCGTACGGTCGCCTGCCCCTGCAGTTGCCGATGATTTGTAGCGCTCTGAAGATTTGGCGTAAGTCGAAGTAGTCGCTTCGTTTACTAGAAACGGCACCCCGGTGTTTTACACGTAAAACATTGAGGTGCCGTTTACCTTAACATACCCATTATTAAGCTTTCCGTAACCAGCATTGCCTACACTGGAACTAACACACCACCTGTCACAGCGGCAGGTGTACAACCTTTGGAGACAACAATGGACGCTCTTATCGGCACCATTATTACCGGCGCGATTATTGGCGTGATTGCACGCTTCTTCATGCGAGGCCGCCAGAACATTTCGATCTTGTGGACCATTGTCTGCGGCGCTATCGGCGCGGCTATCGGCAACTGGGCGGCAGTCCAGCTGGGCGTTGCAGCAACCGCGGGCGTCGACTGGATGCGCTGGATTCTTTCGGTCTTTGCAGCGATGCTGACCATTTCCCTGTACCTGGGCATGACCGGCAGGAAGTAACAATTCATTCGACCTAACGAGGGCTCACTGAGTCTTTCTCAGTTGAGCTTCTCATCAACGAAGGCGGCACCTCCCCTAGCGTGAGCTAGTGCGGGAGGTGCCGCCTTTTCTGCGCCACATGCGAGGCGCTTTATAGCGTCTTGGCTTATGCCTTCTTCGCTTATGCCTTCTTAACGACGGAGGACTTCAGGTACATCTGGCCTGCGCCGGGGACCTTCGCCTCAATGTCGTGGCCGTTGACGGGGGATTCGAGCAGGCGGATGCCGCGCACCTTGGTGCCTGCCTTGATGTCTGCGCCGCCCTTGACCTTCAGGCCCTTAACGATGGTGACGGAGTCGCCATCGACGAGCTCGTTACCGACGGAGTCCAGAACCTTGGAGCCTGCTGCTTCTTCGGTTTCGCCTGCTGCGGTGCGTTCCCATTCGTGGCCGCACATGGGGCATGCCCAGAGTTCGCCCATTTCGTAGGTGTAGTTTTCGTTGCATTCGGGGCAGGCGGGTGCTTCGATTTCGTTGAGGTTTTCGCTCATGGTTCCTTCTTCAATCTGTGCGGATGCGCCGCTACTCCCCTGCTATGTGCGGCTGCGGCATGTGGGCGCGCGTCAGCCAGGCAGGGGTGCGACGGTGGAGGGTGCGAGGATTCTCGCGTTCGTGCTGACTATACCATTTGGCGGGTTTCAAGCCTACTTTTCTGTATGTCATCTGCGGCTCACCTGATGCCGAGGAAGGGGCCGATGAGGAGACTGGGGAGGGGATCAGGGAAGCCATGAACATAAAATTTGCGTAATATTTGCGAAAATTCGGGTTTTTGCTCATCGTGCAGAAGATAGGGCGTGTAAAGTATTTAGAGCATTTGTACGTTTATTGAGTGAAAGGCACGACTTCATGAAGCTTTCCGCACGTAACCAGTTCGCTGGCAAGGTTGTTGAGATCACCGAGGGTGCAACCAACGGCATCGTTAAGATTGAGATCGCTCCGGAGGTTGTTATCTCCGCTTCCATCACTAACGAGTCCATTAAGGAGCTGGGCCTGAAGGTTGGCGAGACCGCTTACGCAGTCATCAAGGCTTCCAACGTTATGGTTGGTGCTGACCACTAATCCCGGTCGATAAGACTTACACCCGGGCGGCTGCCTTTTATGGCGCGTGAGGGTTAATAGGACGGAGCCCCGCACTGTACGTTCACAGTGCGGGGCTCCGCTTTTATGTTTTTATCACCCAGTAATCTATTGACGAAGACTCAGGGGCACACGTCCTCCGCGATGACGCGCGCGACGCAGCCCCTGAATTCCCTGCCAGGAACTCGTAGCAGCAACTATTTTGGGGTCATCCAGGACTTCTCTAACCAAGTTATCCAATTTTGCAACGGATTCATGAACATTCTCCTCTTGAGTCTTTTTCATACGCCAAGCTATATGTCTTGGTGAAACAAGATGCATAAAACATACGATATTCTTTACAAAATCTTCATACGGCTTGCCATCCAAAGTAGGCGTAAGATACAGGTTTCCATTCATAACTTGACTCTTTGAGTGCGAATCACTATTTATAAAAAGTTGAGGAATGAATATTTTAATAAATCTCTCAATTTTCTCATCTTTCGAGAAGGACTCACTCAGTTTCTTCATCGCCCCCATTTCAGCGATAGAAGTCATTCCCAGCTCAAACGATAAAAATGCCTCCCATACACGTCGAACATCATTCGGTGCAGGAACCACCGCGCTCTTTTGACTCGACACCGCAAAATCATACATGATTCCAAGCATGTCAGCATACCTGTCAATATCTTTAAATTTTGATTTTATAAGCACATCTGAAGAATCTTTTTGCAGCTCCAAGCAGGATAATTTACTATCATCGATAGCTTTTATCATTTTTTCCATATTGGCCGCAAAAGATAAATCGTGCGTCATGATTATAAGTTTCGTCTTTGATGATTTATCCAATATGGATTGACACAAATATCCGAGAAGGGATGTTACACCATACTTATTACTGTCATCAAAACTTGAGACAGGGTCATCTAAAACAATAATCTGATTTTCCTGCAAGAATCCAGATATATTTTTGTTTTCTAACGTGCTAGCAAAGAAATAACATAAAGACAAAATATTCTGCTCACCGAGAGACAGCCTATTGGGATGAATCACTTCTTCCTTGTCCCCAGTCTTAAATTTTACAATGTACCCAAACTGATCAGCGAATTCTAGATATATTCCTTTTTTACCAAAAACTAAATATAGCCATTGATTAATAAACCCAACTATATCTTTAGCAGATTCTATTCTTCTCTCGATACCCAGGTTACGCCTTTCAAGATTAACCTGCTCATGCAATGCGGAAATTTGCAAACTCAAAGCACGATACATGGAACGCTCATTTTCAGTACTAAACCCATCTCTATACCTATCGTATATCTTTGGATAGACATTATAGAAAGAGGAAATCAGCCAGGAAGCACATAGTTCGCGATATTCCTTAAGTTCATCTATAGTAATATTATCTTCAGATAGATGATTATAATCATGATAAAACTCATATACTAACTGTCTGAGATAGTCATTCTCTTCCTCTACTTTCCCATCAAACCATCCCAGAGTTTTATCTGAAATTTCAAGACGCTCCTTTTCAATTTCCTCTTGCTCCTCTTTATCATTCACGCTAGAGTACATCTCAACCTGTATCACTCTACACCCCAAATCAAGCCAACTTAAGTATATATCCTCATTAAGAATTCTCATATTATAGAAATCACTCAAAAGATAAGTAACATCATTATGCTGTGGTAATTTATAGACCCCTTTTAACTCATTCATGATACGAGCATCTATATACTCTCGTATAGCAAATCCACCAAATTCACTCTCAATAATAGATGGCTCTTCCTGGACAACACGGTTAAAAATTTCGCTTTTTAGATGAAGAAGTTTATCTTCAATTTCTGCAATCCTTCTTTCCAGATCATTAATTCTATCTAAAATTCTTCCAGATTTACCCAGCATAACAATAGACTCAAGACTATCCTTTTCATAGATACGAAAGTTTTTAACAACATACTCTTCATTAAATACGTACACATTTGAACAGTCAGCATCAAGGAAATCCTCATTTTCATCAAAGAATTCCACATTGCATCCATCGTCAAGAGCCCGGGCAAGCGTTGATTTTCCTGAACCATTTTTGCCAAGAATAATGGCGCATTGAGCAGCCTCACCATCAGGGCGGGTAAATAGTGGATATTCTTTCACGCCTGCATATCCTGTATCAATCTTTATCGATGATACTTTTGTTGCATCAACCATTTGTTCCTCCTAAAACTAGCAAATTACTCGAAATAAAATAGATATAATAAAATCCCCTTGAGTATCAGTTCATCATAGATATAACTGTCTCAAGGGGATCTTATAACTTCACTGTTACTCAGATATTAATTTATTTAATTATTCTAAGCTTAGACGTTGAAGCGGAACTCCACCACGTCGCCGTCCTGCATGATGTAGTCCTTGCCCTCCATACGGACCTTACCGCGAGCCTTCGCCTCCGCCATGGAGCCAGCCTCATCCAGGTCCTTGAACGACACAACCTCAGCCTTAATGAAGCCGCGCTCAAAATCAGAGTGAATCACGCCAGCAGCCTGCGGCGCAGTATCACCCTTATAAATAGTCCAGGCGCGAGCCTCCTTCGGGCCAGCAGTCAGGTAAGTCTGCAGCCCCAGGGTCGAGAAGCCCACGCGAGCCAGCTGGTCCAGGCCGGACTCATCCTGACCGTTCATCTCCAGCATCTCGCGAGCCTCCTCCTCAGACAGCTCCACCAGATCAGCCTCCAGCTTCGCATCCAAGAACACAGCCTCAGCCGGCGCCACCATATCACGCAGCTCCTGCTGCTTCTCCTCAGACGCCAGAATGCCCTCATCCGCGTTAAACACGTAAATGAACGGCTTAGCAGTCAGCAGGTTCAGCTCCTTCAAATGAGCCAGCTCCAGCTTCGCGTCCTTCGCACGAGAAATGATGGTGTCACCATCCTCCAGGATCTTCTGCGCAGCCTTATAGGTCTCCAGCTGAGCGGCGTCACCCTTCTTAATCTTCACAGCCTTCTCCAGACGCGGAATAGCGTTCTCCAGAGTCTGCAGGTCAGCCAGAATCAGCTCAGTGTTAATGGTCTCCATATCGGAGGCAGGATCGACCTTGCCGTCCACGTGAATGACGTCCGGGTCGTCAAACGCACGCACCACCTGGGCGATAGCGTGCGCCTCACGAATGTTCGCGAGGAACTTGTTACCCAGGCCCTCACCCTCAGAAGCGCCCTTCACAATACCCGCAATATCAACGAACGAAACAGTCGCAGGCAGAATACGCTCCGAACCAAAAATCTCAGCCAGACGGTTCAGACGCGCATCCGGCAGGTTCACCACGCCCACGTTCGGGTCAATGGTCGCGAACGGGTAGTTAGCCGCCAGCACAGTGTTGCCGGTCAGAGCGTTGAACAGGGTGGACTTGCCCACGTTAGGCAGGCCAACAATGCCGATAGTTAGAGCCACAAGTTTTCCTTCGAATCATGTACCCCGCCATACGCTCAGGATGCGCCGCGTAAGTGATGCGGCGGGTGCGGGCGGGCACAGGGCGAAAATGGTGCCCGCTTCCATGCGCGACACCGCCAGTCTCAAGAAGAAACGGGTGCGGGGCGCCTGCGGGCATAGACACTACCATTCTACCGTGTTCGCGCAGGAGCCGCCCCGAGTGCAGGGATAGGCACCGGTTAGGAGAAAGTGAAGGCGAAAAAACTGAGGCGAGGAAGCATCATCACTCCCCCGCCCGAATTATTGAGAAGCAGCGAGTTAGAGCCAGCCGTTCTCCGTGGCGATACGCACAGCATCCTGACGAGTCGACGCACCCGTCTTCGCCATCGCCGCCGACAAATAATTACGCACCGTACCCGCCGACAAAAACAACGCCGACGCAATCTGCTGAGCCGTACCACCCGACGCCGCCTCACGCAGCACCTGCGCCTCACGCTCAGTCAACGGAGAAGCACCCGTCACCAAAGAATCCGCCGCCAACGACGGATCCACCACACGCAACCCCGCATGCACACGACGAATCGCCTCCGCCAACTGGCGAGCACCCGTATCCTTCACCACAAAACCACTCGCACCAGCCTCCAGGGCACGGCGCACATAGCCCGGGCGGCCAAACGTCGTCACAATCAGCGTGCGCACCGGCTCACCCGACTCACTCACCGCACCCGCATCACGCAGCGCCGCAGCCGCCTCAATACCATCAGCCAGCAAAGTACCGGGCATCTGCACATCCAGCAGCACCACGTCCGGCTTCAACAGGGCGACAGCACCCAACACCTCATCACCACTACCGACCTGACCCACAATCTGCAGGTCAACTTCCAGGCCCAACAGGGCGGCAAGAGCCTCACGGATGAGCTGCTGATCGTCAGCGAGCAGAACACGAATCATGGGAGCCTCCCAGGGGGCGAAGACGGGGTGATAACGGCGGGCGGAACAACCGCGTGAGGTTGTCTACCACCACCATACAGGGGCGGGTAGCTCCCCCGTCCAGGGCGCGGCGCCAAGTTCCACAATCTGCAGAACCTACCTACAGCAGTGAGGTGTCACCGTCCATGCTCACACGGATGCGCGTACCCACCCCACCGCCGGGGTTCTCCGCCAGCCACTGCTCGGGCGCCGCCTCAATCACCACGCTACCGCCGGACGCCGCCACACGCTGAGCCATACCCGTCAGACCGTTACCGCGCGCATCGCCCACACCCACGCCGTTATCGAGGATGTCCAGACCGGTTGCGCTCAGACGCACCCGCGCCGCGTTCGCACCCGAGTGGCGTACCATGTTCGTGACCGCCTCACGCAGAACCCAGGAGAACAGCTTCGCGTTCACACCAGCAACCGCGAGCGCACTCTGAGCATCCGGCAGTTCGGCGCGGATACCGGCAGTCTGCAGGGCACGACCCGCACCCTCAATCTCACCCGAGAAGTCGGGTACGCGCAGGCGGGTGACGGTCGAGCGGACCTCCGCCAGGGATGCGCGAGACAGCTGCGCGATTGCCTCCATTTCGACGCCGGCGCGGGCGGGGTCAATCTCCAGCAGACGTTGCGCCAGCTCTGCCTTGAGGGTGATGACGGTCAGGGAGTGGCCCAGCACGTCGTGCACGTCGCGGGCAATCTCCTCGCGTTCCTCGGAGAGCGCCAGGGAGGCACGAGCTACGTCCGCGCGTTCACCCAGCTCAATCAGGTAAGAGAAGCCCAGAAGACCCAGCAGCGGCGCGCCGATAAAGAGAGCAATGCCTCCGTGAGAGGAGAAATCGAAACCGCTCACAGTAACGAATGTCAACCAGCAGATTGCGCCCATCGACGCCGCGACGGTCAGTCGCAGACGGTACGGGGCAATCGTGCCAAAAATCCAGAACGCCACAAAGTACATACCGAAGCCCAGCAGAATTACGTGTATGTCACTCGGGGTCAGCACCGCCATACCTACCAACGGCAGAATCATCAGTGCCGTCCAGATGACGCTTCGACGCACCGTGGAGGCGACCGGCACCAGCCACGGCACCGCGTACGCCGAGCAGTTCACCACCGCGAACAGCGCAATTAGCGCCACGCCCGTCCAACGCACCTGCGCCGGTTCCGGGGCGGTGAGGAAGCTGTCCAGCGGCATGAGCAGAAACACCAGCCACGGGGCGCTAAAGCCCAGCGCCAGCCAGTTCACGCTGCCGCGGCGTTCACGGTAGAGGAAGCGGAAGCGGTTCTTGCCCAGGGTGCGCTTCGCAGCGGAGGGTGCCGTCTCGTTCTCTGCGTGGGGGTGTTCGTTCGGGTGGGTGTGGGTTTCGGTCATGGTTCTAGCCTAACGTGCGAATACCGCGGGTGCAGATATCACCGGTGCGGCGGCTTCAACGGGTACAGCGTGGGTTCGGTGCGAGTGGATACGGCTTCCGCCGCAGCCTCGGGATTTGAGACTGCGGCGGGAAGAAGCGTTTAGCGGCGGGTTGCGCGGCGCATCAGCAGGGCAGAAACACCCAGGAAGATCGCCGCCCACGCTGCCAGGCTCACCACGGCGTACCAGAGCGGCTCGGTGACGAACCAGTCCTCACCACCACCCAGAATAATGGTCTGACCTGCGGCGAAGGGGTAGCGTGCAATCTCAGCGGCACCGTACAGCGGAGTGAAACGTGCGTAGTTCAGCAGGTCGGTGCTCAGCGGGGAGAACACGGTACCGAAGAAGCTCATAATCACCAGCAGACCGTTCGCAATGGACACGGCGTTCTCGTTACGAATCAGCAGGCCCATCATGATGCCGTAGAAAGCGAACACCAGACCGCACAGCACGGTCAGCGCACCGGCGGCAAGCTGCTGGTTCAGCGGAATCTCAACACCGGTAAACATGCCCACAATGTTCACCGCGATGACCGGCAGCGCAGAAATCACCAGGGCGGTCAGTGCCTTCGCACCCAGGTACTTGCCGGTGGTCAGCGGGGTCAGCGCCAGCTGGCGGTTCCAGCCGCTCGACAGCTCGGTGACGGTGCTGCCGCTAATCGCCACGGTGTTCTGCACGGCACCGTACAGCGCCATGCCAATCATGACGTACGCAGCTACGTTGCCGTCGCCCATCGGCTGGGAGGAGTATTCCTGCATCGCGCCGAAGAGCAGGAAGAAGACGATGGGCAATGCAACGCCGAAGAAGAAACGGTCGGTCGAGAGGATAGAAGCGCGGATGTCGTAGAGTGCGTAGCGGAGCATGATGTTTTCCTTGAAAGTATGTAACGGCGGCGGTGTGATGTTGAGGCGGTGCGGTGTTTAGGCTTCGGATGCCTTGGAGGCGGCAGCCTGCTCGGTCAGCAGGGTGAAGGACTCGTCCAGGGAGGGCTTGGTGACCTCCAGGTCGGTGATGCTGTAGTTGTTCAGCAGAGTGCGCAGTACCCGCTCAATCTCCACCACGGAGATGCGGTGGCGGTACCCGCCGGACTCTTCGGTGACCTCAACCGGCACGTCCAGGTCGGTGATGGGTGCGGGTGCGAGGAAGCTGAGGTGGCGGTGGCCGGTCAGGGCGCGAATCTCGTCGGAGGAGCCGTCAGCGATGATGGAGCCGGATTCCATGAGCACGATGCGCTGGGCGAAGTTCTGTGCTTCTTCCAGGTAGTGCGTCGCAAAAAGAATGGTCGTTCCACGCTCGGCGATGGCTTCCATGCGCTCCCAGAAGGTGCGGCGCGCGTTCACGTCCATGCCGGCGGTCGGCTCGTCCAGAATCAGTAGTTCCGGTGAGTGCATGGTCGCCAGGGCGTAACGCAGACGCTGCTGCTGACCGCCCGAGCACTTGCCGACCTTACGCTTAGCGATCTCGGTCAGGTCGGCGCCGGCGAGTACCTCATCCACGTCAATGGGCTTGGGGTACAGGGCGGCAATCATCTCGACCGTGGCGCGGATCGTCAGGTCCTTGAGCAGGCCACCGGTCTGCTGCACCGCACCGAGTAGACCGGCGCGTGCCGCCTCGGAGGCGTTGCGGCCGAAGACGCTCAGCTCGCCGCCGCTGGGCTGGGTCAGACCAAGAATCATGTCGATGAGGGTGGTCTTGCCCGCGCCGTTGGGGCCGAGCAGTGCGATGATTTCGCCGCGCTTGACGGTCAGGTCAATCGAGTCGACGGCGACCACGGTGCCTGCCGCACGGGTGGTAAAAACCTGGCGGAGGGAACGGGCGGAAATAACGGTTTCTGCGGTGTTGTGCTTGCTGTTCTGAAGTGCTGCGGTGTTCATGGTTCTATTACACCGCCGGTTTTCGCACCGCTGCGGTACAGAGTGTCATGACCTGCCCATGACAAATGTCATGAGTTCACGGAAGGGGTGGTATGACGCGGTAATTTCCGGGGTAATAGGCCCTGGGCAACGAAACTGCAGCGGAGGCGATCACGCGAAGCGGGGGCTCCGTCCTCGAAACGCCTGTATCAATCGTTGTTGGGGCGCCGCAGAGAGGGCATTCCCCAGCAGCGAAGGCGATCACGCGAAGCGGGGGCTCCGTCCTCGAAGCGCCCCCAGGCGCTGAAGAGGGGGCACTCCCCCGCGTAGCGTGAGCGCAAAGCTGCGCATGCGCCCCTAACCGTGCATCCTCAAGCCTCCTCTCCCGCGTAGCGTGAAAGCGAAGCTGCACAAGCGCACCTACCTACCTGCGCATCCTCAGGCACGAAAAACCCCGTGTCTTCTCCCAAAGCGGGGAAGAGGACACAGGGTCATCAGTATAAGAGTTTAGCGATTGGGCTTAGCACCGCGGCCACCGAGCTGGCGGCCCACGTTCTCGTCATTCTTCAGGGCGGAACGCAGTTCCTTCGGCAGGGAGAAGAGAATATCTTCCTTCGCGGTCTCGACCTCTTCGAT
This sequence comes from Rothia mucilaginosa, assembly GCA_963539245.1. GTDB lineage: Bacteria > Actinomycetota > Actinomycetes > Actinomycetales > Micrococcaceae > Rothia > Rothia mucilaginosa_H. The sequence continues at coordinate 93,479 of CAUTJW010000003.1, forward strand.
GGTGCTGTAGCCGTACTCGGCGAGCAGGGCCAGTACCTCCTGAACCAGAACCTCGGGCACGGACGCGCCGGAGGTCAGGCCCACGGTCGCCACACCCTCGAACCAGGACTCGTCCACCTGGTGTGCGAAGTCCACACGCTCGGCACGCTTAGCGCCGTATTCGAGTGCCACTTCCTTCAGGCGCACGGAGTTCGAGGAGTTTGCCGAACCAACCACGATGACCAGGTCAGCGCGCGGAGCAATCTCCTTGATGGCGCCCTGGCGGTTGGAGGTTGCGTAGCAGATGTCGTCCGAGGGCGGATCCTGCAGGGAGGGGAAACGCTCACGCAGACGCGCCACGGTTTCCAGGGTCTCATCCACGGACAGGGTGGTCTGAGAAATCCAGACGACCTTCTCCGGGTTGCGAACGGTCACCTGGTCCACTTCGTCGGGCGAGTTCACGATCTGGATGTGCTCGGGCGCCTCACCGGCGGTACCCTCGACCTCTTCGTGGCCGGTGTGACCGATGAGCAGGATGTCGTAGTCCTGCTTAGCGAAGCGCACAGCCTCGCGGTGCACCTTGTTCACCAGCGGGCAGGTCGCGTCAATAGTGTTCAGGGAGCGGTCGCCAGCTGCGGAAACCACCGCCGGGGACACGCCGTGCGCCGAGAACACGGTCACGGAACCTTCGGGAACTTCATCCACTTCATCAACGAAGATAGCGCCCTGCTTCTCCAGGGTCTCCACCACGTGGCGGTTGTGAACAATCTGCTTGCGCACGTAGACGGGCGCGCCGTAGTGTTCCAGCGCCTTCTCGACAGCAATCACGGCACGGTCAACGCCGGCGCAGTAACCGCGCGGGGTGGCGAGCAGGACCTTCTTCTCGCCGTTGACGGGTGCGGCGGCTTCAACGTCGGCGCGGCTGCGGCGCTCGCGGGGTACGGGCGGCAGGCCCAGGGCAATAGTTTCAGTGGACATGGTTACTATCCTACGTTGTTCGGACTTTTAGTGTGTGATGACTGTGGCACCGCTCGCAGAGCTACGTCCCAGGGCGATGAGGCGAATCAGAATACCGAGCAGCAGGGCGAGGATCGCCATGACCAGCCCGTAGCTTGCCGCCGCCTGCAAGTGCCCGGTCAGTGACGGTGCAAGCTGGTTCCATGCCCCGGTAATCAGTGCCGTTCCGGCAGTGCTGTGGCTGGTAATTCCCAGGGTTTCAGGGCTTTGGGCGCCAAACCAGGCTGCGGCGCCCCAGCCCAGCAGTGCGTAGAGCAGAGCCGTGACCACCGGTACCAGGATGCGGTGCCTGGGTGCCAGCAACGTAGCCAGCAGCAGGCTCAGCACCGAGATGATGGTCAGCGGCACGGTGGATTTGCCCAGCGCGGCGGCACGGTTAATGCCGGCGTGCAGGTACCATTCCTGTTGCTCCTGCTGACCCTGCTGGTTGTTGCCGTCCTTCAACCGGTCAATGTTGAGGGTTTCAGGGCCGAGCTTCGTCAGGTCCGGGTCGAAGGAGCCGATAGAGCCGACCTTCGCGTCCAGCGCACGGTAGAAGGGGGTGAGCACAATGACGGCGGGACCGTCCTGGTGTTCAAGGTTGTAACGGCGAGTTTCCTCGGCTATTTCCTTCCAGAGGCTTCGATATTCTTCAGTTTTTGACAGCTCAGCCGCGGAACGGTTGAGCATGGAACGTATGCCGTCTTGTGTCGGCTTTACAAGAATGGAGTATAAGCCGCTTTCTTTGGTGCCGTCGAGGAAGGTTGTCATAGCCTCGGACTTCATGAGGTCTTCCACCGCGCCGTCCGCGATGCGTGAGGCAAGCTGCGAGTCCTCCGCCAGGTTGGAGGAAATCTGCGAGAAACCACGCTCTGACATGAGCTTTGAGTTCACCCAGGCGCCCGCGGTCGCGCCCAGTCCGGTCACCAGTGCAAGGGCGCACAGCACAAGGGTTAGGAAGCGTCGCAAACCCGCCGCGAAAGGAGGCTCCGGGGCGGCCTGCAGTTCAGCCTTGGTGGGGGCTGTGGCGTGGCCGAGCGTGCGCGTGGGCTGTAGCAGGGTGGTGTCCTCATCCGCCACGTGGTACCCGTCCGTGCGGGTAATCCGGGTGTCGACGACTCGGGTCGCGTCCGCCGGGTAGTTCTGCGCGCCAGTACCCGCCGCAGACGAAGCCGCGGCGGTATTGGGGGCGTTGTTCTGATGTGCTGACTGATCGGGTGAGCGCATGAGCCTAGGGTACCCGCTCACACTGTTCAAAGCCGATTCAGACCCGCCGAATGCGCCAGTAGCTAAGTTCCGTCTGCACCCAGTGCAAGCTCCCCGGTTCACCCCGGCTGACCTGTGAGCAGGCGCATAACCGACCAATCAGGGACAATAGAGGGTATGAACTTCTACAACCCCTCCGCAGCGCAGCAGCCGCTAGTGGTGCCGCCCGTGCACGAGCGGCAGCTTCCCGGGAAGTCTCAGGAAACCACCGCCACCAACCCCTGGCCCCTCGCCTTGCTCGCGCAGAACCTCAAAAACTACGTAGACAAGGTTCCCGAGCTGTGGGTGGAGGCGCAGGTCGCCTCCCTCAACGGCCGCGGCGGCAACGTCTTCATGGAGCTCAAGGACCTCAACGAAGACTTCTCCTTCACCCTCGCGCTTTTCGGGCGTGCCGGTAGCGGCCTGGCGGCTGATGTGACCGTGGGCGCTCGCATTGTCACTCGCGCCAAGCCGAGCCTGTGGAAGAACGGCAAGCTCTCCCTCATCGGCAAGGAAGTGTATGCGGTCGGTACCGGCAACCTGCACGAGCAGTTGCAGCGTCTGCGTGAGGCTCTCGCCGCCGAGGGTCTGTTCTCTGACGCGCAGAAGAAGCCTCTGCCCATGCTGCCGAATCGTGTGGGTCTGATTACCGGTCGTGATTCTGACGCGGAGAAGGACGTTATCCGTAACGCTTCCCTGCGCTGGCCCGGCGTGACTTTCGAGGTGCGCAACACCCGCGTGCAGGGTGAAGGTGCGGCGGCTGAGGTCATTGCGGCTCTCGCCGAGCTGGATGCCCACCCGGAGGTGGACGTCATCGTCATCGCCCGAGGCGGCGGTTCCTTCGAGGACCTGCTCCCCTTCTCCGAGGAGGCGCTCATTCGCGCCGTCGCGGCAGCCACCACCCCGGTGGTCTCGGCGATTGGCCACGAGGCGGACTCCCCCATCCTGGATGCGGTTGCCGACCTGCGCGCCTCCACCCCCACCGATGCGGGCAAGCGCATTGTGCCCGATATTTCGGAAGAGACCGCCCGCATCACCGAGGCTCGTGCCCGCCTGGACCGTGCGGTGCTCGGCTACGTGGGCATGCAGATGAACTACATTGCGCAGCTACGCAGCCGACCGGTGCTCACCCACCCGGAGTCCTCCCTGCTCATGCGTGTGGAGGAGCTGAGCCAGCTACGCGAGCGCGCACACCGTTCGGTGCAGCACCGCCTGGAGCGTGAGTCGGCAACCCTGTCGCACACGTTGGCGCGGGTGCGTTCGCTGTCACCGGCGCAGACGTTGAACCGCGGCTATTCCATCGTTCAGGATGCCGCGGGCGCTATTGTGCGTGACGCTTCGGCGCTGAGTGCGGGCGAGCAGATTACGGTGCGCGCGGCGACCGGTTCGGCGCAGGCGACCGTGACTTCTACGGATCCCTCAAACATCTCCTAAACCTCGATACCCCTGGTTTTTACCCTTAGTTTTTATCCCTAAGTTTTACCCCTGAAAGGTTCCTCAATGAGCGAGAACATTAGCTTCAACAGCGCCGAACTGGGCGCCCCCGTCGAAACCCTCGGCTATGAGCAGGCTCGTGCCGAGCTGGAGCAGGTCGTGCGCCAGCTGGAGTCCGGCGCCAGCGACCTGGAAACCTCCATCGCCCTGTGGGAGCGTGGCGAGGCGCTTGCCGCCCGCTGCGAGGCGTGGTTGCAGGGCGCGCAGGAGCGCCTGAACGCGGCACGCGGCGCACAGGGCGGTACTCAGGCAGGTGCGCAGGGCGGGGAGCCTGCGGCGAACTAGCATGCCCCTCCCGGCGTGTTGCCCTGCCTTCTGGCGCTTTGCTGCCCCCTCTGGTGCATCCGCAAAGCCGCTAAAAATAGCCTGCCCCGCAGCTCATCAGAACTGCGGGGCAGGCTATTTTCGTCTGTCACAAAGCAGAGGCGGGAGGGCTAGTGCTTCTGCTTGTAGTCAGCCATGAAGTTACCCAGACGCTCCAGGGCGCTGGTGAGGGTCTGCGTATCGGGCAGGAACACCAGGCGGAAGTGGTCCGGGTCCTTCCAGTTGAACGCGCGGCCGTGGCTGAAGAGAATCTTCTGGCTCTTCAGCAGGTCCAGGGCGAACTGCTCATCGTCGGTAATGTCGAAGCGCTCAATATCGATCTTCGGGAACAGGTAGAGCGCGCCGTCCGCGTTGGTGCAGCTGATGCCGTCAATCTCATTGAGCATCTTGTGCGCCAGGGTGCGCTGCTCGTACAGGCGACCGCCGGGAACAATCAGCTCGTTAATGGACTGGTAGCCGCCGAGCGCGGTCTGGATTGCGTGCTGTGCCGGAACGTTGGAGCACAGGCGCATGGAGGCGAGCAAGTGAATACCCTCAAGGTAGCTTGCGGCATCCTTCTTGGGGCCGGTGATAGCGACCCAGCCTGCACGGTAACCGCAGACGCGGTACGCCTTGGACAGACCCGAGAAGGTCAGGCAGAGCACGTCGTCGCCGGTGAGGGTTGCCATGTTGATAGCTTCAGCACCGTCGTAGGTAATCTTTTCGTAGATTTCGTCAGAGAAGACAACCAGGCCGTGCTCGCGTGCCAGGTCTACAATCTGCTTGAGCACGGAGCGCGGGTACACGGCGCCGGTGGGGTTGTTCGGGTTAATAACCACGATGCCCTTGGTGCGCTCGGTAATCTTCGACTTAATGTCTTCAATATCCGGGTACCAGTTGTTTTCCTCATCGCAGAGGTAGTGCACGGGCTTGCCGCCCACCAGCGCGGTGGATGCAGTCCACAGCGGGTAGTCGGGCATGGGGACCAGGATTTCGTCACCGGTCTCGCACAGTGCCTGCAGGGTCATCGGGATCAGCTCAGACACGCCATTGCCCAGGTAGACGGCGTCGGTATCGAGATTCATGATGCCGCGGTTCTGGTAGTGCTGCACAATGGCGGTACGTGCCGAGTAGAGACCGCGGGAGTCAGAGTAGCCCTGGGTTTCGGGCAGGTGACGAATGATGTCCATCATGATGGCATCCGGCGCCTCAAAGCCGAAGGGTGCGGGGTTACCAATGTTCAGTTTGAGGATGCGGTGGCCCATCGCCTCCATGCGATTGGCTTCATCCAGAATGGGGCCGCGGATGTCGTACAGGACGTTGCTCAACTTTGAGGACTGACGGTACTTCGTCATGATGATTTACTTTCTAGGGTGATCCAAAATGAATTGTGCTGCGTCATCATCTGCGATGGGGTTGGATCCGCTAGTCAGACGCAACAGGAACGAGAGGTTACCCGTGTCTAATGTAGATGATACGCGGTTAATTGCCGTACGGGCGCTATCTGGCAGGGTACGACGAATAATGGGCACCAGCTGCTGCTGCAGAAGCGCCGTTGACGGGTCTTCCAGGGTGACTAGGCGGTTCTCTTCAATCGCGGAGTCGCAGCTGTGCAGCAGGGTCACCTGCACGGTGTCTGCGGTGAGGGCGTTGACGCGTTCGGCGGGGTCGTCCTGGATCTTCGGGTCGTGCACACGGTAGCGGTAGAGACTACGCAAAGAATCCACGCCGTAGGTGCCGCTGGAGTACCCGGTCGGAATGGAGAACACCAGACTCGACTGCACATCGCGCAGGTTCGCAAGGGAGCTGAACTTGTAGCGGGCGCTCACGGCGCGGGTGGTGACCAGTACATCCTTGTTGGTCGCGTTTGCGCCGTTGAGGAGCATGAGCTCTTCGGGCAGGATGCGCGAGATCGCGTTGGTCATGTCGGTGGTGCTCATGGCGCGCAGGTTGATGGGGTCTGCGGAGCGGGTGGAGCTTGCGGTGGGGCTCGCGGTTACGTCCGTAGCATGCGCGGAGGCGGTGCTCTCCTCCGCGGTGGGGGTAGCTGCCGGGGGCAGGGTCACGCCGGCTGCCTGAGCGGAGGCGCTCACGGAGGCGGCGATGCGTTCGTTCTGCGCGGCGGCGGGGCTAATTTTGCCGTCATCGGTCAGGTAGAGCAGCAGGTCGCCGCTGTAGTCGATAACCAGGTCCAGCGATTCAACGGTGGCGGTGCTACCGGTTTCCTCATCGTCGGGCAGAGTTGCGGTGGGGGTGGCGGAGTTCGCCGAAGGAACCATGAGCCCGCGCAGGGCGGTAGCGCGGCTGTTGTCGGTGTCAACAAGTTCAACGGAGTAGCCGACCTGTCGCAGGGCGCGCGCGTACACGTGCGCAACGGCGCGCATCTCACGCAGGGTACCGTAGCCGATGCGCAGGGTACCGTAGCTGGACGCGGAAGGATCCACGTGCGGGGTCGTGTCATTGCTACCGCAGGCGGCAAGCAGCGGCATGAGCGCCAGGGAGGTGAGCGCCGCACGGCGGGTGAGGGTTAGTCGGTTCATTAGGGAAGCTTCCGTGCGTTTTCGTCGGCAAGAAATTCGCGGTATTCGCGTGCCCAGCTGGCGGCGTTGGAGTAGCCCATCATGGAGGCGACCTCGTCGATGAGGGTGCCGTAGCGGATGGTGTCTAGCTCAGCGATGGGTACCCAGCGTGCGGTGTCGGAGGAGCCGTTAATTTCGTGGCGCAGTTCGCCGGTGACAATGTGGGCGCGGAAAACCACCCGCAGGGCGCAGAAGGGGAGCGCTTGCGGGTCTTTCTGGGTGGAGCGCACGGGAAAGTGTCCGGCGTGCACGCCCAGAATGTCTTCAATGGCGACGCTGTAGCCGGTCTCTTCGAGGGTTTCCCTCAGCGCGGTCTCGTCCGCCTGTTCGCCGGGTTCCATGCCGCCACCGGGCAGGGACCAGAGGGGGCTGAGCGCGCGGTCTTCGGGCACCCAGCGGGTCATGAGCAGCTTGCCCTGCTCAATGATGACTGCGTAGGCTGCGGGTCGGGTTTCCATTGCTAATGCCATGGTTTGATTTTACCGTCTATCGTTCTTTATCGTTTCTTGCCGCGGCGTGCGCTGGCGGCTTTGGCGGACTGTCGAGCGTGCTGGCGCGCGTTGCCGTTTTTCTTGGCGTTGGCGCGCTTTTTATCGCGGGCTTCACGGCGGGCGTTGGCGGCTCGTGCCTTCGCTTTTTCCTTTGCTTTTTCGGCGGCGATGCGTTCGGCGCGTGCCTGTCGGGTTTCGCTACCGCGGTCGCTGGTTGCGGTGCGGCCGCGCACAATACCGATGAAGTCCTGCAGGAGCGCCTCAAGCTCTTCGCTGCGCGGCTCACCCTTGGGTGCACGCGGCCAAACCAGGTGCACCGGGTAGGTGTCCAGACCCGCAACGGGGCGGTAGGTGAGGTCCTTGCGGTGGTAGAAACGCGCGATGGACATGGGCACAATGTACAGGCCCACGCCTGCGGCAACTAGCTCGATGGTTTCCTTATCGGTCAGGCCTTCGGGCACGATACGGCCGGCGCTCTCACGCCAGGCGCGGGACACTTCCTCGTAGGCGGGAATATCGGAGGCGGGCTGCAACAGGAACTCTTCGGCAAGCTCCTCCACGGGCACCTCATCAAGCACGGTGAGCACGTGGTCCATCGGCAGAATGACCACGGGCAGCTCCTCGTAGAGGCGGATGCTGTGGTACTTCTCGCCGTCGCTGCTTGCCGGCTCGCGGTCGGGGCGCACAATGCTCATGTGCGCGAAGGGGGTCTCGGGCACGTCCTTGCGCTCAATGGTGGCGTGCTCGGTAGCTTCGGCGGGCACCTCGGAGGCAGCAGTTCCCTCTTCTGCAACGGGTTCAGCAGGGTTGATTAGGCACAGGTCCTGATGCAGGGAGTCCAGGCCGCGCGCCTCACGCACGGGCACCTCCGCCAGCTGCACGCGATCGCCGTATCGCTCATGCCAGCGGTTGAACCATTTGCCGGGCATAATCGCCGGCACGTAGCTCACACGCAGCACGGAGCGCTGTAGCACGGGGATGGGCAGAGCCTCCGGAGTCTGGATCATTGCCAGCTGCTCGGGATGCAGGTACACGCGGGTGGGGGCCTCGGTGGGCGCTTCGGTTTCTACCTCGTCGGTAGCGTTTTCGGGCGCGCTCAACTCGGGGTCGATTGCGGTGAGAGCATGGTCGGTGACGGGCTGCTCTTCGGGGGTACCTGCGGTGGAGGATGCGGATGAACTCATCCCTCCACGCTAGCACATCTTGGGCGGCGGTATTGGGGGCAGGTGAGCGGTCTCAGCCCGACAAGATAGTGCACCTATCCCCTGCTGGAGACAGGACTAGTTCTCGACGATATTCTCTGCAGTGTCCTCAACGGTTTCGCGGTTAATGCGGAGTTCGCGCAGCTGAGCCACAATGACCATCACCGTAATGATAATGGCGAGGGCGAGCGGGAACATCCACGGCTCCAGGCCGAGCGCGGCAAGAATTGCGAAGCCGATGGTGGTGTAGATGCACGCCCAGATGAAGGTTCCGAGCAGCATCGCCGGAACCCAGCGGCGCAGCGGCATTTTCGTAAAGCCGGTCGTGATGATGACCGCGGTTTGCAGACCCACGGTGAGAAAGCAGAGGGGCACGGCAATTACGCCCCACCGGTTAATCAAGCGGCGCGCTTTACGGTAGAGCGGGCTGTCCATGGCTTTGCGGATGCGGTCGAGGCGCGCGCCACCTTCAGCAGCGAGTGCACCAAGAGCGTACACGATGCTGGTGCGGACGATACCGACCACCCACATGAAAGCTAGGGCAACCTCAATCGGGAGTGCGTCAAACCATTCTTTCACCCGGCTATTCTCTCACGAGTGGGCAATATTGGCCTGGTTGAAGGTTCTTTGAGGCTTCTTACTTCGACATATGGAGGGGCTAAAAAGTTTTTTAAATTTTTTTCAGCCGAGGGTTATTACCCCTTGTCGCCTGCAATGGCGCGGATTTTACTTAGGCAAACCTTAGTTTATTGACAGGGTGTCGCTATTTTCGGCTTGTATCAGGTGCAGGAATTAGGATATATTTTTATTACCGAATAGGGCAGGCCTTGTGGGAAGGTCTTCCTAGTCGGTCTAGAAGACTTTCTTCCTGTGTGTGATGCTGGAAAAGGAACCCCATGGACGGGGTTCCTTTTCTTTTTAACTACCCGCTTTACCCACGCCGCACATTCGCATAGATGCAAACCCCTGACAGCGCGAAAAACCCCGACAGCACAAGCTATCGGGGTTTTACGCATTTAGAGCGAAGTCTACTTCTTACCCTGATTCTTACCCTGATCCTGGCGGTGCAGGGCACTCAGCGGCTTGGGCAGCTGAACCGGGTTCCAGGTGTTGCTGACCGCCTCAAAGGAGGAGCCAGCACCGGGGTGACGGTTCGTGGAACGAACACCACCGGTCGCAATAGCACCGTTAGAGTGAGCAGGGTCGTTCAGCGAGGCGATATCCAGCGCATCGAACTCAGAATCATCTAGAACGTCCGGCAGCGGAATCTCTTCGGGAATCGGCTGAGCGGCAGGAGCCGCAGGTGCCTGGCGGACGGGCGAACCGTCACGCAGAGCCTGGCGAGCCACCGGCTGATCCGGGCGAAGTGCCGGCTGCTGTGCGGCAGCTACTACCGGCTGCGCGGGAGCCTTCGCGGGCGCCTGCTGAACGGGCTGAACAGCCTGAGTGGGCTGGGGCACTACCTGCTGGGTAGCAGGTGCCGGTGCCTTCTGAACAGGCTGAGGCTGTGCAACCTGCACCTGTGCTACCCGAGGCTGCCCCGCGGTGCGAGGCGCAGTAGCGGAGGAAGCGTGAGTAGCGGAACCGCTCTCCTGATCGAAGAGCACACTACCGCGGCGAATCGGCTGGAAGCGGCTCGGACGCTGCTGGCGACGCTCCTGACGGTGAGCCGCAGGCGGCTCGGTAGAACCAGTAGGGGCAGAACGAGCGGGTGCCGGGCGAACGGGACGAGCAGCCTGAGAGGGCGCGGGCGCCTCCTCGCGAGCAGTAGCCCCGGGTGCATCCTCAGATGCCTCCACCGCAATGTGCGCACGGCTCGGGCGTGCCGCCTCACGGTTCAGGTTGCCGGCAGACTTGCGGGCAGCGGGCTTGCGGGTAGCGGGGCGCGACTGAGGCTCAGATTCTTCAGTAGCTTCAGAATCCGGACCTTCAGCACCCGGGCCATCTACCGATTCGGGTGCATCGTCGTAGGCTTCGTCATCCTCGGAGCCTTCGTACGCTTCACCCTCAGCATCATCACCCTCAGCGCCTTCTGCTTCAGCCTTGGCGCGGCGTTCATCACGGTTCGCTTTCACCTGATGGGCAAGAGACTCCAGCAGACCAAAACGGCTCACAGCCCACGCGCCACCGGCAAGAATCAGGAAGAGAACAGCCCAACCCCACGCCAAACCAGCAAAGAGTGCCAGAAGGCCGGTGACCAGGGCAAGCACACCCAGACCGGCAGCAACCAACAGGGCAATACCGCTCGGGCTCGAAGTATCAAAGTAAGACAGCGGCGAGGGCTTCGACTTCTCCACTACAGGGATTGCATCGGTATAGGGCGCAGTGGGGGAAGATTCGCGAATCTGCGAGATAGATGCGGTGTCCGGGGCAGGCTGAGCGGAGTCATCGACAGCGTGAGAGGAAGAAGCCTGCGGAAGAGCAGAAGAGGGCAGGGAGGTACCCGGTGCCACCGCATGATCGGAGGACTGGTACGCCTCCGACTCGTTCAGTAACACACCGGCGGAGGCGAGAATGTCCTCAGCGGTACGCTCGGCACTAATCAGGGGACGCTCAGGCTCCATGACGTGACCTGCGGGCGCGCGACGGAGGCTCCTGGGCACAAACCACAGCAGCAAAATCACGGTCAGAATTACCAACACACCGGAGGTGTTCAACAGCGTCATATCAGGTCGCCCTCTATCGTCCCTTTATCCCTAGACTTTAATCATACCCTTATATTCCCGATGCTTTCCATAAGAGGAAAGAATCGGGCTGGATATGCGCATATACCCCGGAAGGAATATGCATCCGAAGATGCTTGCGCACGTTCAACGCAAGACCATTGCCAAGCCCTCACTCAGCAATATCCCACGTACGACGCAAAGGAAGGCGCCCTCCCTCGGAGCTAACGCCCCACCGGAAAGAACGCCTTCCTCAGCGTGGTTGGTATTTATCGGTTGCCCTCGCTAGAGAGCGGATGCAGAGTGCTTAGCAGTTCTCTGCAACAAAGTCCTTCAGCCATGCGCGCAGGTCGTCACCGAACTCGGGACGCTCAGCAGCAAGAATAACGTTTGCCTTCAGGTAGGACAGCTTGTCACCGGTGTCGAAACGGCGGCCAGAGAAGACCACGCCGTAGACACCTTCGCCCTCGCCCTCGCCCTGAGCCAGGGTCTGCAGAGCGTCGGTCAGCTGAATCTCGCCGCCGCGGCCCGGAGCGGTGTTCTCCAGAACCTCGAAGACCTTCGAGCTCAGAACGTAACGGCCAATCACAGCGTAGTTCGAGGGAGCCTCATCAGCTGCAGGCTTCTCAACCAGACCGGTAATCTTAACGAAACCGTCCTCGCCCTCAACAGCCTCAATAGCAGCTGCACCGTAAGCGGAAATAGCCTCGCGGGGAACCTCCATCAGAGCAACGACGGAACCGCCGGTACGCTCCTGGACCTCCACCATGCGAGTGAGCAGGTCTTCCTTCTCGTCAATCAGGTCATCGCCGAGCAGAACAGCGAATGCTTCATCGCCGACGTGGCGCTTTGCGCGCAGAACAGCGTGGCCCAGACCCTTGGGGTCGCCCTGACGCACGTAGTGCAGGTCGCCACCGAGCTCATTAGTCTCAACGACAGATGCCAGCAGGGCATCCTTACCCTGCTCGGCGAGCTGCTGCTCCAGAACGGGAACGCGGTCAAAGTGATCCTCGAGAGCACGCTTGTTACGACCGGTAATCATCAGAACGTCGTTCAGACCGGCACGAATTGCTTCCTCCACCACGTACTGAATCGCGGGGCGATCGACGACGGGGAGCATTTCCTTAGGGGTTGCCTTCGTTGCGGGCAGGAATCGGGTGCCCAGACCAGCAGCAGGAATAACTGCCTTAGTAACAGACTTAATTTCAGTAGCCATGCCACAAGAATACCCTAAGTTGTAAAGTACTTAAGGCGATTTATCGAGACTATGACATGAAAAAATCTTCAACGTGACTAACTACATATCAGTGAAGGTACATTCTTAGGGGTGCGGAGAAAATACGCCCCGTTCCGCTCAACGCTATTCTTCACAAACCCTATACTAAAAAGTGGAATCTATGCCCCGGTAGATTAGGCCGCTTTTCTCCACCCACAAGGATGTTTTCGCACCGCCTCGCCCCCCCCTTCAGCGCGGAGGCGCCATGACCCAAACCAGCCCCTAGCCCATAGAGCCGCTCTCCCCCACCCCATATAAGACCTCACCCGCAATGACGATGGGACACACCATGCACCTCAACACCGCACCCGCCGCCAGCAACTCCGACGCCGGCGCCAGCCCAGACGACATCTCCCTGGACAAAGATATTCTCCGCTCCCAGATCCGCCCGCGCCGCCTCACCGCGCGCAGCCACCGCGGCGAACGCGGTCAGCAGCAGATGCAGGAGCTCTTCACCGCCCACATCCTCGAGGCGGTCGCGCAGCGGCTCCACTCCCCCGGCACCATTGCGGCGTACCTGCCCACCAAGTCCGAGCCGCCCATCATCGAAGCACTAACCCGCCTGCACAAGGACGGACACCGCATCCTCGTGCCCGTCGTACGCCCCGGTCGCAAACTCGCCTGGGTGCACTGGGATCCTGCCGTCGAGCATCCGCTCAGCCCCATGGGAATCCCCGAACCAGAGGGCGAAGAACAGGACGAGCAAGCCTTCGTAAACGCCGATGTGCGCCTCATCCCCGCTCTCGCCTTTGATGCTGGCGGGCACCGCCTCGGCCAGGGAGGCGGCTACTACGACCGTCTTATCCCCCTGCTCAGCGCACAGCAGCTACAGGAGCAGAGCATCGGCGTGGTCTTTGCCGATGAAATTTATGAAGCCATTCCCTACGACCGGTGGGACGCCATTCTGCCGGTCATCCTCACCGAGGAAGGCATTTTCCGCACCTCTCAGCAGTCATCAATGTAGCCGATTGACCAGCACCGCCCATCTCCTGATTGACACAACACTTCTGTGCGTAAAAGCCCAGAAAATATGTGCGGGCTTTCAAGAATAGCCTCCGGTAGAAAAGGCAAAAAGAAACCAGAAAAAGCTTTTTGAGAAGAAAACGCAAATAGCTCCCAGCGTTTCAAAAGCGGTACACTCAAACCACGTTAATAAACCATCCCAGCGAAAACGGATACAGAAGGACAAAATGCCGGTCTACGTTTACCAGTGCAAGAATTGCAACCACGTCTTTGAACAGCGTCAGTCCTTTAGCGACGATGCGCTGCGCATCTGCCCGCAGTGCGGCGAAGAAACCCTGCGCAAGCGCTACAACACCGTCGGCGTGACCTTCAAGGGTTCCGGCTTCTACAGTACCGACAAGGGCAACTCCTAAGCTGAAGTTCCACACCGGCCAAAGAGGGGCGGGGCAACACAGGTTGCCCCGCCCCTCGGCGTTTAAGAAGCACTTCCGGCTCGGGTGCGCTACACGATATTGTTGCCCCAGTGCGGAGGACGCTGCTGACGCATCCATTCCAGACGCTCACGCTCCTCCGGTGTCAGTGGCTGCGCGGAAGTAGCCGTTTTCTGAGCACCCGTCTTCTGGGAGTTCTGGTTCTGAGCATCAGCTTTCTTCGCGGAGAACCCCGCAACAGACGAGGTACCCGAAGCCGGAGGCGTCGTCACGCCCACCAGCAGAGGCTCAGTCCCGCTCACCGAGCCGCCGCCGCTCACGCGACGGTGACCGCGGCGAGGCTTCGGCGTCGGCGAATAACTAGCCACGGACCTCAGCGCCCTCGTCCATATCCAGGTAGTGCAGCACGCGCGCCACCACAGCGTCCGGATCAGCGAACACTTCCAGGGTGCCCAGCGTAATGTAGTTCCAGCCCGTGCGGCTCAGACGTTCCGGCAGCAGACGGGTACGCTCACGCACCGAAGCACGCGCGTAATTCTGCTCGCCGTCAGAACACGCCACCAGCGGCATAGCCGCGGGGACGCTCGGGTTCGACGAGACCACAGGAGCCACGCCCAGCGCAGGCACCGGCTCAGCCGCCAGCTTCTCCGGGGCGTGCGCAATCAGAGCGATATCGCCCTCACCGCGAGTCACCCGCACACCGCAAGCCTGCAGGCGCGCCACCAAATCGTTCAGCAGCCAGTCGCCCAAATCCGGGGTGTCAGCCTCGTCGGCTGCCAAGAATGCGTTACGCGGCAGGGTCTCCGGCACGCGCTGTGCCTTCGCCTCCGCCTCTTCACGCGCCTGACGTTCCGCGTGCTCACGCAGCAGGTGGTAGAAATCCACCGCGCCATGATGCAGCTTCTGCGGGTCCAGCTCCGACGGGTCAATACACGAAACGATGCGCAGGGCGCGGCGGGCACGAGTCAACGCAACCACAAAGCCCTGACGACCGTGCTCGGCAGACAGCTGACCCAAATCATACGACGCCTGACCCAGGCGGGCACGGCCCACGCCCAGGGAGAAAATCACGGTATCGCGCTCGAGGCTCTCGGCGCGGGTCAGGTCGACCACGCGGAAAGATTCCTCACCGGCGGCAAAGAACGGCGCCAGCTGCGGGTACAGGCTCAGGGCGTGACGCACCGACTCAGCCACACGCTGAGCGTGCTTCGGGCTAGCCGTCACAACCGCCAGCGAACGGTCCGGGGTGCGGTACGCGTGCTCGAGCACCAGGTTCGTGACGCGCTCCACCTCAACACCGGGCGAATCCAAGTTCGCGTTATCGCTGACCTTACCGCGAGTATCAATGTACTCAACGATCAGCGAACCGGCAGGCTGGGCGGAGGCGCGGCTCACCGGTGCCGCATGTAGCTGCGAACCGTAGAACTCACGGTTCAGGTAGTCGAGAATCACCGGGTCCATGCTGCGGTGCAGCATCGCCAGGGTGCGGTTGGGCAGTATGGTGGCAAGCACATCGAAGGTGCTGTCCAGCTGCTCGTCGGTCGGCTCGGGCGCACCGAAAGTCGGCGCGGACACGATGAACGGTGAGGGGTAGCCCGAATGCGGGTCGCCCAGGGCAATCACCTGGTCGGCGCGGGTAATCGCCGGCAAGTTTGCCGCCAACGGGGTCGACTCAGAGTCCAGCAGCAGCACCGTATCAAAACGCATGGAGGCGGGAACCTTACGCGCCAGGGCGAAGGGGCTCGCAGTCCACAGCGGAAACAGGGTACGCGCCATGACCGGGGCGTGAGTCAGCAGCTCTTCGAGCACGAACTCGTAGCCGCGCAGCTGACTCTTCAGGTACGCCGCTTGATCGTGTTCAGACTCAATACGCTTAGTCCACACGCGCGCAACCTTCGCCAGCAGACGCGCCGGAGCGCTGGTCATGTGGGCGTAGTCGGCACGGCGGAAACGGGATTCCGTATCGCGCAGACGGTCACCGTCCAGCAGCTTACCTTCGTGATGCTGCAGCAGGAACTCCAGGGCAGACTGCCACCAGGCGAGCTCCAGCTCAGCGGAAACAACCTCGGTCGGAACCTGACGTGCGTACAGGTCATCGAGCAGCTCCGACAGGCCGCGCTCACGCAGCTTCTGGGTCAGGGCGTCACGCTCCGGCAGGGTCATCAGCAGCACGCGGTCCGCCATGAGGGCGTCCAGGCGGGCATCCAGCACGTCCAGGTCGGTGCGCACAAAGTCGGTGCCCTCAATGGTGTCAGCCAGGACAATGCCCAGGCCCGCCAGCTCAGAAACCAGGGAGTTCAGGGCGGCAGCCAGCTGATCCAGGTTCTCCGGAATCTGCGGGGTGCGGGGTGCCTCAATATGGCGAATCCACTCGGCGCGCTCCGCCTGAACCACCTTCAGTTGCTCGTGCAGGTCGCCAATATTCACGCCGGGCAGGATGTACTCCTTCGCCGCGCGGCGCAGGCGAGAACGCTGCATACTGCTCATCTCGATGCCGTTCTCACGGCGCCACGCACCCGAGGCAGTCGCCGCAATCAGGTCGGTCACCGGGCGGTCGTAGACATCCGCACGGAAACGCTTGAGCGTCTCGCGGATGCGCATCAGAATCGCCAGCTGCGACTCCCACTCGGCAATGGTACGACCCGGGCGCAGTCCCAGCATGGCGCTGGTGTGGTTCATCGCCTCACGCAGGTTCAGCAGGGAGGACTTGAGGGTAATGACCAGGGCGTACGCCTCGGCGGCTTCCTCGTCATTGACCAGGCGGGCACGGTACCACGGGGAGGTACGCGAAGCCGCCGCAAAACCATCAATCTCGCCCAGGCGCACCAGCTCGGCACGCACCTGCTCACGCTCCATGAGCGAATCGAGCATGGGACGGTCAAAACGCACGCGGGTTGCCGGGCCGTCCTCGGAGGCGGTCAGCTCAGCCAGACGCTGCAGCGCCGAGTAGACAGAAATCTGCCAGTTCGAGTCCTTGTTCAGCAGGGCACGAGTGTGGTCGAGCAGCGCGGCGCGGGTCGCCACGAGCTCTTCGTTCAGGTCCTCAGAGTTCGGCTCTTCAGCGCTCTCATTACGCACGATCGCGCGAATGAACTCGGCACGCTGAGCCTCAGCATCGTGCTCGGCAAGCAGGTCGTAGCGCAGGCTCTCAATGCCGGTGCGCTTGAGCAGCGCCGAGAATTCAGCCAGGGTGGAGCGCTTCTCACCCACAACGAGCACGGACTTACCGCGCCCCATCAGGGCGGAAGCAATGTTCACGGCGGTACGCAGCGGCTCGGTGCCGGGTGCCGCAGTAATCGTGAAGGAGAATCCGCTGACCGCGGTGTCGATAATCTCCTGGGCGTTCGCGTCCGCATCCAGCAGGAGCATTTCCTCAGCCGGGTCACGCTGGTCCAGGGGCGGCTGCAGGTTGTGGGCGTTGAGCTCACGCGGCTTCACGCCGGGAACCTTCAGCGCCGCCAGGTCACGAACCAGCGGGGTGATGGCGGTGTGCGGCAGTTCGCCCAGGCTTTCCTTCAGGTCAGCAAAGGTTGAGATGAAGTACTTGGACTCGATGGTCATGCCCGGAATACGGCCCGCGGAGGCGCGCATACGTTCGATGACCGGTTCGGGGTCCAGGCGGGACATGGAGTTCGCCAGCTGCGCCACATCCATGGTGCCCAGGTCGATGCCGTACTCCTGCTTGATCTGTCGGACCATCGCCGGGTTCAGACGTGCGGAACCGGCGAGGCGTAGCTCGAAGTCGTCGTCCTTCGGGTGCGGGGTGATGCTCAGCGGCGCCATGAGAATCGGCGCGATGAAGCGCTTCTCGTAGGCGGCGGCATCCTCGCGGGTGTCATGCGAAAGCCAGGAGGCGGTACCCGCCACGAAGTAGCCGGAGTCCAGGCCGTGGTCGGTGGCGAGCTCGTAGATCTTGGTGCGCAGGGTGCGTGCGGAGCGCATGCCTGCCTCCAGCTGCGACTTGTCGCGCAGAATCGTGGAGAGGCGGGTCTTGCGTCCGGCGAGTAGCTGAGCCAGGCCGGAGGGGTTCGCCTCGGACAGGTCGATGTGCACGTAGTCGACCTGGTTGAAGTCGAGCATCGCGTCGGGGCCGGTGTAGACGTCCATCTGTTCCGCCCAGCGCTCAAGCCCCGCCGAGGGGTCGAAGTCCTCGTGGGCGGGGTTCAGATGTGCGGGCAGCTCGGCGATGTTGATTTCGTCGGCTACTTCGTGGGTTTCCTCTGCTGAGGTCGCGGCGGCTGCGGCGGGCTGAGCAGTATCAGCCGGGGCGCCGGGTGCGTGCTGCGCGTCGGTAGGCTCGGGAATCTGGTTCACGTCGTGAGTGTCCTTGTGGGTCAGTGCGGTGTACGTTTGCGCGTACACACCGAAGATGGTGGTTCTTCCGGGGTCCTCTGCCCGGGTGTGCCTCAAGCGGGGCGGGTGTCAGTGTGCGCCTATATGCTTACTGCGCCTGCGTGCTTACTGTGCCTATATGCTTGCTGTGCCTGTGTGCTTACTTCGACCACATTGCGATATTGACGGCGAGCAGCACTACGGTCACCAATACGTAGAAGACCAGGGCAGGCAGAAGCGCCCAACGGTACTTGGGCGCCAGTTCGCCTTCCAGGTTGCCGAAGCGCAGGGAGCGGAAGAGGAAGAAGCTCAGGATCGCGCCGGGCAGGTTACCGATGATGACCAGCAGAATGGTCAGGTACAGGGCGTAGGCTCGTTCGGTGCGTTCATTCTCCGCGCCCGCGAACTTGAGGGTGCCGCCCAGCAGCAGGCTGAGGCAGGCGTTCAGGAATGCCACGGTGAAGAAGGGAATCTTCAGGGCTGCTTGGAAATCCATCTGGGAGTTCGCTGCGCCCAGAGCAATCCACAACAGTAGCAGCGCGGGGATAATCATGAGGTACCAGAACAGGTACTTACGCATCTTCTCGGTGTTTTCGATGAGCGCGAAAATTGCGGTCACAGGGTGTCTCTTTCAGATGGTCTCAGGCGGATTCGGTCGGATTCAGGAGGAGTGAGTGAAGGAGCAGGTGGGCACAGTAATACCTTGTCAGGCGTCGGTTTCGTCCCCAGCGTTGAGGGCGTCGTCCACCTGGTCCTGCAGGGATTCGCGGCGCTCATTCTCAACGTGTTCAATGTAGCGGCGCACGATGTAGTCCAGCAGCACCGACAGCGCCACGAAGGAGTAGTAGGGCTTACGCTGGGTGCTGATCTGGGTAGGGGTCGTCTGGTAGTGCAGGGAGTACTCGGCGTGCGAGGACATGTAGTTCACACCAATGGCGGTCACCGCAATCATGGGGATGCGGCGCAGCGCCAGCATCTTAATGTGTTCGCGCATGTTCTCGGTCTGACCGGAGAAGGACACAATGATGACCACGTCGTCCTGGGTCATATTGTTCATGGCGCTTTCGAACTCATTACGTGCCGGGATGACGTGGCAGAACTTACCGCAAACCTGCATGGACTTGGTAAATTCCTGCACTGCGTTACGCTGAGCGTAGCCGGTACCGAAGCAGTACACAGTGCGAGCCTCATGGATGCGCTTGAGCAGTCCGCTCAGCTCCATGTGCTCGAGGTAGTCGTAGGTGCGCTGAATGTCTTCGCGGCCGCTCTCGATGAACCGCGGGTTGAAGGGTTCGCTGCGGTTCAGAGAGGACTTAATGAAGTACTTCAACTCAGCAAATCCGGAGAAGTTCAGCTTCTTCGTCAGGCGGATAATTGAGCTGGTCGAAGTATAAGTTTTATGTGCCAGAGAGTTGATCGTTGACTCTGCAACGAACTCTTCGTTTTCTAGCATGAATGCCAAAATTTCCCGTTCAGTTTCACTGAATCGGTGCTGGTTCGCATTCACGACATCTTGTAAATCCACTCAAAGCTCCTGAATCCGATGGTGAGCAATATATAAATAGTACACGCTCTAAGGTCATCAGCCAGGGTGGGTGAGGGTGGTCTTCCCTCACGTTGAGGGGCGCGTTATGCAGATTTGAGCCGGGAATACGTCTGGACACGAGCCCGGGTACAGCTTCGCCGGCGGCATCGGTGTTATCCGATACCGCCGGCGAAGTCTATACCTTATGAGGCGTCATACCGTCAGACGGTTGAAAGCTGAATCCTCTTAGGAGAGGGTCTTAGCTTCGTTCACCATGGTCTCGAAACGCTCGCGAACCTGGGGAACGTCCATGCCGACGATGACCTGGAATGCCTTGCCCTTGCGGACCAGACCCAGAGCACCTGCGCTCTTGAAGTCTGCATCCGAGGGGCTGACGAGGGACTCATCAGCAACGGAGACACGCAGACGAGTTGCGCAGTTGTTCACGGTGGTGATGTTCTCTGCGCCACCGAGCAGTTCGAGGAAGCCTGCTGCGCGGGGTGCGTAGAGGTCGCCATCAGCGGACTCAGCAGCTGCGCCGCCGTCCTTCTCAGCAGCCTTAGCAGCCTTGTACTCTGCCTTGCTGTAGAGCTTGGTCTCGCCGCCGTCTTCTTCACGACCGGGGGTCTTGAAGTCGAACTTCAGAATCATGAAGCGGAAGATCACGAAGTACAGGACGGTGAAGCACAGGCCCACACCAATCTGCATGAGGTAGGTGCCGGAGTGGTTTGCCCACAGCGGGATCCAGTTCTGGAACAGGAAGTCCAGCAGACCGCCACCCATGTAACCAACCAGACCCAGCTGGTACATGATTGCTGCCATGGATGCTGCCAGGATTGCGTGAACCAGGAACAGCGGGGGTGCCAGGAACAGGAAGGTGAACTCGAGGGGCTCGGTGATACCAATCAGGATCGCGGTGAGGCAGACGGGGATCATCAGTGCGAGAACTTCCTTGCGCTTCTCGGGACGAGCGGTGGTGTAGAACGCCGCTGCGATACCGATGGGTGCGAAGACCTTGGAGTTACCGTGCAGTGCGAAGCCGCCGCCGGGGAACAGTTCCTTCAGGGGCTTGTCGCTCTTAGCGAACTCGCTCAGGTGGCTCGGCCAGTCCTTAGCGATACCGTTCGGGGTAACAACGTTACCGAAGACAAACGGGGAGTAGATGAAGTGGTGCAGACCGGTCGGAATCAGGAAGCGCTCGAGGAAGGTGTAAACCCACACACCGAGTGCGCCGGATGCGATGAAGAAGCCCTGCAGGGAGGAGATACCGTGCTGAGCGTAGGGCCACAGCCAGGAGAACAGGAATGCCACGGGCATCATCAGGAAGAAGCAGACGCCGTAGACGTACTGGGAACCCTGGAAGATACCGAGGAAGTCGGGCAGCTTCTTGTCGAACCAGCGGTTGTGTACCCACACCACGATTGCGGAGATGATGATGGCACCGAAGATACCGGTGTCCATGGTCTTGATACCGGCGATCATCTTCAGACCGGTACCTGCCGCGCTCTCAGAGATGTCGGTGGTGTAGTCCAGGTCGAAGAAACCGGTGCCGCCCTTGCCCCATACCTTGAGCATGGTGCCGACGAAGTAGTTGAAGGTCAGGTAGACCATTGCAGCTTCCATCACTGCACGTGCGTTAGCGGT
Source organism: Rothia mucilaginosa (assembly GCA_963539245.1). Classification (GTDB taxonomy): domain Bacteria; phylum Actinomycetota; class Actinomycetes; order Actinomycetales; family Micrococcaceae; genus Rothia; species Rothia mucilaginosa_H. The sequence continues at coordinate 114,602 of CAUTJW010000003.1, forward strand.
CTTTGCCAGCGCAATGGGCAGACCGATCACGAAGAGCAGTTCCATCTGGTTGAAGACGGTCCACGCGCCGGCCTCCCAAACAGACCAGAAGTGGTTCCACGCGCTTTCCTTGTCAGCAGCGAGGGGGATCAGGTCGCCGTTCTGTGCAATGATCGCAATACCGACCGCGAGGCCAGCGAATGCGAAGAGAAGAACGGGTGCCAGCATGGCAGAGCCGAACCTCTGTACTTTTTCCATCATGAGGCTATACGCCCTTTCGGGTTGTCGAGTGAGCGGACGCAGGGGTTGGCGCTCATTGCCAGCCTGCTGTTCATGCATTCGAACGCCGTATCTTTATACCCCCAAATGGAAGTGTATGAGAGCGGCGCCACATAACCTGCGTGCGCTAAATGCCGAATGTGTTTTAGACAAAAACAATAATGCCAGGTCATACCTGCCCACACATACCAAAAATAGAAGTTTTGAAAGAGTTTTTCAGAACCTGAAACATCTCCCGGCACTGGTTAAAAATACTGACCGCAGATGAGACTTTTCCTCTATTACCCAGCCCACAGAATCGATAGCATAAACAGTGCACCCGTAGGTTGAGAGCCCATACAACGCTCCCAACCTTCACCAACGGTGCGCTTCCCTCACACTTCTTTCTCACGCACTACCCCGGACTTAGTTTTATGCGCTTCCTCACCCTCAACACCCACAGCTGGTGCGAAATCCACCAGATTTTGAAAATCCGTACCCTCGCAAAGTTCATCATTGAACAGCAGGTGGATGTCATTGCACTGCAGGAAGTCAACCAGCTCACCTCCACCCCCGTGGTGAAGGAGCCCCTGAACTACCGCGGCGGCGCAGGCGTGCCGGTCCGCGAAGATAACTACGCCCTGCTCCTCGTCCAGGCGCTCAACGAAATGGGTGCAACCTACGAGTGGACCCTCACCGAAGCCCACATCGGCTGGGACCTCTACGACGAATGCGTAGCAATCCTCTCGCGCCTGCCGATTCGCGGCATCAAGCCCATCGAGATGTCCCCCGACTACGGCTACCACCAGGTGCAGCGCCGCGCCGCGCAGGCAGCCCTCATCGAAACTGAGACGGGTACCTTCTGGTGCGCCACCACCCACATGTCCTGGTGGGAATTCGACGGCGAACCCCTCTTCGCGCAGGAATACACCCGCCTCTCGCAGGCACTCGCAGAATGCGCCCTCACCGCACCCGTGCTACTCGGCGGCGACTTTAACTCCGCCGCGCATCTGAGCGATGAAGGCTACGCGCTGGTCACCTCCAGCGGCATGATTGATACCCGCTCGCTGGCGGAGCACACCGACGGCGAAAACACCGTCCACCGCGAAATCGCCGGTTGGGAAGGTAACACGGACGCCAAGCGTATCGACTTCGTTTTCGCCGACCGACTGCTCACGGTCAACTCCCACGCAGTCGTCTTCCGCGACAACTCCCCCGAAGCCATCTCAGACCACAGCGGCCTGCTCCTGGAAATTGACCCCTCCAGCTGGGCACCGCAAAGCCTCCTTACGCCCCTCACCGACCAGAGCTAAAGGGCATCAGATGTTAGCCGCCCAACACGACGGCACCTATCGCAACACCCATTACAACCTCCAAGGGAAGGAACAATCATGACGACCCAAACCCAGTGGTGGCAGGAACCTGTGGTCTACCAGATCTACCCCCGCTCCTTCAACGACTCCAATGGCGACGGCATCGGCGATCTGCCCGGCATTACCGAGAAGATTCCGTACCTCGCCAAGCTGGGTATCCAGGTGCTGTGGCTCTCGCCCATCTACGCTTCCCCGAACGATGACAACGGCTACGACATCTCCGACTACCGCGCCATCATGACCGAGTTCGGCACCATGGAAGACTTCGATGAGCTGCTTGAAACCGCGCACGAGCACGGCATCAAGCTCATGATGGACCTGGTCGTCAACCACACCTCCGACGAGCACGAATGGTTCAAGCAGGCACGCTCCTCCAAGGACAACCCCTACCGCGACTACTACATCTGGCGCGACCCCAAGGGCTTCGACGAGGACGGCAAGCCGATTCCGCCGAACAACTGGATTTCCTGCTTCAGCCCCTCCGTATGGGAGTGGGACGAGGCGACCGGCCAGTTCTACCTGCACTACTTCTCCATCAAGCAGCCCGACCTGAACTGGGAGAACCCGAAGGTCCGCGAAGAGGTCTACGACATCATGCGCTTCTGGCTGGACAAGGGTGTGGACGGCTTCCGTATGGACGTCATCAACCTGATTTCCAAGGACCTCTCCTTCCCCGATGACCCGGCAGTCCTCGCTGGCGGCCTCGACAACTGCCTGGCTGTCGCAGCTAACGGCCCGCGCGTGCACGAATTCCTGCAGGAGATGAACCGCGAGGTCCTCAGCAAGTACCCGGTCATGACCGTGGGCGAAACCCCCTGCGTGACCGTGGACGACGCCGCGCTCTACACCGGCTTCGACCGCAACGAGCTGCAGATGGTGTTCCAGTTCGAGCACATGGACGTAGACGCCTCCGAAGGTGGCGTAACCGGCAAGTGGTCCGACCGCCGCTTCAACCTGGTTGACCTCAAGAAGGTCCTCACCCACTGGCAGGAGGGCCTGCACGGCCGCGGCTGGAACTCCCTGTACTGGAACAACCACGACCAGCCCCGCACCGTCTCCCGCTTCGGTAACGACTCCCCCGAGTACCGCACCGTCAGCGCCAAGATGCTGGGCACCGTACTGCACCTGATGCAGGGCACCCCCTACATCTACCAGGGTGAAGAGCTGGGCATGACCAACGTCTTCTTCGACGAGGTGAAGGACTACAACGACCTGGAGATTCACGACTCCTGGCGCAAGTACGTTGAAGAGTCGGGTCGCGTCTCCGCTGAGGACATGCTGCGTTACATCAGCGCCTCCGGTCGCGATAACGCCCGCACCCCCATGCAGTGGACCGCCGGCGAGAACGCCGGATTCACCACCGGCACCCCGTGGCTGAAGCTGAACCCGCGCTACACCGAAATCAACGCAGAAGCAGAGCTCGCAGACCCGGATTCCGTGTTCTACCACTACCGCGATCTGATTAGCCTGCGCCGCGAGCACCCAATCGTCCTGACCGGTGAGTACCGCCTCCTGGATGAAGAGGACGAGCAGGTCTACGCTTACCTGCGCGTGAACTCCGACGAGGACGCCGCCGCAACCGGCGAGCGCGCCCTGCTGGTCGTAGCTAACTTCACCGATGACACCGTGCAGCTGAACTACGCGGGCGGCAACCTGGATTCGGTGGTTCTGACCAACTCGCAGGCTCTCTCCCCGAACGAGCTGAAGGCTATTGAGAACGCTCCGAAGCTGATTAGCTCGAACTACCGTGATGAGAACCGCGAGTTCACCGACGAGGGCACCCTGCTGCGCCCCTACGAGGCGAAGGTTTACCTCTTCGGTAACGCTAAGTAGGCACGCCCCAAAAATGTAATGCGCGAGGGGGATTCGGCACAGACATTCCGGTCCCCCTCGCCCTATACTTCAATCACAGACACCTTTTTCCTCTTCGGCGTAACCCGCCGGTACAGAAAGGCAATTATGAGCAACTCCGAGGCATACGAGGTTCCCTCCTACGAGGGCCGCCAGTGGTGGAAGGAAGCCGTGGTGTACCAGGTGTACCCCCGCTCTTTCAACGACGCAAACGGCGACGGCATCGGTGACCTGAAGGGTATCACCGAGAAGCTGCCCTACCTGGCTAAGCTGGGCATCAACGTCATCTGGCTCTCCCCCGTGTTCGACTCGCCGAACGTGGACAACGGCTACGACATCTCTGACTACTTCGCCATCATGAGTGACTTCGGCACCATGGAAGACTTCGACGAGATGCTTGAGACCGCCCACAAGCACGGCATCAAGATCCTCATGGACCTGGTCGCAAACCACACCTCCGACCAGCACCCCTGGTTCAAGGAGTCCCGCTCCTCCAAGGACAACCCCTACCGCGACTACTACATCTGGAAGGACCCGAAGGGCTTCGACGAGGACGGCAACCCGATTCCTCCGAACAACTGGGCGTCCGAGTTCGGTGGCCCGGCGTGGGAGTGGGATGAGGCGACCGGCCAGTTCTACCTGCACATCTTCTTCAAGGAGCAGCCCGACCTGAATTGGGAGAACGAGAAGGTTCGCGAGGACCTGTACTCGATGGTCCGCTGGTGGCTGGACAAGGGCGTTGACGGCTTCCGCCTGGACGCTATCAACATCATCTCCAAGCCCGAGGGCTTCCCGGATGACCCCTCCACCGACTTTGAGAAGCACACCTCCTCGATTCCGTTCGTCATCTCCAACGGCACCATGGTGCACCCGTGGATGAAGGAGCTCACCCGCGAGACCTTCAGCCGCTACGATGTAATGACCGTGGGCGAAACTAGTGCAACCAGCCCCGAGGACGCTAAGCTGTGGGCTGGATACCACACCGGTGAGCTGAACATGATCTTCCACTTCGATCACATGGGCGTGGATAACGACCCGAACGGCTCCCTGGGCGGTAAGTGGTCCTACGCGCCGTACAAGCTGACCGAGCTCAAGCGCATCCTGAACGACTGGCAGACCACCCTGGAGGGTAATGCCTGGGGTTCGCTGTACTGGAACAACCACGACCAGCCGCGTGTAGTTTCCCGTTTCGGTAACGATTCGGATGAGTTCCGCACCCTGTCCGCTAAGCAGCTGGCGACCACTCTGCACTTCATGCAGGGCACCCCGTACATTTACCAGGGTGAAGAGATCGGCATGACCAATGTGAAGTTTGATTCGATTGAGGATTACCGCGACGGTGACTCGATCCGCTTCTACGAGGACATGCACGTGGACCACAAGCGTCTGAGCCACGAAGAGGCAATGCAGGCTATCTACATCAAGGGTCGCGACAACGCTCGTACTCCGGTTCAATGGGATGCTTCCGCTAACGGCGGTTTCAGCCCCGAGGGCGTGACCCCGTGGATTGCTGTGAACCCGAACTACCCGGCGATTAACGCTGAGGCTGTTCTGGCGGATGAGGATTCGATCTTCTACCACTACCAGCAGCTGGTGGCTCTGCGCCGCGGCGAGCTGAAGGACCTGATGGTTTACGCGTCCTTCGCTCCGGTGGATTCGGTGCAGGTTCCGCACAACGAGGATGAGGCCGTGTACGCGTACACCCGTACCGGTGGCGCGGACGGTTCCCCCGCGAATGAGTCTCTGCTGGTGATTTCGAACTTCACCGACCAGGAGCAGGAGCGTGACTTCGCTGTGCTTGCTGAGGCTCGTGAGGCTGGTGCTCGTGTTGAGCTGGTGAGCTCGAACTACAAGGACGATGCGGGTTCGACCCTGCGCCCCTACGAGGCGAAGGTGTACCACATCGTACGCTAAGCGCTGTAGCTCGTTGAGTGCTACCGCGTGCCGATAAGGTGAATAGACAGTAGAAGGAGGGTGAGGCCTATGCCCCGCCCTCCTTTTGCTGTCTTTCTTGTTGTCTTCTTGGTTGTCCCAGCGTGCTTTCTTGGCTCTAATTATCTGGCGAACACGAGCTGCAGGATTGGCACGGCGAGCGCAATCATTCCCACGCTGACGACCGCCCCGGCGGCAATGACGGGGGCTGCGGTGCCTTCGTGCCGGTAGTGTGTTTCGAGGATTACGATGTTGGCGGCTGGCGGCAGGACCGCAAGGATGAAGAGCACCTGCGGATGCGCCAGCAGCTGGTCGAAGTGCACTCCGGTGTGCGTGTGCATCCAGTGTGCGGCGGTTAGTATGCCGACGCTGTAGACGCTCACAAGCACGACACGGAGTACTGCCCACCGGAGGGCTTGTTTTAGGTCGGTTCGGTGCAGGCGGGCGGTGCTCAGCCACATGCCTAGCACCATGAGCCCTACGAAGCTGAAGACCCAGGTGATGAGCCGGTAGATACCGGCGGCGTGGGTGTTGAGGAACGGTCCGGCGGGCAGGCATATCAGCCCGATTGCTACGGCGATAATGGGGCGGTTCGTGAGCAGGGACCGCAGTACTGCACCGACGGCAGCTTTGCGTGTGACAGCTTTTCGGGTGGGCTTGGCTCGGCTAGTCGTGAGTCCGTCTGTATTGGTTTCTCTGCGCATGAGTGAGGTGCCGAGGATATTACCCATGACGGAGTTGCCGATATACGCGCCGACGTAGAGGCGTACGGCTTCCTCGCCCCAGAAGCTGGCGACTACGGGGATTCCGAAGATTCCGGCGTTGAGGTAGACGAGGGCGAGCCGTTGCACCGGGTCGTTCGTGAAGAAGGCGGCGCAGCGTACGAGAAGCGCCATGAGCACCATGGTGGAGGCTGCCATGAAGAAGAGCTCGGGACGGCTGGTGGCGACAATGTAAACGATGACGGTGGGGATAATCCAGCGGGTCAGCAGGGCGGAGGCGCTTTCTTTCAGACGGTTGCCCCAGTGCTCGGGTAGCAACGTTGCGAGTCCGAAACCTACCCCTAAGTAGAGGAGTGGGAGGATCATTCCCATGCTCGTTCCTTTCGCTGTTGCTGTGTCTGTGCCGTTGTTTTACGGCTAAGGTCCCTGTCTAATAACCCTACACTGAACCTTCAGGTTGAGGTTTATTGATTTTTTGTTGTATTTTCGAAATTTTCGCGTCATATTGCATCTTATTCGCTGATGCTCTCGTTTTTTATACGGTTCGCTTCTAATCTTGAAATATAGAGAGAATATATTTTCCACCACATTCTTTCGTTCTATCACAGACACTCATTTCTTACGAGATGAGGAACTAGGCTGTTTCTTCTCCCGTAAGGCTAAATATGCAGGAGCCCGCAATGCAACAACCGTATCAATCTCCCCCTCCCGAATCCGGTGGCGTCCCCCAGCAATCTGCAAAGCGTCCTGCGCAGGCTTCTAGCCAGCATGCTGATGCGCATATTCCGCAGCGCTCTTCTGCTCTGCTTACTGCCCCTGCTACAGCTTCTATAGCCGCTGTACCCGCCTCTGAGGGCCCTGAGCAGACCTTTAGGGTGACTCACCCGGTGTTGAGTGTTATCTCGTGGCTGATTGCGGCTGCGAGCGCTGTGTGGCTTGTCATTCTGGGCGTCTCATTGGTGTTGAATGTCGCGTCGGGAGTGAGCCATGATTCTGAGTTTATGATGCTGACCTACGGCGTGTATATGGCGTGCGCGTTTGGGTTCTGCTGTTTTGGTACGTTTTTTGCTCTGCATTTTGGGTTGGGGTCGAGCGCTCATTGGCGTGATTCGATTCGTCACCCGCATCACCCGCATTAAAGGTTTTTCTTTTCCCCGTGTGGTTTTGTAGAGAGTTTTAGTTCTTTTATTTGAACTCTCGTTTTAAATATTTTGGTGTTTTTCTTTAAAATTCATGCGAAAAATCTAGGCTACGGAGTATTTTCAGAAACGCTCATATGAAAGAAGCCGCCCGGCACATCCACTAACAGGATGCACCGGGCGGCTCCTTACGGGGCTTCAGCCATCTTAGGTTGCACACTCAAAGGGGTTCAGGAGCCGAACATGCAGACGCTCAAAATCTTTGACATTGCGCGTTACGAGAGTAAGACCATGAGTCAAAGCAGTTGCAGCGATCCATGCGTCGTTCTCCGGCGCTTTATCCGGCACGTGAAGCCCTGCACAACAATCAGCTACAGCTCCGTCAATGACAAGAGTTCGTTTCTGAAATTTCTCTCGAACTGCCAAAAACCACTCACGCAGATAAGCACCTTGTATCGGATCTTTACGCTCCATAGCAAGCACACCGCGCTCTAGTTCCATAAGGGTCACGACGCTAATATAGAGCGGCCTATCGGAGTAAACACGAAACCACGATTCAAAGACAGGGTCAGCCTTACCGCGTGAGAGCTTCCACAACTCAGAAATGATATTGGTATCAAGCAGGTACATCATTGTCCCCTAGAACTCTACAATGGGGCGCTGATGAGTGGAACGTTCAGCCACGGGAAAATCTTCAGGTAGATCTACATCCCCAGCAGGTTGAGGGTAGTTGGCGAAGAAGTCATACAGGGAAGAGCTCTCATTCTGACTACGCGAATACTCTTCATAGGTCATAAGGACATAGGTGGGTTCACCACGCTTAGTGATAATTACGGGTGATTGCTGAGCCTGCTTCTGGGCTTTGGCGAGGTTCTGATTGAACTCGCGGCTAGTCATAACGGTCATGATTTCCCCTTCTACGCACAACACAAAAACATAAAGAATGTTACTACATAGCTACATTATATTTTCCTTTCAGTACTACGACAACCCCTCCATCTTCAGACCCGATATATATCGTTAGGAAGATACGAAGAAGCCGCCTGGCGCATCCACATTCGGATGCACCGGGCGGCTCCTTCACAGGCTCCCCGCTACAAAGCTAGGTAGCCCACGGCGGGATTACTCCCACTCAATGGTTCCCGGGGGCTTGGAGGTAACGTCCAGCACCACTCGGTTAACGTCCTTGACCTCGTTGGTAATACGGTTCGAGATCTTAGCCAGCAGGTCGTACGGCAGGCGCGACCAGTCAGCGGTCATTGCGTCTTCTGAAGAGACCGGGCGCAGAACAATCGGGTGACCGTAAGTACGGCCGTCACCCTGAACGCCCACGGAACGAACGCCAGCCAGCAAAACCACGGGGCACTGCCAGATGTGCTCGTCCTGACCTGCTGCGGTCAGCTCTTCACGCACGATAGCATCAGCGGCACGCAGGGTCTCCAGGTTCTCGCGGTTAACCTCGCCGACAATGCGGATGCCCAGGCCGGGGCCGGGGAACGGCTGACGTGCCACGATTTTCTCGGGAACGCCGAGCTCACGACCGATAGCGCGAACCTCGTCCTTGAACAGGGTGCGCAGCGGCTCCACCAGTTCGAAGGTCAGGTCGTCGGGAAGGCCGCCCACGTTGTGGTGGCTCTTAATGTTTGCGGTGCCGTCGCCGCCGCCGGACTCGACAACGTCCGGGTACAGGGTGCCCTGGACCAGGAACTTGATGTCTGCGCCCTCTTCGCCCGCTTCAGCAATCAGCTTGCGCTGTGCCTCTTCGAAGGAGCGGATGAACTCGCGGCCGATAGCCTTACGCTTCGCCTCGGGCTCGGTAACACCCTCGAGCGCGGAGAGGAAACGCTCCGACTCGTCGATGGTGATGACCTTGATACCCATGGATGCTGCGTAGTCCTGCTCGACCTGTTCACGCTCGCCTTCACGGAGCAGACCGTGGTCGATGAAGAAGCAGGTGAGCTGGTCGCCAACAGCCTTGTGCACGAGTGCTGCTGCCACGGAGGAGTCAACGCCGCCGGAGAGCGCGCAGATAACGCGGTCGTTACCGACCTGCTCGCGGATCTTAGCGACCTGCTCTTCGATGATGTTGTTGGTGGACCAGGTGGGCTTCAGGCCTGCCACATTGTAGAGGAAGTTCTCCAGGGCGACCTGGCCGTAGTCGGAGTGCTTCACCTCGGGGTGCCACTGCACGCCGCCGAGCTTGCGGGACTCGTCCACGAATGCTGCCACGGATGCGCCGGGGGTCTTTGCCAGCACCTCAAAGCCTTCGGGGGCTTCGGTCACGGAGTCGCCGTGAGACATCCACACGTTCTGGGTGGTGGGGGTGCCGGTGAGGAAGGAGGAGTTCTCAGCGCAGACCACTGCGTCGGTTGCGCCGTATTCGCGCAGACCGGTCTGGGCGACGGTGCCGCCGAGGGTCTGGGCCATCACCTGGAAGCCGTAGCAGATACCGAAGATCGGCACGCCAGCTTCGAACAGGGCCTTGTCACCCTTGGGTGCGCCATCGGCGTAGACCGAGGAGGGGCCACCGGAGAGCACAATAGCTGCCGGGTTCTTGGCGAGCATCTTCTCGGTGCTCATGGAGTGGGGGACGATTTCGGAGTAGATGCCGGCTTCACGCACGCGACGAGCGATGAGCTGCGCGTACTGTGCACCGTAATCTACCACCAGGACGGGACGCTCTTCGAGCTGGTCCAGGTTCACAGAGTTGGTCACGAAAATTACCTCAACGTGTTGGTACTAATCCGCGCACTTGCGCGGGGATATATCTATTTTACGCTATCGCGTTGTGGGGTTGAATGCCCGCGGCGCGGGAACTATTCCGCACTTTGCCGGTCATTCCACCGCATCAAGACAGCGATATAAGAAAGCACCGCCCGGCAACGGAGTTAACGTCTCCATAGCCAGGCGGTACATTATAAAAACAATTCTCTTCGTTTATCCCTTGAACTGAGACATATCAATACGCCGGTCGCAGAAGTCAGCCACCGCATCGCTGTGCGTAGCAATAATGGCACAGGCCCCAGCGTTCACCATCTCCCGCAGAATATCAAGTACCTGCGCCTCATTCTCGGCATCCAGGGCACCAGTCGGCTCATCCGCCAGAATCAGGGACGGTTGCTTCAACATAAGCCCAGCAAGCGCCACGCGCTGTTGCTCACCACCCGAGAGTTGGTAGATAAGAGACTTCTCTCGCCCAGACAAACCGACCCGCTTGAGGACGGACTCTAGCTCTTTACGGCTCGGGCGCTGCGAACGCGGCATAACCGCGAGCGGTCCGAGGACATTCTTTTCAACGCTCTCCCCTTCTACCAGGGCATAGTTCTGGAAGAGATATCCTAGACTATCACGGCGGAAATGACGGCGGGTTCGCGAGGATGAGCCGCTCAACATTGTTCCTTGGAAGGTATATTCTCCTTCGGTAAAGTCGGTCAGGGTCCCTAGACAGTTAAGGAGAGTGGTTTTTCCACTTCCGGAGGCACCAGTTAGGGCTAGCATCTGTCCTGGGGCTACAGCAATGTGGACATCAGCAAAAATAGGATGCCCTGCAATACGCACAGACCCTCCGCTTACGGTCAGCAGATTTTCTGTTTTTAAGATGGACGCCATCAGTACATTTCCTTTCGCGCATGATTGGCAACTGCAACTCGGTAGCCTCTGCCAAAGGCCAATAAACTCATACCAATCGACACAATAACGGTGGACGTGAAGAGTACCGTTGCCAGCACTGCAATAACAGATGCAGTCTCAGCCCCAGCATTGAGATACTGCTCGTGGGCCAAGCTCGTTAGTTGGAGAACCCCATAGCTAATGACAAGAGTCGTTAAAACCGCCTCCCCAATGAGAACCCCACGGAAAGTCTGGGTCGGATGCATACCGTAGGTAAAGGAACGAGCAATACGCTGCTGATGTTCTGCGCAGTACACGCGTGCGTACTCCAGAAGGGTCACAAGACACAAAACGGAAAGGATAATGAGCGCATACAAGCTAATGCGTTGTTCGCTCTGCATCCTGCTTGTGAGACTAAAATATTTTTCACTCACCGGCAGAATTTCACCTACATAGCTTCGAGCCGCACTACCCTCAAGAGATTCGAGAGCTTTTTGCCGATCCTTAATGAATGCCCCGTTCTGGCTGAAGGCAGCAACGAGCATCTCCATTCTGTCGGTCAGCACAGTTTTCGGGACATACACAATAATGGGGTTCTGTACAAAGTAGTTAGCTTTGGTACCGTCACCATATGTGTAGGAGCTCGTTACAGTCTCATATGCTCTCAATTCCGAAAGCTCAGCTCGTGGAGCTTCTAAATTGTTCGAGGGAGAAGAGCTATCAGCCGAGTCAAAGGCACTAGAGGCAAGGCGCCTTATATCATCGGTGTGCTTTTCCAATTCCTGGGGATAGTAGACGCTAAGACCGCTACGACTTTCCAGGTCTTCAAGAGGAGGTAAGCCTGCTGGCAGGGATTCAGGATTACTATCCAGGTATTCACGATTCACGTACAGAAAGGTGCGACCTAAGCTCTGATCAGGTTTCAGAGAGTCTGATTCATTCTTTCCGGCTCTATAAGCTTCAATCGATTCATCGGATGTATAGACAGGGTTCTCCGCACTAGCGAGGATGACGTTATCAGATTCTACTTGTTCTTTACTCCAGCCCTGAAGGTTCTGGATGTCACTAGCCTTATACCGGAAACCATTAAAGGACACACTATATCCGCTACTCTGAAGCACCGCGGGGCGGGCTTGATTGAGTGCATGGACTTGCTGAGTCGTGTAAGCCAAAGTGATTAGAGTAGCAACAACAAGGATGAGCGCCAAAGAGCGGCACGCCCAGCTAGCCGCATAGGTAATACGCGTGGGTACCTTTCCTTTAAGGGCTTGTCCAATAGGTATAGCTACAGTAAATACACAAGCCACATAATGCAGCAGAAGCATAAGGCCCAACATCCAGCACAACAGAATAAGCTGAACTTTCAGTGTCAAGGCCGCAAAAGCCCACGAATTGTACAGAGCGAGGAATGCATAGAAAAGGGCGTAGAGGCCCAGAATTCCGCCAAGAATAGCAGGCCCTGATTCTAGCAGCTGTGCACTGTAGACACGGTTTAGGGATGCACCATGCAGACGCAGGCGCGCGCTTTTTTTCGTCTGCCGGAATACGGCACCAATCAGAGCCGTACTAAGGGCTAGGCATGTTGCGATAAAGGCATACCCGCCTGGGGTTCCCATGTAGTACCCTGTAATGCTTCGGAGATTGAGAACATCGTATTCCGTTACATGCGCACCATTTTCACGCAGGGTAGTGAGCAACTGGGCACGTTGCTGGTCACTACCGCCATAAAGGTTGTAGAGACCTCGAGCTTCTACAACCTTGCCCGGATTAAGCCTTTTGACCTCAACGCGGTCTTCAGGAGCATAGGAAGGGTATCCCGTTTGCTCCCACCTACGTACAGTATTTTCGGCACCACAGAATTCGAGTACGATACCGTGCCGAGTATCTGACACGTCAAGGGTGCGACGAGCTATAGCGATGCTGTTCTTCTCCGCTTCCTGACACATATTCTCCAGAAATTTGCGAGTATCTACGCCTTCACTGATAGAAGGAATCTGGAGGTTACGGGTATGCCCAAGAGACATCTCCGAGTTGATACTCAGAAGCATGAAGAAGGGGAACACGATGGAGGCGAGGGTCGCCCATAGATAAACTGAGGTGAGGACCGATACATACCGGCCAAATCGGAATCGGCACTTAAGCATGGGGATTCGTTTCTGTCATATGGGCGGGCCGCCTGATAGATTCGCTCAGACGGCCCGCCAAATATTTTGCATATTAGCTTCCTGCATCATCTGCAGGACCATATTGCTAGTACGCTATAAAATATTCAACGTGCTTATTTCTAACAATGGTTGTTATAGTAAGCTTCGTTAGTGTGGTTCCAGGAACGAGCAGACGAAGCCCTAGCCGTGGTAAAGGGCTTCTTACATCCGGAGTAAACCCAGTCCCTTCCCCAAACGGTTGCGCTATGCCATTCTTCTTTGTGGTAATAACGAGACCACACGCCCCAGATAGACGAACCATAGTCCCAAGTACCACCACGCACATCAACAACAGTCGCCGCAGCCGGGACAGTTGCGACAGGAGCGGCGGTCAGCGCCGTCGCGCTCAATGCGATAGCGGCAAGAACCTTCTTAACAGGGGTAGCGATGATACCCATTTCTAATCTCCTTCAATAGGTATATCCATATGGTATTGAACTTACACTTTTGCATAAGTTCTTCCTGAGAATATAGACCTTAGCCATCACTCTCACTAGATACACTACAGTGAAAATATAACCCCCGACACTATAAAATGAGAAGGTTTCACAACGTGGCATCAATTTCATTATTCCAAAGATAGTGACTCGCGCCCTATCCAAAAGAACACCTCAAAGCAATACCGCCCGGTAGCCGGAGGGATAAACCCATCAGCCACCGGGCGGTGATTCATGAAGCTACATTAGCCGCGGTACGCGGGGACCACGGTCAGGTCAGCCTTCTGGAACTTCTTCAGATCCAGGTAACCGCAGTTAGCCATTGCGCGCTTGAGCGCACCGACAATATTGCTGGTGCCGTTCACGTGGTGCGAAGGACCGTACAGGACTTCCTCCAGGGAGCCAACAACACCCAGCGGGGTGCGCACGCCGCGCGGGAAGTCCAGCGAGTGCGCCTCGTTGCCCCAGTACCAGCCCTGGCCGGGAGCCTCGGATGCGCGAGCCAGCGGAGCGCCCAGCATGACAGCGTCAGCGCCCAGGGCGAGTGCCTTCACCATGTCACCGGAGCGGCCCAGGGAGCCGTCAGCAATCACGTGCACGTAGCGGCCGCCGGACTCATCCAGGTAGTCCGAACGTGCCGCAGCCACGTCAGCGATAGCGGTTGCCATCGGTGCGGAGATGCCCAGGCCCTGGCGGGTGGTCTGTGCGGAACCGCCGCCGAAGCCCACCAGCACGCCGGCCGCACCGGTACGCATCAGGTGCTTAGCCTGCGAGTAGCCAGCCACGCCACCAACGATGACCGGAACGTCGAGCTCGTAGATGAACTTCTTCAGGTTCAGCGGCTCGTGCGAGGTCGAAATGTGCTCAGCAGAGACGGACGCGCCGCGGATGACGAACAGCTCAACGCCAGCCTTCACCACGGTCTCGTAGTGCTCCTGGGTGTTCTGCGGGCTCAGCGAGCCGGCAACAACCACGCCGGAGTCACGAATCTCTTCCAGACGTGCAGTGATCAGTTCCGGCTTAATCGGCTCGGAGTAAATCTGCTGCATGCGGGTGGTTGCGGAGGCGGGGTCCGCCTCGGGCAGCTCAACAATCTCGTCGAGCAGCGGCTGCGGGTCCTCGTAGCGGGTCCACAGGCCCTCGAGGTTCAGCACGCCCAGGCCACCCAGCTTGCCCAGCGCAATGGCGGTCGCCGGGGACATGACCGAGTCCATGGGCGCACCAATGATGGGGGTGTCGAACTTGAACGCGTCAATCTGCCAGGAGGTGTCAACGTCGCGGCGGTCGCGGGTACGGCGGGTGGGAATCAGCGCCACATCGTCCAGGGAGTAGGTGGGGCGGGCGTTCTTGGAGAGGCCAATCTGAATTTCAGACATGGGGTGAATCCTTTCGAATTCGGTTTGAGGGGTGCCGCTGGGCGTTATTCGCGCCGATGCCCGCCCCATACCTGAACGGGTATGGGGCGGGCTCAACGGCGCACGGTGTGCACACCATGCGGCGAATCATCGTTGGTGAGGCATTTTAGCCGCGGTAGTTCGGTGCCTCAACGGTCATCATGATGTCGTGCGGGTGCGATTCCTTCAGACCTGCGGGGGTGATGCGCACGAACTGACCCTTGTGCTTGAGCTCCTCGATGGTACGGGAACCGACGTAGAACATGGTCTGGCGCAGGCCACCCTCAAGCTGGTGAATCACTGCGGAGAGCGGGCCGCGGAAGGGAACCTGACCCTCAATACCCTCGGGGATCAGCTTCTCTTCGCTGGAAACATCAGCCTGGAAGTAGCGGTCCTTGGAGAAGGACTTGTGGCGGCCGCGGGTCTGCATCGCGCCGAGCGAACCCATGCCGCGGTATGCCTTGTACTGCTTACCGTTCATGAAAATCAGCTCACCGGGGGACTCGGTGGTACCAGCCAGCAGGGAGCCGAGCATCACGGAGTCAGCGCCGGCAACCAGTGCCTTGCCAATCTCGCCGGAGTGCTGCATACCGCCGTCAGCAATCAGCGGCACGCCCGCCGGGATTGCTGCCTTAGCGGACTCGTTGATAGCGGTCACCTGGGGAACACCAACACCGGCGATAATGCGGGTGGTGCAGATGGAGCCGGGGCCAACGCCGACCTTCACGCCGTCAGCGCCGGCGTCGATGATTGCCTGTGCGCCCAGGCGGGTTGCAGCCTGGCCACCGATGACGTCCACGTGTGCTGCGGCGGGGTCCTTCTTCAGGCGGGCGATCATGTCGAGCACGCCCTGGGAGTGGCCGTTTGCGGTGTCCACGAACAGTGCGTCAACGCCTGCCTCAACCAGGGTCATTGCGCGCTCGTAGCCGTCGCCGAAGAAGCCGATAGCGGCGCCGGCACGCAGGCGGCCGTCCTCGTCCTTGGTGGCGTTGGGGTACTGCTCAGTCTTGACGAAGTCCTTCAGGGTAATCAGACCGGCGAGCTTGCCTGCGTCGTCGACCAGGGGCAGACGCTCAATCTTGTTGTGGGACAGCAGCGCGAATGCTTCGTCCTTGGTGACGCTGGGGTGCGCGGTGACCAGCGGCATGGGGGTCATGATGTCGCGGACGCGAATACCCTCGTAGTCGGAGCGGGAGATGTAGCGGATATCGCGGTTGGTGATGATACCTTCCAGCACGCCCTCTTCGCTGACGACGGGCAGACCGGAGACCTTGTAGTAGCCGCAGACCTGGTCGTATTCGGCGATGGTTGCGTCAGCACCGATGGTGACGGGGTTAATGATCATGCCGGACTCGGAGCGCTTCACGCGGTCCACGTGTGCCGCCTGGTCCTCGATGGAGAGGTTGCGGTGGATAACGCCCATACCGCCCAGACGTGCCATAGCGATTGCCATCGCGGAGTCGGTCACGGTGTCCATTGCGGCGGAGATGATGGGGGTGTTCAGGGTGATGCGCTTAGACAGGCGGGTGGAGGTGTCCGCATCGGAGGGGATGACGTCGGTGTTGCCGGGCAGCAACAGCACGTCATCGTAGGTCAGGCCGGTGAAGCCGAACGGATCCTCGGACAGAGCGGTGGGAATGGTCATTGTCTACCTTTCGGATGCTGGCTTCATCGGTGAGAAGCTCAGCCTATACGTTGCATATGTCAAGATGCGGTACAAACCGTCTGCCCGCACCCCACACGGTGGTTTGAGCGCAAACGGGAGCAGCTTACCTTCTATAGTAAACCGCTAAAGGTTTCTTTGCTGAGAAGCACTCAGAGTAAGCATTCCTCAGCGGGAGTCTGTCGGCAGGTTCTAACGCCCCCGCGAACGCGGGCGCACCCGAGCCTACCGACAGCGAGTGCCCGGTACCGCCTCCACGATGGAGGGGGCGGCACCGGGCACACACGCTATTTAGGCTTCTTCAGTTTCTTCGGGCTTCTCAACCACCAGAGTCTCGGTGGTCAGCACCAGAGCCGCGATGGAGGATGCGTTCTGCAGAGCCGAACGGGTCACCTTCACCGGGTCAATCACGCCGGCTTCAATGAGGTCCACGTACTCGCCGGTCTTGGCGTTGAAACCGTGACCCACGGGCAGTTCGGAGACCTTGGAGACGACGACGTAGCCGTCTTCGCCAGCGTTCTCAGCGATCCAGCGCAGCGGCTGAACCAGGGCACGGCGAACAATCTGTACGCCCACGTTTGCGTCGTGGTTGCCCAGGTCCATGCCGTCCAGTGCCTTCAGCGCGTGAACCAGCGCGGAACCGCCACCGGAGACGATGCCCTCTTCCAGGGCTGCACGGGTGGAGGACACAGCGTCCTCGATGCGGTGCTTGCGTTCCTTCGCCTCAACCTCGGTTGCGGCACCGACCTTGATGACGCCCACGCCGCCGGCGAGCTTAGCCAGGCGCTCCTTGAGCTTCTCGCGGTCCCATTCGGAATCCACGCGCTCAATTTCACGGCGCAGCTGCTGCACGCGGTCCTCAATTGCCTCGGGGTCGCCGCCACCGTCCACGATGGTGGTGTGGGACTTGGTGACGGTCACGCGGCGTGCCGAGCCCAGGTGCTCCAGGGTGACCTGCGGCAGGTCAATGCCGAGCTCACCGGTCACGACGGTGCCGCCGGTCAGAATTGCCAAATCCTGCATGATTGCCTTGCGGCGGTCACCGAAACCGGGAGCCTTCAGAGCGACCACATTGATGGTGCCGCGCAGCTTGTTCACGACCAGTGCGGAGAGCGCCTCACCGTCAACGTCTTCTGCGATGATGGTCAGCGGCTTCTTCGCCTGAACGATCTTCTCGAGCACGGGCATAATTTCTGCGATGGTGGAAATCTTGCCCTGGTAGAGCAGCACGAGGCTGTTCTCCAGCACTGCTTCGCCGCGCTCAGCGTCGGTGACGAAGGAGGGCGAAAGGTAGCCCTTGTCGAACTGCATACCTTCGGTGATGTCCAGCTCAATTTCGGTGGAGGAGCCGTCTTCGATGGTGATGACGCCGTCCTGGCCGACCTTCTCGAAGGCGCGAGCCAGCAGCTCACCGATCTGCTCGGACTGCGCGGAGATAGCGGCAACGTGCGCCACCTCGGGGCCCTGCACGGGGCGTGCGTTCTCGAGCAGGCGTGCGGAGACAGCCTCCACAGCAGCCTCAATGCCGCGCTTGACGTCGGCGGGTGCCGCGCCGCTGGTGACGTTGCGCAGGCCCTCGTTGACCAGTGCCTGTGCGAGCACGGTTGCGGTGGTGGTACCGTCACCGGCTACGTCGTTGGTCTTGGTGGCGACTTCCTTCGCCAGCTGGGCACCCAGGTTCTCGTACGGGTCGTCCAGTTCAATTTCGCGGGCAATGGACACGCCGTCGTTGGTGATGACGGGTGCACCCCACTGCTTGTCGAGCACAACGTTGCGCCCGCGCGGGCCGAGGGTTACCTTGACCGCGTTTGCCAGCTTATCGACGCCAGCCTGCAGGGACTTGCGGGCGGCATCGTTGAATTCAAGCTGCTTAGCCATGTGTTCGCTACTCCTAGTGCGTCACAGAAAAGAAATTTTGAGGGGCAGATGATAGCTCATGCGCCGTACCGGATGAGCGGTACGGCGCATGAGCATCTGAAAGTATTAGTCGACGATTGCCAGAACGTCGCGTGCGGAGAGAATCAGGTACTCTTCGCCCTGGTACTTAACCTCGGTGCCACCGTAGCGGGAGAACACGACAACGTCGCCTTCCTTGATGTCTACGGGAATGCGGTTGCCCTTCTCATCCACGCGGCCCGGGCCAACGGCGACAACGCGTGCTTCCTGCGGCTTTTCCTTCGCAGTTTCGGGGATGACCAGACCGGATGCGGTGGTCTGCTCAGCCTGCTCGATCTTGATAACGACGCGGTCTTCCAGGGGCTTGATAGCCATAATCGGTTCCTCCGGGTTGTGGATTTACGTTTGATGCGAGACAGCGGCGCAGTGGCGCGCCCGATGACTGTCTCGAGTGCTACCTCAACTCTAGTTTCACCTGTGCTTTCGGTCAAGAAAAGCGCCCCTCTACCGGGGTGTTTCACCGCAAGGCGAACGCTGAGCAAAAAGCTGAGCAGATCGGGCTTCCCACCTGCCAAAATCGGCACCCCGTAAAATGAGGAGCATGCCTATTCCCGCATCCCCTTTTACTCCCGCCGCTAAGCTTCCGTTCAGCGCCGAAGCGCTCGCGGCAGCCGATGAGCTTTACCCGCTGGACTCGGATACGCTTAGCACCGTTACTTCTTTGCGTTCGCGAGGTTTCAGCCCCGAGGAGTCTGCACAGATTATTTCGCTGGCGCAGGCTCGTACCCGTGCGCGCGCCAAGTTCGGCGAACGCGCCCGCACCCTCATGCTCACTCAGGAGGCGGCGGAGCAGGCGACCCGCCCGGTGATTGCGCATTATCATGCTCAGCGTCTGCGCCCGGTTGCCGGCACGGTGGCTGATTTGGGTTGCGGTATCGCCTCAGATTCTGCCGTGTATGCGGCCGATCGCGGTGCCGTGGTTGCGGTGGAGTTGGATCCGCTAACGGCTTCTTTTGCGGCGAAGAACCTTGAGTTTTGCCCGCAGGCGCGCGTGTATTCGGGGGATGTGACCGATTACGTGCACGGTGAACTTCTGGACACTGCCGGTGAGCCGGTGGGCATTGTGTGGATGGACCCGGCACGCCGCGAGTTGCGCGGTGCGAAGAAGGCTCAGACGGAGCGCCTTTTTGACCCGGAGGCGTTCTCTCCCCCGTTCTCGTTCGTGCTGAATCTGGCTCGTACGGGCGTGCCGATGGGCGTGAAGTTGGGTCCCGGTTTTCCGCATGAGGGCATCCCCTCACCCGAAGATATTGCGTCGGAGGCGAACCCCAACCCGCGCGTTGAGGCGGAGTGGATTCAGTCGGAGGGTTCCCTCGCCGAGTTGGTGCTCTGGTTTAACACACTGGCTCAGGAGGGGGTGGCTCGCACGGCAACCTCGGTGCGCGAGCTGTCTGCGGATGAGCTGCCTGCGGAAGAGGCTCCCCCTAACGAAGGCTCCACCGAGGATTCCAACAGAGTCTCCACCGAAACCAGTGCCCTGCTACCGCCCTACGAGGCAGTGAGCTTCCGTAGCCCCTTGACGGCGGAAGAGGCGGAGCAAAGCGTTGACGTTCCGGTGTCCCTGCCGCAGCCCGGTGATTACCTATTGGAGCCTGCCCCGGCGATTGTGCGTTCGCATCTGGTTGCTGAGTTTGCGCAGAGTATTGGCGCGTTTCTATTGGATGAGCACCTGGCGTACCTGTGTTCTGCCGAGCCGGTGGAGCATCCGCTGGTTGCTTGCTACGAGGTGCTGGAGGAGATTCCCCTGCAGGAGAAGCAGTTGAAGCGCTGGGTGCGTGAGCAGGGCTTTACGGCACTGACGATTAAGAAGCGTGGCGTGGATATTGTTCCGGAGCAATTGCGTGCGCGTCTACTGGGTTCTGCGGGTTCTAAGCCATCCAAGAAGAAACAGAAAAAGAACGCTAATTCTTCTTCGGGTGCGCAGGAGGGCGTTCAGGAATCTTCGTACCGTCCGGCAACGCTGGTCTTTACCCGCATCGGTTCGGGCAGGGATTCACGACGCGTCGGCTGGCATGTGCGCCCGCTCTAGCCTCGCCAGCCCTAACTGCCCAACCCCAACTACTCAACCCCAACTGCCCCGCCCGGACTACCCAGCCCCGAGGACGGGTTACCGTTCATGACGATTCGTGACGTTTCCCGTTCCGGATTCTGCACTCGACAGGGCGCGCGTCTTCCCCAGACCGTACACTAGATACAGTGCCTACTAGAGGTGCCTACTAGAGGTGCTTCTGTACCGGCCGAGCAGGCCATCAGCTGAGCTGGCGCCTGCTCGGGGTAGAGCCCACCGATAATAACTTCCATAGTCGGCACCATGCACGACCCTATTTCCAGACGCAGGAAAGGCCATATGATCGACTTTGCTTCCTCCCCGCAGTCCACTCTCGGCGTGGAATGGGAGATTGCACTTATCGACCGTGAAAGCGGCGAACTGACCCAGCGCGCCTGCGAGGTGCTGTCCATCCTGCGCGAGCGCCGCCCCGAACTGCTCGAGCCCGCCTCCGACCGGGCGCACGTGACCGGCGAATTCTTGGAGAACACCCTCGAGGTGGTGACCGGCATCTGCGGCACCGTTGCTGAGGCGTGCCGTCAGCTGCAGGATTTGGCGGATACCCTGCGTGAGATTACCGATGAGCTCGGCATTGAGTTCTACCCCGCCGGCACCCACCCCTTCTCCCACTGGGCTGACCAGCCGGTCGTGGCGAAGGAACGCTACCAGCGTGTGGTCGAGCGCGCCCAGTATTGGGGCCGCCACATGGTCATTTACGGCGTGCACGTGCACGTGGGCGTTGACTCCCGCGATAAGGTTCTGCCGCTCATTGACGCGCTGACCAACTACGGTCCGCACCTGCTGGCACTTTCGTGCTCTTCCCCCTACTGGGATGGAATCGATACCGGTTACGCTTCGCACCGCACCCAGCTTTACCAGCAGCTTCCGACGAACGGTCTGCCCTTCCACTTCGACACCTGGGAGCAGTACAGCGAGTACCTGGATTCACTGGTGGCGACCGATGTGATTAACGATCCGAGTGAGGACCGCTGGGATGTTCGCCCGGTTCCGCGTTACGGCACCATTGAGATGCGCTATTGCGATGGCCTCGCCTCCCTGCCGGATATTGCGGCGCTCGTGGCGTTCACGCAGTGCCTGGTGGAGTACTTCTCTCGCCGTATTGAGGCGGGCGAAAGCATCGAGGTACTCGCCCCCTGGCACGCGCAGGAGAATAAGTGGCGCGTTGCCCGCTACGGCCTGGAGGCTAAGATTGTGGTCTCTAACGAGCCGGTGCAGCGCACCCTGCGTGAAGATTTTGAGTTGCTTCTGCCCAAGCTGGAGTCGGTAGCACGCGACCTCGACTGCGAGGTGGAGCTGTCTCAGGTACGCCGCATCCTCGCCGAGGGTACGGGTGCGGATCGTCAGCGTGCGGTCTTTGAGAAGACCGGCTCCCTGCGTGAGGTGGCGCTGGATATTGCCGCGCAGTCCCGTGCGCGAGCGCTGCGTTAGAGCCGCCCCGCCTAAAGTTTGAATACAGAAAATGCCTCGGCGCAGTCCTTTGGGAGACTGTGCCGAGGCATTTTCTGTAGGTATTATCGAGGCGAGCCGCATCAACGCGCTCGCATTACCCTTTAGAAACAAACGGTGGTCACCGGCAGCGAGGAGTCCGTCGTGAAGTCCACGCCCGAGGGCTCACGGCCGGCGGCGACCAGGCGGGCGCCCAGTGCCGCAACCATCGCACCGTTATCGGTGCACAGGGTGAACTTCGGAATAATCAGGCGCACCCCCTCGGAGGCGCATCGGGCGGCAAGCAACTCACGCAAGCGCGAGTTAGCCGCCACGCCACCGCCGAGCAGCAGGGTCTTCATGCCCTGCTCGCGGCAGGCAAGCATCGCCTTCTTGGTGATAACGTCCACGACCGCCTCCTGGAAGGACGCGGCAATATCGGCAACCGGGACCTCCTCACCGGCTGCTTCAAAGCTTTCAATCACGCGCGCCACGGCGGTCTTCAGGCCGGAGAAGGAGAAATCGTATCGGTGCGCGCCGGGTTCCTCTGCGGTGCCCATGAACTTGCGGTTCGACAGGCCGCGCGGGAAGACGAAGGCGTTGCGGTTGCCATCAGCGGCAGCGCGGTCAATCGCGGGGCCGCCCGGGTAGTCCAGGCCGAGCAGTCGAGCAACCTTATCGTAGGCCTCGCCTGCGGCATCATCGAGGGTCGCGCCGAGCAGACGCACATCGGAGGTAATGTCGCGCACCTGCAGTATTTCGGTATGACCGCCAGAAACCAGCAGCGCACCCAGGCCACCGGAACCGGCATTCGCCAGCAGACCGGAGCCATCCTCGGTGCCGTTATCCTCAAGCAGACCAACGCCAACGTGAGCGACCAGGTGGTTAATGCCGTAGAGGGGCTTGCCAGTGGCAATAGCGAGTGCCTTCGCCGCGGAGACACCCACCATAAGTGCGCCAGCCAGGCCGGGGCCCGCAGTAACGGCGATAGCATCCACCTCATCGAGGGTGATGTCCACTTCGGCGAGTGCCGCCTTGAGGGCGGGAATCATGGCGTCCAGGTGGGCGCGGGAGGCGATTTCGGGGATCACGCCGCCAAAGCGCACGTGCTCTTCCATCGAGGAGGAAATGGTGTTGCTCAGCAGCTGCGCGCCGCGCACAATGCCGATTCCGGTCTCGTCGCAGGAGGATTCAATGCCCAACACGAGGGGTTCGCGAGTGCTCATAGTTCGTCTTTCTGTCGCGCGGCCTCACGTCGGCCGCGCGTAGTAATGCTGTGGTGAAGAAAATGGCTGAGGAATGAGGGGAATACCGTGCTATCTAGAACGCACATTCCATGATAATGGCGTCGGTCCCGTCCTCGTAGTAGCGGCGGCGCACGTGAATCTGGCGGTAGCCGTTACGTTCGTAGAGGCGCTGGGCGCGCGGATTGTCAGCGCGCACCTCCAGCAGGATGCGCTCGGCACCCAGCTCGCGAGCACGCTCGTGCATCTGCTCGAGCATGGCGCGGCCGAAGCCGTGACCCTCGTACTCGGGGAGCACGCCGATGGTCTGAACGTCAGCGGTGTCGGCTACGACCATGGTTCCGCAGTAACCGATGGCGCGCCAGTCACCCTCACTGTTCTCCTGGCTCTCTGCCGGCAGTTCAAGCATGTAGTAGGTGCGGGTCGGGTGGGTCAGCTCCTCAAGGAACATGTCGATGTGCCAGGCGTCGGCGGGGAACAGGGTGGTCTCCATGCGGTGCATTGCCTGCACGTCCGCGAGTTCGGCAACGCGCAGGCGGGCATCCTGAGCCAGATCATCCCGCACGATATTTTCAGAAGTCCCAGGAGTCCCAGGAGTCCCAGGAATCCCAGAAGTCTCAGTAGCGCTCATTTAGCTCTCCTTCTGCGCGGCAGTCTGCGCTGCAGCCTGTACTGCCTGCTTCTGCTGGCGGGCGAGCATTGCGGCGGGGACCTTTGCATCCGAGTCACGCAGGTACTGGGCGGAGGTGTCCTCACTCAGGTTCTCTACGCCCAGGCGTGCCGCGGCGGCGACCAGGTACTCGGCGTGCGGGTGAACCTCCCGGGCGGAATCGACGATAGTCCAGCCATGCTCTTCGAGAGTTTCGGCGTACAGGCCGGCACCGTAACCGTAGGCGTAGGAGGGGCTCCTACCGGGCAGAATTTCGGAGGCGGGGCATACGTTCGGGCCGTCCACCAGGGTGTAGCCTGCAGCCTCCACGCGGTAGCGTGCGGAGTAGACTTCGCGGCGGCGCGCGTCGGAGAGTACGAGCAGCTCGGCGCCTTCGGCAAGGTCAGCAGAAGCGAATGCTCGTTCTGCGTTCTCTTCCACTGCAGTGCCCTCGGCACTTTCAACGGCAGCCGCACCAGCCACAGCATGCTCAGCCAGTGCGGTCAGGCTCATCATGCCGTACACCGGCACCGACCAGGCAAAACCCAGGGCGCGCGCAGTAACGATACCGGCGCGAAGACCCGTAAAAGGTCCCGGGCCGGTACCGGTCAGAATCGCATCCAAATCTTCGCCGCGCACGCCAGCGTCCTGCAGGGCAGCCTGCGCGTAGGGGCCCATCACCTCGGCGTGGGAGCGGGTATCTTCGCTCTCGTAGCGGGCGAGGATTTCGAAGGACGCACCGGCTTCGGAGCCGTGCACACGGGCGAGCGCCACAGATGCGGTGGCGGATGAATCAAGGGCAAGTACTAGCACCCTATCATTCTAACGCGCGGGCTCTAGGCGCTCTGCAGGGCCTCTTTCAGAGCGTCGAAAGCGTGCTCCCAGCGGGGGCCGAAGGCGCGCACCCGCAGCAGGCGAGGTTCGGGGGTGTCCGCGTCCTCGTCACTTTCGTCTTCGTCGTCCCAGCTGAACTCTTCGGCACCCGAGTAGGCAAAGCGCGCATCCGCACCAGTCAGACGGGTGAAGTCCAGCTCCAGGCGGGAATCGCTCAGATGCTCAGCCTTATCGCGGCCCCACTCGATGACGGTCACCGAGCGCGGCAGGGAGAACTCCAGGTCCAGGTCGTCGAGCTCTTCGGCACTGGAGAGGCGGTAGGCGTCCACGTGCACCAGGTCGGGGCCGCCGGGGCGGGGGCCGTCCGGCAGGTTTGGGTGCACGCGCGAGAGCACGAAGGTCGGTGAGATAACACCTTCGCGCACGCCCAGGCCTTCGCCCAGGGAGCGGGTGAACGTGGTCTTGCCCGCGCCGAGCTCGCCCGAGAGCAACAGGACGTCCCCGGCGTTCAGGTGCTGCGCCAGGGTGAGCGCCAGGCGGCGCGTATGGTCGGGGCCGGTCACGTCCAGGTCGAGGGCGGCAGAAATGTATTCAGCGCTCATTAGCCCTCCTGTTCCTCGCCGGTGCCCCACAGCTCGTTCAGCTCAGCTTCAACCCAGGAGCCGCCGACGTAGAGGCGCTCCACACGGGGAGAAATACGGGTCACGATTTCGTAGTTAATGGTCTGCGCCGCTTCAGCCCACTCCTCTACGGGCGGGTTCTCGCCAGCGCCAAAAAGGATGGCGGGCGCGCCCAGGTACCCCAGGGCGGGATCGCTCAGGCCGGGTTCGCCCAGGTCAACGACCATCTGGTCCATGGCGACGCGGCCAACCACGCGGTAGGTCGTACCCTCCGCATTGTTAGGCACGGAGCCGTTCTCCACGTTCTGTGCACCCGGGTAGATGCGCACCGGCGCGTTCTCCGCAATGCGCGGCACGCCGTCCGCGTAGCCGAGAGGCACCAGAGCCAGGGTGGTCGGCTTTTCGGTGTGGTAGCGCAGACCGTAGGAAACACCCTGACCTGCGGGAACTTCCTTCACGGCGGCAATGTAGCTACTCACCGTCATGACGGGCTTCAAACCCAAGTCTTCAGACGTAACACCCGGCAGCGGGGAAAGACCGTACAGAGCAAGGCCGCAACGCACACCGTCACCGAGCAGACGCTCCTCCGTATCCCAACCCTCCAGGGAGGCGGTCAGGGTCGCCGGCGAGTTCGCCAGGTGCACAATCTTCGGGTCCAGGCCAGCCTCACGAGCCTGAGCCACAAAAGTATCCAAAGTATCGACCTGCTGCGCAGTCTCGGCGCGGGTCGGCTCATCCGCAACCGCCAGGTGGCTAAAAATACCCTCAACCGTAATCAGACCGGCATCCTCCAGGGAAGCGGCGCGAGCCACCAGCGCAGGCCAATCCGCCGCGGTGGCACCGTTACGGCCCAGACCGGTATCAGCCTTCAGATGCACGATAGCGCGCTCGCCGGTGCATTCAGCGGCGGCGGCAACCGCCTCCAGGTCCCAACCGGAAACACCCAGACGAATCTTCTCCTGCAGTGCAGCCTCAAAATCGGTGGAAGGGGTATGCAGCCACGCAATGAGCGGCGCATCAATACCGTCAGCACGCAGTTCCAGCGCCTCGTTCACGTGCACCACACCCAGCAGGTCAGCACCGGCGGCAATAGCCGAACGAGCCACCGGGTACGCGCCGTGACCGTACGCATCCGCCTTAATCACTGCAATGAGCGCGCGGTCGCCAATCAGTTCCTTAAGTCGGCGCACATTATGCTCTAGCGCATCAAGGTCAATCGTGGCGCTTCGTTCTACCTGGCCGGGTGTACAGGGCGGGCAGTAGAGCGGTTCGGCAGGCTGCTGAGGGTGAGTCATGGTCCTTCACGGTCCTTCTGGCGGGCGGGTACTACAGGCTGCGCTTGGGCAGCCTCTCTTCTACTAAATTCTAGACCGCCCGGTGTGCGAAAGTCCTGTCGCGCTACACTAGGTCAGGTACACCTTTGAGAGAGGAAAGCATCGATGAGCACTCTGCCGCCGGTTCGGACGGTTCACGTGTATTCCATGCACACCGACCCCTTTGCGCAGCCCGGTAGCGGAGATGCAGGCGGCATGAACGTCTATATTGCTCGGTCGGTGCACGCCATGCTGGAGCTGGATCCCGAGCTGCGGGTTGAGGTTTTCACGCTGGACCGCGGCGAGGCGCTTCCGGCTGATTCGCCGTTCCGTCAGCCTCCTCAGCCCGGCGAGCGCATTGTGCGCCACAGCCTTGATCTTCCGTCCGCTCGTGGTCTTTCGAAGAACGAGTTGGCTGCGGTCACCGATGATTTTGCGCAGGCGTGCGTCGAGCAGGCACTGTACACCCCGGATATTATTCACGCCCACTATTGGCTGTCGGGTCAGGCTGCGGCTCGTGCATCCCAGCTGTGGTCGGCTCGGGGCGTTGGCTTCCCGGTTCCTGTTCTTTTTACTCCGCATACGACGGCTGCCGCCAAGGATGCGCGCCGCGGCGAAGGTGAAGCGCCCGAGCCTGCGGAACGCTATGCCGCCGAGCGTCTGATGAGCAGCTCCGCGAGCCGGGTGATTGTGAATACTCCCCTGGAGGCGCAGCAGATGGGCGAGTACTACGGTACGGACGCGCAGAAGCTCACCATTATCCCGCCGGGTGTTGACACCTCAATTTTCCATACGATTCCTGGCGTGCATCCGCTCAATGACACCTCGGAGACTCGTTGCCGCATTGTTTTTGCCGGCAGGCCTCAGCCGTTGAAGGGCCCGCATCTGCTGGTGGAGGCACTCGCGCTACTCCCCGATGATTTGCAGGTGGACGTGGATATTATTGGTCGTTCCGATTCGGATTATGAGCGCCGCCTGTTGCAGCGTGCAGCTGAGCTGGGTGTGGCAGATCGGGTGCATTTGAAGGACCCGGTTCCGGCGTCTGAGCTGGCGAGTATTTTCCGTGCCGCCGATATTGTGGCGTCCCCGTCCTCATCTGAGACGTTCGGGTTGGTGGCTCTGGAGGCGCAGGCGTGCGGCGCGGCGGTGCTCGCTACGGATGCTGACGGTCTGCGCTATGCGGTGGAGAACCACCGTACGGGTCTGCTGGTGGCGCCTCGTACGCCGCAGCGTTGGGCGGCGGCTATTGAGCGTCTGGTACGTGCCCCGTATCTGCGTCATTCGTTGGGGGCGAACGCCGCGGCGCGTGCCCGCACGATGGGTTGGGATCAGACGGCGCGCCGAACCCTTGAAGCTTATGCCGAGGTACGTCAGGGTATCTCGCAGTAATGTATTTTTCACGTTGTGAGGAGTTTTAATGTCTTTCTCCATGAGCCGCGATGAGTTCGCCGCGTACCTGGATTCTGTGCGTATTACCGGTGAGGTGGCGACCCCCCGCGAGAATAACCTGAACCATATTCAGGGTTTCCTGGATGGTAATGAGCACCTTGAGTTTGGTGTGCAGTGGACCCGCGAGTGGGATTACGATTCGGTGTTTGAGGTGATGGTCCGCCGCGCGGGTCTGAACCCGGACCGTTCGCATACTCACGGTCAGGACACTATTGGTGCTGAGCAGTGCATCAGCGCGTTGGAGGAGTACGCCCGAATCTTTGGCGAGGCGGTGCGTGCGGGTTCTCGTATTCTGTTTGCGACCGGTCACCCGGCGGGTCTGTTCCCCATGTATGCGGTGATGGCTGCGGCGGCGAAGGCTGCCGGCGCTGAGGTTCTTCAGATTGAGGAGGGCGAGCGTTTCCTGGACGGTGATGTCCGCCAGATTATGGATGTCGTGATGTTTGAGCAGTACGGCAACCTGCAACATACGCATTTCCCTGGCCCGATGCGCATCGCACTGGATCAGTTGAAGGCGCGCGGTGTGACTCCGGATCTGGTGGTTTCGGATCACGGTATGGCTGGCTATGCTTCTTCGACCTGTAAGTTGCTGACGATTGGTATTGCGGATTGTAATGATCCGGGTCTGTTTGTGGCGGCTGAGCAGGGGGATCTGCCGGTGTGCGTGCCGATGGACGATAATGTTCCGCCGCGTCGTTATGAGCCGATGATTGATTTCATTTTGGATCGTGCGGGGCTTGAGCGTCCTTAATGCCCCTTCTGCACCCTGTGTTTAGGGTTTGGGGGTCTTCGGGGTTTGTCTTTTATCTGTCGGTTATTGTTTTCCTGCAAGTGCGTGAAACATGCTGATGGTTTTGGGGTTTCTTAGCTCCACTAGGCATTCTTCCCGAAGGCCCTTTTTGTCTTCTTTTTCTGTGATTGATTTCATCACACCCAAGAAGCTTTGCACCTCCATTCTTCGCGCCGTAAGACCCCCGACCCCGTAGAATAGTTTACGGAACACGTTTATGCGCTCTTTGGCTTCATATAGCGTTCCACTAGGCGCCTTACCAGCGCCTTTACCGTAGTCTCTGCCACTATTCACTCAGCAAGATTATTGGTTCACTCATTCATTCATAACAATGACTAGGACACGATTCCCTATTCACCGATAATTAGGGGTAAATGTGCCTATTCGCCGCTCTCAGTCCACGACACAGGACAAATTTCCGGGGAAGATTACACCGTTGAAAGTACAAGATCGTCTTAAAAAAATGTGGGGTTCAGACTTCGTCGTCAAGCGAAGCTGGCATCCCAAGGTTCAGCGCGCCCTTTACTTTGGCGACTTTCTCGCCATTGTTATTGCGGTCGTCGCTTCACATGTAATTCGTTTCGGGTGGGAGAATGCTGACCTGCCCTATGTGAACGTTTGGCCTATTAACGCCCTGGATGGCCGTATTCCCGCTATTGATTACATCTTCCTGGGTGCCGGTATGGTCGTTGGCTGGTGGTTTATCCTCCAGGTGAACGGCTCCCGTAGCCTGCGCATCATGGGTTTCGGCAACGAGGAGTATCGCCTGATTACTCGCGGTACTACTTACTTCTTCTGCTTGCTGATTATTGTGGCGTTCTTCCTCAAGGTTGACGTCACCCGCATGTACCTACTGATCGCTTACCCGCTGGGCCTGTTCCTTCTGCTCGTTGAGCGTTGGCTGATTCGTCAGGGTCTGGTGCGTTCGCGTACTCGCGGTCGTGCGCTCACTCGCGTCATGATTATTTCTGATGTGACGACCGGTCAGCACCTGTACAAGAACCTGAAGGATGTGGTTGCTTCCGGCCTGTCCCCCGCAGCGTTCTACCTGCCCGGTTTTACTCCCGGTACTACCGTTGCTGGCGCGCCGATTCCGGTGCTTGGTTACAGCACTTCTCCGGCTGACATTATGGAAGCCATCCGCGAGAACGATATTCACATGGTTGCTGTGACGAACGGTCACCACTTGAGCCCGGATCAGGTTCGCCTGCTGGGTTGGAAGCTTGCTGACGCGCACATTTCGTTGATTATGGCTCCCGCGACGACCGATATTGCTGGTCCGCGTATGCACATGCAGCCGCTGAATGGTCTGCCGCTGGTGCACGTGTCGACTCCGCGTATTACCGGTCTGTCGGCGTTCTTCAAGCGCGCTATGGATGTTGTGTCTTCGGGCCTGGGTTTGATTCTGTTGTCTCCGCTGTTCCTGGTGGTGGCGCTGCTGGTCAAGCGTGATGGCGGACCGGTCTTCTTCCTGCAGAACCGTGTGGGTCTGAACGGTGAAATGTTCAAGATGGTGAAGTTCCGTTCGATGCGTACTGACGCCGAAGAGGTTAAGAAGCGCCTCATGGCGCAGAACGAGGGTAATGGTGTGCTCTTCAAGATGAAGGACGACCCGCGTATTACCCCGGTTGGTAAGTTCATCCGTAAGTACTCGATTGATGAGTTGCCTCAGCTGTGGAACGTGTTCATTGGCGATATGTCACTGGTGGGTCCGCGTCCTCCGCTGGTTGAGGAAGTTGAGCAGTACGAGGACATTGCGTACCGCCGCCTGCTGGTGAAGCCGGGTATTACCGGTCTGTGGCAGGTTTCGGGCCGTAGTGACCTTTCGTGGGAAGAGTCAGTTCGTCTGGATCTCTACTATGTTGAGAACTGGTCGCTTACCGGTGACCTGATTATTCTTCTGCGTACTGTCCGTGCGGTTTTCGCTAAGGAAGGCGCGTACTAAGAAGAGTTGGGGTTTCTCCCGCTGATATGTATGCCGTTTTGAAGACGCTGTTCCTTTGAAGACGCTGCTCCGGCACAGGCAGCTTGGCATCATCCATTGATATAAACGCATAAGAAGGGGCGTGAATCCATTTCCGGTGGATTCACGCCCCTTTGTGCCTTCTGCCTGGAGTTCTTTGTAAGACGCTCTAGGGTCCCGTAAAGGCATTAGGTGGGAGGCGTACTGGGCGCCTCTGCCCTATTCGGCGATGAGTCGCGCAATGACTTCGGGGAGCATCTCCGCGACGCGGGTTGCCGGGGCGGGGCCCAGCAGTGCGTCCTTGACGCTTCCGGTGGCGCTGGCGCGTGCGGCTTCGCCGTGCAGGTAGACTGCGAGCGCACCGATGGAGGCGAAGGTGCAGCCTTCCAGGGCTTCTCCGCGGGCTTCGAAGGCGGCTACGGTCTGGGCGAGCAGTGCGCCGTAGATGCCGGTGAGGGTGTCTCCGCTACCTGCGGTGGCGAGCCAGGGGCTTCCTCCGGCGACGCTGTAGGTGGCGCCGTTGGGTGCCGCGATGAGCGTGTAACCGCCCTTGAGCATGACGGTGGCGCCGGAGAGTTCGGAGGCGGCACGCACCCAGCGGAAGGGCTCTGCGTCAATGTCCTTGCGGCTGGGTACGATGGCGTCGCCCAGGTGCTTCTTCCAGGTTTCGGGGGCGAGCTCGTGTACGATGCGCAGGAATCGTTCGAGTTCTGCCGCGTGCGGGGTGAGGATCTTGTGGGGTCCGAGGTGCCTACCGGTTGCCATGTATTCTGCCGCCAGGTCGCAGGCACCTGCGTCAAGGATGGCGGGTTCGGGCGAGTGGAGCAAGTAGCGGTTCTTGTCCAGCGAGTCGTAGCTGGAGCCGGAGCCGCCGGCCCACACGGTGACCCTCTGCAGGGCGGGTGCGCCGCTAAAGTAGACGGTTTCGGGGTTGTGGGCAATCATGAGCTGGCGGAGCTCATGGGAGTTGGCGCCGAAGCGAACCATGCCAACGCCAGTGTTGAGGGCTGCGCGCACACTCATGAGGGCTGCGCCGGGGTATTCGAGGCTTCCGGTGAGCATGCCGAGTACGCCGCGGGTGTACTTGTGGGAGTGTTCGTCGGGGATTTCAATGAGTTCGCGGTAGTCTTCGCGTTCGAGAACGCGCAGGGCGGGCTTGTGGGCGTCGAGGGCTTCGGGCACGCCCAGGTCGTAGAGTTTGATGTCGCCGGAGTGGACGCTGTGGCTGGTGCCTGCCGGTAGCTTGTGACCGATGAAGGTGACGGTGCGGTCGGCGCGCAGGGAGGGTTCGTGCACGGTTCCGCGGTTGTTGTCGACTCCGGAGGGGGTGTCGACGGCGAGGACTACGCCGAGCTTGCCATCGAGCTGCGCGGCGCGGAGTACGCCCAGGTATTCGCCGGCGTTACCGCGTACGGCGCCGCTGGAGCCGGTTCCGAGGATGCCGTCGATGGTCAGGTCGTAGCCGGCAAGGTGTTCGAGGGTGTGTTCGGGGTCGAGTACGCGGGTGCCTTCGCCGCCTTCGCGGGCGATGAGTTCGAGGTTCTTTTCGCTGGGGTCGAAGATGACTGCGTCAACGCGGTGTCCCTTGGCGCTGAGGCGGGCGCCAGCGTAGATGGTGTCGGCACCGTTGTTGCCCGGGCCGATGAGCAGCAGGATTTTTGCTGTGTCTTTGCCGTGAAGCAGTTCCTGCGCTTCGGCTGCGACGGCATCTGCGGCGCGTTGCATGAGGTAGCCGTCGTAGTCGGCGGCTTCAATGTAGGGCTTTTCTGCTTCGCGTACCTGGGAAGCAGTGTAGATGAGCTTCATTGCTGTCTCCTTGGGTGGCACCGTGCGGGCCTTAGGGGGTGACCGGTTGTGGTGTTGATGTGGCTCTGCGTTAGTTTTCGTCGTGACGTTAGTTTTCGTCGGGGGTATCGTCGCCGGCGATGACGCTGAGTCGGTAGCTTTCGGGGTTGAACTTTTGCAGGTGCGCCAGTTCTGCGTCGCTGAGGTATTCGGCGGTTGCGATGGCGATGGCCATGGGTTCGTCGTGGGTCAGCGAGAGGTGGATGCGGTTGATGCCAAGTTCTTTGGCTCGGCGGGCGATGGTGCCCTGAATGATGAGGTAGGGCTGGCCGCTTTCAGCGGTGGCAACTTCGCAGTCTTGCCAGTTGAGTCCGGCGGGTGCTCCGAGTACTTTTGCGACGGCTTCTTTGGCGGCAAATCGTACGGCTTGGGAGCGTACGTTTCGGGTGCGTTCGTTGGGGGTGAAGACGCGGCGGACGAAGGCGGGTGTTTCGGTGACGATTCGTTCGAATCGTTCAATGTTGACGGTATCTACGCCGATTCCCATGATCATGAGCTGCACCTTTTACGTTAGGGGTGGTGACCGCGTCCTGTTTGCGGTTTCTCTTGTTTTAAGTCTAGCGAGATTCGCTTCTTTTAGGTGGGATAGCGTCAAATATGACGCATGGTTGATACCTGTTTCACAGCGTCTATTTTTTGTCGGTTAATCCACGAATAACCGCCCGGTTAAACGACAAGGGCGGTGGTTGAGTTCTCGAAGAACTCAACCACCGCCCTTTCGTTATCGCTCAGGCGATTTCCGAGGATTACTCCAGAGGATTACCCTAGAGAATTACTCCACGGTCACGGACTTTGCGAGGTTACGCGGCTGGTCAACGTCCAGGCCCTTAGCTTCTGCCAGTGCGCATGCGAAGATCTGCAGGGGCACGGTTGCCAGCAGGGGCTGCAACAGCGAGGGGCATGCCGGGACGGTGATGAGGCGGTCTGCGTAGGGCTTGACGGCCTCGTCGCCTTCCTCGGCGATGACGATGGTGAAGGCGCCGCGAGCGCGCACCTCCTGGATGTTGGAGACGACCTTGCCGTGCAGGGAGTCGCGACCGTTTGCGGAGGGAACCACTACGATGACCGGCTGGCCTTCATCGATCAGTGCGATGGGGCCGTGCTTGAGCTCGCCTGCGGCGAAGCCTTCAGCGTGGATGTAGGTGATTTCCTTGAGCTTGAGTGCGCCTTCCATTGCGACGGGGAAGCCTACGTGGCGGCCGAGGAAGATCACGGAGGAGGCATCCTTCATTTCGACGCCCAGTTCCTTGACCTGGGTGTCGTTGTCGATGACCTTCTGGATCTTTGCGGGCATGTTCTGCAGCTCGGCGAGGATCGAAGCGATTTCGTCCTTGTACTTGTTGCCGCGCAGCTGTGCCAGGTACAGGCCGAGCAGGTATGCTGCGGTGATCTGTGCCAGGAATGCCTTGGTGGATGCCACTGCGATTTCGGGGCCTGC
The DNA here is from genome assembly GCA_963539245.1 of Rothia mucilaginosa. GTDB lineage: Bacteria > Actinomycetota > Actinomycetes > Actinomycetales > Micrococcaceae > Rothia > Rothia mucilaginosa_H. Next base: position 148,757 of record CAUTJW010000003.1, read on the forward strand.
GTGGGTGTACAGTGCAGCGTCGGATTCGCGGGGCAGGGTCGAGCCGTGGGTGTTGCAGATGGAGATAACCTTTGCGCCCTGTTCGCGTGCGTGGCGCACTGCCATCAGGGTGTCCATGGTTTCACCGGACTGCGAGAGTGCCACGATGAGGGTCTTCTCATTCACGATGGGGTCGCGGTAGCGGAACTCGTGTGCGAGCTCAACCTCGGTGGGGATGCGGCACCAGTGTTCGATGGCGTAGCGTGCCACCTGGCCTGCGTATGCGGCGGTACCGCAAGCAACCACGATAATCTTGTCGATGGAGCGTAGCACCGAGTCGTCAATGTTCAGTTCGTCGAGAGTGAGGTTGCCGTTCTCATCCAGGCGGCCCATGAGGGTCTGCTCTACCGCTGCGGGCTGCTCGTGGATTTCCTTCTCCATGAAGGAGTTGTAGCCGCCCTTTTCAGCTGCCGCTGCGTCCCATTCGATGTGGAAGGGCTTGCCCTCTGCGGGGTTGCCTTCGAAGTCGATGATGGAGTAGTCGGTGCCGGTGATGGTCACGATCTGGTCCTGACCCATCTCGACGGCTTCCTTGGTGTAGTCAATGAACGCGGAGACGTCCGAGCCGAGGAAGTTCTCGTTCTCGCCCAGGCCGATGACCAGCGGGGAGTTGCGGCGGGTTGCCACAACGCGGTCCGGGTGGTCGGCATGGATAGCCAGGATGGTGAAAGCACCTTCGAGGCGGTTGGATGCGACGCGTACTGCCTCGGTGAGGTCACCGGTGCCGAGCTTGTTGTAGATGCTTGCGATGGTTGCTGCAGCTACCTCGGTGTCGGTCTGAGATGCGAACTCTACGCCTTCGGCGAGCAGTTCGGCACGCAGTTCTGCGAAGTTTTCGATAATACCGTTGTGTACGACGGCGAGGCGGCCGTTGTCGACAACGTGGGGGTGAGCGTTATTGTCGGTGGGTCCACCGTGGGTTGCCCAACGGGTGTGACCGATACCAATCTGAGAGTCCGGCAGGGGGTGTTCCTTGACCTCGTTTTCGAGGTTCAGGAGCTTGCCTGCCTTCTTACGGAATACGATGCCGTCGGGGCATACGAGTGCCACGCCAGCAGAGTCATAGCCGCGGTATTCCTGACGGCGCAGACCTTCGAGGACCACATCGTATGCGTTGTGGTCAAACTTGTTACCGTCCGGAGCAGTGTCCAGACCTACATATCCTACGATTCCACACATGCTATAAGTTTATCCCACAAGTATCCGAATATGCGCACGGTGAAATACCGTTATGCGTCACGTTTATTGTGGCTTTCCTAGCTTTTTCAGGTTTTACCCTTTTCTTCTCATACATTTATTTCTCGAAACAAACCGTGGGGCGGGTATTTTCCCCGCGGGCTGAAAGTTCGTACACTTAGACAAATGAGCACCGCACCGTATATTTCTGGCGATGACCGCTTCATGCATCTTGACCGTTCCCGTTGGTCGCACCTAGCCGATGAGATTTCTGTTCCCCTCAGTGCTGAGGAAATTGAGTCTCTTCGAGGTCTGGGTGAGACTGTCGACCTTGAAGAGGTGCAGCGTATTTATCTGCCGGTTTCTCGTCTTCTGAATCTGTATGTGACTGCTGCTTCTTCGTTGAACCATATGACGAATGATTTTCTGCATGTGTCTCAGCGCCGCGTGCCGTTCATTATTGGTGTGGCGGGTTCTGTTGCGGTGGGTAAGTCGACGACGGCGCGTATTTTGCAGGCTCTTTTGAGTCGTTGGCCGTCTACTCCTAATGTTCAGCTGGTGACTACGGATGGTTTCTTGTACCCGAACGCGGAGCTTCAGCGTCGCGGCATTATGCACCGTAAGGGTTTCCCGGAGTCCTATGATCGCCGTGCTCTGTTGAATTTTGTGTCGCAGGTGAAGTCCGGTGCCGAGCGTGTGGTCGCACCGAAGTATTCGCACCTGTATTACGACATCATGCCGGATGAGCATATTGAGGTCACCGCACCGGATGTGCTGATTCTTGAGGGTTTGAATGTTTTGGCCCCTTCTCAGGCTGAGGGCCCGGAGACTTCTGATCTAACGCTGAGCGATTTCTTTGATTTCTCTATTTATGTGGATGCCCGCACTGAAGATATTGAGCGCTGGTATGTGAATCGTTTCTTGACTCTGCGTTCTTCGGCTTTTGCGAATCCGGAATCATATTTCAAGCGTTACGCGGAACTGAGCGATGAGCAGGCGGTTGAGGTGGCGACCGGCATTTGGAAGAGTGTGAATGAGCCGAATCTGCTGCAGAATGTTTTGCCGACTCGTGCTCGTGCGCATTTGATTCTGCAGAAGGGTCCCGAGCATACCGTGGAGCAGGTGCTCCTGCGTAAGAACTAGAGGTTCTTTAGGGTTTTATTGTTCGTGTGCGGCTTTCAGCCGCCCGTGTAGCGCGTTTGTGGTGCATTCTAGTAGAAGGCGCCGGAGGCTCTGCTCCCCTTTCGGGGTGGGTTTTAGGCCTTCGGCGCTTTTGTATGCACCTACTTTTGTATGAACCTACACCGTGATGAGGAGTTATTGTGAAGTCTCTGCACCGTACGTCTACCGCTCAGGAGTCTTTTGATAGTTCTGTGGTGAACCGCCGCACTCTCTTGGGTGCCGCTTTGGGCGTTGGTGGCACGGCGCTATTGGCGGCTTGTGGCTCGCAGGGTGGTTCACAGGGTCAGGGGGCGTCTTCTTCATCTTCTGCAGCGAGCGCTTCTGCTTCTGAGTCTGCGGCGGCTCCGGCGGCTTCGTCTAGCGCCTCTTCCACTGCGGCGACTTCTTCTGCCGCACCCTCCCCTGCTACTTCTGCTACCAGTGCTTCTGCGAGCGCCTCTTCTTCCCCACTGGCTCTTGCTCAGCCCAGTGTTGAGTCGCAGCCGGACTCGTTGCGTTGCCTCGTGAATAAGATGCGCCCCTTTGCGCAGCAGGATTGGGAGCCGAGTGACCTGGTGGAGTTCTACGGTCATCAATTGCGTGCTGAGGCGGCGAAGGCGGCGGATACGATGATTGATGCGGCCGCTACTGATGGCGTGACTCTGCTTGTTTCTAGCGCGTATCGTTCGTATGCGGTGCAGCAGCAAACCTATCAGTATTGGGTTTCGGTGAACGGTCAGCAGGTGGCGGACCAGTTGTCGGCTCGTCCCGGCTATTCGGAGCATCAGACGGGCTTGGCGATTGATTTTGCTTCTCCTAAGGGTTGCCGTTTGGAGGAGTGTTACCGCGATACGCTGGCTGGTCAGTGGTTGGCGAAGAATGCTCCGCGTTACGGATATATTTTGCGTTTCCCTGATGGTCGTCAGTCGGTGACCGGTTATCGTTTTGAGCCGTGGCATTACCGCTATGTGGGTGTGCAGATTGCTCAGGAGTATGTGTCTTCGGGTGCGAAGACTTTTGAGGAGTTTATCGGTACGGGTGCGGCACCCGATTATGCAAGTGCGAACTAGGCTCTGAGCTAAGCTTTCGGCTTTGCCCGGTGCTCTGAGTGGTGATGTGTATCGTATTTCTAGGTTCCGCACCAGAAATAAATAGGCACAGCAGATGCATATTTTTTCGCGTACACACCCCGTAAATCCGCGGTTTTTCGCAGGTTTCAGAGATTCTTACTCATGCTTTATGTGACCTAGACCTTAAGTATTGGGCACCATAGAACTGCTGTGAAGAAAAACACATGCTTTACAACGAAAATTTTCTCAAGATACTGCTTTTTGAACACCTAAAAGGCGCTATTCTATATCTCATGCTTAAGGGTTTTAAAGATTTTCTGATCCGCGGTAACGTCATCGACCTCGCAGTTGGTTTGATCATGGGTACCGCCTTCACCGCTGTGGTGAACGCACTTGTCCAGTCCGTCCTGATGCCGGCTATCTCGATGCTGGTTAAGTCCCCCAGCTTCGACGAGTTCCTGGTCTTCGGCCAGATCAAGGTTGGCGTGTTCCTGACCGCTGTCGTCAACTTCATCCTGATCGCAGCTGCTGTGTACTTCGCAGTTGTTGTGCCCACTCAGAAGCTGACTGAACTCGCGCTGGCTAAGAAGAAGGCTGAAGACGAGGCTGTTGAAAAGGAAGAGACCGAGCTTGACCTCCTGAAGGAGATCCGCGACGCTCTGGCAAAGAAGTAATTTCTCTGCTCTCTAGCACTAACTTTCAAACCCCCGTATCCCCTGTGGATACGGGGGTTTTCCGCATCCCCCCTCCCCCGCTCAAGATAACGAAGAAGGGCTGGGAAGGTGTTACCTTCCCAGCCCTTTCTCTATCCTCCATTCCGGTCTTCGCACCGGAAGAATACGTTTAGAGTGCCAGTTCCTTAGCCACAACGTCAGCCAGCTGCTGAGCAACCTCATCAGCCTGCTCCTGGGTTGCGGCTTCAACCATCACGCGAACCAGAGGCTCAGTACCGGATGCACGCAGCAGCACGCGGCCGCTCTCACCCAGTACACCTTCAGCCTCGCTCACAGCGGTAGCGAGCGCCTCATTGGTCTTCACAGCCGCACGGTCAACGCCCTTGACGTTAATCAGGCGCTGCGGGGTGGGCTGCATACGGGATGCCAGCTCCGAGAGGGTCTGACCGCTACGAGCCACCTCTGCAGCCAGCTGGATGCCGGTCAGAACGCCGTCACCGGTGGTTGCGTAGTCGCTCATGATAACGTGGCCGGACTGCTCGCCGCCAAGGTTGTAGCCGTGCTCGCGCATGGACTCGAGGACGTAACGGTCGCCCACAGCAGTACGGCCCAGGGTAATACCGTGCTCGCGCAGGTACAGTTCCAGACCCAGGCTGCTCATCACGGTTGCGACGAGAGTGTCCTTTGCGAGCTTACCTTCGCGCTTAGCGGCAACAGCCAGGATAGCCATGATCTGGTCGCCGTCTACCAGGTTGCCCTTTTCGTCAACTGCCTGGCAACGGTCGGAGTCGCCGTCGTGGGCGATGCCGAGGTCCGCGCCGTGCTCAACGACAGCCGCCTGCAGCTTCTCGGGGTGGGTGGAGCCCACACCGTCGTTGATGTTGGTGCCGTTGGGCTCTACAGCCAGTGCAATGACCTCTGCGCCCAGCGCCTCGAAGGTTGCCGGGGATGCCGCGTAGGCTGCACCGTTTGCGCAGTCCAGAACAATCTTCATGCCGGCAAGGGGCTTGCCTTCGGGAAGGGTGGAGACCAGGTGCTTCACGTAAGCCTCGGTACCGTCCTCCAGGGGCTTGACGGTACCCACAGCACCACCGGTCGGGTAGCGGAAGGACTTCTCGCGGTAGACGCGCTCAATAGCGTCCTCAACGGAGTCTTCCAGCTTCTGGCCACCGCGGGCCAGGAACTTAATACCGTTGTCCGCTGCAGGGTTGTGCGATGCAGAAATCATCACGCCGAAGTCAGCACCGGTGTGTGCCACCAGGTAAGCTGCCGCGGGGGTGGGGACGATACCGGCATCCAGCACGTCAACACCTGCGCTAGCGAAGCCAGCCTTCATTGCAGAGACAATGAAGTCTGCAGAGGAGCGGGAGTCATTTGCGATCACGGCACGGGGGCGTACACCCTCTTCTACCGTGTCAAAGCCCAGAACAATAGAAGCCGCCTGCGCGAGCTCCATAGCCAGGGCGGGAGTAATTACATCGTTTGCCAGACCGCGTACGCCGTCGGTTCCAAAAAGTCGTTCAGTCACCCTTTTATTTTACGTTGTGCGTAACTCTGCTTAGGCGCATACACCGTAAATTCTTCATAATCAGAAAGTGATTTTCAGCGGCTATATATCTGCTTCATAGCTAATATTTCTGCAGATGCGCAAAGGTGCCTGCTCTCAATTCCAAATGGAGAAAAGAGAGACAGGCACCTTCATAGCGCAAGCTGTTTGCGGTTATATCGCCGCAGGGTTGAGTTTTTACTCTCCCCTATCTATCGACGCTTACTTGACGACGGGGAAGCCGTCGGGAGAGTCGCCGGACTCATCCTCAAAAACGTGTGCTGCGGAGCGGACGATCAGCGAGTCGAGCTCGCCCACGACTGCCTCATCCTTGGCGGGGTAGTCGAACTGGGTGAGCACGTAACGCATTGCTTCCAGGCGTGCGCGCTTCTTGTCGTTGGACTTGATAACGGTCCAGGGAGCGTCACCGGTGTGGGTGTAGAAGAACATTGCTTCCTTCGCCGCGGTGTAGTCGTCCCACTTGTCCAGGGAGGCCAGGTCGGTGGGGGAAAGCTTCCACTGACGAACCGGATCGGTACGGCGGGAGGTGAAGCGTGCGAGCTGCTCTTCGCGGGTGACGGAGAACCAGAACTTGATGATGTGGATACCGGAGTTCACCAGCATGCGCTCCAGGTCCGGAACTTCACGCATGAACTCGAAGTACTGTGCCTGGGTGCAGTAACCCATAACGCGCTCAACACCGGCACGGTTGTACCAGGAGCGGTCCATCAGAACGATTTCGCCGCCGGAGGGCAGGTGCTTGATGTAACGCTGGAAGTACCACTGGGTCTGCTCGATATCGGTCGGCTTCTCCAATGCGACAACGCGAGCGCCACGGGGGTTCAGGTGCTCGGTGAAGCGCTTAATGGAGCCACCCTTACCCGCTGCGTCACGGCCTTCGAAGATGATGAGAATCTTCTGACCGGTCGACTTAGCCCAGAGCTGCAGCTTCAGCAGCTCGATCTGCAGGGCGCGCTTTTCCTTCTCGTATGCCTTACGGCTGAGCTTGGTGTCGTAGGGGTAGCCCTTCTTCCAAGCCTGAGAGGTTTCGTCATCCTTCTTGTCCTTGCCGAGGGCGCGGGTGAGGGAAGCCATTTCGTCCAGCTCTGCCGAGTAGTCTTCAACGACGGAGGTGCGGCGTGCCTGGGGCTTCAGGGCTTCCTTGATGGCTTGTTTCTTCTCAGAACCGGTGTGTGCGTGTGCGCCTTCAGCAGTGTGCTGGTGGGCTTCAGTCTGAGGAGCCTCCACTGCCTGCTCTTCGGGCTTGGTGGAGGGATTCTGCTCTGCCATGAGTACTCTTTTCTTCCTGTCTGCTTTGACTCTTTAACTCTACCGGGGCGCTCTTCGATGAACAAACGTAACAGTTACAAGCACCCTTAACGTTTAAGACCGGTAGGTACGCAAAACGCCCCGCTCTCCCAAGGGGAGAGGCGGGGCGTAGTGCTTCGTAAAAACCAGCGATTAACGCTTGGAGAACTGCGAAGCCTTGCGTGCCTTCTTAAGACCAGCCTTCTTACGCTCGATGACGCGTGCGTCACGGGTCAGGTAGCCAGCCTTCTTCAATGCGGGGCGGTTGTTCTCGCGGTCGATCTCGTTCAGTGCACGAGCGATACCCAGGCGCAGAGCACCTGCCTGACCGGAGGGGCCACCACCGTTGATGCGTGCGATGACGTCGTATGCACCCTCGAGCTCCAGGAGCTTGAAGGGCTGGTTGACGTCCTGCTGGTGCAGCTTGTTGGGGAAGTAGTCTTCCAGGCTACGACCGTTGATGGTCCAGTTGCCGGAACCGGGCACAACGCGAACGCGTGCCACTGCTTCCTTGCGGCGACCAACTGCTGCGCCTGCAACGGTCAGTGCCGGACGTGCTGCCTTAGCCGCTGCGGGGGCAGCGGACTCCGAGGTGTAGCTGGTCAGCTCTTCCTCGACTACGATCTGCTCTTCGTTCTGAGCCACGATTTCTCCTATTGTTTCTTCGTAGGCCCGAATTACTGGGCGACCTGGTTGAATTCGTAGGTCTTGGGCTGCTGTGCCGCGTGCGGGTGCTCGGGGCCAGCGTAGACCTTCAGCTTCTTGAGCTGCTGTGCAGCAAGCTTGTTCTTGGGCAGCATGCCCTTAACAGCCTTCTCAACCGCGCGAACGGGGTTGGTCTCAAGCAGCTCTGCGTAGTTCACGGACTTCAGACCGCCGGGGTAACCCGAGTGGCGGTATGCACGCTTCTGCTCGAGCTTTGCACCGGTCAGGGCGACCTTCTCAGCGTTCACGATGATAACGAAGTCACCGGTGTCAACGTGGGGAGCAAAAGTCGGCTTGTGCTTACCGCGCAGCAGGATAGCGGTCTGGCTTGCGAGGCGGCCGAGAACAACGTCGGTGGCGTCAATGACGTGCCACTGGCGCTCGACTTCGCCGGGCTTGGGAGTATAAGTGCGCAAAATATTGGCCTTTGTCTCGAAATGTACATACGGCGCTTAGTTGGGTATCGCGCCTTTTACTTACGTGCATGACGAACACCCGGGTGAGGACCGAGCTGCCGCCCGTTCTGCCCGTACTCTATACCGCCTTAACGTCCTGCAACTAGACAGCGATTTAGAGCGCGCTCGGGTAGAACACGCACAACATATCAAGACTATACAGGACGTCGAGTGCTTAATCCACCGCCAAAGCCTTAAAAATAGGGCTTTTTTGCCTTAAACACATTTTAAATTCCATCCGTGTAATTCACCCCGACGGTTGCGCTCCCCCGTTGAGCCCCTCACCGCTTTCAGTATATGACGGGGCTCAATATACACAGGACGTTAAGCGCTCTGTGCCTCGTGGTCTTCACGCTTTGCTCGAGCACGCTCAGCTTGCTCTCCGTACAGCTCCGGCGCAGGGTAGTAAATCTCAGCCAGAGCGAGCGCATATGGAGGTGCCAGAGTCAGCGAAGCCTCGCGTCCCGGGTTCTCGATCCGCTCACGCAACCAGGCGGCGTCACGTTTGCCCGTACCGTAGAGCACCAGCGCTCCCACAAGCGAACGCACCATGTGATGGCAGAAGGCATCAGCCACCACGCACACCTCAATAAGGCCGCTTTCTGTGCGAGTGAAGCTAAGCTCTCGCAGTTCACGAATCGTGGTCGCGCCTTCACGCGGCTTGCAGAAGGAGAGGAAATCGCGCAGACCGAGTAGTTGCCGTGCCGATTCGTTAAGATCAGCGCAATCCAGATGCTCAGGTACTGCCCAGGTGTAGGTGCGGTGCAGAGGGTTAAGACCGTCTGCCGCCCCATCTGCAATGCGATAAACGTAGCGGCGACCGGTAGCGGAGAAGCGCGCATCAAAATCGAAGGGAACTTCAGCGACCCGGTGAATCTGAATAGCGCCCTGCAGAATACCGCGGACACTCTTCGGCAAGTTCAACTGCTCTTCCGCATCGTAGAGGCAGCGTTGCAGCGCACCGGTGAGGCGGCGACCCAGGGCCGCCGTCGGGTCATCCTCCCCCGTTCGACCTTGCAGGCGCACCCAATCCTCATCACTCAAATCGCAATGCAGAGTCTGGGCTTCCGCATGCACACCGGCATCGGTTCGGCCCGCGACCACCACGCGGTGAGGTGCACGCAAAATCAGTTCAAGGGCGCTCTCAATGACTCCCTGCACCGTGACAAGGTTCGGCTGGGCAGCCCATCCGCTGAAAAGGGAACCGTCGTAGGCACAATCAATGCGCACGCGGTGCGTAGCAATGAAGAGCCGCTCTTCGTGATTCTCTAAAGCAGTAGCATTCTGCATTGGTGTGCCTTTCAGCGGTGGTAGTGTACGAAAACATTAGCAAGGTTCTGAAGATTGGAGTCCTCAGGAACAGCTTCATCTTAAAGTATGCAAATACGCCAATCCGCCGCCCACAATAGTGGACGGCGGATTGACATATTTTAGGCTTAGCCTAAATCAGCTGGGATCCGTATTACTCGGAAACCTTCTGTGCTGCTGCGCCACCTGCGGGGGCGTAACCTGCAGCCTCTGCCGACTCAGCGGAGTCGAACCAGATTTCAGCCTTGGTGCTGGTGTACCAGCGGGAACCGGGCACGTGGTACTTCATGGAATCGGCGTTACCCTTAACCTCGAAGCCCTCGGGAGCCTCGCCGGACTCCAGGGGTGCGTGGGAACCTGCGGGCAGGCCCTCAGCTGCTTCAGCCTTGGGAGCCTCAGCTGCCTTCTCAGCAACCTTGGTTGCCTCAGCAACTGCACCCTTGGTTGCAACGGGCTCCATGACGAGCTCGATGACAGCCATGGGAGCGTTGTCACCCTTGCGGTTACCGATCTTGATGATGCGGGTGTAACCACCGGGGCGCTCTGCCATTGCCGGAGCAATAACGGTGAAGAGCTCGTGCACGACGGACTTGTCGGTGATGGAACGCAGCACGCGACGGCGAGCAGCCAGGTCGCCCTTCTTACCGAAGGTGATGAAGCGCTCTGCCACCGGACGCAGGCGCTTTGCCTTGGTCAGGGTGGTGGTGATGCGCTTGTGCTGGAACAGCTGCGCCGACAGGTTGTTGAGCATGTGGCGCTCGTGGGTCGGGGAACCGCCGAGGCGGGGACCCTTAGTGGGAGTAGGCATAGTTAAATCTCCATAGTTGCGTTCCCTAACGCCCCAGCAGCGGAGCCTCTTAGGGAATCAAGTTTGACTGATCCCGGTGGAACCGGGTGAACTATTCGGTCGAAATTATTCGCCGGAACCGTCTTCGTCATCAAGCGGGCGTGCAGCAGGCTCGAAACCGGGAGGGGAGTCCTTCAGGGACAGGCCGAGCTCGAGGAGCTTTGCCTTGACCTCGTCAATGGACTTAGCACCGAAGTTACGGATATCCATCAGGTCAGCTTCACTGCGGGTCACGAGCTCACCCACGGTGTGGATGCCCTCGCGCTTGAGGCAGTTGTAGGAGCGAACGGACATGTTCAGTTCCTCAATTGCCAGTGCCAGATCAGCTGCCATGGACTCGTCGGCGGGCGACGGGCCAACTTCGATACCCTCAGCTGCAATGTTCAGCTCACGTGCCAGGCCGAAGAGCTCGACCAGGGTGCTGCCTGCAGAAGCAACGGCGTCACGCGGTGCGATGGCTTCCTTGGTTTCGACGTCCAGGGTCAGGCTGTCGAAGTCGGTGCGCTGCTCAACACGGGTCGCGTTCACGCTGAAGGTAACCTTCAGAACCGGGGAGTAGATGGAGTCAACCGGAATACGGCCGATCTCGCCATCGCCGGCCTTGTTCTGAGCTGCAGTCACGTAGCCGCGACCGCGCTCAATAACCAGCTCAGCGTTGAAGTTTGCCGAGGCGTTCAGGGTTGCCAGGTGCAGTTCCGGGTTGTGGATCTCCACGCCAGCGGGAACCTCGATGTCGCCTGCGGTCAGTTCACCTTCGCCCTGCTTGCGCAGGTAGGCCACGACGGGCTCGTCGTTCTCAGAAGAGATGGAGAGCTTCTTGATGTTCAAGATGATCTCAGTGACGTCCTCGGTCACGCCGGGAACGGTGCTGAACTCGTGCAGTACGCCATCAATGCGGACGCTGGTAACAGCGGCGCCGGGGATGGAGGACAGCAGAGTACGGCGGAGGGAGTTACCCATGGTGTAGCCGAAACCGGGCTCCAGAGGCTCGATGGTGAAGCGCGAGCGGTTGGGCGCTACGACCTCTTCAGTCAGAGTGGGGCGCTGTGCAATAAGCACTTTGTTTCCTTTCGGTGAGCTCCGCTATATGAGCCCACAGGTTGGGGAAAACATATCTTAGGAAGCAGACGGGTGTCTGTACTCTCCGGGTACAGCTCCGTGCGGAGTGTACCCGTCGAGGGATTAGGTCGAGACCTAATTAGACGCGGCGGCGCTTCGGGGGACGGCAACCGTTGTGCGCAACGGGGGTAACGTCCTGGATCGAACCGACCTCGAGGCCTGCAGCCTGCAGGGAGCGGATTGCGGTTTCGCGACCGGAACCGGGGCCCTTGACGAACACGTCAACCTTGCGGACGCCGTGCTCCTTGGCGCGGTTTGCAGCAGCCTCAGCAGCCAGCTGTGCGGCGTAGGGGGTGGACTTACGGGAGCCCTTGAAGCCCATGTCGCCAGCGGAGGACCAGGAGATCACTGCACCGGTGGGATCGGTGATGGAGACGATGGTGTTGTTGAAGGTCGACTTGATGTGAGCCTGACCAGCAACGATGTTCTTGCTAACCTTGCGGCGGTTGGTCTTACGAGCTGCCGCAGCGCGAGTCTTGGGAGGCATTTTTGATTCTCCTACAAAGGTTTTCTAATACGTTGGTCGGATAGGGATATCCAACAGAGCAACGTTGCTTACTTCTTCTTACCTGCGACGGTACGCTTCGGACCCTTGCGGGTACGTGCGTTAGTCTTGGTGCGCTGACCGTGAACCGGCAGGCCGCGGCGGTGGCGCAGGCCCTGGTAGGAACCGATTTCAACCTTACGGCGGATGTCAGCTGCAACCTCGCGGCGAAGATCACCTTCAACCTTGTAGTTGCCTTCGATGAAGTCACGAAGTGCCACGAGCTCCTGGTCGGTCAGGTCCTTGACGCGGGTGTCAGGGTTGACGCCGGTAGCAGCGAGGGTTTCGTGTGCACGGGTCTTGCCCACGCCGTAGATGTAAGTGAGAGCAACTTCCACGCGCTTTTCGCGGGGAATATCAACTCCAGCGAGACGTGCCATACTGGCTTCTCCTTGTTGTTTTCCAGAGGTCTATAGCATCACTGCCCGGGTTATTCTTGCCCGGTCCCCGGCCTCTGAGTCCGGAGGTATCCGAAGGCGCCTCGTGGGCGTTGCTTCGGAGCGGTGCCTATGACAATTCCACCCTCTGTTGGGGCAGTTATGAAGTCAGCTGCTAGGGATTAGCCCTGGCGCTGCTTGTGGCGCGGGTTTTCGCAGATCACCATGACCACACCGTGACGGCGGATCACCTTGCACTTATCGCAGATCGGCTTAACGCTCGGCTTGACCTTCATCGCATTCCTTTTGATTGCAACTTGATTACTGGCGAGATAAGAGGTTCCCTCACTTACGTTGGGGAACTGCGTTATCCCTTTGAACACGATTTAAACGCCGCCAGGGGCGACGTTTATCTCGGGTTTACTTGTAACGGTAGACGATACGACCTCGGGAAAGGTCGTAGGGGCTCAGTTCCACTACTACTCGGTCCTCAGGCAGGATGCGAATGTAGTGCTGACGCATCTTGCCCGAGATGTGTGCGAGAACCTTGTGGCCGTTATCCAGCTCAACACGGAACATCGCGTTGGGCAGAGCTTCAACCACAGAGCCTTCAATCTCGATGACGCCGTCTTTCTTAGCCATATCCTCCGCTAACGTCGGTGCCCGTCGCAGGTGCGGCGGGCAAATGTATCTTCTGTTTGTGAGCTCACCGCGGTGAGGTGCTAGGGCGTTTTAAGGCGCACTTAACACTGGCACAAACAACCAACTGTTAACTGTACGGCAAAGACCAGGGAAAAACAACCGTGATTTTTATGACATCAGGCACTTAAGGTTTAAAAGGAAGAAGCCCCTCCCCCACGCTCCGGAAAGTCTTAAGGACTTCCGTCCGCAGGAAAGGGCACCTCTTATCGGTCAAAGCTCGGTTACTTAGTCTTCCTTAGCGGCAAGCTGACCGCATGCACCATCAATATCTGAGCCTCGAGTATCACGAATAGTCGTCGGAATACCGTGGGCACGCAGACGCTCCACAAAGTTCTGCTCAACGCCCTTACGGGATGCCGTCCACTTCGAACCCGGGGTCGGGTTCAGCGGAATCGGGTTCACGTGCACCCAGCCACGGCCGCGCTGAGCCAGCTTCTTACCGAGCAGATCCGCACGCCAGCCCTGATCGTTAATATCGCGAATCAGCGCGTACTCAATGGAGACGCGGCGGCCGGTCGTACGGTAGTAGTCGTACGCAGCGTCCAAAGTCTCATCAACCTTCCAACGCTGGTTAATCGGGATGAGCTCATCACGTAGCTCATCATCCGGAGCGTGCAGAGACAGCGCCAAAGTAATGGGCAGCTTCTCCATCTCAAACTTACGAATACCCGGCACCAGGCCCACGGTCGACATGGTCAGACCGCGAGCAGAAATACCGAGGCCTTCGGGCGAAGGGTCAATCAGGCGGTGCACAGCACCCATGGTTGCCTTGTAGTTAGCGAGCGCCTCGCCCATACCCATGAAGACAATATTGGAAACACGCAGCGGACGGGTATCCTCAGAACCGCCTTCTGCTTCTTCCAGCCCCTTCATCTGCTTCAGGTAGCGGGCACCGGCAACGACCTGCTCCACAATTTCTGCGGTGGACAGGTTACGGGTCAGACCCTGCTGACCGGTCGCGCAGAAGGGGCAGTTCATACCGCAGCCAGCCTGCGAAGAGATGCACATGGTCACGCGGTTGTCATAACGCATGATGACAGACTCAATGAGCGCACCGTCAAAGAGGCGGTGCACAACCTTCAGGGTGTCGCCACCGTCAGCTTCGAGGGTACGGACCGGGGTCAGAAGCTGGGGCATCGCCTGTGCAACCATCTGCTCGCGGTCCTTAGCCGGCAGGTCAGTCATCTCAGCGGGGTCAGTGACCAGACGCTCAAAATAGTGCTTGGACAGCTGGGATGCACGGAACGACTGGTAGCCCAGTTCCTTCAGAAATTCGCGGCGGCCAGCCATGTCGAAGTCAGCGATATGCTTGGGCGGCTTCGCGCGGCGCGGTGCTTTCAGGGCAATCTGGCCGGGTGCGGGGCGAACGTTCGAGATTTCAACCGGCACCTTGGTCGCAGCGGGTGCGGTTGCCTCGCCGCTGTTGAGAGTTTCGCTCATGGAGCTTCTTCCTTGTGATGTGGATGCTTTCGGATGCGCTATCACGCACCGGACCGGATTCGCCGGTTTCTTCGGTGTAGGTGGGGCAGCTAAAGGTGGACCCCTCCCCTAGTGGTGTAGTAGTGGGACTTAGGCGGGGATCGGAACCGGGGTTACGCCGAAGCGAGCAAGTTCGCTTGCGCCACCATCTTCTGCGGTCAGGACCCAGATACCTTCGCTGTGCACAGCAACGGAGTGCTCCCACTGGCATGCGTCGGAGCCGTCAACGGTCACAACAGTCCAGTCGTCGGAGAGCACCTTGGTCTCGATGGAACCGGTGACGAGCATCGGTTCGATAGCGAAAGCCATGCCGGGCTTGATCTTCGGGCCCATGTCACGCACAGCGTAGTTCAGCACGTCCGGCGCCATGTGCATCTGGGAACCGATACCGTGACCCACGTAGTCTTCAATGATGCCGTACTTATCGCCGTATTCTTCGGTCACGTACGCTTCGATAGCAAGACCGATTTCGCCGACCTTCTTTGCGGTTGCCAGGGCAGCAATACCGTGCCACATTGCCTCACGGGTGACGGCGGAGAGCTCGGCGCGTGCTTCGCTCACGTTGCCAACCAGTACGGTGCGCGCCGAATCGCCGTGCCACTGGCGGTTGGTATCGGGGTCAATAACGTATGCGCCACCGTCAATGGAGAGAATGTCGCCATCCTTGAGTACGTAGTCGCCGGGGATACCGTGAACAACCTCGTGGTTGACGGAGGTACATACGGTCGCCGGGTAGTCGTAGTAGCCGTAGAAGTTGGAGGTGCCGCCCAGTTCCAGTAGGGTGCGTTCAAAGGCGGCGTTCACCTCTGCGGTGGTTACGCCGGGGCGCGCTGCCGCCACTGCCGCATCAAGTGCACGGCTGGTAATGACGCCTGCACGAGCCATCTGCTGAAGCTGTGCGTTGGTTTTAATTTCGACTCGTGCCATTCTGGCTCCTTAGGTATGTGGGGCGGTACGCCCAAGCTTAGAACTCTACAGACAGCACTGTACCCCCGCAAGTCTTTGTGATGCATCATGCACCTCAAGTTGCGGGGGTACAGCAGAAGATTACTTCAGAGCGTCGAGGATGCGCTCGGTGACTTCAGCAATCTCGCCGAGGCCGTTAACTTCCTTGACGATGCCGCGTTCGCGGTAGATTGCGATCAGCGGTGCGGTCTCTTCTTCGTAGACCTTCAGGCGGTGGCGGATGACCTCTTCGTTGTCATCGGTGCGACCCTGCTCTGCTGCACGGTTGAGCAGACGCTCGACGAGTTCGTCGTTGTCTGCGACCAGCAGGAGAACGCGGTCGATCTTCTCGCCCTTGGCTTCGAGGATGGAGTCCAGCTCGTGCACCTGGGAGGTGTTGCGGGGGTAGCCGTCGAGCAGGAAGCCGTTGACGACGTCGCTTTCCTCCAGGCGTGCGCGCACCATGTTGTTGGTGACGGAGTCGGGAACCAGGTTGCCGGAGTCGATGTACGACTTTGCTTCCTTGCCCAGTTCGGTCTCTTCCTTGATGTTCTTGCGGAAGATATCACCGGTGGAAATCGCGGGGATCTTCAGCGCTTCAGCGATCTTGACGGCCTGGGTGCCCTTACCGGCACCGGGAGGGCCGACGATGAGCAGACGGTTCATCGGAGCAGTCCTTCGTAGTTTCGTTGTTGGAGCTGAGCGTTGATCTGCTTGAGAGTATCAAGACCAACACCCACCACGATCAGCAGCGAGGCGCCGCCGAACGGGAAATTCTGGTTTGCGTTGAATAGGATAAGCGCTACCAGGGGAATCATGGAAATTACACCCAGGTAAAGTGCGCCAGGCAACGTAATTCGGTTGAGTACGTAGCTGAGGTAACGCTCAGTGGGCTTACCGGCACGGATGCCGGGGATGAAGCCACCGTACTTCTTCATATTGTCCGCTACTTCTACCGGGTCGAAGGTGACCGCCACGTAGAAGTACGCGAAGCCAATAATCATGAAGAAGTAGAGAGCAATGTACAGCGGGTGGTCGCCGCGCACCAGGTATGCGTTGATCCAGTTAACCCAGTCCGGCGGAGCGGAGCCGTCGGTGGGGGTGTTGAACTGAGCAATCAGACCGGGCAGGGTCAGCAGGGAGGAGGCGAAGATCAGCGGGATCACGCCGGCCATGTTGACCTTGAGCGGAATGTAGGTGTTGGTGCCGCCAATGGTGCGTCGACCAATCATGCGCTTTGCGTACTGCACGGGGATACGGCGAACGGACTGCTCCACGTAGACCACAGCGAGCATGACCAGCAGGCCGATGCCGCAGACAGCTGCGAAGATACCCCAACCGTGGGTGCGCTGGATGGAACCCAGAGCGCTCGGGAAGGAGGAAGCAATGGAGGTGAAGATCAGCAAGGACATGCCGTTGCCGACGCCACGCTCGGTAATCTGCTCACCCATCCACATGATGACGGTGGTACCTGCACACAGGGTGACGATAATCAGCAGGATGTGCAGTACGTCGTCCTGGGGGATGATGCCGGGGCAGTTACCCAGCAGAACGCCGGAGCGCGCCATCGAGACGATGGTGGTTGCGTTCAGCAGAGCAAGCGCGATGGTCAGGTAGCGGGTGTACTGGGTGAGCTTTGCCTGGCCCTGCGCGCCTTCATCGTGTAGCTCCTGGAATCGCGGGATAACCACGCGCAGTAGCTGGATGATAATGGACGCGGTAATGTACGGCATCACGCCGAGGGCAAAGATCGAAAGCTGCAGCAGTGCGCCACCGCTGAAGAGGTTGACGATATCGTAGACGCCACCGCTCGTAACATTGGCGTTCAGACACTGCTGTACATTTCCGTAGGAAACGCCTGGCGCGGGGATGAAAGTGCCCACGCGGTACAGCACAATCATTGCCAGGGTAAACAGCAGCTTACGCCGCAAATCGGCGGTCTTAAAGACTCGCCCGAATGCGCTCAGCACATGTCCTCCTGTAAGTCTATGGGGCGCCCATTGCTCTGAAGGAGTTTTAGGGCGCAGTAAACACATCTTCCAGTCTATCGTGTTTGGAGTGCCTAACGATAACTCCCTAGCAGATTATGTAGCTTTTATATTCTCTTAGCGTGATTTTGGACATCAAATGTGGTGCGCGCCAAGCGTTCAAATATGCAAATACAGGAATATGCCCCTATTATGAGTCTTTTCGAGCGGCAAAAAGCCCCCGCCGTACAGTGTACGGACGGGGGCTTTCTCGTCTTGAAGACTACTTAACGGTTACAGAACCGCCAGCGGCCTCGATCTTCTCGATAGCGGAAGCCGATGCCTTGTCGACAACAACGTTCACCTTGACGGAGATTTCGCCGTTGCCCAGAACCTTCACGAGCTCGTTCTTGCGAACGGCGCCCTTAGCAACCAGTGCCTCGACGGTGACGTCGCCACCGTTGGGGAACAGTTCCTGGATGCGGTCCAGGTTAACAACCTGGTACTCGGTGCGGAAGGGGTTCTTGAAGCCGCGCAGCTTCGGCAGGCGCATGTGCAGCGGCAGCTGGCCGCCTTCGAAGCCTGCACGAACCTGGTAACGTGCCTTGGTACCCTTGGTACCGCGACCTGCGGTCTTACCCTTGGAGCCTTCACCGCGGCCAACGCGGGTCTTTGCCTTGTGGGCACCCGGTGCCGGGCGCAGATCGTGAATCTTGATAGCTTCTGCCATCTTTACTTGACCTCCTCAACCTTCACCAGGTGAGCAACGGTGTTAACCATGCCAACGGTGACGGGGTCAGCAGTGCGGACTACCTTGTTGCCGGGGCGCTTGAGGCCCAGGGAACGCAGGGTGTCGCGCATGTTCTGCTTCTGACCAACATAGGACTTGACCTGGGTGATTTCCAGCTTTGCGTCGCTGGGCTGAATACGCTTGGCCATTACTACGCACCTGCCTTTTCAGACTTGGTGTTGCGCAGGTAGCTGGGGATAACCTCATCGGTGGGCAGGCCACGGCGGGCTGCCACTGCCAGGGGCTCCTCAAGCTCCTTGAGTGCTGCAACAGTTGCGTGAACGATGTTGATCTGGTTCGAGGAACCGAGCGACTTGGACAGCACATCGTGAATGCCTGCGCACTCGAGTACTGCACGCACGGGGCCACCTGCGATAACACCGGTACCAGCGGTTGCCGGACGGAGCATCACAACGCCTGCAGCTGCTTCACCCTGCACACGGTGCGGGATGGTGCGGCCTTCGATGCGGGGAACGCGGAAGAAGTTCTTCTTTGCTTCCTCGACACCCTTGGAGATTGCTGCGGGAACTTCCTTAGCCTTACCGTAGCCAACGCCGACCAGGCCGTTACCGTCACCAACGACGACCAGTGCGGTGAAGCTGAAGCGACGACCACCCTTGACGACCTTGGAAACGCGGTTGATGGTCACAACGCGCTCGATGTACTTGTCCTTCTCCTCCTCGCGAGCGCGGTTGTTACGGCGCTCACCACGGCCACGACGCTCGCCGCGGTTGTTGCGGCGCTCCTCGCGCTGGTTGGAGGTCTCAGCGGTTTCAGCTACTACTGCTTCGCTCACCTGAGTTTCCTTTACGTTCTGCTCGCTCATTAGAGTGCAAGACCTCCCTCGCGTGCACCGTCAGCAACGGCTGCAACACGGCCGTGGTACTTGTTACCACCGCGGTCGAACACGACTGCCTCAACACCAGCTGCCTTGGCGCGCTCTGCAACGAGCTCACCAACGCGCTTTGCCTTAGCGGTCTTGTCCAGGTCAGCTGCACGCAGCTCTGCTTCCATGGTGGAAGCGGATGCCAGGGTTACGCCCTTGACATCGTCGATAACCTGAACGAACATGTGACGGGTCGAACGGGTGACGCACAGGCGCGGACGCGCAGCGGTACCCGAAACGTACTTGCGGATGCGAGCGTGACGACGTGCACGCTGCGCTGCCTTCGACTTGATAGCCATGTTTACTTACCAGCCTTTCCGACCTTGCGGCGGATGTGCTCACCTGCGTAGCGAACACCCTTACCCTTGTAGGGATCGGGCTTACGCAGACCACGAATGTTTGCTGCAACCTGACCAACGAGCTGCTTGTCGATACCCGACACGGTCAGCTTGTTAGCACCCTCCACTGCGAAGGTAATACCCTCGGGAGCGGTGATGTTGATCGGGTGGGAGTAGCCCAGAGCGAACTCCAGGTCGTTACCCTTCGGGGTCACACGGTAACCGGTACCAACGATTTCCAGCTTCTTCTCGTAGCCGGAGGTAACGCCGATAATCAGGTTCTGAATCAGGGTACGAGTCAGACCGTGCAGCGAGCGAGACAGGCGCTCGTCGTTCGGACGAGATACAACGATCTCGTTTTCGTTCAGAGCCACGGTGATGGGGGAAGCTACCTTGTGGGAGAGCTCGCCCTTCGGGCCCTTAACGGTGACCAGGTTGCCATCGACCTTAACCTCAACGCCGGCGGGAACCGAGATGGGGAGACGTCCAATACGTGACATTATTCTCTTCCTTTCTCTTCTAACCGACTACCAGATGTAAGCGATGACTTCGCCGCCCACGCCCTTCTTCGCTGCCTGCTTGTCAGTGAGCAGACCCGAAGAGGTGGACAGGATTGCGATGCCGAGGCCACCCAGAACCTGGGGCAGGTTGGTGGACTTTGCGTAGGTACGCAGGCCCGGCTTGGAAATACGACGCACGCCAGCGATGGAACGCTCGCGGGACGGACCGTACTTGAGGACGAGGGTCAGGGTCTTGCCGACCTTTGCATCCTCAACCTTCACGTCGGCGATGTAGCCCTCAGCCTTCAGGATCTCTGCAATGCGAGCCTTCAGCTTGGAGTAGGGCATGGATACGGTGTCGTGGTATGCGGAGTTTGCGTTACGCAAACGGGTCAGCATATCTGCGACCGGATCAGTCATAGTCATTGTGGGCTTTAGCCCTTCCTCGTTGTGGTTTCCCTACCCCGCGGTAACGGGGTCTGGACCTACAACGTAGTCGTTAGTTGGTCTTGAACGGGAAGCCCAGTGCCTTCAGGATTGCACGGCCTTCTTCGTCGGTCTTCGCGGAGGTCACCACGGTGATGTCCATACCACGCACGCGGTCGATCGAGTCCTGATCGATTTCGTGGAACATGGACTGCTCGGTCAGACCGAAGGTGTAGTTACCGTTACCGTCGAACTGGCGGTCCGAGAGGCCGCGGAAGTCGCGGATTCGGGGCAGTGCCAGGGTGACGAGGCGGTCCAGGAATTCCCACATGCGGTCGCCACGCAGGGTGACGTGTGCGCCGATGGGCATACCTTCGCGCAGCTTGAACTGTGCGATGGACTTCTTAGCGCGGGTAACAATCGGCTTCTGACCGGTGATTGCGGTGAGATCGCGGATTGCGCCGTCCATGAGCTTTGCGTCGCGAGCTGCCTCGCCGACACCCATGTTTACGACGACCTTAACGATCTTCGGGGTCTGCATGACGTTCTCGTACTTGAACTCTTCCTGCAGAGCGGGAACGACGACCTCAGCGTACTTGGTCTTGAAGCGGGGGGTGATCTTGGTTTCGGTCATTAGATGTCCTTACCCGAACGCTTAGCAACGCGCACGCGAACGGTGCGCTCCTTGCCGTCACGCTCTACAGTCTCGAGGCGGAAACCAACACGGGTCGGCTTCTTGGTCTCGGGGTCAATAATCGCAACGTTAGAAACGTGGATCGGTGCCTCAACCTTCTGAATGCCGCCTGCTGCGCCGGTCAGGGGGTTAGCCTTGGTGTGCTTGGTGACGACCTTGACGCCCTCAACAATCACGCGGTTTTCCTTGGGGAGAACCTTCAGAACCTTGCCCTGCTTGCCCTTATCTGCACCGGAAATAACCTGAACCAGGTCGCCGGACTTGATCTTAGCCATGAATTAGAGCACCTCCGGAGCCAGCGAAACGATCTTCATGAACTTCTTGTCGCGAAGCTCACGACCCACGGGGCCGAAGATACGGGTACCACGGGGATCACCATCAGTGTTCTTCAGGATCACTGCGGAGTTCTCGTCGAACTTGATGTAGGAGCCGTCGGGACGACGGGTTTCCTTCTTGGTGCGGACGACGACTGCCTTGACAACGTCACCCTTCTTTACGGTACCGCCGGGGATTGCATCCTTGACGGTTGCGACAATGATGTCGCCAATGCCTGCGTAGCGACGCGAGGAACCACCGAGAACACGGATGGTCAGGATTTCCTTCGCACCAGTGTTGTCGGCGACCTTCAGTCGCGACTCCTGCTGAATCATATTTCTCCTGTCGTCTCGCCGGTTCCGACTCGCTTTAGGCGCGAGCCAGCCTTGCGGAACATTTTTACGGGATTGGTTGACGCCCCGGGCCCCATCTCTGCGGAAGGGGTTAGCGGAAACGCCTGGGGCAAACCCATGCCAGAAGCATTTGGACCCGCGTGAAGCGGGCGTATCCCACCCGTAAGTAGCGGCATTATGCACTGGCACGAGAAGCCCGTGGTTGTGCGGCTATTTGGATACAGCCACACAGTCTTAACACTGTACAGGAAGCTGGCATGTAGCGCAAGAGTTTGCTGATTATGATTTCAGTCTCCCCCACCCTATCCCTGGAGATAGTCGGGTTTAGGGAGCAAAAGCCCCATATCCCACATCAGTATCGATCAATAAGGCCCCTTATTTGACACTTAAAGCAGGAGGCCCCTTCGTGTAGTTCCTGACGCATAAGAAACTGAAGGGGCCTCGAGAAATCTACCAAACAATGTGTCAAACAAGGATGGTAGATATTTATATTTTACTACGCTTTAATATTCCTCCACGACAGACTTGCCGCAGGGCTAGCGAGAGATTGCCCTGGCCCCACTCTCCCACCCCGCAAGCGTGCACACAGCAGCAGAGGGCGGCAGGGACTATTTTTGGGTATATCAACTATTCTTCGCTCAGTGACTAGGACACATATACTTTCGCAATACCGTCACGGATGATAGGGTGAGGTTCTTCTCCCGGCCGGTTCTCTTCTGCAGCCTCACAATATTCACCAAAGTGCGCATCCAGCTACGCAGGGAACCTCAGCTGCGAGATACCCTCCCTGTCTTACCGATAGCAAGACACTCCTATCCTCCATGTTGAGGCTTTTCTAGCGTAGGCCACGCACTACACCGCTCATGATTGAGACACCCTATATCGGTAGCATATAACGCTCTCCCCCGGGCTCTGAGTAAGGCAGATTTGCTCAACAAAAACTTCGCATTCTACATGCAATCACTACAATAGACGTCAATCTAGAGAATATGACAGCTTATGGAATTTATACGCTTATTCCGAGGCGTCTAGAGGTATGGATTTCGTAATATTTCGTCACCCCTGAACCCCCATCAAAGTAGTGTTCTGAAAAATCTGCTCAAAAATTTAGAAATTAAGGGTCGTTTTTTCAAAAATCAAGTTTTTTGGTAATAAACGCGCTTCGAGGTGCGAAAATCAGCGAGATGTACCATAATAGAAGAGACGCATGCGTCAAACAAGAGGTTCGGTCCTTATCGGACAGATTTCTTGGGTCCCTTTTTCCTCGCTAATCCGTTTGTCTAGGGACCGAACCTCGCTTTGACACTAAACCCGCACTTCGGTGCGGGTTTTCTTCGTATTTGAGGCGTTAGAATCCCGCACTTCATTCTTCAGGCTGTTAACTCGTCAAATAAGGGCGGGCGAGCGCAGAGGGTGCGCTTCACCCTTCCTCCGCTTCTCTTCCGCTCTCCCCCGCTACTACTTCTGATCCTGGTCTAGGCCTTCCGCTCGAATACAGACGTATAGGCAAAACGATAGGGGCGGTACCCATCGGTTCGATGGGTACCGCCCCTTTCAGCGCCTATCGGCAGTTTCAGAGAGTCAATCGGGTTCTTGAATATCTAGTAGATCCCGCTCTGCCTCTTTAGCTACTACCGAGCGGTAGTATCGTGGGCTGCCGTGTGGTACGGACTATGCCTTGCGGCGACGTGCTACCAGCACAGTTGCACCGATAACCAGAGCAAGAACGCCGATTCCAGCTGCAACGACAACGCCCGAAGCACCGGTGTTAGCCAGCGAAGACTTCGAGGTGCTCGAGGCGGTGGAGCCGTTGTTGGAAGAGGTAACGTTCTGCGACGAAGATCCGGAGGTCTTCGGGGCGGTGCTGTCCTTCTTCTGGGTCTCGGAGTTCAAAGAATCCACGGGAGCCTTGGACTGGTCCTTAGCGTTTTCCTTTACCTGTTCCTTGGAATCTGCAGGTGCAGACGGAGCAGCAGAGGGGTTAGTTACAGGTGCGTTAGCCGACTCGGATGCCTTCGGCTCCGATACCTTAGGTGCAGGTGCCTGGTTTTCAACGCTGAAGGTGTACTCTACGGCGACGCCACCACGTGCGTTATCGTTCTCTGCCAGGGAACCGGAGAGCAGGTAGATAGCAACGCTATCGCCGGTCTTCAGTTCTTCAGTCAGGTTAGAGTTTGCCACGGTGGGGCGGTCGATGGTTGCGGTGAAGTTACCGTTTTCGTCCGCCTTGATGTATGCCCAGATGCCTGCGCTATTGCCTTCAACGCCTTCGAGCTTGGGCTCTTCCTTCGCGGAAATAGCGCCCTTGTTCAGCTTGACTGCGATAACGGAGCCCTTACCGTCCAGAGTCTTGAAGCCTTCACCGCGGAAGGTCAGCTTCTGGCCGTCCCAGGTCTTGGGGAAGTAGACCTTAGCGCCGTCCTTGTACTCGTGCACAACCTCATTGGAATTTGCGCTTTCGGAGGGTGCCGGGGTGCTCGGCTCGGGCTTAGCAGACTCACTCGGAGCCGGAGTAGTCGGCTCAGGCTTAGCAGACTCACTCGGAGCCGGAGTAGTCGGCTCAGGCTTAGCAGACTCGCTCGGAGCCGGAGTAGTCGGCTCAGGCTTAGCAGACTCGCTCGGAGCCGGAGTGGGCTCGTTGCCATCAGGCAGGCTCAGCTTAGTACCGGCGGGGTAAGTGGTAGTCACGCCAGAGGGAGCAGCAGCGACCTGGGTAGTTTCTGCTGGTGCGCAGGTCGCAGCGGTGTCTGCCTTCTTCTCTGCAACAGTTGCGGAGAGCGCTTCACCACCACGTGCGGTATCGCCTTCAACCATGGAGCCGGAGAGCAGGAAGACAGATACCTTATCGCCGCTCTTCAGGTTTTCCTTCAGGTTGGAGTTTTCAGTGGTCGGGTACGGCAGCTCAGCGGTAAAGTTACCATTCTCATCTGCTTGGATGTACGCCCAGACGCCAGCGCTGTTGCCCTCAGCACCGTTGAGCTTCGGCTCTTCCTTCGCGGAGATGCGGCCCTTGTTCAGCTTGACTGCGAGTACGGAGCCCTTTGAACCGTCCTGAGTCTTGAAACCTTCGCCACGCAGCTTCAGAGTTTCACCGGTGGTCCAGTCCTTCACGGCGTAGAGCTTAGCGCCGTCGGCGTAGGTCTTCACCAGTTCTTCAGAAGAAGTCTGTGCAGCAGGCTTCGCGCTGGTTTCAACAGTGGTGTTGATCTTCACCATGACACCGGGAGTGATCGGGGAATCCGCGTTGTCCTTACCCTTGGGCTCGGTGCTAGAGGTGCGGTATTCGCCAGTGGTCTTATCGATGGTGTAGTCGGTTTCGATAGCGGAAGCGCCTTCAATGCTGCGTGCTACAGCGTATGCACTGCCGTCTGCGGTGACCAGAACATCATTTGCGCCGCTGGTCGCACCGGTAGACACCTGAGAAACAACGGTGCCGGTTCGTGCATCAACAACACCGACGTTGCCGGTACCGTAATCGGTCACGTACAGCAGGTCACGGGCTTCGTCGGAGGCGAGGGCGAGGGCCTGGTTGCCGAAAGGAATGGTCTTCTTGTAGGCACCAGTTTCCAGGTCGTAGACGGTGATACCGGAGTTAGTGCCCTTACGGTCACCCTGGGTGCTGACGTAGATTTCCTTCAGGGACTTGTCGATAGTGACGTCCGAGGGGTTCAGAGCAGCTTCAGCATTTTCCTTGTGCAGCTGAATGGTCTTCTCGACTTCGTAGCTCTTGGTGTCGATCACCTTCACGGTGCCGGCACTCAGGGAGGGTACGTAGAGCTTGCCATCAGCGGAGTCTACGTGCATGTTCATTGCAATGTCAGATTCACCCTTGGCATCAGTGAATTCAATCTTCTTAACCAGGGCGTGCAGGGTGGTGTCGAAGACACTAATGCCGCCGGAGCCAGATACAAAGACCTTGCCGCTAGAGGGGTCGATGCGTACCTCGCGGGGGTGGTTGACGTCGCCTTCTGCACTACTCCAGATAATCTTGTTGGTCGCGGGATCGAAGACAGACACCTTGTTGACGCGGGTCTGGGTCACCCATACGTATCCGGTTGCTTCGTCGTAGGCAATACCGTAGGGAGATTCAATCTGCTTACCGGTCGGTGCGGTAGCGCCACGTGCAATAAAGTCCGTGGTCGGGAACTGGTAGACAGTAGCAAGGCTCGGGGTGGATGCAACGTTCCAGGTGCCGACGCCACCGGTCAGAATCGGCGGGCGTCCGGAGGAGAAGGAAGTGTAGAGGGAGGAGGTTGCTGCCGAGTACGCAAGCTGGTACTGGCCGGGCAGGCCCTGGTACTGGGTAGCGCTCACTGCAATGTGGCGGCATTCCTCAGTGGAGTTCTGGGAGTTCCCGCCGGGAACGGATGCGGAGACGTTTGCCGCAAAGGTAGCAGGAACGGCAGCGAAAGAGCCTGCAACAACGGAAAGTGCGCCAGCAATGGCGAGCAGCTTACGTGAGGGCTTGGGCGAAGAAGTCATGATGATCCTCGATGATGTGTAGTGGTACTTCTCCAAAGGTCGTGCAACCTCCGGAAGGTGCAAAGCCACCCGACTAATTATTAGGAAAGGTTATGCTAAGCAACTATAAAGTTGATAATAAGTCCCTAATCAGGTTGTTTTCAAGTGTTGCTCATCGGATTCCGCAGACCCCAGGCGCCTTACTCACGTATTACTTTTCATTTTTTCGCCCTAATTCCGCCTCCACATGCACTTTCTTCTCTAGTAGCGTCTACTCATAGATTGCGTCATCAAATCGAGAGAAGAATATTGTTTTCTCGTATGACATATCAAGACATTTATGACAAATGTTGTCTTAGCGCCTGTTATTAGCCCATGCCATAAGGCGCCCGCCCTAGTTTTTCCCGAACAAAGGTTAAACGCAAAGAGCCCCTCTCCTACCGAAGTAGGAGAGGGGCTCTTTTACTGCTCTAGCAGAGAGTCATGAAAAGGGCTTACTTAGCCTTCTCGATGATCTCCACGATACGCCAGCGCTTGGAAGCGGACAGCGGACGGGTCTCTGCAATCAGAACGAGGTCACCGATGCCAGCAGCGTTCTGCTCATCGTGTGCCTTGATCTTGGAGCTACGGCGAACGACCTTGCCGTACAGTGCGTGCTTCACGCGGTCCTCGACCTCGACGACAACGGTCTTGTCCATCTTGTCGGAGACAACGTAGCCGCGGCGGGTCTTGCGGTAGCCGCGCTCTTCGTTCTTTACTTCACTCACTTGGACTCACCTTCAGTTGCGGGACGAATACCGAGCTCGCGCTCACGCAGCACGGTGTAGATACGTGCGATGTCGCGCTTGATAGTGCGGCGACGACCTGCGTTAGCCTGACCGGTGACTTCCTGGAAGCGGATGTTGAAGAGTTCCTTCTTCGCTTCGCTCAGCTTTGCAGCCAGCTCTTCGTTGGAGAGCTCTGCGAGCTTATCGATGCTCAGGTCCTTGGATCCTACTGCCATCTCGCTTATTCACCACCTTCGCGGCGACGCACAACACGTGCCTTCATCGGGAGCTTGTGGATTGCCAGGCGCATTGCCTCGCGAGCCACTTCTTCGGACACACCGGAGAGTTCAAACATGACTCGACCCGGCTTGACATTTGCGACCCACCACTCGGGCGAACCCTTACCGGAACCCATACGGGTTTCAGCAGGCTTCTTGGTCAGCGGACGGTCGGGATAAATGTTGATCCAGACCTTACCGCCACGCTTGATGTGACGGGTCATTGCGATACGTGCAGCCTCAATCTGGCGGTTGGTCACGTATGCGGGCGACAGGGCCTGAATGCCCCACTCACCGAAGCTAACCTCGGTGCCGCCCTTTGCGAGACCACTACGCTTGGGGTGGTGCTGCTTGCGGTACTTTACTCGACGGGGAATAAGCATTTATGCCTCACCGTTCTCTGCAGTCTTGGCCTCGACCTTTGCCGAAGCGTTCTCGTTGCGGCGCTCGCGACGAGGACCACGGTTGCCCTGGCGGCGGCGGTCACCATCGCGGCGGTTGCCACGGCGGTTGTTTGCTGCCTGCTGAGCTGCCAGCTCCTTGTCGGTCAGGTCGCCCTTGTAGATCCAGACCTTCACGCCGATGCGACCGAAGGTGGTCTTAGCCTCGAAGAAGCCGTAGTCGATGTTCGCACGCAGGGTGTGCAGGGGCACACGGCCTTCGCGGTAGAACTCGGAACGGGACATTTCAGCGCCACCCAGACGGCCGGAGCACTGGATACGGATACCCTTTGCGCCTGCACGCTGTGCGGACTGGATTGCCTTCTTCATTGCACGTCGGAATGCAACACGCGATGCGAGCTGCTCTGCGATGCTCTGTGCAACCAGCTGAGCGGAGAGGTCGGGGTTAGCAACCTCGAGGATGTTCAGCTGAATCTGCTTGTTGGTGAGCTTCTCGAGCTCGCCGCGGATGCGGTCTGCTTCTGCGCCACGGCGGCCAATCACGATACCGGGACGAGCGGTGTGGATGTCCACACGCACGCGGTCACGGGTACGCTCAATCTCGACCTTTGCAACGCCTGCGCGATCCAGGTTCTTTGCCAGCAGCTCGCGGATCTTTACGTCCTCGCGGACGAAGTCAGCGTAACGCTCGCCGGGCTTGTTGGAATCAGCGAACCACTTGGAGACGTGGTCAGTGGTGATGCCCAGTCGGAAACCGTTCGGGTGAATTTTCTGACCCATTTAGCGGTCCTCCTCCTTCTCCGGGGTAGCAACTACCACGGTGATGTGGCTGGTGCGCTTGTTGATTCGGTATGCGCGACCCTGAGCGCGGGGCTGAATGCGCTTCATGGTCGGGCCCTCGTTCACGAATGCTTCGCTGATGAACAGCTCTTCCTCGCGGAAGGGCAGACCCTGCTGGGTTGCCTTCTGACGAGCGTTAGCTACTGCCGAAGCAACGATCTTGTATACCGGTTCCGAAGCTGCCTGGGGGGCGAACTTCAGAATCGCCAGAGCCTCTTCCGCCTGCTTACCACGGATCAGGTTGACGACACGGCGGGCCTTCATAGGCGTAACGCGAACGAAACGCGCTGATGCCTTGGCTTCCATTGCCTATCTCTCTTTCGTCTATTGCCGAAAGGGAAACGTTAGCTTATCGGTATGAACCGATTAGCGACGCTTACCCTTACGGTCGTCCTTCACGTGGCTGCGGAAAGTGCGGGTCGGAGCAAACTCACCGAGCTTGTGACCAACCATCGACTCGGTGATGAACACCGGCACGTGCTTGCGACCGTCGTACACTGCGATGGTGTGACCGAGCATGTCGGGGATAATCATCGAGCGACGCGACCAAGTCTTGATTACGTTCTTGGTGCCCTTCTCGTTCTGAGCTGCAACCTTCAGGTAGAGGTGCTGATCAACGAAAGGGCCCTTCTTCAAACTACGAGGCATGTTTCAGGCTCCTTAGCGCTTCTTGCCAGTACGACGGCGACGAACGATGAGCTTGTCGCTTTCCTTGTTGGGACGGCGGGTACGACCCTCGGGCTTACCGTTGGGGTTAACCGGGTGACGACCACCGGAGGTCTTACCTTCACCACCACCGTGCGGGTGGTCAACCGGGTTCATGACCACACCACGGACGGTCGGGCGGATGCCCTTCCAGCGGTTACGGCCTGCCTTACCCCAGTTGATGTTGGACTGCTCAGCGTTGCCAACTTCACCAACGGTTGCGCGGCAGCGAACATCCACGTTGCGGATTTCGCCGGAGGGCAGACGGAGCTGACCGTACTTGCCTTCCTTAGCAACCAGCTGTACAGAAGCACCTGCGGAACGAGCCAGCTTTGCGCCGCCACCGGGGCGGAGCTCGACACAGTGAATCACGGTACCAACGGGGATGTTGCGCAGGGGCAGGTTGTTACCGGGCTTGATGTCAGCTGCGGGGCCGGACTCGACGATATCGCCCTGAGCGAGCTTGTTCGGAGCGATGATGTAGCGCTTGGAACCATCGAAGTAGTGCAGCAGCGCGATGCGAGCGGTACGGTTGGGATCGTACTCGATGTGCGCAACGCGTGCGTTAACGCCGTCCTTGTCGTGACGACGGAAGTCGATCAGACGGTACTGGCGCTTGTGGCCGCCACCCTTGTGACGGGTGGTGATGCGGCCGGTGTTGTTACGGCCGCCGGTCTTGTGAAGCGGACGAAGCAGGGACTTTTCCGGGGTGGAGCGGGTGATCTCGGAGAAATCAGCAACGCTCGAACCGCGGCGACCCGGGGTCGTCGGCTTGTACTTACGAATACCCATTTAGATATTTCTTCCTTCGTTAAAGTGGTCTCCGCGGGGCTTATGCCTGCGGACCGCCGAAGATGTCGATGGTGCCTTCCTTGAGGGTCACAATCGCACGCTTGGTGTTCTTGCGAGCGCCCCAACCGAAACGGGTGCGCTTGCGCTTGCCCTGACGGTTGATGGTGTTGACGGAAGCAACCTTGACGTCAAAGATCTTCTCGATGGCCTGCTTGATTTCCAGCTTGTTGGAATCGGTTGCGACCTCGAAGGTGTACTTACCTTCGTCGAGCTGACCGTAGCTCTTCTCGGAAACGACGGGAGCGATGATCACGTCGTATACAGACTTGGTGGAAACGCTCATTACTTAGCGCCCTCCTTCTTCTGAGCTGCAGCAACGAATGCGTCGAATGCTGCCTTGGTGAAGACCACGTCGTCAGAAACCAGCACATCGTAGGTGTTGAGCTGATCTGCGTACAGAACGTGGACGTTCTCCAGGTTACGTGCGGACAGAGCCACAACGTCCTCTGCACGAGCAATCACAAGAAGGATGTTCTTGCGCTCGGTGATAGCTGCGAATGCAGCCTTTGCAGCCTTGGTCGAGGGGGTTTCACCGGAGATGAAGTTCTCGACAACGTGGACGCGGTCGTGACGAGCGCGATCGGAGAGAGCACCGCGCAGTGCAGCGGCGATCATCTTCTTGGGGGTGCGCTGTGCGTAGTTACGCGGGGTCGGACCGTGAACAACGCCACCGCCAGTCATGTGCGGTGCACGGATGGAGCCCTGACGTGCGTTACCGGTACCCTTCTGCTTGAAGGGCTTACGGCCTGCACCGGAAACCTCGCCGCGGTTCTTGGTCTTGTGGGTGCCCTGGCGTGCAGCAGCGAGCTGTGCAACAACAACCTGGTGCAGCAGGGGCACGGATGCCTGCGCGTCGAAAATCTCTGCGGGCAGGTCTACCTTAAGGGTCTTAACAGCCATGATGTATTAGGCTCCCTTCACAGCGGTACGAACCAGAACAACGCCGCCCTTGGGACCGGGGATTGCGCCCTTGATCAGCAGGACATTGTTCTCTGCGTCCACACCCTGGATAGTCAGGTTCAAGGTAGTGTGACGTGCTGCGCCCATACGGCCAGCCATGCGCATACCCTTGAACACGCGTGCGGGGTAGGATGCGCCACCGATGGAACCGGGCTTACGGTGGTTCTTGTGCTGACCGTGAGACGCGCCAACACCCTTGAAGCCGTGACGCTTCATAACACCTGCGAAGCCCTTACCCTTGGTCTTACCAACGACGTCGACCTTCTGGCCTGCTTCGAAGAGCTCAACGGTCAGTTCCTGACCGAGGGAATACTCAGAAGCATCTGCGGTACGCAGCTCGACGAGGTGGCGACGGGGGGTAACACCGGCCTTCTCGAAGTGACCAGCCAGGGGCTTGGTAACCTTGCGAGAGTCGATTGCACCGAAACCGATCTGAACAGCTTCGTAGCCGTCAGTTTCCTGGTTACGGATCTGGGTAACAACGTTAGAATCAGCCTTGACGACGGTGACGGGCACAAACTTGCCGTCCTCGTCCCAGACCTGGGTCATGCCGAGCTTGGTGCCCAGCAGGCCCTTCACCTGGCGCTCGAATTTGTTAGTCATTAGATGCGATCCTCTACAGCTTGATCTCGATGTTTACGTCTGCCGGCAGGTCAAGACGCATGAGGGCATCAACAGCCTTGGGGGTCGGATCAACAACGTCGATCAGACGCTTGTGCGTACGCATCTCGAAGTGCTCGCGGCTGTCCTTGTACTTGTGGGGAGAACGGATAACACAGTAAACGTTCTTCTCGGTCGGCAGCGGCACGGGGCCAACTACAGTTGCGCCTGCGCCCTTTACCGTTTCGACGATTTTCCGTGCCGAAGAATCGATGACCTCGTGGTCATAGGACTTCAGACGGATGCGGATTTTCTGTCCCGCCATCTGTCGGACTCTCTTTCTTGATGTATTCCCTGTATCGGAGCTTTTGCCCCTTTGTTATAGCGCTTAAGGAACGCGATATATTCATCACGTGCGCCACTCAGAACGGACTGAATCCGGCTTTGCCGGGTTCCTCACCCCGTCTGAGTACCGACCCCCGAACTCGGGCGTGTCGCCTATGTTCTAGGCAAACTCGTCCCGTCATCCTTCGGACCGGGTCATACGTGGGCCTACCTTTAGTGCAGGTAGACGCTTTGACAACGTCGTCAATTCTCTCAGAGATAGAGCCCTTATGCAATACGAACACAAGTTAAGTGCTTAAGAACACTTAACTATCTCTGTCAACCCGGGGGTACTCCCGCGATGTAACTCTCAGGGAGCTTTCAATCTACTTTCAGTAAGTTCCATGCGCTTTATTGCTCTTAATAAAGCTTTTAGACCTAAAGACTCTCGTATTGTAGAAGTATCACTACAGCCTAAGGAGAAACCATGTCTCAGCCGACACAACCTCATCAGGCATCCTCTAGCTCTCACTCTTCGTCTCAGAGCCCTCAGTATGCTCAGCAGCAAGGTCTCGGGTTGTATGCTCCCCCATCCCTATCGGGTGCGTATACTCAGGCTCCTACGCAGCGACGCCGAGTCAATGAGGATATCTTCCTCAATATTGTTCTGTACATTGGTTCGCTCCTGCTCATCGGCGCCGCGGGTCTTTTTGTCACCTCAGTGACTTCTTCTCAGGATGAAACGGCAATCTTCCGTGTCCTCGCAATGGCGCTTGGAGCAGTTATCTTCTACGGAGCTGGTCTGCTCACCTACCGTTTCGTTGAGCGTCTGCGTATCGCTTCCTACTCTTTTGCAGCAACCGGTCTGGCGTTTATTCCTCTGACCGGTATCGCCGTCTATGTCCTTGAGATTTGGACAGAGGGACGTTACATCTGGCTTCTCACCTCCCTGGTTGGCACAGCCGCCATTGTGGGAGCCTGCACTCTCATGCGTAACCGCGTGATGGCGTACCTGCTGATTTCGTTTATCGTTTCGGACTCGTTGGCAGCTACGAAGGTGGCGGCTCTGCCGTTCGTTTGGTATTTCGTCTCGTTGACCGTTGTGGCCACCGTACTGGGACTGATTCTGCACTTTGCCCCGAACGCTGCCCCGAAGGGTATCCGCGAAGGTCTTGTTGATTCTTCCCGCATTTTTGTTCCGGCTACTGCCATCGCTATTTTCTTCTTCACCAACGATCTGAGCTACACGGATGCAGGTATTGCGTTTGCAGTCATGTCTGTGCATGCCATTCTTTTCACGTGGCTGAACGGCACGGCAGATTACTACGCCCAGGCACGTGTCTACCCCATTGCTTCAGTCCTGTGCTTCGTTCTGGATTCGAATCACGGCCCGTGGTTCCCCAGCATTTTCTTCGTTTCAGTTCTGCTTGTGAACGTGATTTCCGTATACGCTTTTGTTCCGCGTTTGCAGCAGAACCTTGGTGAGGGCGTTGACTCTCACGAGGATCATGCAGCGCCGAATCAGCAGATGCCCCTTATTCCCTGGGCTCAGGATGCTCTTCAGCCTCGTGCCGACAAGAAAGCATGGCTGCCTGCCGTTGACGCGTGCGTTGGTGTTTTCTTCTCCTTCTTGGCGGTCCTGGATGCGTTCTACGCAGCCTATGCGACTCACAGCTCGGCACATGTAACGCGCTGGAGCACTTTCCTCCCCTATGCAGAAGGCCGGCAGGGGCTCTTCCCCGCTCCCTGGGTTATTGGCGTTCTCTGCATTGTGAGTTTCTTGCTCTACCGCAAGGCAGTTCAGCCTCTGGTGCTCATGATTTTTGCGGCAATCATTCCTGTGATTGCCATGTACCTCTCCCCCAATAATCAGGGCACCTTCTACCTCTTCTTTGCCGCTGCTATTGTTATCTACCTGCTCAGCGCTAAAGCCCCTGAGGTGCGCACTGCTGGAGCTGTACTCAGCAATATTGGTTATGCCATCGGCATGATTCAGCTTTTCCTTGCTCTTATCCCTGAGATGCGGACCTCTGAATCGCTTCTGATGTTTGCTATGGTCTGCTCAGCTATCGCGCTATTGACCTTTGCGTTCTCTCAGAATGGGGTAGCGCAGAATGTGAGCTACCGACTCAACGAGATGTCGGCATACCTCATCTTGGGCGTTTTCGCATTGTTTGCCGGATATAGCATCAGCATTATTGATGGTGCCGTACATGACCGCTTCTGGATCAGTTTCTCCCTGTTCGCTGGAGCTGTTCTTTTCGTCAGCACTC
Organism: Rothia mucilaginosa; assembly: GCA_963539245.1. Lineage (GTDB taxonomy): Bacteria > Actinomycetota > Actinomycetes > Actinomycetales > Micrococcaceae > Rothia > Rothia mucilaginosa_H. Next base: position 182,942 of record CAUTJW010000003.1, read on the forward strand.
TGAGCGCTCTTCTGCTGGGTCGAGCCCTGCAACTTCCGGATGTTGTTGGGTCTGCCCGCTCCACCGTGGTCAGCGCCGTGCGTATCGCACTTTACACAGCCCTCGCCATCGCCATGATTGGCTCTCGACACTATCTGCTCTTCGGTCCGCAGAAAGAATATATTGCGGTAGCTTTGCCTGCCGTTCTGACTGTCATTTACGTGGCACTTGGCCTCTTCATGGCTGCAGGTTCTTCGGTCCGTTCCGAGCTACTCACTATTGCTCGCTTCCCCATCTGCTGGTCTGTTGTTCTGCTGGCCATCAGCGGCAACGTGAAGGATTCGGTAGTCAGCTTCCTCATCATTGTTCTGCTGGCTGGTCAAGCTCTGTGTAGCGTACTGCTCTACGCACGTTCCAAGCGAATCTACGAGGCGTACGCAGCCACTACCTTCTTCACCCTTGGCGCTGTACTGAGCGCAATCCACACTGTGGCAGATATTGATCAGCTTCTACTTTCAGTAGCTGCTCCGGCTCTCCTGGTTGTTCTCTGGGCGGTGGCGATCTTCTTCAAGGCGCCTCACATGCAGATTGGCGCTTCCATCAGCGTTACCGTTTTCTGCATTGGCTCCCTGTGGAATCTCTTCCACGCTGAGAAGAGCACAATGGAAGTCACTCTTCTGGGGTACTACACGCTCTTTGCCGTTATTATCCTTTTCGTTCTGAAGGTGATGCTCCCGGTCGAGGTATCTGGCGCAAAGGCTGCTATTCGCCCGTACATCTCTGTCCCCGCCGGTAATAGGACGGTTGAACTGCCGATGCACGGTCCGCTGGGTTCACCCTATCCGCGTTTTATGCCTCGCCGTCCCCTGACCCAAGCCATCTACGCTCCGGTCAATACGTTGCTTATGATTCCGGCAGTGTACGCATTGGGACTCATGACCTTCTTCGGCTTGATTTTCGATTACGAGCAGGTGGAACTCAACGCCCTTCTCTGGGGTTTGTTTGCTCTGTCCTTCGTATCGGTCTCTAAGCCTAAGAGCTTGCCGGCTATTGGCACCGTTGCGTTTACCCTTTTCATTGCCCGTCTGGTCCTTGACTACCTAAGCTACAACCCGCTGAGTGTGATTCTTGAGGTTATTCTTCTGGCGCTCCTGGCGTTCACCACTGCAAAGGTCCTCAGCAACCTCATTGCAAAGAAGCCGTTGGATACGCAGGTATCGGACGCTCCCTTGTACTGGGCTTTGGGTCTGCAGGTATTCCTCACCCTGGTAACGTGGGCAGTTCCCGCTGACGGCCCGGATATCGTGGTGCTGGTCCTCGGTATCGCCCTGACTCTCCTGAGCGCTCTGCTGCTCGACCGAGTCTGGACCTATATTGCAACAGCCCTGGTCACCCTCGACCTGGCAATTTTGCTCAACGGTCTGAACCCGCTCACCCTGTTCATCATCTCTATTCTGCTCATCGCAGGCGTTATCTGGCGTCTGCTGGCTCGACAGAATAAGCAGGATGCAGCTGCTCCGCACCAGGGTTCTGAGCAGCTCGGGAATTTCCCGCGCACTCAAGACCAGCCGGGTATGTATCCGCAGGGTAATGTCCAGATGCAGCAGCCCCCGGCTCCTCAGCAGGGCTACCAGCCTCGCCACGAGGAAAACATCTAACCATCAGCACTCATAGGTTCTATTCCTACGGCATTCTGTAGTAGGATTAGCTATGTCCCTTCCGAGGGGCAGTCATTCGAATTGCGGTTCCCAGCCTTCGGGCTGGGAACCGTTTTTCTTTACTCTCAAGCAACCAGCTTTAGTTTTTCCACACCAAGAAATCAGCTCTGATTCTTCGCTTCTCAGAGCCCCCCTCGCCCGCTCAGGTTGTACTCTGCAAGAGCGCTTATGCGGTGCCTGAGTTACATATGTAGGGGGCTAGCGTTCCTCTACGCGGAGGAGCCCCGCGGAGCTTCGCAATACGAGGGAAATGAGAAGATTCACTGCGGGGTTTGTAACTGCAGTCCCTGCGTCGGAGCGCAGAGCCACAGGAGGCCTTTAATAAGCTCCTCAGAAGAAATATCAGCCGTGCAGCATAGATAGCTCTCGTAACCCTTACCCTTGGCGTTTTCTACCGTGACTTTCGGGGCTTTATCCTCTTGCTCCTCTCAGAGGCTTTCAGAGGCTCTCAGCGGCTACTATACGCCCATGACCGCTGTGTGTATGGGTTCCACTGCAGAAAAGCAGACAGAGCTTCACCCTCCCCCGTGTCTTCAGAAGGGCATAACAAAAGGACCCCCGCAGATGCGGGGGTCCTTGAGTATCGCTACCTGGTGGAGGGTTGCCCCTCCGGCAGATCTTTAGCGAATTGTCGTAAATTTACGGCAATTACTTGATGATCTTGGTAACACGACCCGAACCAACGGTGCGGCCACCCTCACGGATAGCGAAGCCGAGGCCCTCTTCCATTGCGATGGGCTGGATCAGGGTAACGGTCATCTCGGTGTTGTCACCGGGCATAACCATCTCGGTGCCCTCGGGGAGGGTGATAACGCCGGTCACGTCAGTGGTACGGAAGTAGAACTGAGGACGGTAGTTGGAGTAGAAGGGGTTGTGACGGCCACCCTCATCCTTGGAGAGGATGTAGACGTTTGCCTCGAACTCGGTGTGGGGGGTGATGGAGCCCGGCTCCACGACAACCTGACCACGCTCAACATCGTCACGCTTCAGACCACGCAGCAGCAGACCACAGTTCTCGCCTGCCCATGCTTCGTCGAGCTGCTTGTGGAACATCTCGATACCGGTAACGGTGGTCTTCTGGATCGGGCGGATACCGACGATCTCGACCTCGGAGTTGATCTTCAGGGTACCGCGCTCTGCACGACCGGTAACAACGGTGCCACGACCGGTGATGGTGAAGACGTCCTCGATGGGCATGAGGAAGGGCTTGTCCTTCTCACGCACGGGGTCCGGAATGTAGGTGTCGACTGCGTCCATGAGCTCCTCGACCTTAGCAACCCACTCGGGGTCACCTTCGAGAGCCTTCAGTGCGGAAACGCGAACAACGGGAGCGTTGTCGCCGTCGAACTCCTGCGAGGAGAGGAGGTCACGGACCTCCATCTCGACGAGGTCGAGGAGCTCTTCGTCGTCAACCATGTCTGCCTTGTTCAGTGCAACCAGCAGGGTGGGGACGCCAACCTGGCGAGCGAGCAGAACGTGCTCGCGGGTCTGTGCCATGGGGCCGTCGGTAGCTGCAACCACGAGGATTGCGCCGTCCATCTGAGCCGCACCGGTAATCATGTTCTTGACGTAGTCAGCGTGACCGGGAGCGTCAACGTGTGCGTAGTGGCGCTTCTCGGTCTGGTACTCGATGTGAGCAATGTTAATGGTAATACCGCGCTGGCGCTCCTCGGGAGCGGAGTCGATCATACCGAAGTCGCGCTTCTCGTTCAGGTCCGGGTACTTGTCAGCCAGAACCTTGGAGATTGCTGCGGTCAGGGTGGTCTTACCGTGGTCAACGTGACCAATGGTACCGACGTTAACGTGAGGCTTGGAGCGCTCGAACTTAGCCTTAGCCAAGAGTGTTCCTCCTAGAACGATTGAAAACATGCACGCGGATCTTCGCTCCGGCGCATCCCGTTATAAAACGGTCTAGCGTCTACAATAGCGGATTACGCCGCAGAGATGAAACTGTTCATGCTCTCAATAATGGATTTAATTGAAAATTTTAGCGTGGGCCACAGGTTTTTGACCCGTGGCCCACGGGTGAGACGCAGAAATTACTCGCCGCGGCTCTTCTGGATGATCTCGTCAGCGACGTTCTTGGGAACCTCGCCGTAGCTGTCGAATGCCATAGAGAACACTGCACGACCCTGGGTCTTACCACGCAGGTCGCCAATGTAACCGAACATTTCGGTCAGGGGCACGATAGCCTTGATGATCTTAACGCCGGATGCGTCCTCCATGGAACGAACCTGGCCACGGCGGGAGTTCAGGTCGCCGATAACGTCGCCCATGTACTCCTCGGGGGTACGAACCTCAACGTCCATCAGCGGCTCGAGCAGGACCGGGTTAGCGCGCTTAGCGCCTTCCTTGAAGACCATCGAACCAGCGATCTTGAACGCCATTTCGGAGGAGTCGACGTCGTGGTAAGCACCGTCGATCAGGGTTGCCTTCACGCCCACCATCGGGTAGCCAGCGAGGACACCGAACTTCATAGCGTCCTGGATACCAGCGTCGACCGAGGGGATGTACTCGCGAGGAACGCGGCCACCGGTGACCTTGTCCTCGAACAGGTACAGCTCTTCGCCATCCAGGGGCAGGGGTTCGAAGGAGACCTGCACCTTTGCGAACTGACCGGAACCACCGGTCTGCTTCTTGTGGGTGTAGTCGACCTTCTCGACTGCCTTCTTGATGGTCTCGCGGTAAGCAACCTGAGGCTTACCAACGTTAGCCTCAACCTTGAACTCACGCTTCATACGGTCAACGATGATGTCCAGGTGCAGCTCACCCATACCACCAATTTCGGTCTGACCGGTTTCTTCGTTCAGCGAAACGGTGAAGGTGGGGTCCTCAGCGGAAAGCTTCTGGATAGCGGTGGACATCTTCTCCTGGTCACCCTTGGTCTTGGGCTCAATAGCCACGAAGATCACGGGATCGGGGAAGGTCATCGACTCAAGAACAATCGGGTGTGCAGGGTCGCACAGGGTGTCACCGGTGGTGGTGTCCTTCAGACCGATTGCCGCGTAAATGTGACCTGCGGTGATCTCCTCAACAGGGTTCTCCTTGTTGGAGTGCATCTGGAAGAGCTTACCGATGCGCTCCTTCTTACCCTTGGTGGAGTTCAGAACCTGCTGGCCCTGAGCTGCGGTACCGGAGTACACACGGGTGTAGGTCAGCTGACCGTAGAACGGGTGAGCTGCAACCTTGAACGCCAGTGCTGCGAAGGGCTCGTCTGCGGATGCCTTACGGGTCAGCTTCTCTTCCTCGTTGGAGGGGTTGGAGCCGACAACGTCCGGAACGTCCAGCGGGGAGGGCAGGTACTCGATCACTGCATCCAGCATGGGCTGAACACCGCGGTTCTTGAATGCAGAACCACAGAGAACGGGGAATGCCTCGCCGGAGATAACCAGCTGACGGATACCAGCCTTGATCTCGGGGATGGTCAGCTCGCCCTCTTCGAGGTACTTCTCCATGAGCTCTTCGCTAGCCTCAGCAACAGCCTCAACCAGCTCAGCACGGTACTGCTCAGCCTTCTCAACCAGGTCAGCAGGAATCTCCTGAACCTCGTAAGAGGAGCCCATGGTCACGTCACCCTTGGCGTCGCCGGGCCAGACGTATGCCTTCATTTCGAGCAGGTCGACAACACCGAGGAAGTCGCTCTCAGCGCCGATGGGGAGCTGAACAACCAGCGGGCGTGCGCCCAGGCGGTCGATGATGGTCTGAACGGTGAAGTAGAAGTCAGCACCCATCTTGTCCATCTTGTTGACGAAGCAGATACGGGGGACATCGTACTTGTCAGCCTGGCGCCAAACGGTCTCAGACTGGGGCTCAACACCTTCCTTGCCGTCGAACACAGCAACTGCGCCGTCGAGGACGCGCAGGGAGCGCTCAACCTCAACGGTGAAGTCGACGTGACCGGGGGTGTCGATAATGTTGATCTGGTTGTCCTTCCAGAAGCAGGTGGTTGCTGCGGAGGTAATGGTAATACCTCGCTCCTGCTCCTGAGCCATCCAGTCCATGGTGGAAGCGCCGTCGTGGGTCTCACCGATCTTGTGGTTAATACCGGTGTAGAACAGAATGCGCTCAGTGGTGGTGGTCTTACCGGCGTCGATGTGCGCCATAATACCGATGTTGCGGACCTTGTTAAGGTCGGTGAACACGTCAAGTGCCACGTTATTCTCCCTAAATGAGATACTCCGAAAGCCTGCCGACTCGAATCGACTCGGCAGGCTCTAAACGGAGAATTACCAGCGGTAGTGTGCGAAGGCCTTGTTGGACTCGGCCATCTTGTGAGTGTCCTCGCGACGCTTCACAGCGGCACCGAGACCATTGGATGCATCCAGGATCTCGTTCATCAGACGCTCAGTCATGGTCTTCTCGCGGCGCTGCTTGGAGAAGCCAACGAGCCAGCGGAGAGCCAGAGCGGTGGAACGGCCGGGGCGAACCTCAACCGGAACCTGGTAGGTTGCACCGCCAACGCGGCGGGAGCGAACCTCGAGAGAAGGCTTGATGTTGTCCATAGCCTTCTTCAGGGTTGCGACCGGGTCAGAACCGGTCTTCTTCTCGACGCCCTCGAGGGCACCGTAGACGATGCGCTCTGCGACGGACTTCTTGCCGTCCAGCAGAACCTTGTTGATCAGCTGGGTGACCAGTGCAGAACCGTAAACAGGATCGTTTACGAGGGGACGCTTGGGAGCGGGACCCTTACGAGGCATTACTTCTTCTCCTTCTTAGCGCCGTAGCGGGAGCGAGCCTGGCCGCGACCCTTAACACCCTGGGTATCCAGAGCGCCACGAACGATCTTGTAGCGAACACCGGGGAGGTCCTTCACACGACCACCGCGAACGAGCACGATCGAGTGCTCCTGCAGGTTGTGACCCTCACCGGGAATGTATGCGGTAACCTCGACGCCGCCGTTGAGCTTGACACGAGCGACCTTACGCAGTGCCGAGTTCGGCTTCTTCGGGGTGGTGGTGTACACACGGGTGCACACGCCACGCTTCATGGGGTTGCCCTTCAGTGCGGGCGCCTTGGTCTTAACGACCTTGGGAGTCCGGCCCTTACGGACCAGCTGCTGAATAGTAGGCACGTTTTCTCCGTTGCTTGATCGGGTTCTTCGTTAGAAAATCCCGTGTAAACTTACTGGCCCCCATCACGTTGGATGGGTGCTCTCGGTTATCAGAAACGCTCGGATGCATATCCGGTTGGTTTCTATAGGTTCCTCGACATCTCGGCGAGTTCTCAGGGCTAAAAATCCCCACCCTCAGAGGTGAAAAAGTTTTTGGGCACGCTTAAAAATGGCATTTAGGCGTCAGCAAAAAGCAACGCCAAAGGACGGTATCCATACTGCCATTGATTCATCATGCCCGTGCCCTCGGGAAATATCCCGCGTAAACCCACCGGGGGTGGATCCTTGTGCACCGAGCTCAAGTACTTCGGATAAGACTATACAGGTTAAATCCCGCTTAATCTAGCGCCAGAGCTGGGATTCTTTGCTTTTAAGCCCCCATCTAAGGGTAAAAGCTAATGATTTACCTCACTTAAATTACATCTTTGGGATTTACCGCTCCCCTACTGCTCCCTGCTGCCCCTCTGCTTCTTTTGCCTCCTTGACTCAATCTAAAGCAGAAAACCACCAAGAACCCTCTCGACGATTCTTGGCGGCATCAACAGATACGGGAGGCGAGCGCGTAGCCGCACCCGCCTCCCGCAAGAGAGTATTCAGTTATAGGTCCACCACAGCGGCTACTGGGCTACACCACCTGGAAGACTCGAGTCTGGCCCTCAAACGGGGTAATAGTCTTCGAGTTCTTCTTGGCATTGCCGTAGTAGCGGATGCGGTACTGCCCCTTAGGAGTATTAGCCGGCACCTTCCAGCGAACCGTCACCTGAGAAGCCGAAACGCCAATGCGCTTCCACTCAAAGAAGGTATCCGGGTTGTTATCGGCGGTGTAGTACTTCCAGGTATTACCCACGCGACGCTCAATCACGAAGTAGCTACCGTCGTGATGCATGTTGTTATTCGGGTGAGCACCAGCAAAACGAGCCGTCACCTCTTCGCGGCCGGCAATAGCGTCCTGGGGCTGCTGAGTGACCTGGCCGTAACGCATACCAAACATGGGGGTATCGTAGACGACCTTACCCTGCAGGCTGGCAACCGGGCGGCGATCATTCGGGCGGTCACCAATGCCCAGCGGAGTGCCGTTCTTCAGCGAAGTTCCGACAATGTTAATGGTCTGGCGGAACGCACTGGAGGTGTAACGACCGAAGAGGGTCGCACCGCCCTCGTACTGCTGAGAGTCATACTCCTCGGGGGTCGTCACGTAGTGGTCGTAGGCGTTGGTGTAGCCCTGCAGAATAATGTGCGATTCGGGAACGCCGAAGAGCTTGGCAGCATCCTGGCGGTACTGCACACCCACCGCGCCGGTGAACTCACCGGGCATGCCCAGCAGGTAGTAGTCGCCGAAGCGCATAATCTGCACCGGATACTTTTCCTGAATGATCGTTCCATTTTTGGCAGAGAAGAGAATACCCTTTGGCTGCTGACAACGCGTCTGCGCCGCACTCGGAGTGAACACCAAAGTACCCAAAATAGAGGGGCGACCAGAGCCTTCCTTATAGGCATCCCAGCCACCGCCACCATCCTCAGTGGAACCAGCACCAAACGAAGTACCCAAGAAACCCTGACAGGTGCGCTCGTTATGGCCACTACCGGTGTACTTAGCATCCACGTTCATACCCGAGAAATTGAAGTACGAAATACGCGAATCCAGGCCCTTACCCACCGGAGTGCCCGCGCTCTTGAGCTGAGAACGCACAGCATTAGCCTGCTTCTCACCCTGAATCTTCACATTCTTGAACTGATCATTAGTCGGGCCCTGACCCGGCTTCAGCCAAGTATTCGGAGAAACATCACCAGCATTAGCATTTGCAAACGCCGCAACGAAACCATCGCCACTGCCGGGAACATTGCGGTCAACGCCGTGATCCTGAGTCTCCAGCAGATACTCCGCATAACCCTTGTTATCGCTCGAAATCAGAGTATTCTTCGAGGTCAATGACGTCGGGTGAATCGCGTACCAGTTCAGCACCGCACGAGTCTTGCCGTTACGCTCCAGACGCAGAGTCATATTGGTCGGGTCGGTACCGCCGGGCAACTTAGAACGCAGCTGAGGAGAATCCAGATTAAACGCCTCACGGGACCGGTTAGCGCCAACACCGGTCAGCTTCGATGACGAAATCGTCAGGTTACCCGGTGCCAGATCCTTGGTCGCCTGGCGGATTGCCTTCAGCGAACCGTTCACCTGAGCATCGAACGTGTCCTGATGGAAGCCCAGGGTCGTAATGTTGTACAGGCTCTGATGCGTAATACCACCCGGAGTTGCGTGGGTGTGAGTCGCGGTAATCATAATGTTCGACTCGTCGTATGCAGAGCCAAACTCTGCACGGATACGCTTGACCAGTTCATCACGCAGCGACTGCCAGCCCGTCAGAGAGTCCAGGACAACAATGAGGTTGCGCTTACCGGAGGCGCGGTCCACCGCAATAAAAGCGCGAGCATACTGGCGAGTATGCACACCGCTACCCTTCTGGGAAGAGTCGCCATAGCCCATGAAACCGACTTCACCGGGCTCACCGGTAATATCCGCCGCACCCGCACCAACCAGGTAGGGGGTAGCGCTAGCACTCTGAGAAACAGGGGCCGCGGTCGCAACCTGACCGGCGGGAAGAATTGCGGAAGCCGCAATAAGGCATGCTGCACCAATGCGAGCAAGAGAGTGGGTAGGCGCCTTAAAACGCGAAAAAACAGAGGAGCGCTTTTGCTCCCCTGCAGACAAGGAGGGATTCTGTTCAGACATCTGCGATTGAGATGCTCCGGAAGGCAGTCGGGTGCCACGAGTAGTCACCCGTCCGGAAGTAAATAGAGTGATATGCATGCCTTCAAGAATAGAACCTAGTCAAAAGGCTTTCCAAGTTGGATTAGCATTGTTCAAATCAAGAATATTCATTCTGCATATACCTCAAAGAAAAACGAGCAGATATTCTATTTATGGCTGTATTGGGGCGAGTTGCAGGGAGTTCCACAAAATTTGATCACCACCTAATTTCTTACCCAGTCAAGAAATTTTCCCGATTTGAAAAATAATGCACTCCAATGATTTTTTCATAAATAAATTCACCCACTAGGCAAAAAATATACAACCTCCCCCTGAAGGATAAAGAATATTAAAGCACTGCGTAAAAGAAAGCCTCCCCTCCCCCACCTATTCGTTAAATAAAGAACGCGGATACCCGAGACAACTCGAGTATCCGCGTTCTTTATCAAGGACCAGGCCGGGGTTCTAAACCCCCAACCTGCTCCTCACGGCAGAAGCCTTAGTCCAGACCACGACCGTACTCATCCAGCGAAACAGCCATAAAGCCGCCGTTGCCGTAAGTGTACACCTCGTTATCCATCTGGAATGCGCTCGGGTAACCACCGAAAGTGTCCAGAGCCTGCATACGCTCAGCGGTAGCCTGGGGGCTAGGCTCAACCTCAATATCGTTGTAACGTGCCAGACCGGTACCAGCGGGAACCAGCTTACCGATGATCACGTTCTCCTTCAGGCCGAGCAGCGGGTCAGTCTTCGCCTCCATAGCAGCCTGAGTCAGGACGCGGGTGGTCTCCTGGAAGGAGGCCGCCGACAGCCAGGACTCGGTAGCCAGCGAAGCCTTGGTAATACCCATCATTTCCGGACGGCCAGCTGCGGGCTTCTTACCCTCAACCAGTGCCTTACGGTTAGCAGTCTGGAAAGCAATGTTATCAACCAGCTCACCAGGCAGCAAATCGGTATCACCGGACTCAATCACGGTCACGCGACGTAGCATCTGGCGAACAATAACCTCAACGTGCTTGTCGTGGATTTCCACACCCTGCGACTTGTACACGCCCTGAACCTCGCTCACCAGGTGCTTCTGAGCCTCACGAGGACCACGAATACGCAGAACCTCCTTCGGGTCAACGGAACCGGTAGCCAGCTGATCGCCAACCTGAACGTGATCGCCGTTCTGCAGCTTAGAAGCTGCACGACGCAGAACAGTGTAGGACTGGGGCTCAGAACCATCGTCCGGGGTCACCACAATCTTGTAGGACTTCTCGGTATCCTCAATGGTCACGCGACCGGACACCTCAGAAATCGGGGCAACACCCTTGGGGGTACGAGCCTCGAACAGCTCCTGAATACGAGGCAGACCCTGAGTAATATCGTCAGCCGAAGCCACACCACCGGTGTGGAAGGTACGCATGGTCAGCTGGGTACCGGGCTCACCAATCGACTGAGCCGCAATAATACCAACAGCCTCACCAATGTCCACCAGAACGTTCGAAGCCATCGAACGACCGTAGCACAGTGCACACACACCAATAGCAGACTCACAGGTCAGCACCGAACGGACGCGGACTTCCTTCACGCCTGCCTTGAAGAGCTTCTCAATGAGCTCATCAGAGACATCCGAGCCAGCAGCAGCCAGAACGTTGCCAGCCTCGTCCTTCACGTCAACCGCAAGGGTACGACCGTGAATCGAAGTCTCAACATCCTGGTGCAGGCCGCCGTCCTCATCAATCAGAGGCAGAACCAGACCACGGCGAGTGCCACAGTCGTGCTCACGAACGATAACGTCCTGCGAAACGTCCACCAGACGACGGGTCAGGTAACCCGAGTTAGCGGTACGCAGCGCGGTATCAGCCAGACCCTTACGTGCACCGTGGGTTGCGATGAAGTACTCCAGAACCGACAGGCCCTCACGGTACGAGGACTTAATCGGGCGAGGCATAATCTCACCCTTCGGGTTCGACACCAGACCACGGATACCCGCAATCTGACGGACCTGCATCCAGTTACCACGTGCACCGGAGGTCACCATACGGTAAATGGTGTTCAGACCACCGTGAGAGCTCAGGTTCTCACGCATAGCCTCTGCGACCACGTCGGTAGCCTCGGTCCAAACCTTAATCAGCTCCTGACGACGCTCTTCGTCATCGATGGTACCGATCTCGAAGTCGTCCTGAATTGCAGCAGCCTGCTTCTCGTAGCGTTCCATAATTGCCGGCTTCTCAGCAGGAGTAGCAATATCAGAAACAGCCACGGTCACGCCAGAACGAGAAGCCCAGTAGAAACCGGAGTTCTTCAGGTTGTCCAGAGCACGAGCCACAACATCCATCGGGTAACGCTCAGCCAGATCATTAATCAGGCTACCCAGGCCCTTCTTATCTGCCACGCCAGAGAACCAGGGGTAATCCTTCGGCAGAGCCTGGTTGAACAGAACCTGACCAACGGTGCAGTCCAGCAGCACAGAATCGCCGGGCTGGTAACCCTCCGGTGCTTCCCAATCCTCGGGAGCAACGAACTGGTCACCATCAAGGCGAATCTTCACCTTGGTGTACAGCTCAATCTCGTGACGATCCATCGCCATCAGAGCCTCAGACACCGAGGAGAATGCGTGACCCTCGTTCTTCTGACCATCACGAGGAGTAGTCAGGTGGTACAGACCAATGATCATATCCTGCGAGGGGACAGCCACAGGGCGGCCATCCGAAGGCTTCAGGATGTTGTTCGAGGACAGCATGAGGATACGAGCCTCAGCCTGAGCCTCGGGAGACAGCGGCAGGTGAACTGCCATCTGGTCACCGTCGAAGTCAGCGTTGAACGCGGAGCAAACCAGCGGGTGCAGCTGAATAGCCTTACCCTCAACCAGCTTCGGCTCAAACGCCTGAATACCGAGGCGGTGCAGGGTAGGTGCACGGTTCAGCAGAACCGGGTGCTCAGCAATAACCTCTTCCAGAACGTCCCAAACCTGCGGGCGGAAACGCTCAACCATACGCTTAGCGCTCTTAATGTTCTGAGCGTGGCTCAGCTCCACCAGACGCTTCATAACGAAGGGCTTGAACAGCTCCAGCGCCATCTGCTTGGGCAGACCACACTGGTGCATCTGCAGCTGAGGACCAACCACAATCACGGAACGACCCGAGTAGTCAACACGCTTACCAAGCAGGTTCTGACGGAAACGACCCTGCTTACCCTTCAGCATGTCAGACAGAGACTTCAGGGGGCGGTTACCGGGGCCGGTCACCGGGCGACCGCGACGACCGTTATCGAACAGCGAGTCCACAGCTTCCTGCAGCATACGCTTCTCGTTGTTCACGATAATCTCGGGAGCGCCCAGCTCCAGCAGACGCTTCAAACGGTTGTTACGGTTAATCACACGACGGTACAGGTCGTTCAGGTCGGAGGTCGCGAAACGGCCACCATCCAGCTGAACCATCGGGCGCAGTTCCGGCGGAATAACCGGAACAACATCCAGGACCATGCCCAGCGGGGAGTTGTTAGTGGTCAGGAAGGCGTTAACAACCTTCAGACGCTTCAGAGCGCGGGTCTTCTTCTGGCCCTTACCGGTCTGAATGATCTCCTTGAGAGCCTCAGCCTCAGCCTCCAGGTCAAAGGACTCCAGACGCTTCTTAATAGCCTCCGCGCCCATCGCGCCCTCAAAGTACAGGCCGTACTTATCAATCATGGAACGGTACAGCGCCTCGTCACCCTCAAGGTCAGCAACCTTCAGGTTCTTGAAGCGATCCCACACGCGGTCCAGGTGCTCAGCCTCACGCTCGTAACGCTTACGCACCGACGCGAGCTGACGCTCAGCGTTATCGCGCAGCTTGCGCTTCTCAGCAGCCTTACCACCCTCTGCCTCAATACGAGCCAGCTCAGCCTCAACCTCACGGCTGATAGCGTTCACATCAGCGTTCAGAGCAGCCTCAAGCTCCTGCTTCTCACGGTCGTGAGCAGCCTGCAGCATCGGCAGATCCTCGTGACGAGCTTCCTCGTCAACCTTAGTGATCATGTACGCAGCGAAGTAAATGACCTTCTCCAGGTCCTTCGGAGCCAGATCCAGCAGGTAACCCAGGCGGGAAGGAACACCCTTGAAGTACCAAATGTGGGTAACAGGAGCAGCCAGCTCAATGTGGCCCATACGCTCACGACGTACCTTAGAGCGAGTCACCTCAACACCACAGCGCTCACACACAATGCCCTTGAAGCGCACGCGCTTGTACTTACCGCAGTAGCACTCCCAGTCCTTGGTGGGGCCGAAGATACGCTCGTCGAAGAGACCGTCCTTCTCGGGCTTCAGGGTACGGTAGTTGATGGTCTCGGGCTTCTTAACCTCACCAAAAGACCAACGACGGATGTCGTCGGCGGTGGCGAGGCCAATTCGCATCAAACCAAGCGAAGATTCGTTGGACATATCGGTCCTAATCTCTTTCTGTAAGTTTCTGAAGACTTGGGTTAGCGGGCGGGAACCCCACAACGCACGCGAGCGCATGCGGGGTTCCCCACCCTAGAAGGAGGCGGTGCTTATGCCTCGTCGACGGAGCTAGGCTCGTCGTGGGTCAGGCTCACGCCCATATCTTCTGCTGCCCGGAAGCCTTCTTCCTCCGAGTCGCTCATCTCAATAATCTTGCCGTCGGTAGAGAGCACCTCGACGTTCAGGCACAGAGACTGCATTTCCTTGATAAGAACCTTGAAGGATTCGGGGATACCCGGCTCAGGGATGTTCTCGCCCTTCACGATAGCCTCGTAAACCTTCACACGGCCCGCCACGTCATCAGACTTGACGGTCAGGATTTCCTGCAGGGTATAAGCGGCGCCGTATGCTTCCAGCGCCCACACTTCCATCTCACCGAAGCGCTGACCACCGAACTGAGCCTTACCACCCAGGGGCTGCTGGGTAATCATCGAGTACGGACCGGTGGAACGAGCGTGAATCTTGTCATCCACCAGGTGGTGCAGCTTCAGGATGTACTGGTAACCAACCGAAATCGGGTCCGGGAACGGCTCACCGGAACGGCCGTCAATCAGACGTGCCTTACCGGAACGGTTGATCAGACGGTCACCATCGCGGTTCGGATTCGAGTGATCCAGGAGGTCGAACAGTTCATCCTCGTGGGCACCGTCGAACACCGGAGTTGCCAGGCGGGTCGGGCCGGATTCCTTCGGGAAGTTCGGCATGCGCTTGAGCCACTCGGGCTCGCCCTCAATCTTCCAACCCTGCTTAGCCAGCCAACCGGTGTGGACTTCCAGAACCTGACCAATGTTCATACGACCGGGCACGCCCAGCGGGTTCAGGATAACGTCCACGGGGGTACCGTCTTCCAGGAAGGGCATATCCTCGATCGGCAGGATCTTGGAAATAACACCCTTGTTACCGTGGCGGCCTGCAAGCTTGTCGCCGTCGGTAATCTTACGCTTCTGAGCCACGTACACGCGGACCAGCTGGTTCACGCCCGGGGGCAGATCGTCCTCATCGTTGTTCTCGCGGTCGAAGATGCGGATACCGATAACGGTACCGGACTCGCCGTGAGGAACCTTCAGGGAGGTGTCGCGAACCTCGCGAGACTTCTCACCGAAGATTGCGCGCAGCAGGCGCTCCTCGGGGGTCAGCTCGGTCTCACCCTTGGGGGTGACCTTACCAACCAGGATGTCGCCAGCCTCAACCTCAGCACCGATGTGGATGATGCCGCGCTCGTCCAGAGCCGAGAGAACATCCTCGGACACGTTCGGGATATCGCGGGTAATCTCCTCGGGGCCCAGCTTGGTGTCGCGGGCGTCAATCTCGTGCTCCTCAATGTGAATCGAGGTCAGCACGTCCTCAGAAACCATGCGCTGGGAGAGGATGATCGCATCCTCGTAGTTCAGGCCTTCCCACGGCATGTATGCCACGAGCAGGTTCTTACCCAGCGCCAGCTCGCCGCCGTCGGTGGAGGGGCCGTCAGCAATAACGTCGCGGTATTCGACGCGCTGGCCTTCCTTCACCACAACGCGCTGGTTGTAGCAGTTACCCGGGTTCGAGCGGGAGAACTTCATGATCGGGTAGGTGGAGACAGAGCCGTCGTCGTTACGGACGATAACGGTCTTAGCGTCCACGGAGGAAACCACACCGGGCTTCTTCGCGAGCACGGAGTCACCGGAATCCAGTGCTGCGTACTTCTCCATACCGGTACCAACCACGGGAGCCTCAGACTCCAGCAGGGGCACAGCCTGACGCTGCATGTTAGCACCCATCAGTGCTCGGTTAGCGTCGTCGTGCTCCAGGTAAGGAATCAGGGCGGTAGCCACAGACACCATCTGGCGCGGGGAAACGTCCATGTACTGTACGGCGCCGGGAGCAACCATAACAGCTTCACCAGAACCGTCACCCGCACGGCAGAGAACCTCGTTCTCAGCGAAGGTGCGGTCAGGGTTCAGCGGTGCGTTTGCCTGCGCAATGACGACACCCTTCTCATCGTCAGCGGTCAGGTAGCGGACCTCATCGGTCACGCGGCCGTCAGTCACCACGCGGTAGGGGGTCTCAATGAAACCGAAGGAGTTGATGCGACCGTAGGTTGCCAGCGAACCAATCAGACCAATGTTCGGGCCTTCAGGGGTTTCAATGGGGCACATACGACCGTAGTGCGAGGGGTGGACGTCTCGAACTTCCATGCCTGCACGGTCACGGGACAGACCGCCCGGGCCCAGTGCGGACAGACGACGCTTGTGGGTCAGACCTGCCAGCGGGTTGTTCTGGTCCATGAACTGCGACAGCTGAGAAGTACCGAAGAACTCCTTGATAGCTGCCACGACGGGGCGGATGTTCACCAGGGACTGCGGGGTGATAGCGTCCACGTCCTGGGTGGTCATGCGCTCGCGAACCACGCGCTCCATACGGGACAGACCGGTACGAATCTGGTTCTCAATCAGCTCACCCACGGTACGGATACGACGGTTACCGAAGTGGTCAATGTCGTCGATATCGATCTTGAGGGAGATTTCCTCGCCGTCGCGGACGCCGGGGATGCTGGTCTCGCCTGCGTGCAGAGCGCAGAGGTAACGAATCATCTGAGCGATGTCGTCCTGGCTCAGAACGGAAGCCTCGGGGGAATCCATGGGAACGTCCACGCCGAGCTTACGGTTCAGCTTGTAACGGCCAACCTTCGCCAGGTCGTAGCGGCGCGGGGTGAAGTACATGTTGTCCAGCAGAGCCTGGGCAGCTTCAACCGTCGGGGGTTCGCCCGGACGCAGCTTGCGGTAGATGTCCAGCAGAGCCTCGTCGCGGTCCTTGACGGAGTCCTTCTCCAGGGTTGCGCGGATGGAGTCGTACTGACCGAACTCAGCCAGGATCTTGGACTCGGTCCAGCCCAGAGCCTTCAGCAGAACAGTCACGGACTGCTTACGCTTACGGTCCAGACGCACGCCAACCTGGTCGCGCTTATCAATCTCAAGCTCGAACCATGCACCGCGGGAAGGAATCACGCGGGCAGAGTAAATGTCCTTATCGGAGGTACGGTCCGGAGCCTTCTCGAAGTAAGCACCGGGGGAACGCACCAGCTGAGAAACGACCACACGCTCAGTACCGTTAATAACAAAGGTACCGGCCTCGGTCATCAGGGGGAAGTCACCCATGAACAGGGTCTGCTGCTTGACCTCGCCAGTAGCGAGGTTCATGAATTCAGCCTTAATGTACAGCGGAGCCGAGTAGGTTGCGTCACGGTCCTTGCACTCCTCAACAGAGTACTTGGGGTCAGCAAACTCAGGCTCAGAGAAGGAGAGCTGCATAGTCTCCTGGAAGTCACGAATCGGGGAGATTTCTTCAAAAATCTCAGCCAGACCGGACTGAGCGGGGACAGAAGTGTCACCAGCAGCCTGCGCCTTTTCCAGACGCTCCGCCCAGCGCTCGTTACCCACGAGGCGGTCGAAGCTATCGGTCTGGATAGCAAGCAGGTTGGGAACCTTCAGCGGTTCGTTAATCTTCGCGAATGAAATTCGGCGCGAGACGTTCTCTGCGCCGTTAGCGGCGTCATGGTTAGAGGTGCTCGAAGCGACCAAAATGGGGATCCTTCCACAGACATGTCTGTTAGCAATCAGCCTCCCGGCGACATTACCGGCGACACGACAACCTAAGCCCCCGAATAAAACGGTGCTCGAAGCTATAGAGTCGGACGGAAAAACGTCACCTTCAGCCCGTGCCCACCGCTATATGAAGGCACAAAGGTTAGGGAAAGCGTAAATACTAACGATACAGGAAGAAATCCCTTCTGTCTACCACACCCTCATCAGGAGTGCAAACCTGCCACAGCGTGCACCTAGCATTCCACCACATTCACAGCCAAACCACCCATGGACGTCTCCTTATAACGGTGAGACATATCCAAACCGGTCTGACGCATCGTCTCAATCACCTGATCCAACGACACACGGTGCGTACCATCGCCACGCAACGCCATACGAGCCGCCGTCACAGCATTCGACGCAGCCATCGCATTACGCTCAATACACGGAATCTGCACCAAACCACCCACCGGGTCACACGTCAGACCCAAGTTGTGCTCCATCGCAATCTCAGCAGCATTCTCAACCTGCTCAGGGGTACCACCCATCACCTGCGCCAAACCGGCAGCAGCCATCGACGAGGCGCTACCCACCTCACCCTGGCAACCCACCTCAGCGCCAGAAATCGAAGCACGCTTCTTATACAACACACCCACAGCAGAAGAAGCCAAGAAGAAATCAATAACCGCCTGATCACGAGTAGCCTGACCGCAATGGCGAATACCGTGCGTGTAATTCATCGCGTAATGCAACACCGCCGGAATAATACCCGAAGCACCATTCGTCGGAGCAGTCACCACACGACCGCCAAAAGCATTCTCCTCATTAACCGCCAAAGCAATCAGGTTCACCCAGTCAATAGCAAACTCAGGAGACTTCGCCGGGTCCTCCACCATCAAATCACGATGCCAAGCACCCGCACGGCAACGCACCTTCAAAGGACCAGGCAAATAACCCACACGCGCCAACGAAGAACCAATACATTCCTTCATCACACGGTAGATATGCAGGATGCCGTCACGGACCTCCTGCTCAGAACGTAGCGAACACTCATTCGCCATCTTCAACTGCGCAATAGACAAGCCAGCATCATTCGCCATCTCCAGCAGCTCAGCCGCCGAACCAAACGGATACGGAGGATTCATCAGCGACGCGCCACCGGTCGCCTCCTCATCACCCTCAACAATGAAACCGCCACCAATCGAATAATAGGTACGCTCCAACAGCAACTGCTCACCTTCAAACGCCGCAATCTTCATACCGTTCGTATGGCGCGGAAGAACCGTCAGAGGGCGCAGAGTCATATCCAGCTCACGATACTTCACCACCGGGCCGTACACCTTCTGATCCTCACCACCGGGCGCAGTCACACCGTAAGCAGAGGACGGATAACCCGCCAACGGTAAGGTACCGTCCACACTATTACGCTCAATCATCGCCTCAGAATCAGCAATATTAATCGTCTCAGGCACAAAACCGCACAGGCCCTTCAACGCCGCGCTCATCGTGCCGTGACCGGCACCCGTAGCCGCCAACGAACCATACAGATCCACGTGCACACCCGTCACACGATCCAGCAGACCCTCATCAATCAGCTCCGCCACAAAACGATTCGAAGCACGCATCGGACCGACCGTATGCGAGCTCGAAGGACCCACACCAATGCTGAACATCTCAAAAACACTGATGTCATACGGCAGAGCCTCTGCCTTCTTCTGCACGCTGCTGGGCGCGCTCTGGTTAATAGCCACGTTCTGTCCTTCAAATAAAAATATCTGTGCACCGCGCCAAAAGATACGCGCCCTTCAACGGAGGAGCAGCCCACCAAGCGACGGCCTATAAGTGCGGACAATCACCTTTGACTGGCCGCTCTAATCCTAACGCACTTCAGAACCAGTACAAACTAAGGCTCAGAACACCTCGCCCCTCCCCCGCCACTGAACGCCCACCTCACGGCGCAGAAAAGGCGCCGTGCCCACCCGGGACACGACGCCTCTACCCTACAGATTATCTGCAGAAAAACTCTTACTTCTCACGCTTGTAGAACGGCAGAGCCACAACATCAAACGGAGCACGCTTACCGCGGATATCAACATCAACGGTAGAGCCAACCTCAGAGAACTCACGGTTCACCAGCGCCATAGCAATCGGGAAGCCCAGAGTCGGGGAAGGAATACCGGAGGTAACCTCACCAATCTCATTGCCTTCAGCATCCACCAGCTTAGAACCGGCACGAGCAGGACGCTTCGCCTGAGCCTTCAGACCAACCAGGATACGCTTCGGCTCGCTCTTAGCCTGCTCAGCCAAAGCCTCACGACCCACAAAGTCAGCAGCCTTCTTCTCCAGAGCAATCTCAACCAGGCGGCCCAGACCAGACTCAAAGGGAGAAATCTCAAGACCCAGCTCGTGACCGTACAGCGGCATACCAGCCTCGAGGCGCAGGGAGTCACGAGAAGCCAGACCGGCAGGAATCATACCGAAAGGCTCACCGGCAGCGGCCAGCTTATCCCACAGCTCAACAGCCTTCTCATTCGGAACGAACAGCTCAAAGCCGTCCTCACCGGTGTAACCGGTACGAGCCAGCAGAACATCAACGCCAGCAACAGTCAGCGGCACCGAAGCGTAGTACTTCAGCTCGCGGACAGCTTCCTCATCAGAGACGCCAGCAGCCAGCAGAATCTCCTCAGCACGAGGACCCTGAACAGCAATCAGAGACGTCTGATCCGACTCATTGACGAACTCAACCTTGAAATCGCCCAGGCGCTCGCTCATCGCAGCAAAGTCAGTGTCAATGTTCGAAGCGTTCGGAACGACCATGAACTCTTCATCGCCCAGACGGTAAGTAATCAGGTCGTCAATCACGCCGCCCTTGTCGTTGACTAGGATCGAGTACTTCGCCTTACCGACCTTCAGGATGGACATGTTCGACACCAGAGCGTAATCCAGGAACGCACCCGCGTCCGGACCGGTCACACGGAACTCACCCATGTGGGACAGGTCGAAAATACCGGCACGGGTACGGACAGCCTCGTGCTCAGCAACGTCGTTAGCGTACTTCAGGGGCATATCCCAGCCGCCAAAGTCGGTGAAAGAAGCGCCAAGCTTCTCGTGGACAGGGTACAGAGAGGTCTTCTTGGGGGACATTAGATTCTCCTCACGCACAGCTTTGTGCTGTTATCGTTCAATCGTCATAGATTTGATTCACCCCCGCAGATACAAGATACGCTGCGGAGGCAGCCCCCACCCGTCCCCAGAAACCTGAGGACGGGTGAGGCAGGTAGACCGCTACAGCCTACCCAGGAGCATTACAGGCTCCTTATGCTTCCAGGTCGAAAGCCTCCATCGGAGGGCATTCGCACACGAAGTTACGGTCACCGCCAGCGCCATCAATACGACCCACCGAAGTGAAGTACTTGTTAGCGCGCAGGCTCGGAACCGGGAAAGCTGCCTGGGTACGGCTGTAGGGGCGATCCCACTCATCAGCGCTCACCACATCAACGGTGTGCGGTGCGTTGCGCAGAACCGATTCCTCCACAGCGACCTTGCCCTCAGCCACCTCGATAATCTCGTCGTAAATGGTCTCCATTGCCTCAATGAAGCGGTCCAGCTCTTCCTTCGACTCAGACTCAGTCGGCTCAACCATCAGGGTACCCGGAACCGGGAACGCCAGGGTCGGAGCGTGGAAGCCGAAGTCCATCAGACGCTTGCAGACATCCTCAGCAGTCACATGAGACTGATCGGTCAGCTGACGCAGGTCCAGGATGCACTCGTGAGCGACCAGACCGCCGGGGCCGGTGTACAGCACCGGGTACTTGTCGTTGAGCTTCTTCGCAATGTAGTTAGCGTTCAGAACCGCGTACTGCGAAGAGTCCTTCAGACCCTGAGCGCCAGTCATCGCAATGTACATCCAGCTAATCGGCAGAACACCGGCAGAACCGAAGAACGCCTGCGAAATCGGCAGTGCAGCATCGTTGGGAAGCTTACCCTCAGCATCAGCGCGGTATGCGTCACCGGGCAGGAACTTCGCCAGGTGCTCACGAACAGCCAGCGGGCCAACACCGGGGCCGCCACCACCGTGAGGAATGGAGAAGGTCTTGTGCAGGTTCAGGTGCGAAACGTCGCCGCCGAACTTACCGGGCTGAGCGAAGCCCATCTGAGCGTTCAGGTTCGCGCCATCCAGGTACACCTGGCCGCCAGCCTCGTGAACCAGCTGGCAAACCTCAGCAACCTGCTCCTCAAACACACCGTGAGTGGAGGGGTAAGTAATCATGATGCCGGCAACCTTGGGACCGTACTTCTCGATCTTTACCTTCAGGTCGTCAACATCAATCGAACCGTCAGCCGCAGTTGCCACACCGGCAACCTTCAGACCAGCCAGAGCAGCAGATGCCGCGTTGGTGCCGTGAGCAGACAGCGGGATCAGGACGGTATCGCGCTCGTGGTCACCATTAGCCTCGTGGAAGGAACGGATAGCGCGCAGACCAGCATACTCACCGGTCGCACCAGAGTTCGGCTGCAGGGAGATAGCATCGTAACCGGTAATAGCAACCAGCCACTCGCTCAGGTCCTTAATCAGCTCGTACCAACCCTCAGCCTGATCCTCCGGGACCAGCGGGTGAATGTTCGCGAACTCAGGCCAGGAGATGGGCTCCATCTCAGCAGCCGCGTTCAGCTTCATGGTGCACGAACCCAGCGGAATCATAGTGCGGTCAAGCGCCAGGTCCTTATCAGCGAGGTGACGCAGGTAGCGCATCATCTCGGTCTCGGAGCGGTACTTGTGGAAAATCGGGTGCTGCATGTAATCATCGGTACGCAGCAGCTCAGCGGGCAGATCGTACTGTGCATCTGCCTCACCCAGGGTGCCGCCCAGAGCCTCAACCAGGCTCTTGAGCAGTTCCTCGCCGTGAGACTCACCCACGGAAATACCAACACGGTTCTCGTCGAAGCGGCGGATGTTCACGCCAGCTTCCAGAGCCTTCGCAACCAGCTCGTCAGCGCGGCCAGGAGCCTCCACCACGACCGTGTCGAAGAAAGTGTCGTGAGCGATACCGTAACCGGCAGCCTTCAGCGCGGTAGCAACGCGAGCGGCGTTGGTGTGCAGACGGTTCGCGATAGCGCGCAGTCCCTCAGGACCGTGGTACATCGCGTAAGCGCCAGCAACAATCGCCAGCAGAGCCTGAGCAGTACAAATGTTAGAAGTAGCCTTCTCGCGGCGGATGTGCTGCTCACGAGTCTGCAGAGCCAGACGGTACGCAGGCTTACCGGCAGAGTCCTTAGAAACACCCACCAGACGACCGGGCATAGTGCGTTCCATACCCTTGTGAACAGCCATGTACGCTGCGTGCGGGCCACCGAAGAAGAAAGGCAGACCGAAACGCTGAGTGTTACCCACAGCAATATCAGCACCCAGCTCACCCGGGGACTTCAGCAGGGTCAGAGCCAGCAGGTCAGCAACAACGGTGACCAGAGCGTTACGCTCCTTAGCGGCCTTAATCAGCGGCTCAATATCGCGAATCTCGCCTTCATTACCGGGGTACGCCAGGATGATACCGTACAGGTCACCCTCGGGCAGGCCCTCAGAGAAATCAGTAATCACGAAAGGAATGCCGAGCATCTCTGCACGACCACGAGTCACTGAAATAACCTGAGGCAGGCAACGGGAGTCAATAGCGAAGAAGCCGTTCTTCACCTTGCGGTTTGCACGGTGCATCATGACAGCTGCTTCAGCCACCGCGGATGCCTCATCCAGCAGGGAGGAGTTTGCAACCTCCAGGCCGGTCAGCTCCATCACGGTGTTCTGGAAGTTCAGCAGAGCCTCCAGACGACCCTGAGAAATCTCAGCCTGGTACGGGGTGTAAGAAGTGTAGAAACCGGGGTTTTCCAGAATGTTACGGCGCAGAACCGCGGGAGTTACAGCATCGTAGTATCCGGCACCAATCATCTGGGCAAGAACCTTATTCTTCGCTGCATAGCCGGCAATCTTTGCCTGAGCCTCATGCTCCGACAGCGGAGCAGGCAGCTGCAGATCGCCGTCAAGGCGAATCTGAGAGGGGACAACAGCGTCCATCAGCGCATCCAGGGAAGAATATCCGAGGGTTTCGAGCATCTGCTCTGCGTCTGCGGAACGGGGGCCGAGATGACGTTCAATAAAGGACATAGGATTCTCCTATTGGTCGGCGCAAACCGTAGAGGGGTCACGTCGCGCTATTGCGACGAGTCGAACATCTTAAGTGTCCCACATCTCCACAAAGTTTTGCCACCTTTACCAACATTCGACATGCCAGAATATCAAGCTCTTCTGCCCCGCTAAATCCCCTCCCCGCTATACGAAAAACCGCAGAAACGCACAAAGTCCGGCTCGTTCTCTCCGAAGAGAAAACGAGCCGGACTCAGTCAAAGCAAACTTCACATACATCCCGCAGAAGGATGTACTAGAAGACCCTACTTAGCGTGGTTGGGCTTGCCACCGTTCGGCACCAGGAATGCCGACAGGAAAGCCAGAGCCGCAGTCACAGCCAGCAGCATCAGACCGATGAAGTAGTTGTTCTCAGCCTGGTTGTAGGTTGCACCCATCACCAGCGGCGGGAAGAAGCCACCCAGAGCACCAGCAGCAGCAATCACACCGGACACCGCGCCGACGTTCTTCGGGTCAGCTACACGACCCACCCAGCCGAAGACCGAGCCGTGGCCCAGACCCAGCAGAGCAGCCATCAGAATGAAGACAGCACCATACACGTGCTCAGCATCAGGCTGGAACGCGATAATAACTGCCAGAATCACCACACCACCCAGGGAGATGAGGGTGATGACCTTCGGGCCGAACTTATCCGCCAGGACACCACCGAAGGGACGAGCGATCACAGCAGCAACCGCAAAGCCAGCCGCACGCATACCAGCGTCGTTAGCGTTGAAGCCGTAGATGTTGCTCAGGTAAGTAGGCAGGTAGTTCGAGAATGCCACGAACGCACCGAACACAACAGCGTAGAGGAAGCATAGCTGCCAAGTGGTCTTCACCTTGAATGCCTGAACAATCTTCGGCATCAGCGGAGTAACCTCACGGCCTACAGTTGCCGGAGAGTCCTTCAGGAAGAAGAAAGAAATAGCAGCGGTCACAGCACAGATAACAGCAATCAGAACGTGAGTCTGGAAGTAACCAATACCCTGCACCAGGCGGGGGGTAGCGAATGCGGAAATTGCAGTACCCACCATGCCGGCACCGAACACACCGGTCGCAAAGCCCTTCTTGGAAGCGTCATACCATGCGGAGCAGAAGGGAATACCCACAGCGAACACGGTACCCGCAATACCCAGGAAGAATGCCACAACAAGCAGCATGGGCAGCGAGTTCATCTGACCAGCAACACCAACCAGGAAGACCAGGGGTGCGCTAATCGCCAGAACAACGGTGAACATGATACGACCACCGTAGCGGTCAGTCAGACCGCCAACGGGAATACGGCCAATAGCGCCGATAAAAATCGGCATAGCAACCAGAAGGCTGGTCATACCAGCGTCCAGGTGCATCTGCTTTGCATACATCTTCGCCAGCGGGCCGACAACGGTCCACGCCCAGAAACCAATGGTTGAGGCGAAGGTTGCAAGCAAAACGTTACGGAGCTGACCATTCTTCAGGTCGTAGCTCGGTGCAGCAGGGGTGCTCATATTTCCTCTTTTGCAATATGGATGTGTGTATTAGCGGTCGGCGCGCTCACGCGGGAGAGTGCCTACCGGGTCCCAACCTCGACGTGCACCAACACGCTGGCCGCCACGAGAGCGGTACACGGTGTAGGGGCGGAAGAGGTAGTGCAGGGGCACAGTCAGTGCGTGCACCAGGCGGGTAAAGGGCCAAATGATGAACAGAACCATAGCCACCACGATGTGAATCTTGAAAGCCACAGGAATATTCACCATCAGAGCCACCTCAGGGTGGAAGTAGAACAGCGAACGGAACCAAACAGCAATGGTCTCACGGTAGTTGAAGTGAACCTCGTGACCATTTACCGGAGGCAAACCGCCCGAGGGGTTCACAGCCGAAAGCAGAGTAGCCGCAGTACCAGCGAGAATCACCAGAACCAAAACGACATACATCAGAACATCATTACCAGTGGTAGCCGAACGAACACGAGAGTTCGAAGCACGGCGACCAATCAGAATGAACATACCAACAATGGTCGCAATCGCTGCGGCAGAACCAACAACCAGCGCCATCATGTGGTAAGCATCTTCCGACAAGACGTAATCAGTCAGGAACTTAGGAACCACCAGGCCACCAACATGGCCAAGGAACACGGCCGCAAGACCGTAGTGGAACAGGGGCGAAGCGATGCGCAGCAGCTTCGACTCATAGACCTGGGACGAGCGGGTAGTCCATCCGAACTGGTCAGTACGGTAACGCCAAATGGTGCCACCAATCAGAACGACCAGTGCAACATAGGGCAGAACGCCCCACAGCAGGATGTCAACAATACCCGGATCGGCTACAGCCTGTGCAGCATGTCCTGCGTTCTCAGAAGCAAGTACGTACACGTGTTGTCTCCTCACAAGGGATAAAACTAGTTAGAACGAGCCGAAGCCTGCTGGAGCAACTGATGATCAGCGTAACCATTCAGGCCAACAGTCTCGACGGGAGGGCCGTAGCCAGCCATCTTCTGAACCTCCTCCTGAGTCTGCGGAGAGACGCCAGGAAGGGTATCGCAGATGCTCTGCAACAACCCGTAGTGGGGCAGATTTCCGTCCTTCATGGACAGACGAAGAAGCTCAAGGGACGGACGGTACGCTTGCAAAGCAGAACGGCCCTTACGGCGATCCACCAACGCACAGAACTCCAGCACCAGCGGCAGGTAATCCGGAAGCTCACCGTTCAAAACGGTCAACATACCGGAGTCGCGGTACATCTGCTTGAAACGCAGAAGAGTCTCACCACGGCGGCGGGTATCGCCATCGGTCCAGTAGGACAGATGCAACGAATGACGACGGGAAAGGTCGTATTCCTGCACGTACTCGGACTGCACATCCTCCAGGTCCTTAGAAGTCAGCCACTGCTGAACCGCATCAACGGCAGCAATGAAAGCCTCATCCTGGGTGGAAGCGGCAATCTCGACCAGTTCGGGCAGAACCTTCAGAGTTTCCTCATCGGGGTAGCCCAGGAGCATACCGCTCACCTGGTAGATTACCGAGTCCTTATCCTCGCCGGGACCGTAATCGATATCAAACGGGTTCTCCGGCTGAGCCGGCTCCGAGACAGCAGCCTCGGAACCGGCCTTGCCCATGAGCTTGGAAAAGAATCCAGCCACTTATTACTTCTTTCCGGTGGTATTCGGGAAGAGGCCGTCAGGACGGGAAGAACCGTCCCAGCTGAACAAGCTGACCTTGTTGTTAGCCTCGTAGACACCGGTGGACACGGGGGTCGGGCGACCCTCCATGTCGTTGAACGCATCGCCGTACATGCCGGGTCCGCCATCCACGCTCAGGGAGCAACCCATTTCCTCAAGGTTGTGGGCGTCTTCCATGTGAGCCTTAGGAATGACGTAACGCTCGTTGTACTTAGCGATAGCCATCAGGCGGTACATCTCGTACACCTGCTGACCGGTCATGCCGACAGCCTGAGCGATCTCCTCGTTGCCTTCGCCACCGAGGTTGATGTCACGCATGTACGAACGCATTGCAGCCAGGCGGCGCAGAACGTTAGTAACAACCTCAGTGTCACCAGCGGTGAACAGCTCAGCCAGGTACTCAACCGGAATACGGAGAGACTCAATAGCGCCGAACAGGTTGTTGCTGTTCTCTGCATCGTGGCCCTGCTCCTTGAGCAGGTCAACAATCGGAGACAGCGGCGGTACGTACCAAACCATGGGCATGGTGCGGTACTCGGGGTGCAGGGGCAGAGCCACCTTCCACTCCTTCGCCAGCTTGTACACGGGCGACTTCTGAGCTGCAGTAATCCACGCATCGGGGATGTCGTTCTTACGAGCCTGCTCAATCACAGCCGGATCCGAAGGATCAAGCATCAGCGACAGCTGAGCCTCGTAGAGATCCTTCTCATCCTCAACCGAAGCAGCCTCAGTCACGCGGTCTGCATCGTAGAGGAAGATACCGATGTAGCGCATACGACCAACACAGGTCTCAGCACACACGGTCGGAATACCAGCCTCAATACGGGGGTAGCAGAAGGTACACTTCTCAGCCTTACCCGTCTTGTGGTTGAAGTACACCTTCTTGTAGGGGCATCCGGTGATGCACTGACGCCAACCGCGGCAACGGTCCTGGTCAACCAGAACGATGCCATCCTCAGCACGCTTGTAGATAGCGCCGGAGGGGCAAGAAGCCATGCAGGAGGGGTTCAGGCAGTGCTCACAAATACGAGGCAGGTAGAACATGAAGGTCTGCTCGAACTCGAACTTAATCTTGTCCTCAGCCTTCTTGCGAACCTTCTCAACCAGCGGGTCCAGGTGACCGTACTCGGTCGCACCAGCCAGGTTGTCGTCCCAGTTCATACCCCACTCAACCTTGGTGTCCTCACCGGTGATGAGGGAGACAGGCTTAGCAGCCGGGAAGTCATCACCCAGAGGAGCGCTGGTCAGGTTCTGGTAATCGTAGGTCCAGGGCTCGTAGTAGTCGTTCAGCTCGGGCTGAATCGGGGAAGCGAAAATCGTGAAGAGCTTCTGGAAGCGGTTACCGCTCTTGAGCTCCAGACGACCGCGCTTGTTCAGCACCCAGCCGCCCTTCCACTTCTCCTGATCCTCGTAACGGCGGGGGTATCCCTGACCGGGACGAGTCTCAACGTTGTTGAACCAGACGTATTCGGTACCGGCTCGGTTCGTCCATGCCTGCTTACAGGTCACGGAGCAGGTGTGGCAGCCGATGCACTTATCGAGCGCCATCACCATCGCAACTTGTGCCATAACGCGCATTAGAAAGTTACCTCCTGGGACTTACGGCGACGGATGTACGAGACGATGTCTCGCTGGTTACCGGTCGGTCCGAGATAGTTGAAGGCGAACGCCTGGTGAGCGTAGCCACCAATCATGTGGGTAGGCTTCAGAAGAATACGGGTCACCGAGTTGTGAATACCACCGCGCTTACCGGTGACTTCAGACTTCGGGCTAACCATACGCTCCTGAGCGTGGTAAACGAAGCAGACGCCCTCGGGCATACGGTGCGAAACAACCGCACGACCCACGAAGACACCGTTGGTGTTCACACACTCAATCCACTCGCCATCCTTGACGCCAATCTTGTCAGCATCCTGCGGGCTCATCCACGCAGTCGGGCCACCACGGAACATGCTCAGCATGTAGTGGTTATCGAAGTACTGCGAGTGAATTGCCCACTTGTTGTGCGGGGTCAGGTAGCGAACAGCAACCGAAACACCATCGGTAGTACCGAGCTCGGGCTCGTTGTACAGGCCGGTCATGTCCAGCGGCGGACGGTAAATCGGCAGAGCCTCGCCCATTTCGTGCATCCAGTCGTGGTCGAGGAAGAAGTGCATACGGCCGGTCAGGGTGTGGAACGGCTTCTTCTTCTCGATGTTGACGGTGAACGGAGCGTAACGGCGACCGCCGGTCTCCGAACCGGACCACTCGGGGGAGGTCATCACGGGCTGCGGTGCGGCCTGGGTCATGGGGAAGGTGATACGACGTTCCTCGTTACCTTCTGCCAGGTCCATCAGGTGCAGACCGGTCTGCTTCTCGAGCTCCTTGAAGCCCTTGATAGCAACCTCACCGTTAGAGGTACCCGAAATCATCATGATGGATTCGGCGATCTTCACATCGGTGTCCAGTGCCGGACGACCTGCGCCCTTACCGGAGTCCATCACACCGAATTCCTTAGCCATCTTCGCGACTTCGTCCTTCAGGTCATAGGTGATGAACTTGGTGGTAGCACCGAGCTTGTCGAACAGCGGGCCAATGGTGGTGTACATGTCGTACAGTGCGCCGTAGTCACGCTCGACGGTGACGAAGTTCGGCATGTTCTTGCCGGGCACACCCACCATACCGGGGGTGTTCTTCCAGTCGGGTGCGTGACCGCCGGGCTGAGCAATCTGGCCGGGGGTGTCGTGCAGCAGCGGGACCGAAACGATGTCCTTACGAACGCCGAGGTGCTTCTTAGCCAGGCGAGTGAACTCGTACGCCAGTGCCTTGAAGGTCTCGTGGTCGGTCTTTGCCTCCCACGGCGGGTCAATTGCCGGGGAGAACGCGTGCAGGAACGGGTGCATATCGGTCGAGGAGATATCGTGCTTCTCGTACCAGGTTGCAGTCGGCAGAACGATGTCAGACAGCAGGGTCGTGGAGGTCATACGGAAGTCCGAGGTGACCAGCAGATCCAGCTTGCCCTGAGGTGCTTCATCAACCCACTTCACTTCGTTCGGCAGCTTCTCCGAATCGGAACCCTGGACGTTGTCCATGCTACCGACCAGGTGCTTCAGGAAGTAGCTCTCACCCTTAGCGGAGGAACCGAACAGGTTCGAACGCCACAGGGTCAGGGTACGAGGCCAGTTGACGGGGTTGTCGACGTCCTCAACGGAGAACTCCAGGTCACCGGAGTTCAGGCGCTGTGCAATGTAGTCCGCGTTCGAGGAAGCCTCGCCGCGTGCCACTGCCTGCTCTGCCTTCTCAGCCAGTTCCAGCGAGTTCTCGGGGAACTGCGGGTAGAACGGCATCCAGCCCATACGGGTAGAACGTGCCACAACGTCAGCAGTGTGAACGTCGCGCAACTCGCCCTTAGCCAGCGGGGACTGCAGGTAGTCGGTGGAGTATGCATCCTGACGGAACTGGTCAGTGTGCATGTACCAGAAGCCGGTACCGATCATGTGACGCGGCGGGCGGCTCCAGTCCAGAGCGTTCGCGATGTTGGTCAGACCGGTCAGCGGACGTGCCTTCTCCTGGCCCACGTAGTGAGCCCAACCGCCACCGTTACGGCCCTGGCAACCGGTCAGGTTCAGCAGGGCAAGAATAGCGCGGTAGGTGGTGTCAGCGTGGTACCACTGGCAGATACCTGCACCGAAGATGACCATAGAGCGGCCGCCGGAATCCAGGGCGCTCTTAGCGAACTCGCGGGCAACGCGGATAACAGCCTCGGCGGGGACAGAAGTAATCTGCTCCTGCCATGCCGGGGTGTTCTGAACGTTCCAGTCCTCGTAGTCCTTAGCCCAGGTACCGGGCAGACCCTCACGGCCCACACCGTACTGTGCCAGCATGATGTCGAAGACAGTGGTGACCTCGTGGCCTTCAACGTAGGCTACGGGCACACCGCGGGTAATGACGTCGCCGTGACCCTTCGGGTTATCGAAGGTCGGCATCTTAATCTCAACAGCTGCAGACTGGCCCTGGGGCAGGTCGCGGATCGACAGAATCGGCTTACGACCCTGCAGGTCCAGGTTCCACTTGCCCTGGTCTTCCTGAGCGTAACGGTGGCCCATGGTGCCGTTGGGCACGAAGACCTCACCGGTCTCGCGGTCCATCAGAACGGGCTTGAAATCAGCGTTAGCCTGCTCAGCCTCACCAGCGAGCTTAGCCGCGGTCAGGAACTTGGAGGGGACCTTCACACCGTCTTCACGGGTTTCCAGGGTGACCAGGAAGGGAAGGTCGGTGTAGGTCAGGGAGAAGTCCTCGAAGAACTCGACACGCTGGTCGACATAGTTCTCCTTGAGGATGACGTGGCCCATTGCCATAGCCAGTGCCGCGTCGGTACCTGCCTGTGCGGGCAGCCACTCGTCAGCGAACTTGGTATTGTCGGCGTAGTCGGGGCTCACGGTGACAACCTTGGTACCGCGGTAGCGAACCTCGGAGACCCAGTGAGCGTCCGGAGTACGGGTCAGCGGAACGTTTGCACCCCACATGATGAGGTATGCAGCGTCCCACCAGTCGCCGGACTCGGGAACGTCGGTCTGGTCGCCGAAGACCTGCGGGGAAGCCACGGGGAGGTCAGCGTACCAGTCGTAGAAGCTGGTCATCACGCCGCCCATCAGCTGGATGTAGCGAACACCCGCGCTGAAGGACACCATAGACATTGCCGGAATCGGGGTGAAGCCGGTGTTACGGTCGGGACCGTAGTACTTGATGGTGTGCACGTGAGCAGCAGCCATCAGCTCGAGAGCCTCAGCCCAGGTCGAACGCACCAGACCACCCTTACCGCGTGCGTTAACGTAGCGTGCACGCTTGGCGGGGTCGGACACGATGGAGTGGAAGGCGTCCACGGGATCGTTGTGGATTGCCTTCGCTTCGCGGTACATCTCCAGCAGGAGACCGCGAACGTAGGGGTACTTAACGCGGGTGGGAGAGTAGGTGTACCACGAGAATGCTGCACCGCGGGGGCAACCACGGGGCTCGTACTCGGGGCGGTCGGGACCAACCGAGGGGTAGTCGGTTTCCTGTGCTTCCCAGGTGATAATGCCGTCCTTGACGTACACCTTCCAGGAGCAGGAGCCGGTGCAGTTCACGCCGTGGGTAGAGCGAACTTCCTTATCGTGGCTCCAACGGTCTCGGTAGAAGGCGTCACCTTCGCGGCCGCCTTCACGGAAGACGGCGCGGCCGTCTTCAGTCTCATCCCAGCGGGAGAAGAACTTACCGAACTTGATCAGCTGATCGGTAAGGGGGCCGTCCGGGCCCTTAATCTGTGATGCTTGTTCCATACTGCCCAATATATCTGAAATTTGGCATGGAAAATACGAGATAAAAACCTTGCCTAATTCATGCTAAATAAGAGTGTTTTAGACCGTAAGCCAGGCAGAAATTCCACCCTCAAGCATGTACACAGAACGCTCCTCCAGGGGGGCTATTTCACGAGCAGCCTCGACCGTCCGAGTGTATCCAGTGCAGTAAATAACGATTTTCTGGGCATTTGCGGGGATTTTACGCTCAATCAGGGCCTTAAGAGAGCCATTTCGTGCCGCCTCAAGCAGTTCAGTGAGGGGCAGATTAATAGCGCCCTCAATGGCGAAAGCATTGAATTCCACCTGCTCACGAACGTCCAAAAGGGCAATATTTTCACCCAATGACACCTTTTTAAGGTCCTGAGCGCTTATCGAGCGAGGTTTCGAGTCGGCAGAAGTGCTTGTAAAATCCTGAGAAATATTACGAATTGTTACATTATTTTTGGGGTTATGACTCTTTTTAGCCGGCAAATCAGCGTTTTTCTTAGGTGTAGCTTGCACGCTAGCTACAAGAGGTATATATTCCCACCTCCCGCTTAACGCCGAATATAGGCCAACCTCACCCATGAGCGGCTCCCCCACCCCGGTCAGCAGCTTAACGGCTTCCATAGCCATCGCGGCACCCACCACGCCAGCCATAGCGCCCACCACACCAGCGGTACTACACGAAGGCACACTACCGGCAGCAGGAGCCTGAGGGTACAAATCCTCATACACCGGGCCGTGCCCCACCCAAAACACGCTCAACTGCGCATCAAAGCCAAGAATCGCAGCCCACACATGCGGAATCCCAGCACGCGCAGCCGCCGCCGACACCACATAACGAGACTCAAAATTATCGCTACCATCCAGCACCACATCAGCACCAGACAAAAGCTCATCAACATTCGCCTCCGTCAGACGCTCACGCACCGGCACAACCTCAATCAAAGGATTCAGCGAGCGCAACGACTCAGCGGCAGACTCAGCCTTAGAATTACCCACCCTGGCGTGCGTATGAATCACCTGGCGGTGCAGATTCGAAGCATCCACGACGTCATCATCAACCACCACAATCTGGCCGACACCGGCACCCGCCAGGTACAGCAGCGCGGGTGCACCCAAACCACCAGCACCCAACACCACTACGCGTGCGCCCTTGAGCGCCAGCTGAGCCTCGTACCCCATTTCGGGCAGGATCAGCTGACGAGAATAGAACGCACGCTCAGCAGCAGAGAGCTCGCTCGCGCTACGAGAGGTATGAGAAGACATAGGGGGTTCCTCGCGTCAAGTAGTAGAGGTAGCTTGCGATTTCAGGAATCCAAGCCTCAAGGAGAATAAGCCTGCCCGAGAGAAATCCCCCTGACAGGCTTATATAGAGATATCAGAATATTTAGAAGGCTAGCAGGGTGAAGTGTCCACGCCAACCCACTCGATGCTTCCATCGAGCAGTTCCTGCTCCTTCCAAATCGGCACACGAGCCTTCACCCGGTCAGCTACCAGCTCACAGGCATCAAAGGCGCGGCCACGATGAGCAGCAGCAGCCATCACGGTCAGAGCCGACTCGCCAATAGCAATCGGACCCACACGGTGCACAGCCCACAGACGCACGCCGTCCAGCTCGGCGGCAACCTCGGCGGCAACCTCCGCAATATACTCATGAGCCTGCGGATGCGCGCTATAGGACAGCCCGCGCACCGCGCTACCGTGATCATGGTTGCGCACAATGCCGTCAAAAATAACCAGGGCGCCCATGGCATCAGTCATGACCTCGGCCTTAGCCGCCGCGTATAGCGGTTCCAGGGGAGCCTCCGTAATATCGGTGAACACCACGGTCGAGCCGCTCGGCTCAGCACCGTGCGCACCCGAATGATCCAGGGACTCTTCCTTCTGCGGCTTAGTGGTCATGGTAGTCCTCCATCTGGCGGCAAATGTGCTCAACCAGCGGGTCAAGAGTTGCTACGCCGTCCTTCACGCCACCGCGCGAACCGGGCAGGGTCATCACGAAGGTACGGTCAATGACACCCGCCACGCCGCGTGAAAGCACCGCCGAGGAAACGCTCTTCAGACCGTTCATCCAGAAGGCATGCATAATGCCCGGAACTTCCTTATCCAGGTGGGGGCGAACTGCCTCCACGGTCTGGTCGTCGGAGTTCAGACCGGTACCGCCGCTGGTCAAGATGAACGTCGGCAGGTTACCGCTCTTCTTGCCCTCGGCCACCAGGGTGTTGAAGTACTCGACAATATCGCGGTCTTCAATGACCACGGCATCCGGGGTATCGAAGCCGTGCGAGCGCAACCACTCCACGGCGATGGGACCGGACTTATCCTCGTACACGCCGCGGGCTGCGCGGGTGGAGGCGACAATGACCAGACCGGTCAGGTTCTCCGGCATGGTGTAGTCTTCGCTACTCATTGGCTTTCCTTTTCTGTATCTATCAGGTGACGGGGGTGCCGCCGCAGCTTAGGAGTCCTCGCGGACGGACCAGTCGCCAGACTTGCCGCCGCTCTTCTCCAGAACACGGATATCGGTGATGACGGCGTACTTATCGACTGCCTTAATCATGTCGAAAACAGTCAGCGCCGCCGAGGAGACAGCGGTCAGCGCCTCCATCTCTACGCCGGTGACGCCGCGGGTCTTCACGGACGCCTCAATACGCACGAAGTCGGTCCCGCGCTCAAAGTCCACCGTGATCTTGCCCAGCGGCAGCGGGTGGCAGAGGGGAATGATTTCCGGGGTGCGCTTAGCGCCCATGATGCCGGCAACACGTGCGACCGGAAGCGCATCCCCCTTGGGCAGGTCAGCGTCAAAAATCATGGCGATTACGTCTTCGCGGGTGCGCACAGTCGCCTCAGCCAGGGCGGTTCGGGTGGTGACCGACTTCTCCGTAACGTCCACCATGTGCGCCGAGCCGTCGGCGCGCACGTGGGTCAGTTCCTGGTTGGGCTGCGAGGTAGAGGTCATCGTTTCTCCTGGCTTCTGCGCGGTATTCTTCTGCCGCGAATCGTTACTAGTGTGAGTCTCAATTATTCCTTGTCGTTCATGCAAGGAACAATGCGGGATGTTTCGCTTAGTGATCGGTGAGGCGAATGCGGTGGTAGGGTACCGCCTCTCCCCCGGTGTAGGTGGTTCCGGGCGCCAGCTCAATGAGCACATCCGCCTGTGCCGCGCGGTGCAGCAGGTGCGATCCCGAGAGGACGTCCGGGTAAAGCTCCACCCGGTAGGTTCCGGGTTCCACCTCGACCATGGCGAGGGTGCCGCGCAGGAATTGGCGCTTAGTCGCCGGTGCGGTGAGCGGGGTTTCGGTGACGAGCACGCCTCGCGGTGCGTTATTCAGGGTTGCCTGTTCGGAGGCGACCGCGTAGGGCACGCCGTAGGGGCCGCCGGCACGCAGGTAGGGGCGAAGAATCAGCGCGTACGAGATGAGCGTGCTCACCGGGTTTCCGGGGAAGGAAATCATGGGCACGCGGTGGCCCTTGAAGTCGAGCAGGTTCACGCCCTGGGGGCCGCCGGGCTGCTGGCTGACGTGGCCAAACCAGGAGACGGGCACCAGAATATCGGCTTCGTGTGCCTTGGCGATGGCGTTGCGGACCACCTCGTATTTGCCGTGGCTGATACCGCCGGAGGTGATGATGATGTCCGGTTTGAAGCTCTCGTACTCTGCTGCGAGGCGGTGCAGTAGCTCTACGGGGTCGTCACCGATAGCGATGCGGCGCACCTCCGCTCCGTCTTCGCGGAGCATGGCGGTGAGCATGGGGCCGTTGGCGTCAAAAATCTGGCCTTGACCGAGCTCCTGGGTGGTGGCGCTTCCGTCTTCTTCAACGCCGGAGAGAATCTCGTCACCGCCGGTGCACACGAGCACGCGGGGGCCAGCCGCAACGGTCAGGCGCGCATAGCCCTGGGATGCGAGCGCACCAAGCAGGGCGGGGGTGATGCGTTCACCGGCGCGTGCAAGGATCTGGCCGGTGACGACGTCTTCGCCGCGGCGGCGTACGAATTGTCCGGGCTTGCCGGGGGCGAGTTTGACCTTTTCGCTGGGGCGGCCGAACGATTCGGGTAGGTCGGGGTATTCGATGCGTTCGGACTGTTCGACGGGGATGACGGCGTCGTAGCCCTTGGGCATGGGTGCGCCGGTCATGATGGGGTAGGTCAGGTCGTCGGAAGAGCGGGAACGCTGGAGGGGGCGGCCGGCGGGGATTTCGCGTCCGACGGTGAAGATGCGGTCGTCGCGTTCTGCAGCTTCGGCGGTGAGGGCGTAGCCGTCCATCTGGGAGTTGTCGAAGCTGGGTACGTCCATGCGTGCGGTGACGTCTTGGGCGAGGATGCGTCCTGCCGCGTGGTAGAGGAGAACCGTTTCTGCGGTGCCGATGAAGACTTCGCGTAGCAGTAGCGCCAGGTAGGCGCGGTATTCCTCGGTGCTGGGGGTTCCGTTGAATTCGGGGGAAATCATGGCGATTCCAATCGTGCGGCGGCAGTTATAACTAGTGTAGGTGTGTGTTTGCCAGCTGGTAAATGCAGTTTTACCTAAGGGCCGGTGTGCGCCTGGTGGGGTGCGGGGCAAGCGACGGAGCGGCTTATCGGGTGCTTTCGCGTAGTTTTTTCAGGGCGCGAATCAGGCCGAGGACCCCAAAGATTCCTAGGTAGAGGCTGATGAGAATCAGGGCGCTTCCGAGGGCGCTGGGGATGTCGCTACTGTTGATGGCTAGGTCGATGGCGAGGGGTATGGTTTGGGTTTTGCCTTGCACGTTGCCGGCGAAGGTGACGGTTGCGCCGTATTCGCCGAGGGCGCGGGCGAAGGAGAGCAGGAAGGCGGTGGCGAGACCGGGGGCGGCGAGGGGTAGCAGCACTTTGAAGGTGATTTCTGTGGGTTTAGCACCTTCGACGAGGGCGATTTCTTCGTATTCGCGGGGAATAGCCTGCAGGGTGGTGACAGCGGTGGCAACGAAGAAGGGTAGAGCGACAAATACCTGGGCGATAATCACCGCATTGGGGGTAAAGGGGATGGAGATTCCTGCCTGGTAGAGGTAGGTACCAATCATGCCTTTGCGTCCCCAGAAGAAGAGCAGCCCAAGACCGGAGACGACCGGCGAGAGAATCACCGGGGTGTAGATGATGGCGTAGAGGACCGACCCGAACCGGTGTAGCCGCGAGCGGTTGAGCACTTTGGAGAGCACGAGCGCCAGGGGTGCGCCGAGAAGCCCGCAGATGAGGGTGGAGGCGGCGGCGGTACTGAGGGAGAGGTTCGCCGCCCCGAGCACCTGCGGGGTGAAGATGCTACCGAGCTGGCTCCAGGGGATGTTGAGGAAGAGCCCGAGGAGCGGTCCGGCAATGAGGAAAATACCCAGCGACGCCGG
Organism: Rothia mucilaginosa; assembly: GCA_963539245.1. Lineage (GTDB taxonomy): Bacteria > Actinomycetota > Actinomycetes > Actinomycetales > Micrococcaceae > Rothia > Rothia mucilaginosa_H. The sequence goes on from CAUTJW010000003.1 coordinate 220,504, forward strand.
AACCAGGAAGAGCACGGGCACGGAGGCGAAGAGCCTGCTTCCGGGTGTGCGTGAGGTTCCGGCGTTGCGGCGGGTAGCGGTAGTGTCTGTCATGGGTGGTGAGACGCGGGTTGTTCCCTACTGTGTTGAATTACTTTGCGGTGCTGAAGCCGTACTCGGTGAGAATCTTCTTCGCCTCGTCGGAGTTCTTCAGCCATTCGTTGAACTTCTTCGCGGTTTCGGAGGAGGAGCCGGTCTTGCTCAGCGCTGCGGGGTATTCGTTGCGTTCCACGTCGGTCAGCTCGATGGAGCCGAGGTTGGCGCCCTTCTTCTTGGCTGCGGCGAGGTCGGTGGTGTAGATGAAGCCCGCATCGGCGTTACCGGTGGTGACCTTGGTGGCTACGTCGGTGACCTTGCTTTCGGTGGTTGCGTTCTTGAGGGTGATGTCGTGCTTCTTCAGTTCCTGGTGGGCAATGGTGCCGCAGGGGACGTCTTCCTTGCAGACTGCGACGACGCCGTCAGTGGTCTTGAGGTCGTCGAGGCTGTTGATCTTACCGGGGTTGCCTTCGGCGGTGACGAGCACGAGCTTGTTGGTGACCAGAACGTTGGTTTCGGAGTTGGAGAACTGGTCGAGCTTCTTTGCTTTGTCCATGTTCTTGGTGTCTGCGGTGATGAGCAGGTCGGGGGTTGCGCCCTGCTCAATCTGATTGACGAGCTTTGCAGAGCCTTCGTAGACGAAGGTGATGTCTACACCGGGGTTGGCGGCTTCGTATGCCTTTTCGAGGTCTGCGCCGGCGTTGTTCAGGGAGGCTGCGGCGAAGACTTCGATCTTGCCGGAAGCAGCCTGGCTACTCGTTGCAGAGGCGGTGGAAGAAGAGGAGCTCTGGGTGGCGCCGCATCCGGTGAGGGCGAGGGTTGCTGCAGCGAGCGCACTGAGGGCTGCGAGGGGGCTCTTCATGAGGTATTTCCTTGGTTGGTTCGTACTGCTATTGGAGGTGAGGTGCGTCCATGTGCGGGCTTTATATGACGTTTCGTGTACGTCCCTAGCTTGTACACGTGGTGTTGTTTTGCCACTGTGGTCTGCGGTGGCGCAGTTGTAACTTACCCTGCACACACTATGTACGGGGCGCCTGAACATGGAATAATCATATTGTCACCTGAAATATGCAAATTTTCCACATAGGTTTTACATGGCGTACACGGCGAATTCGGCCTCTTCAGAGCTCATTGCGGGCCCAACGTTAAGCACCTTATCTTCTGCGGAGGATAACGGGGCTGCTTTTGTGACGCCCAAAAAATCTGAGAGTGGCGTAAAGGCCCAGCATAAACTCCCGAATATTACGAATAGCGGTCCGCTCTTGGACCGTTGGGGTCGCGTGGCGACGGACCTGCGTATCTCTCTGACCGATAAATGTAATCTTCGTTGCATTTATTGCATGCCGGCGGATGGTTTGCAGTGGCTCCCGAAGGAGAATCTGCTCTCCGCCGAGGAGATTGCGCGCCTTGCCGACATTGCGATTACTGAGCTGGGCGTTGAGGAGATCCGCTTCACCGGTGGCGAGCCGCTGGTGCGCGCCGATTTGGTGGACATTATTTCCCGCATCCACCAGGCCCATCCGGATGTTCCGCTTGCTATTACGACGAACGGTATTGGTTTGGAGAAGCGTGCCGCCGCGCTGGCGGAGGCTGGTCTGACCCGCATCAATGTTTCTCTGGATACGATTTGCCGTGAAACCTTTGCCGAACTGACCCGCCGTGACAAGCTCGACGCCGTGCTCAAGGGCATTGACGGTGCTGCGGAGGCTGGCCTGTGGCCCATCAAGATTAATGCTGTGCTGATGCCGGGTCTGAATGATGACCAGGCTCCGGAGCTTCTGCGCTGGGCGTTGGCGGGTGGCTATCAGCTGCGTTTCATTGAGCAGATGCCGCTGGATGCCGATAACCGTTGGACCCGTGAGGGCACGATTACTGCCGCTGAGATTCGTGAGAAACTGTCGGCCGAGTATGTTCTGGGTTCGGTGGCGGAGGCGCGTGGCGACTCCCCCGCCCAGCTGTGGGAGGTGTACCCGCTCGGTACTGCCCTGGACGAGGCTGGCTTCCCGGTTGACGGCACCGAGTCGCTGGGCCGTGTGGGTATTATCGCCTCGGTCACGGAGTCGTTCTGCGGTGCGTGCACCCGCACCCGCCTGACGGCGGACGGCAAGATCCGCTCCTGCCTGTTCTCTGACACCGAGACTGATTTGATGCAGCTTCTGCGTTCTGGCGCTGACGATAAGCAGCTGGCTCTGCGTTGGCGTGAAGGCATGTGGTTCAAGCCGCGCGCCCACGGCAAGGAAGACGCTGACTTCGATATTGAGGAGTTCGCTAAGGCGAGCCGCTCGATGAGCGCTATTGGTGGCTAAGGAAGCCGCTGTTCTCAGCCGAAGATGCACGGATAAGGCTTTTTACTGGTTCTTGCGTCCGTGATTTTCGGCTGTCCCCTGACGTAAGGATTGAGGAGCATTATGCAGGTTCATTTTTTCGCTGCCGCACGTTCTGCGGCGGGTACCGCGCAACTGTCGGTGCCCCTGGCGCAGCTGTCGTCTGCAACTCTTGGCGCGCTCGTTGAGCATCTGGGTCAGAGCCTGAAGGGTACAACCCCGTCGGGTCTGACTCTTGCGCAGGTCATGGAGCAGTGCTCGTTCCTGGTCAACGGTGCCCGCTCTGATGCGCAGGCGACCCTGCAGGATGCCGACCGTGTAGACGTTCTGCCTCCCTTTGCGGGTGGATAATGCGGGCGGATAAGATGCCCGGTTCTGCGCTTCCCGCTGAGGGTGATTTTTCGTGCGCCGCGGTCGTTGTTGCCGGAGGTGCTTCTCGCCGCTTGAACCACGTGCCGAAGGCGTCCCTGTCTGATGGCACGAGTACCCTGTTGGATTGCGCCCTGGAGGCGGTGGCCGCCGCATCCCCGCGCGTGGTGGTGGGTCCTGAGAGCTTGCCGTTGCCGCCCGAGGTGTTGCGTACTCGTGAGGATCCGCCGTTTTCGGGTCCTGCCGCGGCGATTCATGCCGGGTTGGAGTGTATTGCGGCGGCTTGCGAGCGCTCGCAGACTCCTGTGCCTAACTGGTGCCTGATTTTGGGTGTGGATACTCCGCGTATTGCTCCGGCGGTTCAGCAGCTGATTGCTGCGGCGCAAAGTGCTGAGCGCGCGGCGGGCTTCTCCCCCGCTGATTCTGAAGCGACCGCCGGTTCTGAATCATCTGAGGGTTCTGAATCGTCTGCAGGTTTTTGGGGTGTCGCTGAGGGCATCTATCAGCCACTGGTGGGTATTTACCGTTTTGAGGCGATCCGTTCGGTCTTTTCGACCGGCACCACCGACGCTTCTGTTCGTTCTTTTTTGCGCCGTTTGAACCCGGTTGCGGTTCAGATGTCTGCCGCTGACACCGCCGATGTTGATACCTGGGAGCAGGCGCAGGCACTGGGTTATACGACTTCGCTCTGGTCGAGTTATTAGCAGCTGAGGCGCGCAGAAGCGCTCGTTGCCAAGCTACAGGTAACCTAGGTAGTAGGTTAGGGCTCTGGGCACCGCACTCGGTAGCGTTTTGAGCTCGCGCGCTGTTGCGCGTCCCGCACACACTTTTACGAGGTACGATGTCTCACCATATTCCTTCTGTTTCGTGGCAGCAGGCCCGCCAGATTCTGCATGAGCAGGGCCTGGAGATTGCTCACCATGTGAAGACGGAGTCTTTGCCGCTACTGGCGACGATTGGCCACTATTTGGCAGATGACGTTTATTCGATGATGCCGGTTCCCCACTACAGCTCTTCTGCGATGGATGGTTACGCTGTGGCGGGTGCGCCTCCGTGGCGTCTGGTAACCCCGGCGTATCCGGAGGATTCTCGCGCGAATATTCACCGTCTGACGGTTCCGATTGCTCCGGGTGAGGCGACCCCGATTCTGACGGGTGGGTTGATTCCTGAGGGCACTGAGGCGATTGTGCGTGAGGAGCATTCGCGCCTGTATGAGGGTGCGGAGGCTTCTTCTCGCCCTGGTGTAGCTGCTCATTTGGAGACTGCATCGAGCATTCATTACCTGGATATGGCGGAGGGTTTTGAGCCTCCAGCCGTGGGTGCTGATATTCGCCATGCCGGTGCTGAGCTGGAGCGTGGCGAGTTGTTGGCGCGCCACGGTGACCGTATTTCTGCGCGTATGGCGGCGTTCTTGGGCACGAATGGTTTTGATGAGTTGCCGGTGTACGCCCCGATTCCGGTGCGCTGCGCGTTTACGGGTAATGAGGTCATTACGTTTGGTGTGCCTGCGCCGGGTCAGGTGCGTGATGCGTTTGGCGGTTTTATGGAGCATGCGATTATTTCTGCAGGCTGCGAGGCGCGCCCTTCGATTCGCTTGGCGGATGTTGAGTCTGAGTTCCGCACGTTCTTGTCTACCTCGACGGCTCGTGTGCTGGTGTTTACGGGCGGGTCGAGCACTTCGGGTGTTGATTTGGTGCGTAAGGTGCTCAACGATATGGGTGCGACGTACCTGTTTGAGTCGGTGGATGTGCGTCCGGGTCATCCTGCGTTGGCTGCGCGTTTGCCGGTTCCGGAGACGGGCCCGAATTCGGGTCGTGAGCGTTTTGTGTTGGGTCTTCCGGGTAATCCTTTGGCTGCGTACACGGCTTTGTATTCGTATTTGCCGCCGCTTTTGGCTGGTATGAGGGATATGCCCCTGCCTGAGCTGGATTCGGCGGTTCTGGGTGAGCCGGTGGATACTTTGCGGAAGCCGGCGGGGGTTCGTCTGCTTCCGGTGTCGGTGCGTGATGGTGTGGCGTATCCTCTGCCGAAGTCGGCGTCGCATATGTTGTCGTCGTTGGCGGCGGCTACTCATTGCGCGGTGTTGAGTGATTCTTCGGTTCGGGGTTCTGCCCATGAGGTGGGGGCTCGGGTGCCGATCATTCCGGTGCTGTAGAGCGGCACTGTAATTAGCTAGCGCGCAAAAGCTCTTTTTCCTGGTCGCACGGCTCTTCTGCTTTGCGTTGGGAGGGTATAGTAGAAAGATATGTCAATCGTTTAGCATATCGAAGGGAGCCCCCGTGGCAAAGCCCAAACTCAGCGACGTTGCAGCACTAGCGGGTGTCTCCCCCACCACGGTCTCCCGCGTGCTCAATAACCGCGGCTACCTGAGCGAAAGCACCCGCACCAAGGTCCACGAGGCCATGCGGGAGCTCGGCTACCGACCCAACGCCATCGCCCGTAGCCTACAGGGTCAGCGCTCGCAGATGGTGGGCCTCATCTTCCCCACGGTCGCGAACCCCTTCTACGGGGAGATGGTGTACCGCCTCGAAAGCCACCTCGCCGAGGCAGGCTACCGGGTCATTCTCTGCAATAGCGACGATCACCCCGAGCAGGAAAAGCGCTATCTGGAGATGCTTTTTGCCAATCAGGTGGACGGCATCATCAGCGGTGCCCACTCAGACGCCCTGGTCAATATTCCGCATGCACAGGCTCCTCTGGTGACTGTAGACCGCCTCGAAAGCGGTTTCTACCCGAATATTCGCTCCGATAACTACGGAGGCGCTCGCGCCGCCACGGAGCACCTCATTGCCACGGGTTCGCAGAATATCGTCCACGTGACGTCGACCCTGGGTAAGCATAATGAGCGTCAGCGCGGCTACCGCGAGGCAATGCTTGAGGCGGGGCTTATGCCGGAGTTCGTGGAGCTGGGTTTCCGCCCCTCGCTGGGCATTAAGCGCGAGGTGCTCTACCGATACCTGGATGAGCGCGCCGAAAGCCCCGAGCCGGTGGACGCGGTCTTTGCGTCCAACGATAATTACGCCGCATTGGCGCTGGGGTGGGCACGTGCTCGAAACATCCGCGTTCCCGAGGATTTCCAGGTGATTGGCTACGACGGTACGCAGAGCGTTCAACTGCTCATGCCGGAGCTTGCGACGGTGGTTCAGCCGATTGAGGGCATGGCGAAGCGTGCCGCGCAGCGTCTGCTGCACCTCATTGAGTTGCAGCAGGGAGAATCTGCTGAGGAAGACGCTCCCCCGACCAGCCAGCCTGAGGATGTGCTCCCCGTTGAGCTCCACCTGGGGGCAACGGTGCGTTCTATCCCGAATCTGGATCAGATTCAGCCTGATACCTCTGCCCCGGATGAGCTCCAATAAGAAGCTGCCCATCCTTTGACAATAAAAAGTCGCCCCACCGTGCGAGTGCTCACGGTGGGGCGGATTTCGTTTATGCATTTATCGGTTTATGTTAGCGCCCGGAAGTTTAGGAGGTGCGCTGCACAATCTCGGTTGGGCCGGTACCGGGGTAAACCATACCGACGGCGTGCGCTTTGGAGAAGATGCCGTGGAGCGGGCCGAGGGAGAAGAATCCGCGGCGCTCGTAGAGGCGTGCACTGTCATAGGTTGACGCTTCGAGGTAGGCGGGGTAGTCACCGATGCGTTCGGTACCGTAATCGAGTAGCTGGGAGCCGATACCGCGGCCTCGATACTCTTCGAGAACACCAATATTGAAGAGGTACCAGTGCTTGTACGCGGGGCGGTACTTGAGCAGGTGCAGCTCCATCGTGATGGCTCGCAGCAGAGTCTTGCAACCGAGTGCCTTGTAGTAGGCGCCAAACTGCTTGAGCTCGTTAGCGAAGGAACCTTCATGGGATTCGGGGGTGTTCCAGAGGCAGACGCCGACAATTTTGCCGGTGGAGTTATCGATGCCGATGTCGATGCGTCCGCGGTCCTGGAAGTTGCCGTAGACCTGCAGGGTCATGATGGCGCGGAGCTTGGCGAGCTCCTGTCGGCGGCTACCGCCCGCGATGACTGCCATCATGGCGGGGTCACCGTCGAATGCGGCAATCAGCACTTCGAGCGCGTCAGCATATTCATGAGGCTCGGCGGTGCGGACGGTATAGGAAGCTAAGGTCATATTCACCCTTTACAAAAGCTTGAAAGTATACATAAATATTAGCTGGATTATTCACTCCTGGCTAATAAATTGTGCCTTATCAAGACATTTTTCACCGCCATGCACCGAATGTATGTCAGCTTATATTGCACCATTATGCATAATTTTTACGCATATTTATTCACGACTATTTTTCACGCTTTTGCAGGAAAAATTGAACACCCCGCACCAGCTCTAGGAAGAGTGGTACGGGGTGTACATCACATTGAGGTTATCTACTCACTAAGAGTGCAGACTATGCGTTAGCCTTTGCCTTCAGTGCAACCTTCAGAAGCGAATCTGCGTTGGTCACAGATGCGCCCGAAACCTGGACATCTTCAACCGAGGCAGCCGCCTTCTTGGCGTTGGTGATCACCATGGGGGTTGCCAGCGGGTAGCCAGCCGCCTTGATGGCGGGAATATCGAACTCGGCGATAACGTCGCCGCGCTTGACGGTGTCACCCTTAGCAACCTTGGGCTCGAAGTGTTTGCCGTCGAGCTCAACGGTGTCCATGCCGATGTGCATCAGCAGGTCCAGGCCGTCCTCGGTGCGCAGACCGTATGCGTGGCCGGTGGGGAATGCAACGGTGATCTTACCGTCAGCCGGTGCGTAGAGCTTACCTTCGGTGGGCTCCACTGCGGTGCCTGCGCCCAGTGCACCGGAGGAGAAGGTGGGGTCCTTGACGTCAGCCAGCAGAACCACGGAACCGACCATGTGGGAGCCAATGTCGACGCTCGCGCCAGCCTCAGAAGCTACAGCGGCAGCGGGAGTAGCGGCAGCTGCTACGGGAGCGGCGGGAGCTGCAGCAGCGGGTGCCTCAGTTTCCCCAGTGTTGCCAGCCTCGACCTTCTTGCCCCAGATGAAGGAGGCGACGAAAGCGATGACGGTGGTCAGAATGAGGCAGCCCAAGAAGCCCGGAATACCGGCACCGACAGTTGCTTCAATCGAGGGGAAGCCCAGGTAACCAGCAGCACCAAGCTTGCCCGCCTTAATTCCAAGAATAGAGGTAACCATCGAGCCAATACCCGCGGAGACGATTGCAATGTAGAAGGGCCAGCGCAGAGCCAGGTTCACACCGAACATTGCGGGCTCGGTAATACCCAGGAATGCCGAGGGTGCGGCAGCCGAAGCAATACCCTTAATCTTCTTGTTCTTGGTGGTCAGTGCGACACCGGCTGCGGCAGCACCCTGAGCCACGTTAGACATAGAGGCAACAACGAAGATGAAGGAACCGCCGGTAGCCCACAGGCTCATCTCGATGGGCGGGAATGCCTGGTGCATACCGGTCATCACAATGAATGCGTAGAAGGTACCGAAGATCAGACCACCGAGCGGGCCGGCAACAGTGTAGAGCCAGTTGATACCTTCACCCAGCCAGGTGCCCAGCTGGAACATCGGGGGACCGACCAGCAGGAAGGTCAGGAAGCCGGTGATCAGGATGGTGAGGGTCGGGGTGAAGATAAAGTCGATGGTGCCCTTGAGGACCTTGTGGAAGAACTTCTCAATGTGGGACAGGATGAAGGCAACCAGCATGATAGGCAGCACGGTACCCTGGTAGCCCGCCTGCTGAACCTGCAGACCGAAAAGGTTCCAGTACTTCATCGGGTCGGTGCCCTCAGCACCCGCCAGAGATGCTGCGACGTTGTAGCCGTTCATCAGAGCCGGGGACACCATTGCGGCACCCATGGTCAGACCCAGGTAGGGGTTACCGCCAAAGACCTTGGTGGCGGAGAAGCCAACCAGCACGGGCAGGAAGGCGAAAGGAGCTGCGGAGAGCAGGTTGACGATATCCGCGAAGTCAGCCCACTCAGGGAAAAGTTCAATAACTGCCTGGGGGCCAAAAATACCCTTAGAGGTCAGGAGGCTATTGAGCGCCATCAGCATACCGCCACCGACCAGAACCGGGATCAGCGGGACGAAGATGTCGGCGATGGTCTTGATGAAGCGGGAAACGATGTTGCCCTGCTTGGAGGCAATTTCCTTGAGCTCATCCTTGGATGCTTCGGGGGCGCCAGCGGCGATGAGGTGCTTGTGTACCTCGTTGACGTCGCCGGGGCCGACGATGATCTGGAACTGGCCAGCGTTGAGGAAGCTGCCCTTGAGGTCTTCGTCGTTGTCGATTGCTGCCTGGTCGACCTTATCCTGGTTCTTCAGGACGAGGCGAAGGCGGGTTGCGCAGTGTGCCGGCTGCAACGATGTTGCCGGCGCCACCGATGTCCTTCAGCACGCGCTGTGCCACTGACTTGTGGTCCACGCTCGCTCTCCTTTGTTTGGAGCACCACCGTATGATGCTTTGTGAATGGGTGGGGCATATGTCTGTGCATGTATGTCATGTATATGTCATACGTTTGACATATTGGTTGTAAAACATCCTATCACGGGAAAGTTCTTAAAAGCGAGGGCTCACCCTCCATACGGAGAGTGAGCCCTCAGACACATTCAGAAATTACCGGAAACCACCCGCGTAGGCGGCTCCCAACGCATAGAAAACGGCTTAGAGGCGGCCATACTCCAGGGACAGCACCTCGCCACCGGTCAGGCGGACGCGGCGCTTATCGCCCTTGAAGAAAGTGCGAGCGGTCATAACCTCAGCGCCCATGGAGGCAACCAGCTTACCGCCCACATACAGTTCGGTAGCCGAGCCGTCCACGAGCAGGTCAAACTCGCGAATCTTCGAACGCTTCAGGGTACGGCGGCGCAGGCTACCACCCTCCGTGTAGCGGGTACCGCCACGGTCCATCTGCACAAAGTCCTTATCCAGAACGATGCTCAGAGCCACGCCGTGGGTGTCCTTAATCTTCAGCTTCACGCGCTCATCAGAAACGTCTACGCGGCCGCGCAGACGGAAGCTCAGGGCATTCTTCAGCTCTACGAGCTTGCCCTTCTCCTCCTCGCGGTACAGCGGGGTCATCTTCATCGCGTCATTGAGCTGCGGCACCGGACGCTGGAAAATCTTGCCGTTACGCAGGTGCAGCTCACGCGGGTAGGTAAACATGTGCACCCAGCGGTGGCTCCACGAGGGCAAATCATCCTGATCAGCATTGCCCAGCCAAGCAATCATCACCGGGGCATCACCGCATACGTCGTGCGGTGCCTCCGGGTCGGCGGTCAGGCCGGTACCGGAGATGGTCTGCGGTGCGTAGAACTCAAAACCTGCATCCAGCTCGGTGAAGGGGGTCTCCACGGTGAACTTGAGAGTCTCGTTATCCAGCGAGCCGACAATGTAGCCGCTCTGGAAAATGTTGTTGTACTTCTCGCCGAGGGGCTGCATGCCCTGCGGGCTGAAAATCAGTACGTCACGAATCTCGCCGGTCAGCTCATCGCGCATGCTCAGCAGCGAGGGGCATTCGTACATGTAGGTGCCCTTGAGGCTCTTATCCTTAATGCCCAGCTCACCGCGGAAGGTCCACTCGCGGCGGTCAGCGGAGGTGTACACGACCACTGCACCGGTCTTGTCTTCACGCTGAGCACCAATGACCATCCACCACTCACCGTTACGCTCAAAGACGTGCGGATCGCGGTAGTGCGCGGTGTAGCCCTTCTCGGGCCCGGAAATCAGCGGCGGCAGCTGACGGGTCGGCTTCGCGTCCTCACCCGCAGTTGCGAGAATCTGGTAGGTTTCGCGGTTGCCCTTCTCATCCTTCACGTTGCCGGTGTAGAAGAACTCAAAACCGCCGGGCACCTTAATGCCGGAGCCGGAGTAGCAGCCGTGCGAATCATAGCGGCTATCGGGAACCAGAGCGGTACCCTCATCGGTCCAGTGGGTCAGGTCCTCACTCACGGCGTGACGCCAGTAGACCATACGCTCCGGATGCAGGGGCGAGTACTGGTAGAAGGCGTGGTAGCGCTTACCGTCAAAGACCAAACCGTTCGGGTCGTTCAGGCGACCTACCGGAGGCGCCAGGTGCAGTGCCGGGTAGTCGCGGTCTTCACGAACACCGGCACCGAAAGCATCCAGAACCTGCTGTGCTTCAGCCGCCAGATTGCGGTCGGGTCGCTGAGTTACGCTCTTCTTCTTTTTCTTCTGCTCGCTCATGTCTATCCGTTTTCGTGCAAGGGAAATGTCTGGGTTGTCTCATCCCATCATACGGCACCGCTCCACCGTTGCCGGGCTCTAGGAGAGAGGCACCACAGTGCTCTCAGCCTCTCTCATCCGAGGCACAGTGCGGTCACAGCGGCTTATACCGCCACCTGCTGAGGAGATGGCAAAATACCCCGTTTGCTACAGGAGAAAAAGGGCTGATACAGCAAAACCCACCGCCTCGCCTAAGCATAGTGGGGCGAGGCGGCGGGTGCCGTTAAAAGCCGCGGGGCGGCGCATCCAATAGATGCACCGCCCGCGTAAGAATCGAGAAGAAGTCGATTACTTGAGGGTGATGGTTGCGCCAGCAGCCTCGAGCTGCTCCTTAGCCTTCTCAGCGTCTTCCTTGGAAACGCCCTCGAGCAGAGCCTTGGGAGCGCTGTCAACCAGGTCCTTTGCTTCCTTCAGGCCGAGGGAGGTCAGGGCACGAACTTCCTTGATCACTGCGATCTTCTTGTCGCCAGCGGACTCCAGGACAACGTCGAACTCGGACTTCTCTTCAGCAGCGTCGCCGCCTGCTGCGCCGCCTGCTACAACAGCAACGGGAGCTGCTGCGGTGACGTCGAACTCTTCCTCGAATGCCTTAACGAACTCGGAAACCTCAACCAGGGACAGTTCCTTGAATGCTGCAATGAGTTCTTCGATGGACAGCTTAGCCATTGTTTGGCTCCTTCACTATCTGGTGCGGGCTGACGCCCGCGGTGTAAATCTTCAGTACCTACCCGAAAGGGTCGGTCAAATTTAGGGTGCGTTTACGCTGTTCGCGTTCACGCTGCTGAGTATCTCAGCGCTGGTGCAGTAGCACGAAAGGGGGCTTATGCCTCTTCCGAAGCCTCCTCGGCTGCAGCGGGAGCTGCGCCTTCCTGCTCCTCCAGCTTGACGCGCAGTGCGTCCACAACCTGTGCGATGCGTGCGATGGTAGCCTTTGCACCACCTGCAACCTTGGACAGCAGAACCTCGCGGGATTCCAGGTCAGCGTAGCGCTTGACATCGTCCTCGGAAAGAGCGGCACCTTCGTAGTAACCGTTCTTCACAATCAGCTGGGGGTTAGCCTTGGCAAAGTCACGCAGGCCCTTAGCAGCATCAATCAGGTCGCCCTTGATGAATGCCAGTGCGGAGGGACCCTGGAGGTGGCCGTCGAATGCGTCGATGCCAGCTTCCTTAGCTGCGATAGCAGCCAGCGTGTTCTTCACCACGGCGTATTCGGTCTCTGCACCGAGTGCGCGACGCAGCTCCTTGAGCTGTGCAACAGAGAGACCGCGGTATTCGGTCAGGATGACTGCGTTCGAAGCTTCGAAGAGTTCCTTCAGCTCGGATACTGCAGCGATCTTTTCCTGAGTCGCCATGGTAGTTCCTTCTTCCGATTCTTGTAAGGTCGCCGGTAGAGCCTCGAAGCATTTATTGCAAGCAATAAAAAATGCCCCGACGCGTAGGCGTACGAGGCACGATAGACGGCACCCTGAATGGGGGTAACGGCTATTCACTTCGAGTTACCTACGCGGGCGGCGATTTCTAGCGAAATCTGCTCTTATCAGAACTCTGTTCTTCGTCTCCACCGAGGTGGCGATAGAGGACATAGTTCTAGACCGGCGGTCTTTGGTTCATTCATCATCTCAGGTTAAAGCCCTCGCCGCAAGTTAAAACAAGAAATTCATGGGATTAAGCGGGGTTAATCACTTAAAGCCCCTCTTTAAGCCGATTAACCCGCGCTTTTGCCCCAGCTAAAAGCCAGCAAAGACGTGTTTTAGAGGTAAAACCGCTTTCCCTCCGAGAACAAGAAGCAACGCTCCGCCGCCACCCCCAGGTGCACCCGATCCCCCACACTGAGGGAGGTACCGCCCTGCGCATCCGGAATAAAGAACTCAAGCTCCTGACCGGCACGCACCCGGGCATACATTCGGGCACTCAGCTCAGAATCCGCCGAAGCCCGCCGAGATTCCAGAGGTAGGGAAACCGCCTCCAGCAAACGCGCACGGTACAGCATTCCACCCACCAGGTGGCGACTACCGAGCACCTGCACCGGCAGGGAATGAGCAGCATCAGCCGCCACGGGGTACAAAGCAGTCGCACGAATCGCCAGCTCACACCCGGCAGGTAGAACCGCAGAGTCCTCAAGAGCCACAAGGTTCAGTGCGGGCGCCGCCAAAAGCTTCGCCACCTGCAGAGTATGCGGATGCGCCAGCAGACGCTCCGGAGTATCCACCTGCACCAGGTAACCGGCATCCATCACCGCCACCCGCTGGCCCAGCATGAGCGCCTCATTCTGATCATGGGTCACGTACAGGCCCGTAAAACCGTAACGCTCATGCAGGCGCACAATATCGGCGCGGATACTCGCGCTCATCTCTTCATCCACACTCGCCAGCGGCTCATCAAAAAGAACCACCGGGGCACGACGAATCAAAGCACGCGCAATACCCACACGCTGCGCCTGACCGCCCGATAACTGCGAGGGCTTACGAGACTCCAAGCCATCAAGCTTCAACGCCTCCAGCAGCTCACGGTAGTAGTCCATATCAACCCGACCGGCGAACGCGCCCAGCCGGGTCGGGAACAGAATATTGTCCTTCACGCTCAGGTGCGGGTACAGAATAGGGCGCTGAAAAACCACACCCACCGAGCCGCGCTTCAGAGGCTGACCGGCATAGGTTACCCGACCCGCGCTCGGCTCCTCCAGGCCGGCAATAATGCGCAGCAGAGTGGACTTGCCCGTACCCGAAGAACCAACCAGAGAAATCAGCTCACCCGGGTGCACATCCAGGTCAATCTCATTCAGAACCGTCGTATCGGCACCAAAGGTCTTAGCGACGCCTCGAATACGCAGGCCCTCAAAGGGCTCCGCCGAGGCAGAAAAGTGGGATGCAGAAGTCATTCCCCCATTATCACCGAAACTCACACCCGGCACGGGCGCAGAAGATAAGCGCCGTCATAAAACAGTGCACAAGCCTGGTATCAGAGTCTCATATGAGCACCCTAGCTCGGGCGTACCAGCAAACGCCCCTTCAACGCCAGATGCAGCGTGCCCGCCCACAGGAAGATGAGGAAAACCGTACCCGCCACCGTCAAAACAGGCCCCACCAGCCCCAGCGAACCAGCAGCCGTCAAACGGATACCGCTCGCAACCATGGAAGCCATACCGAAGGAGAAGCCCCACATGCTCATCGAGAAACCACCCTCAAGCACCCACGGGAGCAGACGCATCAGGAAGATCAGCTGCAGAATGCCGTAACCCGTCAGCACCAGGAAGAACCAGTCAACCGTGCCACCATTAGCCGCCAGATACGCGTTACCACCCACAAAAGGCGGTGCCATCTGGATACCAATGATGCCGCGCTCCCCCTGAGGCAGCGGGGTCAGGGTGCGCAGGCGGCTCAGAATCGCAGCCTCGATACTGAACCACGAAATCAGGCCCGCACCAAAGAAAAGCATCGCCATATCGCGCCACCCCACAAAGCCCATCGCCGTAGCGGTCGCAAAGTTCGTCGCAACCGTCGGCAGATACAGCACCGGCGAGGCCGCCTCGGGCGCATACCCACCACGCCACGTGCCGGCGATACGATGAGACGCAAAATACAGCTGGCCCACAGCCCCCAGCACAACCAGGGTCAGAGCCGGAACCTCAGCATACGGGTAGAGGGCCGCACCCACCTGCGCCGTCGTCGCCGGAATCAGTGAAAAGAAACAGGTACGCGCCGGATGCTCCCAAAAACCACGCACCCACGCCCGGTACTTCACCACCGAGTGAACCAGAAAACCTATAAGGAGCAGCCACACCACGGCGTTAAAAGCCAGGATGCTCTCGCCCACCCAATCGGGCGCCATTCCCTTCGACGCACCGGTACGCCAAGCGGCACCCAATGCGCCGGTACCCAGCGCCACCGCAAAATAATTAACCGGCACGCTAAGGCCTCGACGGGCTATCTGCGCATTCTGGGTAGAAGAAGACATGGACTCTCTCTCGTCATGGATGGGGTGATAAGGAAGCGCGCGGGCTTCTTCCGTCAACGGTTCAGATACCGGAAGAAGCAATCACAGCCAGGGGTTCATTCTACGTTTTAACTCTATAAAAGCTGGAAGTCTATGACGTACATTAACCGATTCTCGCCACGCAATGTCTTGAATCTTCACGCTGTGCTTTGAATCTTCACACAGACAAAATCATGCACAAAAAAATCGCCCCCGACGCCTAAACGTCGGGGGCGACTACTAGCTCATGCTAGAAGCTACAGGTGCATACCTTAGGCAGCAACGGCAGCCGGATCAACGGGGATGCCGGGGCCGAAGGTGGTAGCAACGGTTGCCTTGGAGATGTAACGACCCTTAGCCGAAGAGGGCTTCAGGCGGTTAACCTCTTCCAGAGCTGCCTGGAAGTTCTCCTCCAGCTGCTCAGCGGTGAAGGAAGCCTTACCGATGATGAAGTGCAGGTTGGAGTTACGGTCAACGCGGAAGTCAATCTTACCGCCCTTGATGTCTGCAACAGCCTTTGCAACATCCATGGTCACGGTACCGGTCTTGGGGTTCGGCATCAGGTTACGGGGACCCAGAATCTTACCCAGGCGGCCGACCTTGCCCATCATGTCGGGGGTTGCAACCGCTGCGTCGAAGTCGGTCCAGCCGCCAGCGACCTTTGCGATCAGCTCGTCGGAACCAACGTAGTCAGCGCCAGCTGCCTCAGCCTCAGCAGCCTTGGGGCCTGCTGCGAAAACAACCACGCGAGCGGTCTTACCGGTGCCGTGGGGCAGGTTCACGGTACCGCGAACCATCTGGTCTGCCTTACGGGGGTCAACGGACAGACGCATTGCAACCTCAACGGTTGCGTCGGTGTTGGTGGAAGAGGTTTCCTTCGCCAGGGCAACTGCCTCAGCGGGGGTGTAGAGCTTACCCTCTTCAATCTTGGCTACAGCTGCCTTGTACGCCTTGCTGCGCTTTGCCATCTGCTTTTCTCCTTATGCAGTTGTGGTCTCGTGAGCCGCGCTCGGCTCTGCCACATCCCGTCCATACGACGGGCATTTACAAGTTCTGTGTAGAAAAATCTACGGTGCCGATTACTCGGCTATTCGGCGAACCGAAATTACTCGACGGTGATACCCATGGAACGAGCGGTACCTGCGATGATCTTGGAAGCAGCATCCAGGTCGTTTGCGTTCAGGTCGGGCATCTTGGTCTCAGCGATCTCGCGCACCTGAGCCTCGGTCAGCGAACCAACCTTGGTGGTGTGAGGAACAGCGGAGCCCTTAGCAACGCCAGCAGCCTTCTTGATCAGCTGGGAAGCCGGAGGAGTCTTGGTGATGAAGGTGAAGGAGCGATCCTCGTAGACGGTAATCTCAACGGGGATGATGTTACCGCGCTGCGACTCAGTTGCAGCGTTGTATGCCTTGCAGAACTCCATGATGTTCACACCGTGCGAGCCCAGTGCGGGGCCGACGGGGGGAGCCGGGTTAGCGGCGCCTGCCTGGATCTGCAGCTTGATGAGGCCAGTGACCTTCTTCTTGGGAGCCAATGTAGGGTCCTTTTCTTAGCTGGGAACCGACGCACAGGAGCGTACGCCGGCAAGACGGTGACCGTGGCGCGGTCACCCGTGCATCCGCATGAAAGCGTGACATGCGCATACACAAACCAACATTCTAGCGTTAATCAGCGACTTAATCCAGTGCCAGCTAGCAGAAAGGTTAAACCTCACCCGCACAGCCGCCGCTTATACAGCCACTACAAAATATGAGCCCCACACCAACAGTGCGAGGCTCATATTCACACGCTAGAAGCGTTAAATCTTTTCGATCTCGGTGAAGCTCAAGGTCACCGGGGTGTCGCGGCCGAAGACGGAAATCATCACGACAATCTGCTGGGACTCGCCCTTGATCTCCGAAACGGTAGCGTCCATGCCCTCGAAAGCGCCGGACTTCACGCGGACGTTCTCGCCCACAGTGTAGTCAGACTCGATAACGGGCTTGGAAACGGGCAGGCCCTGGCTCTGCTGCTGCTCTTCGAAGACCGGCAGGAGCATGTCAAAGACCTCGTCCATACGTAGCGGGACCGGGTTGTACGCATCCTGACCCACGAAGCCAGTCACACCGGGGGTGTGGCGGACAACGCCCCACGAGTGGTCGGTCAGTTCCATACGCACCAGAACGTAACCGGGAACGCGCACGCGGCGGATGGTCTTCTTCACGGTGTTCTTGAACTCAACCACGGTCTCCATGGGAACCTGAACCTCGAAGATTTCATCTTCAGCTTCCAGGTTCTGGATACGGGTCTCGATACCGGTCTTCACCTTGTTCTCGTAACCGGAGTAGGTGTGCACCACGTACCAGTCGCCCGCCTGACGGCGCAGCTTGGACTTGAATTCTTCCAGAGCGTCGACTTCCTCAGCCGCCTCAGCAGCTGCCTCAGCCACCTCGACAGCCTCGGTAGCTTCCTCAGCCTGCTGCTCAATAGCCGCAGACTCCTCAGTAGCCTCAGCAGCGGCTACCTCGACCTCTTCAATCTCGGATACCAGTTCCTGCTCGGACACGTCGCTCCTACTTTCTATCGTTAATCATCTAGAGGGGACTCCCACTCGCCAATACGCTGAGGGAAATCACTGATGGGGCACCCCAGATCAGGATGCAGCCAGTACTAGTTACGCTTGATCGTTCCGTTACCGAAAATCCAGAATGCTCCCTGGCCGAAAAGATAATCCAGACCAGAAATAAGCAGGAGCATCACCACGACAAAGAACAGAACTCCGAAGAAGTAACCAACCAGTTCGCGCCCGGTGGGAGTAGTAACCTTCTTCAACTCCGCAATAACTTCACGGAGGAATGCAAAAATACGGCCGAAGAAACCGAGCTTCTTATCGCTCTTCGACGATGCGCCGGGCTGAACAGCCTTCTCGGCGGTAGCAGATGATGCCATTTCTTCTGCCCCTTTCTGAGTCTAAAAAAGTACGCCCGGGGAACGGGCGTACGAAGATGTTATTGAGGCAATAAAAGCAGGGCGGACAGGACTCGAACCTGCAACCTGCGGTTTTGGAGACCGCTGCTCTACCAATTGAGCCACCACCCTTTGAAGTTTTCACTTCAGGTGTGAGAGTTGCTTCTCACTCGCTTGCTCCTCCATTGCCTCCTAAGCCGTGGCTTTAGAGGGGCAAACAATTACACCCTTACGGGTGCAGAACTAACTGTAAACCATCTTTCGGGGCCGATGCAACTTCAGAATGTAATATTTTTTCGAAAAACCTCTTGAGATACCTTGACGAAGGGTTCCGCATCACCACTAGTGACCCGTATCCTATTACTAAGGAACGCCGCTCACACCCGCGCCCATCACGCGCGAATTGGTCCCCCACGCGTATTCCCATCACCTATTTCCTTGTCGACTTCACGCCGGCAGCGCACAAGAAGAAAGAGAAGAGAGCCCCATGGCGCGTATTTCAAGCCGCATCGGTGCCATCGCACCCTCCGCAACCCTTGCCGTCGACGCAAAGGCAAAAGCACTCAAGGCTCAGGGACGCCCCGTCATCGGTTTCGGCGCAGGCGAACCGGACTTCCCCACCCCCGCGCACATTGTTGACGCAGCACGCGAAGCGCTCAACGACCCCAAGAACTTCCGCTACTCCCCCGCTTCCGGTCTTCCCGAACTGAAGAAGGCCATCGCTGAAAAGACCCTGCGCGACTCCGGCGTAGAGATTGACCCCTCCCAGGTTATCGTCACCAACGGTGGCAAGCAGGCCGTCTACCAGGCCTTCGCAACCGTCATCGACGAAGGCGACGATGTCCTACTGCCCGCACCCTACTGGACCACCTACCCCGAGTGCATCCGCCTGGCAGGCGGCAACCCCATCGAGGTGTTCGCCGGTAGCGACCAGCACTACAAGGTCACCGTCGAGCAGCTCGAAGCCGCATACACCCCCGCCACCAAGGCACTTATCTTCGTCTCCCCCTCCAACCCGACCGGTGCCGTCTACACCGAAGAGGAAACCCGCGCCATCGGCGAATGGGCACTGTCCAAGGGTATTTTCGTTCTGACCGACGAGATTTACGAACACCTCACCTATGACGGTGTTAAGGCAGTCTCCATCCTGAAGGCAGTACCCGAGCTCGCTGATTTGTGCGTCATTCTCAACGGCGTGGCAAAGACCTACGCCATGACCGGTTGGCGTGTGGGCTGGATGATTGGCCCGCGCGACGTTATCGCCGCAGCCTCCAACCTGCAGTCCCACATGACCTCCAACGTCAACAACATCGCCCAGCGTGCCGCCCTTGAAGCACTGACTGGCCCGCAGGATGACGTGGAAATCATGCACGCCGCCTTCGATCGCCGCCGCCGCGCCATTGTGGAGGGCCTGAACGCTATTGAAGGCGTTCACTGCCCCGTACCCACCGGCGCGTTCTACGCCTACCCGGATGTACGCGAACTGCTCGGCAAGGAAATCGCAGGCGTACGCCCGCAGACCAGTGCAGAACTGGCTGAGCTCATCCTCGAAAAGGCTGAGGTCGCCGTGGTTCCCGGTGAGGCATTCGGCCCCAGCGGCTACCTGCGCCTCTCCTACGCCCTGAGCGACGAGGACCTGGCGGAGGGCCTGGCACGTCTGCAGAAGTTCCTCGGTCAGGCACGCGACTAGTTCCTTACCCCTGACCCCGCTCACTGAACCGTGCAACTCACCTCGATGGAGGCTGCGGTTCGGTAGGGACGGCGGTTCAGACGTGGGATGAACCGGCACAAAACGATCAATCACAGGACTATTGACCGTTTTTTGCCCTAGAAACCGAGAATCCCACAAATATTTAAAAATATTTTTAAAACGAATGAGGCTTCCCGCATCTTTACAGATGCGAGGAAGCCTCATTCGTCTCTTCGGTGCCATAGGTGGGAAAGGGCGGCTATTTGTGTTTCAAACCCAAACATACAGGTACCAAAAACCTGAACTTTTCAGCACCAAAACGGGCGTTCCCACGGCTTTCCACCACTACCCACACAACCCAAACATCGCTAAAATAGAGACCAAGAGAACGACCTCCCGACCGGTGCACATCCGCGCGCCGAATTTGTGGAGGTCATAGTTATATACACGCGCGCACAACACCTAAAACGCGCAGACATTAGGAGCCAACCATGAAGATCGGTCTACTTACTTCCGGCGGCGACTGCCCCGGCCTGAACGCTGTTATCCGCGGCGCTGTCCTCAACGGCGTCAAGAAGTACGGCTACGAGTTCGTCGGCTTCCGTGATGGCTGGCGCGGCGTCGTTGAAGGCGACTACATGGACCTGCCCCGCCAGAAGGTCCGCGGCCTGGCATCCCAGGGCGGTACCATCATCGGTACCTCCCGCACCAACCCCTTCGACGGCCCCAACGGTGGCCCCGAAAACATCGAAATCATGATGGAACGCCACGGCATCGACGCAATCGTCGCTATCGGCGGTGAAGGCACCCTCGCAGGCGCAAAGCGTCTGGCAGACGCAGGCCTGCCCGTCATCGGTGTCCCCAAGACCATTGACAACGACCTGCGCGCAACCGACTACACCTTCGGCTTCGACACCGCAGTGTCCATCGCAACCGAGGCAATGGACCGCATCCGCACCACCGGCGAATCGCACCACCGTTGCATGGTCGCCGAGGTCATGGGCCGCCACGTCGGCTGGATTGCACTGCACTCCGGCATGGCAGCAGGCGCACACGCAATCCTGATCCCCGAGGTCAAGGTCTCCATGGAGCAGGTTGCAAACTGGGTCAAGGAAGTACACGACCGCGGCCGCTCTCCCCTGGTTGTTGTTGCTGAAGGCTTCATCCCCGAAGGCTTCGACGACGTCATGGCAAACAAGGGTACCGAGAAGGACGGTCGTCCCCGCCTCGGTGGTATCGGTGAGTACATCACCCAGGAAATCGAGAAGATGACCGGCGTCGAAACCCGCAACACCATCCTGGGCCACATCCAGCGCGGTGGCGCACCCACCGGCTACGACCGCGTGCTCGCAACCCGCCTGGGCATGGGCGCAGTCGACATGGTCGCTCAGAAGCAGTGGGGCAAGATGGTCTCCGTTCAGGGTACCGAAATCAAGTACGTACCCCTCGAAGAGGCACTGGACGGTCTGAAGTCCGTACCTCAGGAACGCTGGGAAGAAGCAGCCGTCCTCTTCGGCCGCTAAACCCCACAGCCTCAGCACATGAGACAGCCTCAGCACATTAGCTGGGCGCACATACTAAAACCGCGGAGGCGAGCACTCGCAACGAGTGTCCGCCTCCGCGGTTTTATGCAGGTAGTCAGATGCTATTACCTAGTCAGATGCTCTAGCGCTTCAAGAAGTCCTGACCCGCCAAAGAACGACGCGCCACTTCACCGGATTCCGGCGAAACCACCGTTGTCTGAGCCACCGCGTACTCGGTCGCCGGCGCTGGCGATCCATCGGGCAGGAAGTCTCCGCCATCGACCGCACGCAAAGGCGCCTGCGGGTCAACGCCGCGCTTGATCACAGCCAATGCAATCGGGCCCGCCTCATGATGCAACGCCACCGAGGTAATGCGACCGACCGGGCGGGACTTGCCCTCCACGAACAGCTCGCTACCTGCCGCCGGCAGGGTGTGCTCAGAACCATCAATATCCAAGAACACCAGGCGGCGCGGTGGGCGACCCAGGTTATGCACGCGGGCCACCGTCTCCTGCCCCTTGTAGCAGCCCTTATCGAAATGCACCGCCGTACGGGTGTAATCCAGCTCCTGGGGGATCGTCTTATCGTCCGCCTCAGTGCCGTAGCGCGGGCGCCACGCCTCAATACGCAGAGCCTCCGCAGCCCACAGACCTGCCCAGCGAACGTCCTCGGAGTCAGCCAGGGAGGGCAGAACAGAGCGCGGCACAATGCTCAAGAAACGCTTGTAGTCCGCACCCGGGTGGTTATCGCCCGCCTCATCGTAACGGTAGCTACCCGGTGCCGGAGTGTGCCAAGGATCCTCCCAGACCAGCGGTTGAGCCTCAGCGAGCGCCGGATGCACCGAACCGTCCTGCAGGATCGGGTTGCGGGCGCTCTCCAGCACGGCGTATTCGTCGCTGAGGTTCTGCACCTCAACGCGCATCATGAACTTCATACGGTTCAGGTAATCGGTCAGCGGCTGAGCCTGGTTGCCCTCCACAATCAGCCAGAGTGCCTCGCCATCTTCGATAGCGGCGGGTGCGTACTCCACGCGGCCCTGAGGGGAAAGAAGCAGGAACTCTCGACTCTCCCCCGCGGTCATACCGGTCAGAATCTGCGAGGCGATGGAGGTCAGCCAATTCTGGCGGTCCGGCCCCTCAACACGCACCACGCCCAGGGAGGAGCGATCCACCAGCACCAGCGGTTCGCCTGCTTCTGCGGAGCGGTCAAAGCTGAGGGCGCGCTGCTCCAGCATGGGGTTGCCGTAGTGCGCGGCGACGCCGGCATCCAGCCCGGAGGCGGCAAAAGCACCGTGCAGGCTCAGCAGGGGGCTTACCGGGCGGGCAGCATCGGGCTGGGGTACCTCAGTCTGAGGCGCTTCAAGCGAAGATTCAGTCACGGAAGGTGCACCTTTCACGCAAAGAGTCTGCCCCGCCGACCAACGGGGCAGACTCACGTTAGTTATTAGGCGGTGGGCTCGGAGCCGGGCTCACCGGTGGGCTCTTCGCCATCCAGGGAACCGAACATCGAGGTGCCCAGGGAATCGCCGGTCATCGACGAGGTCTTACGCAGCTCAGCGGAAGCGTGCTTGTGCAGCTTACCCTCGGCGTCCGCGACCTCCCAGTCCCACATGAGGTTGCCGTTGACCAGGCCCCACAGGCGCACGGAGCCCGCGTAGTCGTGGGAGATGTCGTCGCGCAGCAGGTTGCCGGTCTGCATGCGAATGACCGGGCCCTTGACCATGCCCACGTAGTTTTCGCTAATGCCGCCGGGGTGCGCGATGGTCGCCAGCAGGGAGAAGCCGTCGTCCTCGTTGCGCAGGGTTTCAACGCTCTCGGCGTCGGGGAAGGCGGGTACAACATCCTTGGGGACAATACCGAAGCCACCGTCGGCGTCGGTCAGGGGGCGGTCAATCTGCCAGAAACCAGTTTCAACGGTGATGGGGCGCAGCTTCTGACCTTCGTCATCGAGCAGGAAAGACTCAGCGCGGTATTCGATGAAGGGCAGACCGTCCTGCTCAAAAGTAATGATCTGGCCGAAGGGGGTGTTTTCCTGGCCTTCGTACCACATGGTTCCGGTACCTTCCCAGGTGCCAAGCAGCCATGCGAAGGGAACAAGTTCAGGGGTTAGGTTGGTAGGGATTTCAATAGCCATACCTTCTATTCTAGTACCCGTGGGTAAAACAGTGCCCTGTTCGTTCGCCCACGGCACGTTTGTCCACGGCACGGGGTAGCGTCGCCGCCTGCAGAGTGACCGGTGCGGTGGGCGGCATAAAGAAAACCCCCAACCGGAGGGGACCGGGTGGGGGTTCACGCCGTCATTGGCGAGGCGGTACGAACCGTATGAGGCAACCGCCTAAAGCCCTGTGTGGGCGATGCTTCTGCTCTGTGCGGGAAGATTACTTCTGACCGCTGAAGAGGCCACGCAACACTGCGAATGCACCGATACCGATGCACACAGAGATAATAGCCATCAGCGACATGAAGAGAGCTTCAAGAGCCATAAGATTGTTTTCCATGCCTTAAACCTACCACAGACCCACCCCGAAAAGGTGCAGAAAAGGGCGCAGAATCAGCGGCAGAAACATAGTGGACACCAAAGCCGGCTCCCGTATGCACAACCCGCCTAGTGCCGGGCAAAGTCCCGGTTCCGCGCCAGCATGCCAAAACCCCGCGGTCACCGGCCGAAAAGGCTGTATGCGCAGTCCGGAATACGATATTCGCACCCACTCTGCGATGGCCCCCACAGCTGTGCCACAGGCGGGCGAGTACACTAGAAAGAGCCCAAAAGTTTTACACGGGAAATGCACGGGAAATACGCGGGAAAGGAGAGGATGTGTACCGTATTGCGCTCATGAGCGATACCGCCGCGCAGGATATGATCCCCTCGCTGAGTCTACTCAGCCACAAGGTACACGTCTTCCCGCTCGACACCACCCACACCGCACTCGAATCCGAGGCTTTCGACCTGCTCATGGTCGACGCCCGCACCGCACTCGTACAGGCACGCCAATGCGCCCAGCTGTTGCGCGCCGCCGGCGTACAGTTGCCGCTCATCGCGCTCCTGAACGAAGGCGGTATGGCGGCGGTTGCAGCCTCCTGGCAGGTTGACGATATTGTTTCTGACCAGGCCTCCCCCTCCGAAATGGATGCGCGCCTGCGCCTCGCCATCAAGAGCGACGCCGGTGCAGAAGAAGAGAACACCGAAGAGCGCATCGTGCGCGCGGGCAACCTCGTTATTGACACCCAGGCGTACTCCGCGCACCTTTCCGGTACCGCACTGAACCTGACCTTCAAAGAGTTTGAACTGCTCAAGTTCATGGCTCAGCACCCCGGACGGGTGTTCTCCCGCGCCCAATTGCTCTCCGAAGTGTGGGGTTACGACTCCTACTACGGCGGCACCCGCACCGTGGACGTGCACGTGCGTCGTCTGCGTTCCAAGCTCGGCACCGAATACGAGCAGATGATTTCGACCGTGCGTAACGTGGGTTATTCCTTCAATAGCACCCGCTAAATTCCGCGGCACCAACCCCTCATTTGGTGTACCCACTCGGCGAGTTGCCCCGGTGCCGCGCCGAGTACCAGAATGCGTAAATGTTCCGGTTCTTGTCATATTCGCCCAGGACGGAGAACAAACTCTCCAAAGAGCAACTATCCCCGGTAGAGTTGAATCAGAAGGCTACGAAAGAAGGCGATGATGGTACACAACCAGACACCCGATTCCTCCACCCTGCCCGCTGAAAGCTCCCTTGTTTACGCGGAACCGCAGCTCACCGAAGAGCTGCTGGAACGCTTCGATTCCTTCGCTCAGAAGGTTGCCCGCCATGACGGCGTCTCGGCGTTCTCTGAGCAGACCCGCATCGAGCTGAGCAAGGCATTGCGTGAAAGCACCCTGACCCCTCCGCGTTTCTTTGTCGCCGAGGATAACGGCACCCTCGCCGCCGTGTTTGTGGCGCTCACCCCCGCCAACGACGAAGACACCGGCGTGATTGAGGCAGCCGTCGCCCCCGAATACCGCGGACAAGGCGCAGGCAGCGCATTCTTCGACCACGCCGTCCGTCAGCTGGGTGAAGACGCCGTACGATACCGCCTCTGGGTTCACGGCAGCGCCACCGACACCGGCATTGAAAGCCCCGCCCACGCGTTCGCGACCCTGCACGGTTTCGAGCCGGTACGTGTGCTGTACAAGATGGTTCTGCCCCTGGACGCACAGACCCGCGAAGAGCTCGTGGAACGCTCCGATGCGCGCACCCTGCCGGAAAACCTGCGGATGCGTACCTTCACCGGCGCGGACGAATTCCCCTGGCTGCGCGTGAACGCCGCTGCTTTTGCACACCACCCGGAGCAGGGCAAGCTCACCCTTGCCGATTTGCGCGAGCGCACCGGCTCCCCCTGGTTCCGTCCCGAGGGTTTCTTCATCGCCTCCGAGGTGGATGATGACTCCGCCATTGCGGCGTTCACTTGGACGAAGATCCCGACCGGTCAGGAGCAGGGCGAGCTGTCCCCCTCCGGCGAGATTTATGTGGTGGGTGTGAGCCCGCAGGCTCAGGGAGGCGGCTTGGGTCGCACCCTCACCCTGCGCGCGCTGGCATACCTGGCATGCGCTGAGGATGAGAACGGCGAGCCGCTGCGCGCCATTGACCTGTACGTGGACGCAGATAATGACGCTGCCTACGCCCTCTACACGTCCTTGGGCTTTGGCGTGGCGACGGTTGACCGCATGTACGCTCCCGCGCAGCAGGATGAGCCTGCCGCCTAGTTTTCTGTACGCCGTCTCCGGCGTGCTTCTTCACGACTTATCCCCGATTAGAAAGGCAAGTACAGTATGGTACCCGCCCCCAATGGCCTGAATAAGGCGCCTAAGCCCAAGCCGTCTGAGCCTGCGCCCATGACCGGTGTCATTCACATTGGCCACGATATTTCGAAGATTGAGCGCGCCGAATCTCGCGGTGACCGCATTGAGAAGGGCGAAAAGCGCTCCTACTTCAGCCTTGAAGAGGAGTTCGGTCCGGAGCGTTTCTTTGACCGTGAGAGCAGCTGGCTGGACTTCAACACCCGCGTGCTGGAGCTCGCGGAGGACCCGAACCTGTTCCTGCTGGAGCGTCTGAACTTCCTGGCGATTGTGGCCTCTAACCTGGACGAGTTCTTCATGGTGCGTGTGGCGGGTCTGAAGCGTCGCATTGCGACCGGTCTGGCGGTTCCTTCGGCTGCCGGTCTGAGCCCCGAGGAGCAGATGGAAGAGATCGCTGAGCGCGCTCACCAGCTGCAGGCTCGTCACGCCGATGTGTTCCACAACCAGGTGCTGCCGGCTCTGGAGGAGCAGAACATCCGTATCGTGGGTTGGAACGACCTGGACACGGACGCTAAGCAGCGTCTGCGTCAGGAGTTCATGCAGGACATCTTCCCGATTCTGACCCCGCTGGCGGTCGATCCGGCGCACCCCTTCCCGTACATTTCGGGTCTGTCGCTGAACCTTGCGGTGCTGGTGCGTAACCCGCAGACCGGCAAGGAGCTGTTTGCTCGTGTGAAGGTACCCGATCAGCTGGACCGTATGGTCTCTGTGGATGGTTCCCGCGCCGCCAACACTGCGGGCCGCGAGAGCCGCTACATTGCGCTCGAAGACATCATTGCTGAGCACCTGGATACCCTCTTCCCGGGCATGGAGGTTGTGGAGCACCACGTCTTCCGCGTGACCCGTAACGAGGACCTCGAGGTGGAAGAGGACGACGCCGAGAACCTGCTGAAGGCTCTGGAGAAGGAGCTTCTGCGCCGTCGTTTCGGTCCGCCCGTCCGCCTGGAGGTTGAGGACACCATCAACCCGACCATCCTGGATCTGCTGATTTCTGAGCTGAACATCAACGAGTCTGAGGTGTACCGCCTACCGGCTCCGCTGGATCTGCGCGGCATGAGTGCGATTGTTCGTGCGAACCGCCCGGCTCTGCACTACCCCAAGCACATTGCGCACACTTCCCGTTGGCTCAACGCCACCGAGACTGCGAAGGCTGCGGACGTGTTCGCTGCCGCCCGCGACCACGACGTGTTGCTGCACCACCCGTACGATTCCTTCGCGACCAGTGTGCAGGCGTTCCTGGCTCAGGCTGCCGCCGACCCGCGTGTTCAGGCGATTAAGCAGACCCTGTACCGCACCAGTGGCGACTCCCCCATCGTGGATGCGCTGATTGAGGCGGCGGAGGCTGGCAAGCAGGTTGTGGCGCTGGTGGAGATTAAGGCTCGCTTTGATGAGGAAGCCAACATCTCCTGGGCTCGTAAGCTGGAGCGCGCGGGCGTGCACGTGGTGTACGGCATCGTGGGTTTGAAGACTCACTGCAAGCTGTCTCTGGTGGTGCGCCGCGAGGGTAACCACCTGCGTCGTTACGCGCACATTGGTACCGGTAACTACCACCCGTCGACCGCCCGCTTCTACGAGGATTTGGGCATTATCACCTGTGATGAGCAGATTTGTGAGGATGTCTCCCGTCTGTTCAACCAGCTGTCCGGTTACGCGCCGAAGACCAACTACCAGTCGCTGCTGGTGGCGCCGCGTACTCTGCGTAGCGGCCTGATTGAGTGCATCGATCAGGAGATTGAGAACCACAAGGCGGGCCGTCCGGCGAAGATTCAGATTAAGTGCAACTCCATGGTGGATGAGGCCATCATCGATTCGCTGTACCGTGCTTCGCAGGCTGGTGTGCCGGTGGATGTGGTGGTTCGCGGTATTTGCGCGCTGCGCCCGGGCGTTAAGGGTCTGAGCGAGAATATTCGCGTCCGTTCGGTGCTGGGCCGCTTCTTGGAGCACTCGCGCGTGTTTGCGTTTGAGAACGGTGGCGACCCGATTGTCTACATTGGCTCTGCCGATATGATGCACCGCAACCTGGACCGCCGCATTGAGGCTCTGGTACCGGTGAAGGATCCGCGCCACGTGAAGTACCTGCGTGACATGTTCACCATCTACATGAGTGATTCTTCGCGTACTTGGCACCTGGATTCTGAGGGTAACTGGACCCGCCACGACACCGATGATCAGGGCAACCCGCTGCAGGATGTGCAGTCGTACTACCTGAGCTCGCGTTCTCGTAAGAACGTGGTGGATAAGGTCTAAGAATTTGCCGCTGATCTACCGGTGATTTCTGGTGGTGAACCCCGTCTGTTTCCGCGCTTTATGGCGTGGGGCAGGCGGGGTTTTCCGCGTGTCGTGCAAAAACGTGCGGTGGACTAGTGCACTTAGCGCAAAAGTGAACAACAGGTTACGTTGAGATTACAACTTGACCGTTCTCTCCCCTACAATTAGACGCGGAGCATGGTGCCCGTTGGCATTGTGCGCAGCCTAGCGAAGAGGATCAGAGAGAGATATGGCACCGCTGGATTCCCCCTCCATCTACTACTCGGCACGACGTTTTGATGCGGTCAACAGCATTGACCGCGCCCCCACAAACACTGCGGATATTGTTGCTTCTGGCGCACTGATTTGGCGCATGCGCGATGGTGCGCTTGAGGTTCTGATTATTCACCGCCCCCGCTACGATGACTGGTCCTGGCCTAAGGGCAAGCAGGATCCGGGCGAGTCCCTGGCAGAGACCGCTATTCGCGAGATTCGCGAAGAGGTCGGCCTGCAGGTTGTTTTGGGCGTGCCCCTGGCGGTGACGTCTTACCCGGTGGGTGGCCGCCCGAAGGATGTCTTCTACTGGGCTGCTGAGCTGCCCGATGGTGCCCGCGCCCTGGCTGATGAGGGTGAAGTGGATGAGCTGCGCTGGGTCACCACTGACGCGGCCCGCGCTCTGCTGACCAATCATGATGACCTGGCGCCTCTGGAATCTCTGGAAGCCCTGGCTGAGGCGGATGCGCTGCGCACCCGCCCGATTCTCATTGCCCGCCACGCGAAGGCTAAGCCGCGTTCGAACTGGGCTGCTGCTGAGGATGACCGTCCGCTCGCGGCGACCGGCAAGCGTCAGGCGCTGGCTTCTAGCCGTCTCTTTGCGGCGTGGGCTCCGAGCCGCATTATTTCTTCCCCGTGGTTGCGTTGCGTTCAGACTGTGACCCCGTACTCGGTGGATTATGGTGTGTCGGTGAAGGAGAAGAAGTCCCTGTCTGAGGCGGGCGCTCAGCGTCACCCGGCGCGTGTTGCCCGTACCGTGGCGTCCCTGTTCGATAAGGATTCTTCCTCGCTGCTATGCACGCACCGCCCGGTGCTGCCTCGGGTGATGGATGTTCTGCGTGAGTACCTGTTTGAGGATTCCGCGGAGGTTCTTCCGACCGAGGACCCGTACCTGGAGCCCGGCGATGCCCTGGTTCTGCAGGTGACTGAGGGCGATGACCCGCGTATTGTCTCGGTGGAGCGTGTACGCGCTGCTCTGGACTAGCACCCATATACTTTGATCTTCTAACGGCGAGCGCGCTGGGCTTTATGCTCAGCGCGTTTGCTCTACCTGCGCCCGTTCGAGGGTTTTACAATAGAGGGGCGGTTGATTCTTTGCCGTCTCTCACGTCTACTGACAGGATTCAAGGTTTTTCTTATGACTCACGCAATCCCCACTCCCTATGAAGATCTTCTGCGCGAAATCCTCGAGGAGAACAAGGACGCCATCGCGGCGGATGCGCAGCGTTCCGACCGTACCGGCACCGGCACCTTCGGCGTGTTTGGCCGTCAGATGCGTTTTGACCTGCGTGAGTCGTTCCCGCTGATTACCACCAAGCGCGTGCACTTCAAGTCCGTTGCCATTGAGCTGCTGTGGTTCTTGCGCGGTTCCTCGAATGTGCGCTGGTTGCAGGAGCGCGGCGTGACCATTTGGGATGAGTGGGCTGATGAGAACGGCGATTTGGGCCCTGTGTACGGCGTGCAGTGGCGTTCTTGGCCGACCCCCGACGGCGGCACGATTGACCAGATTGCGAAGGTTATCGATTCGTTGAAGAATAACCCGAGCTCTCGCCGTCATATTGTTTCGGCGTGGAACCCTGCCGAGGTGGACAACATGGCGCTTCCGCCCTGCCACGCACTCTTCCAGTTCTACGTGCACGAGCATGCCGATGGGGTGAAGGAGCTGTCCTGCCAGCTGTACCAGCGTAGCGCGGACATGTTCCTGGGCGTGCCCTTCAACATCGCCTCGTACGCGTTGCTGACCTACCTGATTGCGCAGGAGGTGGGCATGGAGCCGGGCGAGTTTGTGTGGACCGGCGGTGACTGCCACATCTACTCGAACCACCTGGAGCAGGTGAAGAAGCAGCTGGGCTACGGCACCGACCCGGAGGGTAACCCCTACCCGCCACGCGAACCGTACCCCTACCCGAAGCTGGTTATTAAGACCAAGAAGCCTTCTATTTTCGATTACGAGTATGAAGACTTTGAGCTGGTGGATTATAAACACCACCCCGGTATTGCCGCGCCGATTGCGGTCTAGCTGCAGGTTGTAAGGAGGCATAATGTATCGTCTGGGCGCTATTTGGACTCAAACTGATGCCGGCATCATTGGTCGTAACGGGGATATGCCCTGGTACGCTCCGGAGGATTTGGCGCATTTCAAGAAGGTGACGCTGGGTGCTCCGGTGATTATGGGTCGCCGCACCTGGGAGTCGGTCCCGCCGCGTTTTCGCCCACTACCGGGCCGTACGAATATTGTGATTAGCCGTTCGGTCACCGAGGCGGAAGAACGCGATGGTGCGCTGTGGGTTCCTTCGCTGGATGCGGCGCTGTACGCGGCTCGTGACGCCGCGGGCGCGCCGGTTGAAGATACCCCCGCAGATACCACCGCGGTTGACACCTGGATTATTGGTGGCGGCTCCGTGTACGCGGAGGCTCTCTCCCGCACCGACCTGCCCGCCTTTGGTCGGGTAGAGACGGTGGAGCGTACCCTCTTCTACTGCCAGGAAGGTAACGAGATCACCGGCGATACGCGAGCGCCCGAACTGCAGCTTGCAGATTCTGCGGGTAACTGCGGGGGCAGCTCCCCGAACGGGTGCTGGCGGGTTACCTCCGAGAGTGCCTGGGAGAAGAGCGAGAAGGGCTACCTGCTCGATGAGTCGGGTACGAAGAATCCCATGTACTTCTCGTTCCAGCGCCTGGAGCATCTGTAGCTCTCGCACACGTGCCGGTACCGGGCCGTTCCGAATATCAAATTTTTTGTACGGTGTTAGTCCGCACCCGCCAACCTGAGAGTACACTGGGAACCATGAACTTTAATCCCGGTGACTCTGTAGGTTTTGTTGGCTGGCGCGGCATGGTGGGCTCCGTCCTCATGAAGCGCATGGTTGAGGAAAGCGACTTCGAGGGCATTACCCCCGTCTTCTTCACTACCTCTAATGTTGGTGGCGCAGCGCCCACCTTCGACGGCGTGATTGAGCCGTCCGAGCTGAAGGACGCATACGACATTGACGAGCTGCGTAAGCACTCGATTATTGTGACCGCTCAGGGCGGTGGCTACACCGAGGCTGTGCACCCGAAGCTGCGTGCGGCTGGCTGGGACGGCCTGTGGATTGACGCCGCATCTACCCTGCGCATGAACGATGACTCCATCATCGTGCTGGACCCCATCAACCGCGACGTCATCGACCGCGGCCTGGCATCCGGTGTGAAGGACTTCGTCGGCGGTAACTGCACCGTCTCCTGCCTGCTGATGGGTCTGGGCGGCCTCTTCAAGAACGGCCTGGTCGAGTGGGCAACCTCCATGACTTACCAGGCAGCGTCCGGCGGCGGTGCCCGCCACATGCGCGAGGTGCTCGCGCAGTTCCGCGACCTGGGCAACGAGGTCTCCGAGGAGCTGAACGACCCCGCATCCGCAATCCTGGATATCGACCGCAAGATCCTCGCTAAGCAGCGCTCCGGTGAGCTGGATTCCTCCCAGTTCGGTGTGCCGCTCGCCGGCTCCCTGATTCCCTGGATTGACTCGGATCTGGGTAACGGCCAGTCCCGTGAGGAGTGGAAGGCTGAGGTTGAGACCAACAAGATCCTGGGTCGCTCCGAGGACGAGAAGATTACCATGGACGGCCTGTGCGTCCGTATCGCTGCGATGCGCTCGCACTCTCAGGCGCTGACCATCAAGCTCAAGAAGGACCTGCCGCTCGAGGAGATTGAGCGCATCATCGCTGAGGACAACCCCTGGGTTCGCTTCGTGCCGAACGAGCGTGAGGCTTCCATGGAGCAGCTGACCCCCGTGGCTGCTTCCGGTTCTC
The DNA here is from genome assembly GCA_963539245.1 of Rothia mucilaginosa. GTDB lineage: Bacteria > Actinomycetota > Actinomycetes > Actinomycetales > Micrococcaceae > Rothia > Rothia mucilaginosa_H. The sequence goes on from CAUTJW010000003.1 coordinate 252,751, forward strand.
TGGAGATTCCGGTTGGTCGCGTGCGTAAGCTCGCGATGGGCCCCGAGTACATTAGCGCGTTCACCGTGGGTGACCAGCTGCTCTGGGGTGCTGCTGAGCCGATTCGCCGCATGCTGCAGATTGCTATTGGCAAGCTCTAAAGCTCACTGACAAGCTATAACAAAAACCCTCGCTACCATTCTTGTCGGATGGGAGCGAGGGCTTTTGTGTCTGCGTATATCTTGCGCGGACCGGGTGAGCGCGAGCTAGATGAGCGCAAGCTGGGTTGGTGAAATCCGGGTTAGCGCTGGTTTGCGGCGGCCGCCTTACGTTCTGCTTTGCGTGCAGCTTTGCGTTCCTTGCGTTGCTGTCGCCAGGCGCGGTAGCGGTACCAGGCGGTGAGCACCACGTGCTTCATGAAAATATTGGCGCGGCGTGCCCAGGTGAATTCGGTACCCCAAATGCCCAGGCCGATAAAGATGAACAGCCAGCCGGGGCCGGGGGTGACGAGCATAATCAGTCCGGCGATAAAGCAGAAGGCGCCCACGCCGATGACGAGGGGCTTGTAGAGATGACGCATGACCGGATGCGCGTGCATGCGCTCCTTGCGGGCTTCGAGCCAGCGGTGAAAGCGGCTGGTCTCGCTTTCTTTGACTTCATCTTCAATGGTTTTCAGGGGTGGTCCTTCCAAACGTGCCGTAGGTGAGTTTCACCGGGCGGCGGTGGTTAGAGAATAGCATTCACAGCTGGGTTGCGGCTGTGAAAGATTTCTTCATGATGAGATTTTTCCGTCATCTTTAAAATTTTTTCGTTTCAATGGTGTTCAAGTCGAAAGTACCTTTATACACTGTAAAGGACCAATTCACCCGGCACTACGCCTAAACACTAAGGAAGCGACCCACCACCGTGTCCTCCTCACGTCCCGCATCGACGGACTCACTCCGCACCAACGCTGCTGCGCCCGCTGGCACCTCTGCACCCGCTGCTGAACGCAATGCCGCACCGACTCTCAACGAACGCCTCGAAAACCTGCCCTTCACCCGCGCCCACGGCAAGCTCCTGGGCATCTCGGGTCTCGGCTGGGCTCTAGACGCCATGGACGTCGGCCTCATCTCCTTCGTCATGGCAGCACTCATCAAGGAATGGCAGCTCAGCCCCACCGAAGCCTCCTGGCTCGGCTCCATCGGATTCGTCGGCATGGCGCTCGGCGCAACCTTCGGCGGTCTACTCGCCGACAAGCTCGGCCGCCGCTACATCTTCGCCCTCACCCTGCTGGTGTACGGTCTGGCGACCGGCGCCTCCGCCCTGGCAACCTCCCTGGGCGTACTGCTCGTCTTCCGTTTCCTGGTCGGTCTGGGCCTGGGCGCGGAACTTCCCGTGGCATCCACCCTGATTTCTGAGTTCTCACCGCGCGCTATTCGTGGCCGCGTCGTGGTCGCCCTGGAGGCGTTCTGGGCTCTGGGCTGGATCCTCGCCGCTCTCATCGGTACCTTCATCGTTCCGCAGGCGAACGGCTGGCGCTGGGCACTTGCCATCGGTCTGATTCCCGCCATCTACTCGCTCGTGATCCGCATGGGAACCCCGGAGTCGGTGCGCTTCCTGGAGTCGGTCGGCAAGCACGATCAGGCACGCCAGATCGTTGAACGTTTCGAGGCATCCCCCGCGCTCTTCTCCCGAACCGACAAGAAGCAGACCGAAGACGCTTCCGCACACGGCGCGGCAGAAAGCACCGACAACGCAGAATCCGCGAAGATCCACTCGATCTGGGCTGCCGGTCAGCGCCGCAAGACCATCGCCCTGTGCGTCATCTGGTTCTGCATCAACCTCTCCTACTACGGCGCGTTCATCTGGATTCCGGCGCTACTGAATGCCCAGGGCTTCAGCCTCGTGAAGTCCTTCGCGTTCACGCTCATCATGACCCTCGCTCAGCTGCCCGGCTACGCGGTCGCCGCTTACCTCATCGAAAAGTGGGGCCGACGCGCAACCCTGGCGACCTTCCTGCTCGGCTCCGCGCTGGCGGCTGCCGGCTACGGTATGGCGCACGCCGAGGTATTCATTATCCTCGCCGGCTGCATGCTCTCCTTCTTCAACCTGGGTGCGTGGGGTGCCCTCTACGCCCTGAGCCCGGAGATCTTCCCGACCCACCTGCGCGGAACCGGCACCGGTGCCGCCGCCGGTATCGGTCGTATCGCCTCCATCGCGGCACCGCTTATTGTGCCGCCGCTGGTCGCATTCGGTGGAACCCCGTTGCTCTTTACGCTCTTTTCCACCGCGTTCCTGGTAGCGGCAACCACCGTGTTCCTGTTGCCTGAACGCCGCGGCGAATCCCTCTAACGAGCCGCCCACCCTACACAATGAGCTGTCCCTTCTGAACGCTCTTTCCGAGCAGTCAGAAGGGACAGCTCATTTGTCATTTAAGCCCTCTAACCATGCACCACAACCTCAAACTATGAGAGGATACGTTCTATGCTCGATTCCTTCCTCTCCAACCTCTACCGCACAGAGTTCAGCCCCTGGCCCGTGAGCGAACACTACGCCGCAGAACGCGCTGGCGGCGCGCCCGAAGCTATGCTGCTGCCGGGCGAACTCACCGTGTACCGTGGCGACGGGGCACAAATGAGCTACTACCTGGACTGGCCCGAGGAATTCAACGAATACACCCGCGCAATCACCCTGCGCCCGCGCACCAAAAACGGCTACCCGCAAGACTTTACGCTCAGCGTCGCCGTACGCGACGGCCAGGCTGTCTTCACCGCAACCGCCCTCAGCTTCTGGGAGCTGCGCGACGGCCGCCCTCACGACCGCGAGCCCATCGCCCGCGGCTACGTGGACGTCGCCTCCTACGAATCCTGCGAGGAATACGCAGGCAATTCCGCCGCACCCGCCCTCATCGGCTGGGACATCGCAGACCTCTACCCGGCACGCATGGCGCTTATCCGCGCCCTCTGCGAAGGAATCGCCAGCAGTATCACGATGGACACCCGAATCCTCGCGGACGGGCAGGTACAGGTAGACCACAAGGACGGGGACCTGCTCGCCCTGCACGTGAACGCGGTCAGCACCGTAGGCGGCATGGTCCGCGCCCTCATCATCGAGCAGGACCGCGTGCCCGGCAGCGTATCTACCGGCGCCTCCGAGCGCACCGACCTGCAGGCACGCGCCTACTACGCCAACGTGCTCTCCCCCGTTCCCGGCGAGTTCGGCAACCTTGTCTGGTCCCACAGCGAGGACGCGGAATACTACCCGTACCGACCCACGCGCCATAAGCCGATTTTCCACGCTCCCAGCCCGCCACAGAAGCTTCCCCTAGCGGTTCAGGTGTTGATGGAGCACCTACCCGCCGCTCCCCTGGCAGCAACGCGCACAGCGCCCAAGCGCAGGCCGTACCTGCCGGGGCAGGCGCGCGTCTCCTCGCCTCGCCACTAGCTCAGCGGGTCAATACAACGGTCAATACAATGCTTCGGGCGGTCTCCAATGAAGAGACCGCCCGAAGCGTTTATTCTGAAGTGTTTATTCTATGCGTCCTCACGCTACGAAAGGCGAGAAGTTGAGAATCTAGATTTCGCCGTTGACCACGACAGGCTCGGGAACCAGGGTCACACCGAAACGCTCGCGCACGCCGTCACGCACGGCGCGGGCAATCGCGAAGATATCCTCGGCGGAGGCGCCGCCGCGGTTCGTAATCGCCAGGGTGTGCTTGGTCGACAGGCTTGCACGACCCTGAGCGATCTCACGGGACTCACCCTCCAGACCGAAGCCCTTATCGAAGCCTGCGTGCTGAATCAGCCAAGCAGCCGAGAGCTTCACGTGATCGGGGTCCTCGACACCCGCGGTGAACGGGGAAGTCTTCACGACCACCGGGAAGTTCGGGGCGCCCTCGGGCAGAGACTCCAGGGTAGAACGCGGAACAATCGGGTTGGTGAAGAAGGAACCGGTGGAGAAGGTATCACGGTCCTCGGGGTTGAGCACCATGCCCTTGGAGCCACGCAGCTCCAGCACCTTCTGGCGTACCAGAGCGGATTCGGCGCGCTGACCGGGCTCAACGCCCAGGCTCTTCGCCAGCTCGGCGTAACGAATCGGGGAGGACAGGCTACCGAGGGTGAACTGGAAATCAACGGTCAGCACCACGTAGCGGGGCGAGCCGTTGACGGTTGCGCGCTTGAGTACCGAGTCGCGGTAGCCGAAGCGCAGGTCTGCGCTCGCGAAGGTCTTCTGAGTGTTCTTTTCGCGGTCCCAGGTGCGTACGGAGGCGATGAACTCGCCCACCTCAACGCCGTACGCGCCGACGTTCTGCACGGGGGTTGCACCCACGGTGCCGGGAATGCCGGAGAGAGCCGCGGGGCCGACCCATTCATTCTCGATGCTGAGCTTCACGAAGTCGTCCCAGATGGTGCCTGCCTGCACGCGCACGTTCGCGCCGCCGCATGCGGGGATGGGCAGAACCTCTACACCTTCGGAGGCGATGTGCACGACGGTTCCGTTGAAGCCTTCGTCGGAAACCAGCAGGTTGGAGCCGCCGCCCACAATGAGGACAGGTTCGCCTGCGGCGTCTGCAGCGGAGACTGCTTCGATAATTTCTGCTTCGGAGGTGGCGCGGACGTAGGTCTTAGCGGGGCCGCCTACCTGGGCGGTGGTCAGTTCGCTCAACAGCTTTTCAGTCATAGGTTAAGAATACCGGTCGTTGTGCGGGGTCAATACCCACCACACGTTAAAGTCACGAAAACCTTATGGTGATTTTGCCTTCATTTTCCGGTGCGCCTCCCACAAAGAAGAAGCACCACCACCCCGCAGCCGGGCACGCATCCGAGCGCACTGCCACACACGCAGCCGAGCGCACAAAAGCCCCGGCACCACCGCATCGGGTAGCGCCAGGGCTTTCACACATTATCTACACACAGAAAATCTATGCCGAAAGACGCACCACAGCCTGGCTCTTCATCAGAACCTTCTGCTCCTTGCCTTCCTCATCACGAGCGGTGACGGTCAGGTCAATGCGGGCGGTGCGCTCTTCCTCATTAAGGGCACCCACCTTACCGCTGATGGTCAGGGCGTTCGTGGGGGTGTCGGGGTTTTCGCCGCCGGGTGCATCCGCCACGGGAACGGGCTTGGTGAATCGAGTCTGGTAGTCCACAATCGCGCCGGGATCGCCCACCCAGTCGCTCACGAGCTGCACGGCGGTGCCCATGGTCAGCATACCGTGAGCGATCACGCCGGACAGGCCCACGGACTGAGCGAAACGCTCGTTCCAGTGAATCGGGTTGAAGTCGCCGGATGCGCCAGCGTAACGCACCAGCGAAGCGCGGGAGAGCTCCACGGTACGCGAACCGATGTCCTGGCCCTTTTCAAGATCTTCAAAACGCACCATTAGTTCTCCTCCTCAGCACGAACCAGCAGGGAAGAAATGCAGGTGGTGACCGGCTCGCCCTGCGCGTCAACGATTTCTTCGCGGGTGGTCAGCATTGCGCCGGCACCCATCACACGCACGGAGTCCACGTGAACTTCGGTGCGCAGCTCATCACCGGCAACGATGGGGCGGTGGTGAGTGAAGCGCTGGTCGGCGTGCACCACGCGGGAGAAATCAATACCGGCGGAATCGTCGTTGATGAGTGCCGCGTCGGCTGCCTGCGCCAGGATGATAGCGAAGGTCGGCGGGGCAATCACATCTGCGTACCCTGCCGCGCGGGCTGCCTCAACGTCATGGTGGAGGGGGTTTTCTGCGTGAACTGCTCGGGCAAATTCGCGGATCTTTTCGCGGCCGACAACGTAGGTGTTCTCGGACGGGTAGACCCTGCCCACAATCTCAGGGTTAATGCTCATGGTTTCAGTCTACCGCTCTTGTGCACAGTGTTCAGCTTGGGCGCACAGAGTGGACGGCACATCAAAGATTCAGAGGGCCCTCGCGCAGTATTTCTTCGCATTATTTACCTGCTAGCGAAGGCGCCCGGCGCACCCCTACCCGTACAGCCCAAGCAGGCGTAGGCTGGACGAGTACCCGCAATCTATTTCAGAAGGAAAACCCATGTCTACCAGCGTAAAAATTTCGGTCCTCGACCTGATGCCGCACCGCCCCGACCAGAGCCAGCACCAGACCATGCTCAACACCATCGATGCCGCCCGCGCGGCTGAATCTTACGGTTACGAGCGCTTCTGGGTCGCCGAGCACCACAATGCCGGCTCCCTGCTGTCCTCGGCGACTGTCGTGGTCATGGCGGAGATTGCCGCCGCAACCGAGCGTATTCGCGTGGGTTCGGGCGGCATTATGCTCCCCAACCACGCACCCTACGTGGTGGCGGAGCAGTTCGGTACCCTCAACGCGTTCCACCCCGGCCGCATTGACCTGGGTGTGGGCCGTGCGCCCGGCACCGACCCGATGACCGCCGCCGCTCTGCGCCGCGACGATTCTGCCGCCATGAGCTTCCCCGCCGAGGTGCAGCAACTGCAGCGCTACCTGGGCGAGCCCTCCCCCATGCACCGCGTGCACGCCATTCCCGGCCAGGGCTCGAAGGTGCCCCTGTACATTCTGGGTTCTTCCCTGTTCGGTGCGCAGCTTGCCGCACAGCTGGGTCTGCCCTACGCGTTCGCTTCGCATTTTGCGCCCGCAATGCTGCAGGAGGCGGTAGACACCTACCGCGCAAACTTCAAGCCCTCGGAGCACCTGGAGCAGCCCTACGTCATGGTGGGTGCAACCGCAATGCTCGCCGATACCGACGAGCGCGCACGCTACCTGTACACGAGCCAGCAGCAGCATTTCCTGGGCGTGGTGCGCGGCAATCTGTCTTTCGCACCTCCCGTGGAGGATATGGACGCCATCTGGACCGACGCAGAGAAGATGCACATTGACCGTATGACCGCCGAAGCAATCGTAGGCTCTCCCGCCACCGCGCAGGCTCGTATTGAGGATCTGGTGGCGCGCACGGGCGCTGACGAGCTCATCGTCATGACCGAGGCGTGGGAGCACGAGGACCGCCTGCGCTCCTACGAGCTGCTCTCCCAGCTGCCGGTGGTAAGCCGCGCCTCCTAACACTTTTGTAAGAGCATAAAGATGAAGCCCCCGAGTATTTTTGAACTGCCTCCCGTTTCTTGGACACCAAAAATAAAGTCCAAGAAACAGGAGGCT